>NZ_CP083760.1:653217-1306434 GCF_020149915.1 Candidatus Sulfidibacterium hydrothermale
GGTCATCGTTTGGCGAAATAATAGGTGTGATATGGTTTTTGCGGCAAAAATCCAGGGTGATTTGTTCAAAAAGAACATCGTCCTTTTCAGAGAGAATAATTTTACAGGGAGAACAAGAGGTAATGACGTACGCTTCCTGAAGAAATTTTTTTGAGAAAAGCGGATCTCGCGGTTGTCTGAACGGGTCGATCACCAGGCTGTAAAGTACTTTTGGGAGCGGAAACTGGCAGGCGACCAAAGCCCCGGTGGAAGAAGCATGGATTTCAGAAACCGGATTTTCTTCCAGAATTTTTGCTGCTGCGGTGATCCATTGCGTTAGTCCCTTATCGTAATCGGGAAGCAGAGCCAGAACATTCCAGCCCCTTTTTTGCCGCAGGGTTTCGGCTTTGCCTCCTTTCGAGCCGTAGCCGCCGATAAATAAAATGGTTTTTCGTTTCATTAAAATTTTTCTGTGGGTTGTGGTTGTTTTCTGAAACCCTTAATTTTACCAAAATTAAACAAATGGGTTGTATGATGGAAAAACAAGTTGATTTTCAAGGAAAAAAGATAAATTATTCCGTAACGGGAACCGGTCTACCGGTAGTTTTGTTGCATGGATTTTTAGAAAACCTGCATATTTGGGATGACTTGACCGGTTTTTTACAGTCCGGTTTTCAGGTGATTGCTGTCGATTTGCCCGGTTTTGGGAAAACACCGGTGTTTGCTGAAAATCACACGATGCCGTTTATGGCTGATGCTGTAAAAGCGGTTTTAGAGGCTGAAAAGGTGCAGCAAGCGGTTCTGGTAGGACACTCTATGGGCGGCTATATTTCGCTGGCTTTTGCCCACCGGTTTCCGGAAATGATGAAAGCACTGGTACTGTTCCATTCGCATGCTGCCGGCGATGATGAGCAGGGCAAGCAAAACCGTACACGGACCATTGAAGTGGTAAAAAAAGACCATAAAGATTTTATAGCACAATTTATTCCGTTGCTTTTTGCGGAAGAAAATGTTTCTAAGTATTCTGCAGAAATCAATCGTTTGCGTGAAGTTTCGCTGGAAACATCCAAGGAGGGTGTGATTGCAGCGATGGCCGGAATGCGCGACCGGGATGATCATCTGGCTTTGTTAAAAGATGCCGGTTTTCCGGTCTTTTTTGTGGTAGGCAAACAGGACTCCCGTATTCCGACTGAAAAGATAATGAAACAGCTGGCCTTGCCGGAGCATGCCGAAGCCATTATTCTTGAACACGTTGGCCACATGGGCTTTATTGAAGCGCCGGACAAAATCTTTCCGGCAGTTAAGGCATTTTTGGAAAGATGCCGGTAAACAGAGTTTGCTAAAGAAAAACCACCTTACGGAAATAAATAAACTTTCATCGTCCGGGCGGATGCCCGAACGATGTCTGTAGCACAGACAGGATAAAAATGAGTGCTTCCGGGTTGTAAAATTCACGCAAAATATCCTATCTTAGCTGTAAAAAAACAGGGCCATGAATTATGCTCATAGCAAAGTGAAAATTTACAGGCAGAAAATTTCTTTTCTTCCTGATGAAAGCCGGGTGATTACCAAACTCTTTGGCTTAGATAAAGTGCGCATTTATAAGGTGATAGACCGTGTGCTAAAGCTTTCTGAAAAAGAGAAAGGCCGGATTTTGGAACAAATTATTTCCAATTTTGAAAAAAGGCACAAAAATGTAAAACGTATTTTTAAGGATAATTTCGATGAGATTATCAAACATCTTGATATTACCATTTACAATGAGCTTTCGTTGGAAAACAAATTGTTGGTAGGGGCTTATTTTACGTTGGAATATTCCATTGAGTCGGCTGCTTTGTTCAACCCATCCATTGTACCGCATCCTTTTCAAACACCGGAAGATATGGCTGCACGGCGATTGAAAGTCATTATCAGTTTTCGTGCTGTCGGCGAAGGGCACATGTCGTCGGTGGTTTTCCGGAGTGGCACGCTGGATGAAACCGGCGATATCGAAATGGATGAGTTGAGCCACCTGGTGGAAAAAGCCAAAATCATTCATTCGGCGGAGTACAGCAAACAGGATTTTATCATGAAACTGTCGGATATGGGGCAATATGAATGGGTAAAGTCCATTTTTGATGATTTGCTGGATAACTTTACGGCCGAGGAACTGGAAGAAAGTATTAAACATTTTCGCGAAAAAGGAATCCTTACCCCCAAAGAAGAACAAGCCATTGATACGCTGTACTGGATTTTACGGTCAAATTACGAGATAGAATTTCATGATGATTCCGATATTTCGGAAAGAGTGATCTTCCCCCGTTCCACTACCGATATCCGCGCTATAGAAGATGCCCGGTTTGTGGCTTTTAGTGGCGGAAACGGAAAATACACCTATTATGCCCCTTATACGGCTTACAACGGGATTACCATACTTCCGCAGTTGATTGAAACCAAAGACTTTTTCCGTTTCAAAATCAGCACTATGACCGGCCCGGGTTCGCAAAATAAAGGAATGGCCCTTTTCCCGGAAAAGATCAACGGGAAATATGCCATGATTTCGCGCAACGACAACGAAAACCTGTACATCATGTACAGCGACAGCCTGAATTATTGGGAAAATCCGGTGTTGATTCGTGAACCCAAATTTTTCTGGGAATTTATCCAAATTGGGAACAGCGGTTCTCCCATCAAAACCCCGAAGGGATGGTTATTACTGACCCATGGTGTAGGTCCGGTACGTACGTATTCGCTGGGTGCTATTTTGCTGGATTTGAACGATCCGTCAAAAGTGATTGGCGAATTGAAAGACCCGCTGCTGGTACCTCGCGAAACCGAACGAAACGGCTATGTCCCGAATGTAGTATATGCCTGTGGCGCCCTGCTGCATAACGAATGGGTAATATTGCCTTATGCGGCTTCTGACACCCGTTCCGGAATTGTAAAATTTAAGCTGAATGACTTACTGAATCAGCTCACACCGGTAAAAAACTAAGAAATAGCCGTGACGCCGGGTTTTTATTGCCCTGATGATACCTGTTCCAAAATTTTCCGGTAAACATTTACATAGCCGTCAATCATTTTGTTGATGCTGAAATGACTGAGGGCATGTGAGCGGCAATCGTTTCTCCGGAGTTGTTTTACCTGGGGCAAAACCGCTACTGCTTCGTGAACGTTTTGCACCAGAAATCCTGTTTTTTCATGTAAAATAAGTTCCGGCATTGAACCGCGGTTGAATGCGATCACTGGCGTTCCGCACATCATGGCTTCGGCTACGCTCAGTCCGAATGGTTCTTCAAAACGGATGGGATGGAGCAAAGCATAAGCCTCGCCAAGCAGCTTATCGCGTTGTTTCGGGCCGGAATTCCCCACGTACACAATCTGTTCTCCGTCAATTTGTGGCTTTACTTTTTCGTTAAAGTATTTTTCGTCCTGGATGAGTCCGGAAATGATCAGTCGCATTCCGGCCTGACGGGCAATTTCTATCGCTTCTGTTGTTCCCTTTTCGGGATGAATACGTCCAAAGAAAAGCAGATAGTCGCCATGATTTTCTCTGAAATGAAAATCGTCGGGATAGATGCCGTTGTACACCGTGGCTATATAATCCAGTTCCGGACTGCGGTCGGAATTGCTGATGGAGACATACCAGCCCGTGGAATTGTATTTTTTGTAAACCGGAATGATCTTGGGAGAAGAGAAACCATGAATGGTGGTGACCATCGGGGTTTTGATCAGTCGTGAATAGGTCAGCGGAAGAAAATCGTAGTTGTTGTGTAAGATATCAAACTGATCCGCCATTTCCATAAAATGAGAAATGTGCAAGGACTCACACACTTTGGCATCCATTTCGGGATGTTCGCCGTAAGGTTTGTCACATACTGCTTCCAGTTTTCCTTTGGTCAGCGAATCGGCTGTGGCAAAAAGGGTGACATCGTAGCCACGGTTTACCAATCCTTCGGCAATATTGGATGCCACCTGTTCCCACGGGCCGTATTTTCGTGGCGGGGTGCGCCAGCAGGCCGGTGATAAAATAGCGATCTTTTTGTTTTTCAGAATATCATCCATATCAGGGAATGGCTTTTCTTGAGTGGGTTAAACACATTTCTACCAAATCGTCAATTCGTGCGGTTCCGGTACACATCACGGTGTCTGCTCCGCCCCAGTAAAGGCGAATAATACCGTTATCTTCCGGAACGGCAGCGCAGCTGAATACCACATTGTGCACGTAACCGGTGATTTCCCACGGATCTTCAGGCTGTAAAATCCAGTCATCGCTTACGCCTATGATTTTGGACGGATCATTTAAATCGTGTAATGCCACGCCCAGCCGGTAAACACTGCCATCCATCGTAGGGAAAACACCATGATAGATGTTCAGCCAGCCTTTGTCGGTTTTTATGGGAGGCGCTCCCGGACCAATTTTCATTTCATCCCAATGGTACGGAACAGGATTCATAATCCGTTTCGATTCGCCCCAATAGCGCAAATCAGGAGAATAGGAAATCCAGATCGACCAGGGGCTGATTTCGGAATGAGGCCGGTCGAGACGGGCATATAAACCGTTGAACTTTTCCGGGAAAATGACCACATTGCGATAATCGGCTTCAGTGATCATGGAAAAGCGTTCCACTTTCTCAAAATCACGGGTTTTGGCCAGCCCTATCCGTATTCCGTGTGGCGAGTAAGCGCTATAAGTAATGATGTATTCCCCGTCAATAAAAGTAATTCGAGGATCTTCGATACTCCATGATTCATATTCCTGGTATGGACTTTTGTCTTCCGGAGTCATAAAAGGTTTTTTCCTGACTTTAAAGTCCGTTCCGTTTTCACTGTCGGCAATGCCGAGGATGCTTCTTCCGTTATGAAGATGTGATCGGAAGATCATCACGTATTTTCCGTTGTGTTTTACCACGGCAGCATTGTGTACGGTAGCTACCGGATACGGCACATCCTCTTTCGTCAGGATGGGATTTTTTGCATAGCGGATCACGGGTTTCATGATAAGCTCCTTTCGTGTTTATATGGTTTTTTCTTTTTCAAAAGCTTCTAGTACCGTAAGATGGGATAGCAGATAAGCCAGCATGCTTTCTGCTCCCTGGTTGCGGTTCACGCCCTCTTTTTCCAGTCCGTCACAACATCCTTTGGTTTCGTAATCAAACAAAGGAATACGCAAATCGTTTTCGCCAAGGAACCACATGTACGAAGTAAACATTCTACGGAGATAATCTTTCTTTGTTTCGCTTACCAGGTAAGCTTTTTCGTACATCAGCACCATGGCCATAGCATCAATAGGTTGTTGTGAGAAACGAGCCCTTTCTCCTCCTTTTTTAAACCAGCCTTCGTTGCCGATGAGAGAGATATGATCGCCTTCGAAAATGGTTTTGTCAAGAAAAGAAAGGCTTTTTTCAGCAATTTGCAGATATTTTTCCTGTTCGGTTTTTTCGTAAGTGCAAAACAGGGATGCCGGCAGAAGTCCGTTATCGTAAGTAAGAATCGGTTCGAACCATTGCCATTCGGCATCACTTTCTTTTTCAAAAGCTTTCACCAGTTTATCGGCCATGCCGGCCATGATGTTTACCATGCCTTCATCCCACGGAAACCGTTTCAGATAATAGTTGATCCCCATCAATGTGTTGGCAATCCCGCGCAGACTTTGCAAATCGTTGAACTGCTGAATGGAACGGCTGAACAAGTGCTTGGCAATTTGAAAAAAGGCGTCGTTGGGGGCATGGGCCAATAAAAATCCCAAAGCCCATACGGCCCGGCCAAAAGCATCTTCCGAACCTTTTTTATCCAGATACTGATGGTCGTATCCCATAAAATTATGGAAGGAGCCATCTTCGTTTTGCATATAATTGATAAAAGAAAGATAAGTGGACATCAAATCGATGGCTTCCGGTTCTTTTTGCCGTTCGTGTACCATGGTCATCACCAGCAACGCCCGGGCATTGTCGTCAAGACAATAGCCGTGATGATAGTCCGGAATATTATATTTGGCATGTTGTAAGATGCCGGTGGCATCGGTCAGTCGTTTTACATGACTCAGGTTGAGTGACGGCAGCAGGGTGGGGTCAATAATTTTTTCATTGTAATTTTTAGGCTTTTGGTGTTTTCTGATGGCTGTTTCAGCTGTTTTTAGATATTTCTTTCCCTGTAACGGCCAGGTGACTTTTTTACCGTAATTAAAGGCTTTATTCCGGATCTCTTTCATTTTTGCCGGGTTTTCCAGCAGGTCGATGAGTACATCGGCTAATGCTTCATGGTCGTTGAACGGAAAGAGAACCCCACGACCTTTGTCGAGTAATTCAACCGCATGCCAATAAGGCGTAGAAACAACGGCTGCTCCGGCTCCCACAGCATACGTCAGGGTGCCGCTGGTAATTTGTGCTTCGTTGGGATAGGGTGTAATGTAAATATCGGTAGCTGACAAATAGGCACACAGGTCTTTTTCTTCCAAAAAACTGTCGATAAATACGACATGTTTTCCCAGCTTGTTTTTTTGCACCAGCCGTTTCAGAAAATGGCGGTATTCTTCTCCGGAAACCCTGACTACGCCCGGATGGGTCTTTCCAATAATGAGGTATTCTACCTGCGGGAATTTCTCCACCACGCGGGGCAAAGCCCGGATAACGGTTTCAATGCCTTTTCCCCGGCTCAGCAGCCCGAAAGTCATAAGAGAAATTTTGTCTTCGAGATGGAACTTTTTCTTGTAATCATCGTGGTTTTGGTAGTCAAATTCAGGGAATCCATGTTCGATAATGGTGATTTTCCGGCGTGGAATCTGGTAAATTTCTTCCAGGAAATTTACCGCCATTTTACTCATCACCACGATCTTATCCGCCTTTTTTCCAATTTCGGTGATGATGGCTTTTTCGCTAAAAGTGGGTTCTTTCAGTACGGTGTGAAAGGTAACCATCAACGGAACTTTTAACCGGTTGATGAGTGGCAGGATATAAACGCCGCTGTTCCCGCCGAAAATGCCAAACTCATGTTGCAGAATACAAATATCCGCACTGTAGTTGATAAAGTCAGCTGCTTTTAAATAGTCTTTCTGGTGGCTTTCGCGGATGCTGTACTTGACAATGTCAGGATAGGCATAAGCTCCGTCTTTATCCGTCATGGCTACCACAAAAATGTTGTTTTCCTCTTTTTTTCCGTCAGCTTCATGCGGAATAGACCGGATCAGGTTTTCTGTAAATGTGGCAATTCCGCATTCGCGCGGCGGATAGGTTGTTATGACAGCTGCTTTCATGGTTTATTTTTTTATATTTTACGTTACACAGAACAATTCATGGTTGAAAATTATTCGATACACGAATGTCCAATGGAACATCATGATTTAAATGAACATATTCTCCAAAGTTAGGAAAGTTTTCACAAAAGCCGTACCATTGGCGAAAACAGAAATCCTAAAAAAACAAAAAGACCGTTGTTGTCCTTTTGCTGGATCCACTTTAAAAGTGCCTGCTGGTTTTTGCCCTTCATTGTCCAGGCGGATGCCCGGACAACAGTTTCTATGTGAATTTTCCAGTTAAATTAAACCGAACAATATTTTCAGTTTTTTCTTAACTTTACAGCAACCAAAAAACCAAACCCTTGCAGCCATGAATGGTCTCACAGTATTTATTTGGGAAGAGCACAATTGTCCGGGAGTATTTCGGGGATAACCGTATTGTATTAAGATATAAGGAGTTAGCCAGCATATTGAAGATGATGACAAGTAAATCATACTAAAATGAAAAAACAAAATAAAGATTTAATAAATCTGATTCTTATAATTGGATTTATTATAATAACAGTGACAAGTTGCGAAAAAAAGAATGTCGACTTGGTAAATTTAACCAAGGGGAAAACCACAGCCGCCTTTAATCCTAATCTTAAATATGGAACGATGACTGACCAAGATGGAAATGTCTATAAAACAATTAAAATTGGTTCTCAGATATGGATGGCTGAAAATCTGCGTACAATTCATTATCGGAATGGAGATCCGGTCATTAATGTAACTGAAAATGCAAAATGGGACACCACCACTTCTGGTGCATATTGTAGTTATAATAACATAAAGAATGCAGATTCTATTGCTACGTATGGAATGTTATATAACTGGTATGCTGTTTCTGACCCAAGAAGATTAGCACCAACGGGTTGGCACATACCTACAGATAAAGAATGGGGAATTTTAATTAACTATTTGGGTGGAGATAGTATTGCAGGTGGAAAATTAAAAGAAAGAGGAACTGAACATTGGGAGAGTGAAAATGTTGGTGCTACCAATGAAAGTGGTTTTACTGCTTTACCAAGTGGGGCTAGAAATTATTATGATGGAAGTTTTAATTGGATTAATGATAACACTTTTTGGTGGTCTTCTACAGAAGAAGACAATACTTACGCTTGGTACCGGTATATTAACCATAAGTCACCAAGTGTCGAAAGATTTTCATTGTATGTTGGAAATAAAAGATCAGGATTTGCTATTCGATGTATAAAAGATTATTAACAGAGAAATGGAAATAATAACAACGTTGGCTAACATACCGATGCTTCATGCTGAAAAAAACGCAACAAAATGTATAATGATCTAAAAAATATTTCTTCAACAATTAATAAGCTATCAAAAAAAGACTGGAAGAAATTATTTGACTTAATTCCTGAAATTGAACAAACGGAAGACTTTATAGAAAGTGGCGGGTGGGTTGAAACCGCCGATAATCCGGAAGGTTTTGTAATAGAACCGATTATTGAAAAAAAGATTGTCTGGGATTTAATAGATACATTGGATAAACTTGATTTATTAATTGCGTTTAATTGGGTTAATTGGAAAGAAGGCAGAGAAATAGCCTCTAAAAAAGATTTTGAAAATCGAGATACGATCACGTTGTTAAAATTGATCTCAATGTTTATTAGAGTTAACCGGTTTTTTGATGGGGAATTGGAAGGGAGATTTTCAGATCGAAGTATGGAAAGAATTTTAAAGCAAATCAAAAAAAACGTTGAAAGTAAGCTGTAAATTATGGGACAGCGGTGGACATACCAGTGTAAAAAATGCGGCTATTCTACGCTTGTTTCCGGTGGGCAAGATGTTGGCATGATGATAAAGACAGATACGTTTATTTGCTTGAAATGCAAGGAAGTGGTAGATGTTGTGATTGAATACCGGACAGGCGAAAAATTTAAAAAATTGAATGCAGGAAAATGTCCCCTCTGTCATTCAAAAAAGCATTTGGTAAAATGGGATACGCAACTACGTCCCTGTCCTAAATGTGGCGGAAAGTTAGAAAAAACATCCGGAACTCATCTGCTTTGGGATTGAAATGAACCAAATGAACCAAGCCGTATTTTGATATCCAACCAATAAAATTGCGTCACGGCTTTATCTGTTGCCGCATGGCACGCTCTTCATCGTCCGGGCATCCGCCCGGACGATGATTTTATGGGGATTTTCAGGTAAATTAAAACCGTGCTGACAAAATAGAATTATCTTTTTCGCCTTATCTTTGTGCCTATGCCGGAAACAGAAAATAACCGTAAGATTTACAGCCTGCTGGAGCTTTCTAAAAGCATTAGCCGGATGATACAGCATACCTATCCGGATGCATATTGGATTAAAGCCGAAATTGCCAAGTTGAATTATTATCCCCAAAGCGGCCATTGTTATCCCGATTTGGTGGAAAAGCAGCAAGGAGTGGTTAAAGCCCAGATTCGTGCGAACCTGTGGGCCGGAAATTATGGCCGGATCAATCAAAAGTTTGTGGAGGTGACGGGTGAACCGTTAAAAGACGGACAAAAAATCTTGTTCCTGGCAAAAATCAATTTTCATGAACGTTATGGCTTGGCGTTGAACATCCTGGATGTGGAGCCATCTTTTACTCTGGGCGAAATGGCCCGCGAAAAACAGCTCACCATTGAAAAGCTGAAAAGAGAAAACCTCTTGGATGAAAACAAAAAACGGACTTTGCCATTGTTGCCTAAACGGCTAGCCGTTATTTCTGTGGAAACGAGCAAGGGATACAGCGATTTCCGGAATATTTTGGAAAATAATGCGGAAGGTTATCGGTTTCAGCTGACATTATTTCCGGCTTTGTTACAAGGTGATGGTGCAGTACAATCCATTCGTTCGCAGCTGAACGCCATTGCTGACCGCTCTCATCAGTTTGATGCCGTAGTTATTATCCGGGGTGGAGGTGGTGATGTGGGATTGAATGCCTACGATCATTATCTTCTTGCTAAAGCCGTGGCACAGTGCCCTTTGCCTGTAATTACCGGAATAGGTCATTCTACCAACCTGACCGTTGTGCAGATGGTGGCCTATGCCAACAAAATTACACCTACCGAAGCGGCTCATTTTTTTCTCCGGCGATTTCAGGATTTTGAAAATCGTGTAGATGAGGCTGCAGAAAAGCTGATACGGTTTTCACAAAATAAATTGAAGACTGAAAAACAGGCTTTTCTTCAAATGGCTGGTATGTTTGAAAATCAAACCCGGAATCTTTTTCAATATTATGAAACACACTGGAATTATGTGTTGAAAAATTTTGAACAGCAAAGCGTACAGTTTCTTTCCCGGCAACAAAATCATTTTTATCGTGTTATTTCATCTTTAAAATATGCTCCGATACAACAGACACAATTTGAAAAAGAAAAGCTGTTGAATGTGCAAAAGTTGTTGCAAATATATGTTCAGCAGCGATTTAGGCGGGAAAAAGACCGTGTTGACCACGTGGAGAGCAAGGTTGACCTGATGAAGCCGGAAAATATCCTAAAAAAAGGGTACAGTATTTCCACTATGAATGGAAAACTTTTACAATCGGTAAAGCAGGTAGAAAAAGGCCGGGAAATGATTACCCGTCTGTTCGACGGTGAAATAAAAAGTATTATCAAATAAAAAAGGCATGAAAAAGTTAAATTATTCACAAGCGCTTGAAGAGCTGGAAGAGATTGTCTCAGAGATAGAAAATGAAAATATTTCGGTTGATGAGTTGTCCGGAAAGGTAAAAAGAGCGGCAGAATTAATCCGTATTTGCAAAGCCGTTTTACATCAGACCGAAAATGAAGTCAACGCGGTATTTAAAGAGCTTCAGGATGGTTTATCGGAACAGTAAAACGGTAAAATTCTGATTGACAATTTCTTATTTTGTATGGTTTCGAAAATTTAAATATTTTTTTCGACTTTTGAACAAATTGACGTAAAAATAACCTTCTTTTATTCAGTTTTTTAACATACGGTTCACTTCCATTTGTTAATAACCGTTAAAATTTAACAAAAAAAACGGATTAACGTAAGTGAATATTTGCTATACCTTTCGATCCTTTATTTTTTAATCCAAAAATTAACGCTTATGAAGTTATTTTTACGTTTTTCAATGCTCCTGCTTGTTATGTGGGGGTTAAGTACATCAGTTTATTCGCAGGGGGTAACCACTGCAGCATTAAAGGGACAGGTGGTTGACCAAAATGGCAAACCGCTTTTTGCCGCTACGGTTTTAGCCATCCACACACCTACCGGAACACAATACGGAACAATTACCTCGGAAGATGGGTTGTTCTATATCCGGAACATGAAAATTGGCGGTCCGTATACCGTCAGAGTGAGTTCTGTGGGGTATAAAACAGAAGAAGTCAAGGGCCTTTACCTTGACCTGAACAAAACCGCTGATATTAAAGTGGTTTTAACCGAAACCTCTGTAAATATCGGAGAGGTGGAAATTAAGGGTAATACTACCGGCGTGATCAATGCAGACCGTACGGGGGCCATGACCAGCATCAGTCACAAAGAAATTGAGGACATGCCTACCATTAAACGAAGTCTGAAAGATATTACCCGGCTTACCCCCGAATCAGACGGGTATAGTTTTGGCGGTAATAACGACCGTTATAACAACTTCTCTTTGGATGGTTCGGTTTTTAATAACTCCTTTGGTTTGGGTGATGCCACGCCGGGCGGACAAACCGATGCCCAGCCGGTTTCCCTTGATGCCATTGCTCAGGTTCAGGTTTCTTTGGCTCCGTTCGATGTGCGGGAAGGAGGTTTTACCGGTGCCGGTATTAATGCGGTAACCAAATCAGGAACCAACACCTTTAAAGGAAGTATTTATACCTTTTTCCGTGATAAAAACATGGTGGGTACAAAAGTAGGGGATGTTGATGCTCCGAACTTATATTTTAATACCCAGCAATATGGGGTTAGCTTTGGCGGGCCGATTATTAAAAACAAACTTTTCTTCTTTGTAAATGCCGAAGGAGAAGCCCGTGACGAATTGGCTCATAACTGGGTGGCTTATAACGATCAGAACATCGGACAATCCAATGTGACTACTGTATCGGAAGATAGTATCCGGATGGTTCAGGAACGCTTTAGAGATTACTGGGGTTACGACCCGGGAGCTTATCAGGGATATAATCATCAGAAACAGAATTATAAAATCCTGGCAAAAATTGACTGGAACATTTCAAAAAATCACAACCTGACGGTTCGGTATAATATGCTTCATTCATGGCAGGATAAACTTCCTCATCCTACAGCCATTATTGGACGTGGCCCGACCAGCTACCGTTTGCCGTTTGAAAATTCTTCGTACAGAATTTATAACAACCTGCAATCGATTGTAGCCGAGTTAAACTCTATTTTTTCCAATAAAGTTTCAAACAAAATAATTGCCGGTTATACGGCTTTTCGTGACTATCGTATTCCTTTTTCAAAACCTTTTCCGGTAGTTGATATTTTTAACCAGTACGGACAGTTGGCAATTACTGCTGGATCCGAAATGTTTTCAACACATAATATTTTGAATCAGGATGTTATTCAGTTCTCGGATAACTTAAGCTATTATGCTAATAAACATACCATCACCGGGGGAGTAAGTTTCGATTATTTCCGATTTGAAAATTCCTTTAACTTATTTTATTATCCCTGGGATAAGTTTTACAGTGTAAAAAGCTTTTTGGAAAACGACTCCATTACCGGAATAAACTTTAACGAGCAGGTTCGGGAATCACAAAAAAAACCATACCAGGTTTCTTATTTGAAAGTTGGACAGTTGGCACTGTATGCTCAGGATGAATGGCAGATTAGTGACCGTTTTAACCTGACTTATGGTTTACGTATTGATGTTCCTATCTATTTCAACCAGATTCCTGAAACAGAAGCTACCGATGTGGTTAAAAATTTTGACGGCTGGGTAGACGAAAATGGTAATCCGGTAAAAGTGGATGCTACCAAATGGCCGAAGTCGAAAATCATGTGGTCGCCACGTATTGGCTTTAACTGGGATATTAAAGGTGACAAAACCATGCAGTTGCGGGGAGGTTCCGGAATTTTCAGTGGACGAATTCCTTTTGTATGGCTCGGAAACCAGTCGACCAACGCCGGTATTTATCCGGGATACACCTATCAGGTAAATGCTACTGTGGATGATTTCCGCTGGCCACAAGAATGGAAAAACGATTTGGCCATTGATATGAAACTGGGTAAAAACTGGATGGTGACTATCGAAAATATTTATTCCAAAACCATTACCGGAATTATTCACCACAATTACAACATGAAACCGCCTACCGGTAATTTGACTGGAACCGGGGATACCCGTCAGATTTTTACCAGCTTTGCCGAAAGAAATATCTATTCATCAAGTCCGGATGCCATTGGTTATCTTGATGCCGGAACCATTGTTATGGATAACTCGAGCAAAGGATACCAGTATACTTTTACGGCTAAAGTGTCGAAAACCTGGGATTTTGGTTTGAATTTGATGGCTGCTTATAGTTATCTGGATGCCAAAGACATTACCTCTTTAACATCGAAAATTGCTGCCAACGCTTTTCAGAGTCGTCCTGTAGTGGGCAATCCCAATCATTCTATGTATTCCTGGTCTGGTTTTGGATTACAACACCGGATTATTGCCAGTGCTACTTATAGCATTCGGTATGGCAGAATGGCTTCCACTTTCTCTTTCTTTTATGAAACCGGAAAAGGCGGTCGTTATTCGTACGTATATGCCGGTGATTTAAATCAGGATAATATTATAAATAACGACCTGATTTATGTACCGAAAGATGAAAATGATATTCATTTTGGAACCGTTGATGCTGATGGAAATGCCACCGTAGCTCCTGATGCCGCCGAACAATGGGCTGCCCTGAATGCATTTATTAATCAGGATGATTATCTGAAAACCCGTCGTGGAAAATATGCTGAACGGAATGGCGCGATGTTGCCCTGGTACAGCCAGCTTGATTTTAGATTCTTGCAGGATATTGCTGTGGACAAAAATAACAAACATAAGTTCCAGATTTCAGTGGATATCTTGAACCTGGGGAATATGATCAGTTCAAAATGGGGTGTTCGTAAGTTTGCCACCACTACCGAACCGATTACGGTTACCGGTGTGGATAAAAACGGTGTTCCTTATTTTAAATTTGATCCTAACCTGAAAAGCTCGTACGTAGATGACGTTTCTTTGCGTTCCAAATGGCAAATGCAGATCGGACTCCGGTACATTTTTAACTAAAAAGTATTTTATATAAAAAAGGCTGTCCGGAATTATGCCGGACAGCCTTTTTTGTTTTGTTTTTGTGAAAAAGATTTTCCACTAAAACCATGCCACTTTAAAAAACTTTTTACATTTGTAATACGACTAATTGGTAAACTATGTTACGGCAGCGATTACAGCAAAAATTATTGCAAAAGCTTTCTCCTCAGCAAATTCTGTTGATGAAACTATTGCAGATTCCTGCCAACGAACTGGAGCAACGGATAAAACAGGAAATTGAAGAGAACCCCGCTCTTGAAGCCGACACTTTTGAAAACCAATCGGAAGATTTTGAGGGAAACAAAGCCGAAGAAAGTCCGGATGAACCGGATATTCAGGAATCGACCGATGATCTGCATGACGATTTTGATGTAGAGGATTATTACAAAAGTGAAGATGAAATTCCGGAGTATAAGCTGCAAATTGATAACCGGAGTCGTGATGAAGAACGCAAAGAAATTCCGTTTTCCACCGGTATCAGCTTTCATGAATTGCTGAAACAGCAATTGGGAATGCAACACCTCGACGAGAAAAAACGCAAAATCGGAGAGTATATCATTGGAAATATTGACGATTCAGGATATCTGCAACGGTCGGTGGATGCCATGGTGGATGATTTGGCTTTCATGCAAAATCTCGAGGTGAAAAAAGAAGATGTGGAAGAAGTGCTCTCCATCATTCAGGAATTTGATCCTCCGGGCGTGGGTGGCCGCAATTTGCAGGAGTGCCTGCTGATTCAGCTGAAACATAAAATGAAAACCGAAGATTCGGAAACCCTGGAGATTGCGTATAAAATCCTAAAACGCTACTTCAATGAATTTACCAAAAAGCACTATGAAAAAATCATGAAACGGCTCAATATTACGGAACAGCAACTTAAAGAAGCGCTGGATGTAATATTGTCGTTAAATCCGAAACCTGGAAATTCTTTGGGCGAAACCTCCCGTACCAACCAATACATTATCCCCGATTTTACCATTACCAACAATAACGGTGAACTTGAACTTACGCTGAATACCTGGAATATGCCCGAACTACGGGTGAGTCAGACGTATTCTGCTATGCTCAACGATCTGGCCAAGAGTAAAAAAAGAAAGGCGGAAAAAGAAACATTTAGCTTTATTAAAAAGAAAATGGATTCGGCCAAGTGGTTTATTGAAGCAGTAAAGCAAAGGCAGAATACGCTTTATATTACCATGAAAGCCATTATGGATTACCAGCGGGAATATTTTTTGACGGGCGATGAAACCAAGTTGCGTCCCATGATTCTGAAAGATATTGCCGATATTGTGGGAATGGATGTCTCTACCATCTCGCGGGTGGCCAACAGCAAATACGTACAAACGCCTTTTGGGACTTTTCTGCTGAAAAGCTTTTTTAGTGAGTCGATGAAAAAAGACGATGGCGAAGAAGTGTCGACCCGGGAAGTAAAAACCATTTTAAAGAATTTGATTGAAAACGAAGACAAGAAAAAACCTCTTACCGATGAACAACTGATGAAAGCGCTTCGCGAAAAAGGTTATCCTATTGCCCGCCGCACCGTGGCCAAATATCGTGAACAACTGGGTATTCCGGTTGCCCGGCTTCGGAAAGAACTGAATAATTAAAAGTGGTTTTTACTGTAAAATGAAATCCATGGAAAAAACGTTGGCGCGCATCTTTTCTTTCCTTTTCCACCCGCTGTTGGTTCCCTCTTATTTCTTGTTGGTTCTTTTCAGGTTGCCGTTGTATCAGTTGCTGGGTATTCCTGCACATATCAAACGAACGGTGTTGCTTTTTGTTTTTATTCTCACATTTGTTTTACCGTCTCTTGTTGCTGTAGGGATGTGGTTGTTTAAAATAATAGAGAGTCTGGAAATGCGCCGCAGAAACGAGCGGTTTTTCCCGATGATGATTATCGCAACCTTTTTTTATGTTGCCTTTTATTCGTTAAAACAATTACCGGTTTTTCAGCCGGCTACCCTTTTTATGTTGGGTTCTACTGTGTTGGTGTTGCTGGGGATAGTTTTGAACTATTTTTATAAGATCAGCCAGCACATGATGGCCTGGGGCGGATTCACCGGCGCATTGATAGCTTTTGGGATTACATCCGGAATCCCGCTTTATTTTTACCTTTTTGGTGTAATTATCATTTCCGGATTAACCGGTTATGCCCGGTTAAAATGCAAAGCCCATACCCCTTTTGAAGTTTACTCGGGATGGCTCCTCGGCGTAGGCGTTATGAGTACGCTTTTCTTTTTACTCTAAAAAGGAGTAAGCGTGATACCAATTGACATGGGATGGAGCTGCGGACCATGGTCAACACGGAATACAGTGCCCAGTGAATAAGAGAAAAACAGATTGAATGATTTGTATCCCAGTCGGAAAGTCGGGCTATAGGAAAAAGTGTTTACCTGGCTGATTCGTTTCCTTTTTATTACTTGTGTAGATTCGTAAGCCGTAGTGTTTCCCACATATTTTTCTTTGCTGTCAATCAGGTATCCCAATTTGAAACCAAGACTTATTTTAAATCCTTTGGGGCTCTTAAACCGTAATTCCATCGGAAATTCAAGATAGGTAACCGATAATTTCGAACGTTTCATGTCCACGTCAGAATCAACCGGAACATAACGGATGGTATCGGCTTTTATATTTTCAATTACCCCATCGTTGCTGTACATGTTGTGATTTCCCACACCCACTCCAATACCAAAAGTGAGATTTTTACTGTTTCCTACAACAAAATTGTAAGTCAGATAAGTATTGGCTGATGGGTTTATTGCTCTGATATCCACATTTGTAGGAGCATTAACCCACACATCGGTAAATATATCCAGTCCGATGGTTACTTTTTTCATGGCACTTTCGGTAAGTGATGATTGGGCCTGGACATACTGGATGCCTGAAAACAGAACGATTAAAGCAAGGATTAACGGAAGACGTTTCATATTTTTCTGTTTAAAATTTTACAAAGATTTTTACAAAGATATAACAAATCATATACCCTTTTATTGTTTAATAAGCTGTTCAAGTAGCTTTTTTACTTTGCCGGCATTCCAGCGTGCGGCTCCTTTTTTTATTAAAACCACTTTCCCTTCTTTTGAAATGATAAAGGTGGCCGGAATACTTTTGGTAGAAAAGTCAGGGGGCAAATAATGATACCGAAAAAAGGGTAAATCGTTATAATGATGCTTTTGGGCAAATGTGGTGATGAGATTTGTTGTTTCGTTGGTTAACAAGATAAACTGAACCTGGTTTTTATACTCTTCGTACAGCTTTTGAATGCCGGGCAGTTCTGCACGGCAGGGCGGACACCATGTTGCCCAGACATTTACAAACACAGGTTTTTTTAAGAAGGAGGAAAACGGAACGGTTTTCCCTGATAAATCCTGAACCGGCCATTGCAGGGTATTTTCCGAAAGTTGATATTGTTTATCGGCTTTTAATTCTGACGGTGCAAACGAGGTAAGCCGAATAAAAAAAGCAGAAACCGGAACCCGTGTAGAAGGAATAATGAGCAGGATGATCAGTCCCCAAAACAAGATATCGGTAGCAATAGCGAATGGTTTTCGCTTTTTAAAATAATTCCTGAAATAACGTTTGATTTTTTCAAACATAGGCAGGCCGGAGGTTCCGGATCATTTTTTAATGAGAAAACTTATTTTAGCTGTGAACGGCGGTCGAGCAAGGCATCAATTTGTTCCGGTGTCAGATTTGGATTTTTCAGCATCTCGTCAATTTCTGCGATCTCTTTTTCCGGATCTGTGGTTCCTCCCTGTGGAGTAGGTGTATGGGAAATCTCAGCCTGAGGCTCCTCTTCCTGTGCAATCATCCAGTCTTCTTCTCCCAGTTCGTCACGTAATTGCCGGATGAGGGTTTCCACCATCTCTTGAATGGAGTCGCCAAACTGACCTTGTAACTGGTAGGCAATCTGGTCTTTCATGCTTTCGTAGTTGGTGAAAAACACTTTAAACTGTTCGACCATCATTTTATTGATGCCCGGAATGTTTTCCATTTCTGAGCCCTGTTTTTCCATTAGCTTGTTAAAAAGCCGGAAAAGTTCGTCCAGTTCCTGTTTAAATTTTTCGATATCCATAGCGCTGCAAAATTACGAATAAAATAAAATCGATATACACGAAAAAATTTTATTGAATTGACAGGCCGGTATGCTGCACAAAAAATTTCATGTACATTTGACCCTCGAAACTTTAAAATCCAAAGAATATGAATTTACTTACTGGAAAAGTTGCTCTTATCACGGGAGCAGCAAGAGGAATAGGTAAGGCAATTGCCCTGAAATTTGCTGCTGAAGGTGCCGATGTGGCTTTCAGCGATTTGAATTATGATGAAAATATGGCGGCTACAGAAAAAGAAATTGCGGCTTTGGGTGTAAAATCCAAAGGGTATGCCTCCAATGCGGCCTCTTTTTCCGATAGCGAGAAATTGGTAAACCAAGTGGTAAAAGATTTTGGAAAAGTAGATATTTTGGTGAATAATGCAGGAATCACGCGGGATAATTTGTTGCTTCGTATGACCGAACAGGACTGGGATGCTGTTTTGACGGTAAACCTGAAATCGGCTTTTAATCTTACAAAAGCTGTTCAGCGTTATATGATGAAACAACGCAGTGGTTCGATTATTAACATGAGTTCGGTGGTGGGCGTGAACGGAAATGCCGGCCAGGCAAATTATTCTGCTTCTAAAGCCGGACTGATTGGTTTTACCAAATCGGTGGCCAAAGAGCTGGGCTCCAGAGGAATCCGTTGTAATGCCATTGCTCCGGGGTTCATCGAAACCGAAATGACTAAAAAGCTGTCGGAAGAAGTGCGTGAAGCATGGATAAAAACCATTCCGTTACGTCGTGCCGGAAAACCGGAAGATGTTGCTGATGTGGCTACATTTCTGGCATCAGAACTCTCGTCTTACGTAAGCGGACAGGTGATTAATGTGTGTGGTGCCATGAGTACCTGATCCGGATTTCATTTCCGGATTTCCCGATAGGTGATGTTGCTGTTTTGATTCCCGGTGTTTTGCTGGGGACCGTATTTTTTGTGCCATGTTTTTTATTGTATCCAAAATACTTACTTATCTTTTTCATCCTTTGGTGTGGATTGTGGGATTGCTGGCTGTTGCCATTTTCTCACGAAAAGCTAAAACAATACGGCGTTGTACGGTAACCGCTTTTGTATTGTTGTTTTTGTTTTCCAACACTTTTTTGGTGAATAAACTGGTTTCGTTGTGGACGATTCAGCCGGTACCTGTTCACCGGAAATATGATGTGGGAATAGTATTAGGCGGTTCAACAGCTACTTATGATGCAAAAGTTCACCGGGTAACTTACAAAGGAAATATTGACCGGTTGCTGCAGGCCGTAGAAATGTATAAACAGGGAAAAATCAAAAAGATAATGGTAACCGGAGCTTCCGGAAACCTGATGTATTTGCAGGTGAAAGAGGGCCGGTTATTGCATGATTTTTTGGTGCGCATCGGAATTCCTGAAAAAGATATTTTGACGGATACACTGGCGGAAAACACCCATGAAAATGCGGTTTATGCCAAAAAAATCCTTCGTCGCCATCCCCGTCTCCATTCTGTTTTGCTGTTTACTTCTTCGTTACATATGCGTCGTGCTTTGGCCTGTTTCAGACATGAGGGAATAAAAGTAACGCCTTATGTTACCAATTTGCTCAATACGGATGTGCAATGGAATCCGGAGTATTTTTTGATTCCGGATGCGGCTAATTTTCTGATATGGAACGGAATGGTTCATGAAGTTTTTGGGTATCTGGTTTATCGGATTGTAGGTTATATCTAAAAAAATAAAAATGGCTCATCTGTTGTTTGAACTGATATTGTGGATTCTTGTTTTGGATTTCGTGTTTGAACGGTGGCTCGACCGGTTGAATTTAAAACATCTTAGTCCGGAGCTTCCTGCAGCATTGTCGGGTATTTACAATGCAGAAAAATATGCGGCATCACAGCAATATCTGAAAGCCAACAGCCGGTTGTCGATGGTGCAATCCGCTTTTGTGTTTTTGTTGGTGTTGGCCATGTTGCTTTTTCATGGTTTTGCTTTTTTGGATGAGGTAGTCAGAAAGCTTACTCCCAATCCGTACGGGCAAACCCTTTTGTTTTTTGGAATTTTGGGTTTTTCTCTTGATGTACTTACGTTGCCGTTTCAATGGTATGGTACTTTTGTTATTGAAGAAAAATTTGGGTTTAACAAAACAACAGTTCCTGTTTTTGTTACCGATAAGCTGAAAATGTGGCTCGTCAGTGGTGTTGTTGGTGGCGGATTGCTTTTGTTTATACAATGGGCTTATACTGCCGGCGGAGCAGTTTTTTGGCTTATTGCCTTTGCCGGAGTGAGCCTTTTTATGATTTTTATGGCCATGTTTTATACTTCGCTTATTGTTCCCCTGTTTAATAAATTGCGGCCACTTGAAGAAGGAGAACTCAAAACGGCCATCGAAAAATTGGCCGCACAGACCGGATTTCCCCTCACCGGAATTTATATTATGGACGGCTCTAAACGAAGTACAAAAGCAAATGCTTATTTCAGTGGGTTAGGTCCGAAAAAGAAGATTATTTTGTACGATACCTTGCTGGAAGAACTTTCCACAGAAGAGATTGTTGCCGTATTGGCTCATGAAATCGGGCATTACCGCAAGAAACACATTTACAAAGGGCTTGTAGTTTCGCTGGCCGAAATGCTGGTTTTATTTTTCCTGTTGGGCAAAGCGTTGTCCATGCCGGAATTTTCGCAGGCAATTGGTGTGCAGAACGCTTCATTTTATGCCGGATTGCTGGCTTTCTCGCTGCTTTATGCTCCGGTTTCATTTATATTGGGGATTGTGGAGAATGTTCTTTCGCGCCGTCATGAATATCAGGCGGATGCTTTTGCCGTTTCTGCCGGGTTGGGAAAAAGTCTGGTCAATGCTTTGATCCGGTTGTCAGTATCCAGTTTAAGTAATTTGCAGCCGCATCCGCTGTATGTTTTTTTCCATTACTCGCATCCCACGTTATTACAACGTAAAAGTGCCATTGAAAAACAAATAGAGAAGCTTAATACGACACCTTCCTAAACCGGAAAAAGGTAATAATGGTCTTGAGAATGATTTTCAGATCGGTGCCAAAACCGGCAATCATGGCGTATTGGTTGTCAAAAGCAATCCGTTCTTCCGGGTTATGGACTTCGGAAGCATGAATTTGCCAGAGTCCGGTAATGCCGGCAGGAGCCATAAACCGGTAAGCCCATTCATCGGTAGTCAGGTGCTCGGCTTCGTACAATGGCAGCGGGCGGTTTCCCACAACCGACATGTCACCGCGTAAAACATTATAGAATTGTGGAATTTCATCCAGGTGGTATTGCCGTAAAAACCGTCCTACTTTAGTGATGCGCGGATCTTCCTTTACTTTGAAAAAGGTGTTCTGGAGCAGGTTAAGTTTCCGGAGCCGGTGGTAATTGTTCTCGCATATCTCAACACCGTCAATGTAAAGAATGGGTGAACAGGCATGGCCAAGGCGTTTACATTCGGGGCAGTCATCGAGTTTATATTTCTTAAGCTGTAGTTCCGGATTATGTTCCTGTTTCAGGTATTCATTTAAATTGGAAAGATGTTGTTTTTCTTTATCCGCATCTTTCCGCATGGTGCGGAATTTATAAAATGTAAAGATATCGTAACCGGTTCCTACTCTTTTCTGAGAAAAGATTACCGGCCCTTTACTTTCCAGCTTGATGGCTATGGCAATCAGGATGATAACCGGTAAAAAGAAGAGCAAAGCAAAAATGGAAAAGACAATATCGAATACTCTTTTTCCGAAGCTGATCTTATATTTAAGATATTCGCCCTCCGTTTTTCTCTTTTTTTCTTTTTCTTTCAAATCGCCCCCTAAAAAATGATAAAAACCAGTTTTTATCATGGTATTTGATCGAAAACTGTCTGAATATCAACCCCTTGTTTTTTCAAATCAGCTTTCTTTTCTTCGACAAACTTAACAATTTCTTCTATTGAAACCGAAAAAGTAATTCCATAATTTATCATCTTTTTTTTGTTAATATGTAGTATGCCATGGTAGGGAGCTGCCGGATTATACTGGTTTTTGTTGTTTATTGCCGGTTCCAGATAAAAGATATCGGTCGCGGGAGATGATTTGACCATCCCTACCCATTCAAAACCATTGCTTCCGTCGCGTAAAGCAAAAACGGGTCCGCCACTGATGCCCCGGTTAAAAACAGCATTGATCAGAAAAAACGGGCTGTTGGGTTTTTCGGGCTTGCTAACAATGCCGCTTTCCACCATTTTTTGTCCTTTCGGAAATCCCATCACGTAAACAAAAGTTCCCCAGTTTAATTCGTTTGTATTTCCCGGCTTAAATGGAATTGCCTGCATTTTTTCGTTTGGGGTATGTCGGGCTTTCAACAGGGCAATGTCATTTACCGTATCGGCTGCCAGCAAAACGGCTTCCGGATATTCCAGTCCGGCAACATAATTTTTTTGTTTTACTTTAATGGAGATGCTGCTGATAACTCCGGGATGATCAGGAAAATAGTTGATGACAGTATCCGGAAAATGAACTACGTGGGCACAGGTTAAAAACAGGGTCTGTTGTTCATTACTTCCGATAACCGAAGCCGTACCCAAAACCGATTTGCTGGCAATGGATGAAGCATAAATTTTTTCGGTAGCTATTTTCTTCCGGAAAGCCGGCAGCGTCATTTTTTCTTCCGGATAAAAAGCGTAACTTTTATAAAAAGCAATTACGTTGAGTTTGTAAACGGATTGGGCAATTTGACTTAAGGCCGAAGAAACCCCGGCGGCCGGCGGAGCGGCATCGTATTTTCCGTTAGCAGAAGAAAAAGTTTGTTTTTCTACTGGCAAACCTTTTCTTGAACAGGAGGCAGCGGCCATCAGGAGGAGCAGGATGAATGAAAAAGAAAAATATTTTTTTAGCATGGGTATGAACCGTTTTGTATTTGTTAGTGACATTAAAAAATTTACCGGTTGTTCCGGTCAGGGAGATTATATTATAAATCCCGATTCTTTAGATAAAGATAAATCAGTACGGAGAACAGCAGAGAATAAGTGAAACAAGCAACAACATCTGCCATTGAAATGGTTGTCCTGAATTGTACTCCAAAAAGTTTCATCAAAGCTGAATTGGGAACATCAATAAGATGGGTAATGGATTTTACAGGAAGATAGCGGGCCACATGAGCCGGAAGCCGATAGCCCAAAATCGGTTCTAGCACGTAATAATAAAGGGCAAAAATGCCGATGGCCAATCCTTGTTTTTGAAGCACAAAGGCAAACAACAGTGCCAACAATAAAAAGGTGAATATTTCCAGAAAATAAGCGGCTACAAATTGCATTTGTGAAAAAACAGAAACAAAAGTAATTTTTTCGGTATTGGCCAGTCCCAGTATCCCTCCGGATAACAACAAAATCAAGGTGGCTGCCAAAGCAATCATTCCGGCAAAAATGATTTTAGAACCGATAAATTCTGTGCGGCTCATTCCGGACATCACATTTTGACGAATGGTTTTGTATTGAAATTCATTGGTCACAAAAATGATAACAATAAGCGCGAGGAAAATCTTAAAAAACCCGGCCAGATAGGCTAAGTTGTGCCAGACATACGGAAAACTATACAACGAAAATTGGGGAATGGCAACGGAAGAATTTTTCCCGGCATTGATAACGGCATGATTTAAAAAAGACTGAATGACCACAAAAACAAAAACCATGAGTACCAGATACAATATCCCCAAAGTCCAGAAAGTCCGGTTGTGTGAATATTTTCGAAAGTCGATAAGGAGGAGTCTTTTCATGATTTGTCGGATAAAAGTTCCAAAAAATAGTTTTCGAGTGTTTTTTGTTGCTCGGTTAAATGGGTCAGGAAAATGTTTTTTTCGGCCAGCATTTTGTTGAGCCGGTCCGGTGTCAGCTGCTCTTCTGTTTCGATAACAAATTTTTCATTTTTTTGGACAATGGATTTGATTTCCGGAATGGTCTGAAGTGCCTGATGCAGTTCTTCGGGCAATGAAGCGGCTACTTCCATGATGTTGGCTTTTCCAAGGGCTTCTTTTACCGGTCCGGCATACCGTTTTTTCCCTTTTTCGAGAACCAAAACATGGGTGCAAACCTTTTCCACTTCATCTAAAAGATGGCTGGCAAGAATGATGGTGGTTCCCTGCCGGGCTATCCGGATGATCAGGTTCCGGATGTCGGCAATTCCGCGCGGATCCAGTCCGTTGGTGGGCTCGTCCAGGATAAGTACTTCCGGATTTCCAAGCAGTGCGGCAGCAATGGCCAGGCGTTGTTTCATTCCCAAAGAGAACGTACTGTATTTATAAAGCTTTTTTTCTCCCATGCCGGTTTGTTCCAGTACCTGGTCGATTTGGTTGTACGGAACACGGCGAATGTCGGCTACGATTTTCAGGTTGTCCACAGCCGATAAAGTCGGGTAGAACAGGGGTTGCTCCAGCAATGCGCCAATGCGCCGGCGAAGCCGGGCATCCGGATCTTGTCCGAACCAGCGAAAACTTCCACTGTCAGGCTTAATAATGTCAAGTAAAATTCCCAATGTGGTGGTTTTCCCACTACCGTTAGGCCCTAAAATACCATAAACATTTCCCTTTTCAACCGTCAATGTCAGATTGTCCAGTGCTTTTAGCCTACCGTAAGATTTACTGAGTCCGTTAATTTTAAGAATGGTATTTTGCAAGGCTTTCTCGTTTTAAGTTTTGGTAAAATGGCTGTAAATTAAACTTGTTTATGGAATTTTACATTAACCCGTGAAAATTAAATACTTATTTCGTGAAAAAGAAAGGAATTTACTGCAATTCTTTCTCGTTTTCATAGCACAAAGATAATTATACCTACCTTTGCATCCGCTTTATTTCAGATTTTTAATGAAAATTTTAGAAATACCCGTGATTGGTTTTGATATTGCCTTTTTAAGGAAATGTTTGTCGGTCATGGTAAATTCATATAGTCAATAACAAAAATTATAAACAAATGAAAGCAGGAAATAACAAGGTGGTTACCATGACCTATACCTTACGCCTGAATGATGAAAATGGAAAAATTATTCAACAGGTTGACGAAAGCCGGCCTTTTGTACAATTATTTGGCGTGGGAGCATTACTCCCCGCTTTTGAAAAAAATATCAACGGTTTGGAAGCCGGTGATACGTTTGGTTTTCAACTTTCAGCCGAAGAAGGATATGGTAATCCTTCGGACGAAGCCATTTTGAAACTGGATAAAAAGATCTTTGAAATCGATGGAAAATTTGATCCTGAAATGGTTGCTGTTGGAAAAACCATTACCATGCAGGACAATCAGGGTAATCCGTTGGATGGCAAAGTGCTGGCCGTAGAAGATGACAGCGTGATTATGGATTTTAATCATCCGTTGGCTGGTGAAAATCTTTATTTTTCAGGCACCGTACTGGATGTGCGCGATGCTACGGAAGAAGAGTTGGCCCACGGACATGCCCATGCCGGTGGTCACCACCATGAATAAAAAAACAAAAGGGTAACGGCTGTTTGCGGTTGTCTTTTTTTTATGAAAACAAAATGAAAACGGCAGGCTTTTTATGAAAGTCTGCTTTTTCTTTTTTCCATTGGCCAATAGTTTTTGATATAATCCATTCGTCCGGAAGGGTAAGATTACAGGCAATACAAAGTTGTGTTTGGGGCCGGCATACTTTTAACAGGGTTTCCAGCATTTGACGGTTCCGGTAAGGAGTTTCGATGAACAATTGGCTTTCGTTGTACTTTTGGGCATGCTGTTCCAGCTCGCGGATCTTTTTGGCCCTTAGATTTGAATCTACCGGAAGATAGCCGTGAAAACGAAATTGCTGTCCATTGAATCCTGATGCCATTAATGCCAGTATCAGCGAGTTGGGGCCGGTAAGCGGAACCACGCGTATGTTTTGCCGGTGGGCTTCCTGAACAACCTGTGCTCCGGGGTCGGCCACCGCCGGTGTGCCGGCTTCCGATAACACACCCATATCTTCTCCTTTTGTTAATGGTTTCAGAAAAGAAGCAATCTTTTCTTCGGGTGTGTGTTTGTTCAGCTCGAAAAACTGCATGTCGTCAATGGGTAAAGGATGTCCGCTTTTCCGGATAAAGCGCCGGGCTGAGCGGATATTTTCTACTACAAAATACCGGATTGTATGTAAAATTTGATGATTCCATTCCGGAATAACATGATGAATCTGGTCGTTGTTTCCCAGTGTTACCGGAAACAAATACAAAGTTCCTTTTTTGTTTTTTGTCATAAAACAGGTATTTTACCAGGGCAGATGTCCTAAGTCAACATTTCCTCCCGAAAGGATAATTCCGGTTTTTTTGTGGGCGATGTCTATTTTTTTCTCCAGCACGGCAGCCAGTGGCACGGCAGCCGAAGGTTCAATTACAATTTTCATTCGCTCAAAAACCAAACGCATGGCCTGGATAATGCTTTCTTCCTTTACGGTTACAATTTTTGATACAAACTGCCGGATGATGGGGAACGTGATATCGCCCAACGAAGTTAACAGGCCGTCGGCAATGGTTTTGGGTTGTGTGCTGGGAATGATTTTCCCCGCAAGAAAAGAGCGGTATGCATCATCGGCTCTGGCAGGCTCACAGGCAATTACCGTTGCTTTCTGTGAAAAGTAATGGGCCGCCAATGCCGTGCCACTCAGCAATCCGCCGCCGCCTACAGGACAAAGCAATAAATCGATGTCCGGATGTTCTTCCAGAAGTTCCATGGCTGCGGTTGCCTGTCCTTCAATAACCTGTAAATTGTTATACGGATGTATTTCTGTAGCGCCGGTTTTGCGGATAATCTGTTTCAGAGTAGATTCGCGGGCTTCCAGGGTAGGTTTGCAAAAGGTGATTTGTCCGCCGTAGCCTTTTACGGCATTGATTTTTACTTTCGGTGCATTTTCGGGCATTACAATGTAAGCCGGAATTTTTCTTAAAGCGGCAGCACGGGCAAGAGCCTGTGCATGATTACCGGAAGAATGAGTGGCTACTCCGTTTGCCGCGGCTTCGTCGGAGAGTGAAAAAACAGCATTGATTGCCCCCCGCGACTTAAAAGCCCCGACTTTTTGAAAGTTCTCGCATTTGAAAAAAAGATCTGAACGAAAAGTGTGGTTAAAATAACCGGATTGCAAAACCGGTGTATGGTGAATACCAAAAGCAATCCGGTTTGCAGCATCTTTTAATTGCTCCCGTGAAGGATACCTCATATTTTATGCATTCTGTTTTTCTGCCCGGGCCAGCTCCACAATTTTGTCTGTGGCTTTATCGAGTAGTTCAAAAATATTTTCACAATCCGATTCACCGGTATTGTATGGATTGGGAACGGTTTTGTTCTTTCCGTCGTCCAGTACATCCAGAAGATATTCTACTTTTTCTTTGTGCTGATCCTTCTTGGCCAGGGCCATTACGTCGTTATAGTTTTGGGTATCCATCACATAAATCTTATCGAAAAGGTCGAAATCTTCTTTTCGGAAGATCCGGGCCATTCCTTCGGGAGCATAGCCATGTTTTAAGGCTACGTTTACCACCCTTTTGTCCGGAGGTTCGTTAATGGTGAACGATTCAAATCCTGCCGAGTCTACCTCTCCATGAATATGATGCTCTTTGAATTTCTTCTTCAGGATGGCTTCTGCCAGTGGAGAACGGCAAACATTTTCCAAATCAACAAATAAAACATTCATAAGCCTTGTTTTTAAATTTTTTTATTTGCCCCAATTTACAAAAAAAATGCGAATCAAATGACATGCCAAAAGGCCGGAATAAAAAAATCCCGCAAAATTTTCATTCCGCGGGATTTGAATTCTGTCAAAAAAAGTGTCATAGTTTCAATTTTTTGTCAATTTCATCGACATAATTACGAAAGCGACGATCGGTTTCTATCAGATTGTTTACTGTACGGCAAGCATGTAAAACCGTGGCATGATCTTTATTTCCGCATTGCAGGCCAATGGTGGCCAGCGAGTTTTTGGTGTGTTTTTTTGAGAAATACATAGCCAGTTGCCGGGCCTGTACAATTTCACGTTTCCGTGTTTTTGAGTTCAAAACATCCAGCGGAATATTAAAATAATCGCAAACTACTTTTTGAATATAGTCGATGGAGATTTCGCGTGTGGTATTTTTAACAAACTTGTCAATCATCTGTTTGGCCAGGTCGAGTGTAATGGTTTTTTTGTTGAGCGAAGCCTGGGCAAGAATGGAGATCAGTGCGCCTTCCATTTCGCGGATGTTGGTGGTGATGCTGTAAGCAAGATATTCCACCACTTCGTCGGGCATTTCAATGCCGTCAGTATACAGTTTGCGTTGCAAAATGGCAATGCGGGTTTCCAGATCCGGAACCTGAAGGTCAGCTGCCAGTCCCCATTTAAACCGGGAAAGCAAACGGGGTTCCATCCCTTTTAGTTCAACCGGTGGTTTGTCGGATGTGAGGACAATTTGTTTGTTGTTTTGGTGTAAGTGGTTGAAAATATGGAAGAAGATGTCTTGTGTTTTTTCTTTTCCGGCCAAAAACTGAATGTCATCAAGAATCAGCACATCAATCATTTGGTAGAAATGAACAAAATCATTCTGGTTGTTGTTCCGAACGGAGTCGATATATTGATTGATGAATTGCTCTGTTTGAAGATACAGCACAGTTTTATCAGGAAAATTGGCTTTTACCTGTAATCCGATGGCGTGGCCAAGGTGGGTTTTTCCCAGTCCGACCTGACTGTAGATTAACAGCGGATTAAAAGCGGTTTTTCCCGGGTTTTCTGCAACCGCCCATCCGGCCGAACGGGCCAGGCGGTTACAATCTCCTTCTACAAAATTGTCGAACGAGTATGATTCTACCAACTGCGATTCGATTTTTAATTTTTTCAGACCGGGGATGATAAACGGATTGGGAATTTCGCGTGAACGACCTTTGTTCAGGTCAAGTGGCATGTTAATCGGCTTGTTTTTAATGCCTTTGTGGGTTGAAGTGGGGTAGTTAACGGTTACCGGCTTTTGACTCAGGGTTGAGTTGTCCATGATGATACTATACTCCAGTCTGCCTGACGGACCCATTTCGCGCTTGATGGTTTTGCGGAGCAGATTAATGTAATGGTCTTCCAGCCATTCATAAAAAAACTGACTCGGCACCTGTACCACCAAAATATTATTCTCAATTTTGAGAGGGACGATCGGTTCAAACCAGGTTTTGTAACTTTGGTAAGGAATGTTGTCTTTAATTACCGCAAGACATCTTTCCCACACCTCAACATGTTTTTTTTTCATTCGTTGGTAAAGTTTTTATCAACAATCTATCGTTTTATTAACAACTTTTGTATAAACCGCTAAAAATCAAGCCGGAATTTTGAACAGTTTTGCTTTGTAATTTTTCAACAAATAAATAACATATCGGGTTTAAAAAAAAGGGATAACCCTCTTGACTTTTTCCTTTTTTTGTCGTATATGGGGAAACAGTTTCCCATTATGGGAAACTGCTGATAATCTTTTACTTCACTGTTAATCCTGTGACGGTTTTAAATTTTTCAACCAGTTTTTTCTCTTGATTTCTTTCTACCTGTAAAATGAGTTTACAGCGCATGTTAAAATCCTGTTTTAATACCTTGATATGCTCCTCTTTTACGATGCGCATTACCGGGTTCATTAATGGGTATTCAAATTCCAGTTCGATGGTCCGGGTAATGGTAGAAGTGATGATTTTTGCGTTTTGAAGTGCCTCGCGCGTGGCGGTTTTATAGGCACGGATAAGACCGGAAACGCCCAGCTTGGTTCCGCCGAAATAACGAACGACCACAACAAGCACATTAAACAATTCTTCTGAAAAAATCTGATTTAAGATGGGTTTTCCTGCCGTTCCGGAAGGTTCTCCGTCATCACTGCTCCGGAAAAACTCATTTTCCGGATTGATTCGGAAAGCATAGCAATGATGGCGGGCATCGTGGTATTCTTTTTTTACTGCGGTCAATTGTTGTTTGGCTTCCTGTTCTGTTTCGGTGTGAAAAGCCAAAGCAATGAATTTGCTTCCTTTTTCCTTGTAAATTCCCTGTGATGTTCCTTTTATGGTTTTGTAATGGTCGGACGACATTATTTTTGTTGTTTCGGATTGGGATATTTAGAGATGGTTGTGGAATAAAAAAGCCATTCCGCAGGAATGGCTTTTTTATTGAATATCAATAAACTATAAAACAGGATATTGTTTAAATATTTCGGCCGAACGCATCAGGATATCCACATATTGTGCACGCCGGTAGGCAAAGGGATCTTTTACATTTTTCATGGAAAGTTTTCCTCTGAAATCATCCAGCGTGTCGTATTTCTTTCCGGCCATCCATAGTTCGATATCTTCAATGATCTTTTTGATTTGTTGTGGCCCGTTTTTATAAATGGTGCTGACTACCTGAACAGCGTCGGCACCGGCCAGTAACATTTTAACGACATCTTCGCCGGTAAAGATTCCGGTGTTGGCACAAACGTCGCAATGAAGCTGATCATAGAGCATGCCGGCATAGCGCAGCGGAAGCCGGTTGTCTTGTTCGTTGCTCAGGCTGTACGGAAACTGCATTTTTTCTTCCTGAACATTGATATCGGGTTGGAAAAGCCGGTTAAACAGAACCAGTCCGTCCACTCCTTTTTTGTCCATTTCTCTAAAAACATACAGCGGGTTGGTGTAAAAAGCGCTGAGCTTTACACTTACGGGAATGTTTACGGCTTTTTTTACTCCGGCAATCACATCCAGTTCTTCGCGTAAAATGGCGCGGCCGTCCATATCAAATTCCCGTGGGTTGTTATAAAAGTTTAATTCTATGGCATCGGCACCGGCTTCTTCCAGCTTTTTGGCCCATTCGTACCAGGTGTCGTCAAAAACAGCGTTTAGGCTGGCAATTAGTGGAATATGAAGAGCTTCCCGTGCTTCTTTAAAATGCATGAGAAATTCTTCCGGTCCGGTTTCGTAAATATCTTGAGGAAACAGGGTGGTCATCTCAGCATTCCGGTTGGCATATTCCTCCATATCTTCCTGCATTTGTAATTGCTCCAGGTTGATTTGTTCTTCGAAAAGCGATTTGTAAACAATGGCGGCGGCCCCGTTTTCTTCCAGTGCACGGAGCATTTTCATATCCGTAACCAGGTTGCTAGCGCCGATGATTACAGGGTTTTTCAGCTTTAAACCCAGATAATTGGTTGTAAGGTCCATAATAAATTTTTTTAATCTTTCTTTTATGGCCATAAAAGTAAATAAAATTGACGTTGGGGCAAAAAGCCGTAATCTATAATCATTTTAAATTGGCGGGTGCTGAAGGTTACTTCCATTATTTTCAGATAAAAACAATAGATAAATATTGTATTTTTGCGCACAAGTTCAGAAAAGAGTCCTTTGAAAAAGCAACGGCTTAAGATTTAGTTTTTTACGTGTTAAAGAGTTACTTTACCGGAGTCTTTTTTGTTAGAAAATAAACTAAATAACTTTTTAAAAATCAGATAAATGAGCGGAAAGAAAAAATTTATTACCTGTGACGGGAACTACGCTGCTGCCCACGTGGCTTATATGTTTAGCGAAGTAGCAGCTATCTATCCTATCACACCTTCGTCAACCATGGCCGAGTATGTGGACCAGTGGGCTGCTTTCGGTCAAAAAAATATTTTTGGTGAAACGGTAAAAGTAGTCGAAATGCAATCGGAAGGTGGTGCTTCCGGTGCAGTGCACGGCTCGCTGCAGTCAGGTGCGCTTACCACTACTTTTACGGCATCGCAGGGGCTACTCCTGATGATTCCGAACATGTACAAAATTTCCGGTGAACTTTTGCCGGCTGTATTTCATGTAAGTGCCCGTAGCTTGGCTACACAGGCGCTCTCTATTTTTGGTGATCACAGCGACGTAATGGCTACCCGGAATACCGGTTTTGCCATGCTGGCTACCGGTAGTGTTCAGGAGATTATGGACCTGGCCGGTATTGCTCATTTTGTTTCGTTGCGTACCCGTATTCCTTTCCTGCATTTCTTTGACGGTTTCCGTACTTCTCACGAAATTCAGAAAGTGGAATATTTTGAAGTAGAAGACCTGAAACATCTTTTCCCGTGGGAAGACCTGAAGAAATTCAGAGATAATGCCTTGAATCCGGAACATCCGGTAACCCGCGGAACAGCACAGAATCCCGATATCTTTTTCCAGGCTCGCGAAGCGGCCAACCGTTTTTATGCACCGGTTCCCGATCTCGTGGAAGAATATATGCAGGAAATTACCAAGCTGACCGGACGTGAATATCACCCGTTTACTTACTATGGTGCTGAAGATGCTGAACATATTGTGGTTGCCATGGGTTCGGTTACCGAAACCATTCGCGAAACCATTGATTATCTTATAGCACAGGGCGAAAAAGTCGGATTGGTGACCGTACATTTGTATCGTCCGTTCTCAACCGATTACTTGCTGAAAGTTATTCCGAAAACCGTAAAACGGATTGCTGTTCTTGACCGTACCAAAGAGCCCGGTGCCAACGGCGAACCGCTTTATCTTGATATTAAAGAAGTTTTCTATGGCCGCGAAAATGCTCCGGTAATTGTAGGTGGTCGTTACGGACTGAGTTCCAAAGATACTACGCCGGCCCAGATTGTTTCGGTTTTCAACAACCTGAAACAACCCGAACCCAAAAACCATTTTACAGTGGGTATCGTGGACGATTTGACCTTTACCTCTTTGCCGTTGCTTCCTGAAATCAGTATCTCCGATGAAGGTACTTTTGAAGCCAAATTTTACGGTCTGGGTGCTGACGGTACGGTAGGGGCCAACAAAAACTCCATTAAAATTATTGGGGAATCTACCGACAAATATGCTCAGGCTTATTTTGCCTACGATTCCAAAAAATCGGGTGGAATTACCATTTCGCACCTGCGTTTTGGAGATAAACCGATTCGTTCGACTTACATGGTCGGAACTCCTGACTTTGTGGCCTGCCACGTACCGGCTTATCTTACCAAATATGATATGTTGAAAGGCCTGAAAGACGGTGGTACTTTCCTGTTGAACAGTATCTGGGATGAGGAAGAGACCAAACGTCGTTTACCGGATAGTATGAAAAAATATCTGGCTGAACACAACATTAATTTCTACACCATCAATGCAACAAAAATTGCTTCGGAAATTGGTCTTGGAAGTCGTACCAACACCATCATGCAGTCTGCTTTCTTTAAAGTAGCTGAAGTGATTCCTTACGATCTGGCTGTGGAAAAAATGAAAGAATTCATTTACAAAACCTACGGCCGTAAAGGGGAAGATATTGTGGAAATGAACTACCGGGCTGTAGATGCCGGTGGCGACGTGACCAAAATTGAAATTCCGAAAGAATGGGCTGATATTGAAGTGAAAGAACAGAAAGCCAATGATGATGATCTGCCGGCCTTCATCCGTGAAGTAGCTCGTCCGATTGATCACCTGAAAGGCGATGACTTGCCGGTAAGTGCTTTCAAAGGACGCGAAGACGGTACTTTCCCGGCCGGGACAGCCGCTTACGAAAAACGTGGAGTCGCAGTAACCGTTCCGGAATGGATTGGCGACAAATGTATCCAGTGTAACCAGTGTGCTTATGTTTGTCCTCACGCTGCTATTCGTCCCTTCCTGGTGAATGAAGAAGAAGAGAAAAATGCTCCGGAAGGCATGCAGTTCCTCGAAACCAAAGGCAAATTGAAACCGCTGAAATACCGTATCCAGGTAAGTGTTCTCGACTGTACCGGTTGCGGCAGTTGTGCCGATGTTTGTCCGTCACCTGAAAAATCACTGATTATGGTGGATACCGAAAGTCAGATGAAAGAAGTGGAAAACTGGGATTATCTGATTAAGAATGTGACAGACAAAACGGTAGAAGGTCGTGTTGATAAATTTATCAGCGTGAAAAACAGCCAGTTTGCACAGCCGTTGTTTGAATTCTCCGGGGCTTGCGCCGGTTGTGGTGAAACACCGTACATCAAAGCAGCTACCCAGCTTTATGGTGATCGTATGATGATTGCCAATGCGACCGGTTGTTCCTCTATCTACGGCGGTTCAGCTCCTTCTACACCTTATACGGTGAATCCGGAAGGTAAAGGTCCGGCCTGGGCAAATTCATTGTTTGAAGATAATGCCGAATATGGCTTTGGAATGGCTACCGGAATCCGGAAAATGCGTGACCGTATCGAACGTTTCATGAAAGAAGCTATCGAAGCCGGTACCACAGCCGAAAGAAAAGAAGCCTTTGAAGCCTGGATTGCTGCCAAAGATAATGGAGAAGAATCCAAAGTGGCCTCTGCCAAAGTAGTGGAAGTACTGAAAGGTGCTGATGACGAAGTCGCCAAAAAAATCATGGAACTGGAACAGTATCTGGTGAAAAAATCCATGTGGATTATTGGTGGTGACGGCTGGGCTTACGATATTGGATACGGCGGACTGGATCATGTATTGGCTTCCGGTGAAGATGTCAATATGCTGGTACTGGATACCGAAGTATATTCCAATACCGGTGGACAGGCTTCTAAAGCCAGCCAGACGGCTGCTGTAGCTAAATTTGCTACGGCCGGTAAAGAAATCCGGAAAAAAGACCTGGGTGCCATTTACATGACTTATGGTTATGTATATGTTGCTTCTGTAGCAATGGGAGCCAGCCAGAGCCAGTTTTTCAAAGCGCTGAAAGAAGCAGAAGCTTATCCGGGACCATCACTGATCATTGCTTATTCTCCTTGTATTGCACATGGTTTGCGCAATGGAATGGCCCGTTCGCAGCATGAAGAAAAACTGGCCGTAGAAGCCGGTTACTGGACACTGTACCGTTACAATCCGCTGCTGGAACTCGAAGGAAAGAATCCGCTGCAGCTTGATTCCAAAGAGCCTGATTTTGAAAAATTGAAAGAATTCCACGAATTGGAAGTGCGTTTCACCTCGCTGAAAAAAGCTTTCCCCGAGAGAGCCAAAGAACTGCAGGAAATCGCATTGAAAAATGCTCAGTGGCGTTACAATTTTTACAAACGTCAGGCTGAAATTGATTACTCCAAAAAAGATTAATCAATAGATAGTCATTGAATTTGTTGAAAAAAGCCGCAGCCTTGGTTGCGGCTTTTTCTTTTTTTGTTTGACGGGAGAGATATTTTTTACATTTGTAAAAAAATTGTGTTATGGACGGATTATACGGTTCGAAAAGATTTCCGAAAATTACAACCCACGTGCTTCAGGAGATGAAGTTAAAGGGAGAAAAGATAGCAATGCTTACCGGATACGATTATTCTATGGCGCGTTTACTTGACGAAGCCGGGATTGACGTAATTCTCGTAGGCGATTCGGCCTCCAATGTGATGGCCGGTCATGTAACTACATTGCCCATTACCCTGGATCAGATGATTTATCATGCTTCGTCGGTGATGCGGGCGGTAAAAAGGGCTTTGGTTGTGGTCGATTTGCCTTTTGGAACATATCAGGGAAACTCAAAAGAAGCATTGCATTCAGCCATTCGAATCATGAAAGAATCAGGAGCTAATGCTGTGAAGCTGGAAGGCGGTTCTGAAGTGGTAGAATCCATCGACCGGATTTTATCCGCCGGAATTCCTGTTTTGGGGCATCTCGGTCTTACTCCGCAATCGATAAATAAATTCGGTACTTATGTGGTTCGGGCTAAAGAGGAAGAAGAAGCCGCTAAATTGCTTCGCGATGCCAAACTGCTGGAAGAAGCCGGCTGTTTTGGAATTGTACTGGAAAAAATTCCGGCTGATCTGGCAGCCAAGGTGACGAAAATGGTTAAAATCCCTACCATTGGTATTGGTGCCGGACATGAAGTAGACGGCCAGGTATTGGTTTTACATGATATGCTGGGGATTAATCAGGAATTTTCACCTCGTTTTTTGCGGCGCTATCACAATCTTCATGATGAAATCATTAAGGCTTTTCTTGCCTATATTCGTGATGTGAAAGCGGTGGATTTCCCTAACGATAAAGAACAGTATTGATTTGTTATCCCGTTTATGACTCCCGGAATCCCTTTAAGTAAACGCATTTTATACGAAGACAATCATCTGATTGTGGTCAACAAGCTTCCATCAGAAATTGTTCAGGGCGATAAAACCGGGGATGAACCGCTAAGTGAAGCGTTAAAAAGTTACCTGAAAAAAAAGTACCATAAACCGGGAAATGTTTTCCTCGGCGTAATTCACCGCCTGGACCGGCCGGTAAGTGGCGTGGTGGTTTTTGCCAAAACCGGAAAAGCCCTCAGCCGTATGAATGAATTGGTAAAACAACGGCAGTTTAAAAAAACCTATTGGGCGGTGGTGAAAAATATGCCACCGGAGACAGAAGGAGAACTCCGCCATTTTTTGTGGCGGGATACGGTGAAAAATAAATCTTTTGTAGGCTTACATCCAAAAGCCGGTAGCAAAGAAGCTGTTTTAAGCTATCGTATCCTGGCTTCCGGTGAGCGTTATCATTTGCTGGAAATTGATTTGCATACCGGCAGGCATCATCAGATCAGGGCCCAGCTTGCTGCGGTGGGTTGTCCGATCAAAGGCGATTTAAAATATGGTTTTCCCCGTAGTAATCCGGATGCTTCCATTGGCTTGCATGCCCGGAAGGTTTCCTTTGTTCATCCGGTAAAAAAAGAACCGGTTACTTTTTTAGCGCCACCGCCCAACGATACGTTATGGAATTATTTTTTGAAAAAAGTAACGGAAAAAACATAATAAAACCTCATTTATTACATTACCTTAGCAGGTAAAAGTCTTAAACTCGGTTAGTTTTGAAAACATACGCAAAAAAAAGAAGCTATTCTCCTGCCGAAGAAAGATGGAATATTTATTCTCATGGTTTGGGATTTCTGTTATCCATTCCGGCAACCATTTTTTTAATCCTGAAAGCTTCGCATGGGGATGCCTGGCAAATAGTCAGTGTAAGTATTTACGGCGCCAGCATGATGACGCTTTATCTGGCTTCCACACTTTACCATTCGTCTAAGGATCCGGAAAGGCGGCATAAGTTAAATGTTTTTGACCATGCTTCCATTTATTTACTGATTGCCGGAACGTATACCCCGTTTTTGTTGGTTACCCTTCGTGGCCCGTGGGGATGGAGCCTGTTTGGTGTTATTTGGGCTGCAGCCATTGGGGGTGTCATTTTTAAACTGTTTTATACCGGAAAATTTGATGTCGTTTCCACCATTGCTTATGTCGCCATGGGCTCTATTGTCATTGTGGCCATTAAACCGTTAATGGCGCATCTTCCGTTGCCGGGCCTTTATTGGCTGTTGGCCGGCGGGGTGAGTTATATTATCGGAGCCGTATTATACCTTCAGTACAAACTACCGTTTCATCACGCCATTTTCCATTTTTTTGTACTGGCCGGCAGTGTCTGTCATTTTATTGCGGTTTACGATTATGTACTGTCCTGAAAAGAAATAATTTATTTCTTGAAGTTCAATACGTTTCTGTCTTCTCCGGCTTTCCATTCCGAGAGGATCAAGTCTGTTTTTTGTTGTAAAACCGACAGACTTTGTGCGATTTCCGGATCATTCATCATGATGCAGACAAACTGTTTGCGGATTCGTTTGATGTTGGGGCCAAATACCTTGGAAACCACCACTTGAACGCCTTCTTTTTTTAATAGCTGGGCAATTCCTTTGGCTTTTTCCGGATCGGCATGTCTTTTTTCTTCTTTGGGCGGGTTAATTACGCGTTTCAAAAATTGCGACCCATCAGGTGTGATCTTGTACAAGTCAAAATAACGGGCATCTCCCGAATGTTTATCTACATAAGTTTTTCCGTCATCGGTTGAAAAAGCGGCAATAATTTCCATGTGTTTTCTTTTGGGACAAAGGTAAAATTTTCGGGAATTTCTCAGGGGTTAAAAATTTCCATAGCAGGCAAGGCCTGGTTGTTAAAATCAAAAAGGGCAAGGTTCTCCCATGGGGAACCAATAACAGAATCTGTTTTCTTAATGGTAACCCATTCGGGCTCCCAATAACAAAAACCACCACCATAGGCGTTTGTTTCGGTAAGATGTCGCAGCTGTTGTAAAAAATCTTTTTGTCCGGTTTCGGTTGCCGGAAATGCCGAAATGAGCTGGGCGGTATTTCCTACAACATTGTTTGTATTGTCGTTCCATAAAAGAGTAAACGGATAAGCTGTTTCGGCAATGATAACCGGTTTTTGGTAGGTGTTTGAAAGATAATTTACTACATTTTGCAGTGTGTCAAGTGATTTTCCGTGCCACCAGGGATAGTAAGATAATCCGATGATATCGTAATCTATTTTTTGTTTTTTCAGAAAAGCAAAAAAGTTTTCCGCATTTCGGTATCCGGCGTAATGAATCATGATTTGTGTGGCAGAATCTGTTTCTCTTACGGCATCAATTCCGGCTTGTATCAGTGTGGTAAAGTTGTAAGGATTTGTAATATGTCCGTCCGGCCACAGTAATCCGTTATTAATTTCATTTCCAATTTCGATATATTCCGGTTCAATTTTTGTCATTACGGTTTTGGTATAAAAAAATACACTGTCCCGAAGTTGCTGAAAATCCAGGTTTTGCCAGGTCGCTGGTTTGGTTTGATGTGCCGGGTCGGCCCAGGTGTCCGAATAATGTACATCAAGCCATACTTTTAACCCGTTGAGATGTATTTGTTGGGCAAAAGCAGTAACTTGCGTAAGGCTGCTGTTGAATAAAGAAGAAGGATGAACCAATAACCGTAATCGTACTGTATTCATCCCGTTATTTTTAAAGATTTCGAGTGCCGGTTTTTCTTTTCCTGTCCGGTCAAAATAGTGGGCGCCCTGGTATTCCCATAATGGTAAAAAAGAAAGATCAGCCGCCCGGATAAATATCTGTTGGGACGGGGAAGCCGTTGGATTTGCTTTTTTACAGGCAGAAAAAAAAGATAAAAAAGTAAAAAGAATAAGAAACCGCTTTGAATTCGTCATGGTTTTTTACCGGTTTGTTGCAGATCGTGTTAGTTGTTTATGCAGAAAAGAACGAAAAAGAAGCAGTAACCCGGGTTGCTGCTTTTATTGGTTGCTTTTTTCTAATTGATGAAGAAGTTGGTCGAAAACCGCTTTGCTTTTTTGCAAAACCTGTTGACGCCATTTTTTATCATCAGGGTAATATAACTGGCGGAAAGCTTCCAGTGTTTGTTTTTTACTTTCTTTGTTGGCATACCCATAATGGAATCCGCGGTTTTCATTTATCATAATCCGCAGCGATTCAAGGCTCTTTCGCACTTTGATGTTATCAAAAGTACCAAATTCCCAGGCTATGGGTAAAACGGTTACTTTTTCTTCTGTACATCTTTGAAAAAGAAATTCAAATAAAGAACCGGAGATCTTATAGAAATCACCGCTGTCTTTATCTGCCGCTTCAATTTTTTCGGTGGGGTATAATTTTCGGAGTTGTTCCAAAACAGCCGGATTGGGATATTGATCCATGCCGATAAGATGCAACCGGCCCCGGTAACCATATCCGGTGTGTAAGTCGATTAAAACAAGCCTTTTGTGGCCTTTTGCAAACCGGCAGGTGATTTGTTCCATGATGGTTTTTTGCGGTTCAAAAGCTTTCCCTCCAAAGAAGATCCCTTTTTCGTGGTGATATTGTCCTTGTAAAATTGCCTGCCGGAATGTTTTGATTCCTTTTTTTTGAATTTGTCGCATCGTCTTTAGAAAAAACCGGAGGTTTTCGGCCGGTTTCTTTCGGTAAAGGCCGGATGGATTTAATAGTTCGTTGAGCTCGGCATACGCCTGGTTTTCGGTTTCAAAAAGTTTATCCGAAAGCGCAAAGTTTCGGTTTAAGTCAACATTTCGCGAAGTAACCCGCCTAAAATATTTTTGTCCGTAAGGGTTAACGCTATGAACAAAAAGAAAAGAAGAATGAGCAATTATTTTTTCATCGGGCAGAATAAATTCATTTAAAAACAGTTGCTGAATTGCCGATCCGGTGTAGGCTTCAATGCCGTGTACGCCGGAAGTAACCATCACCAGATTTTCAGCATGGTTTGTAGCCGGAAGGTAAATCAGGTCGATAAACAAACCCTCTTCGTTTTCACGATCGATGGCAAAAGAATCAGTAATGGCATTTGGATACTTTTCGCGTAACCGGGCTGCGCTGTTCAAAAAAGCTTTTCGCGATGTTTCGTATGTGTCGTTAAAGTAGTTCATTGTAGAGGGATTTTGATAAAGATGTATTTTGCTATGTCAGTTTTGACACGGCGTAAGCATAAGCTCCTTCGGCTACGGCTTCACTGGTTCCCAACCGGGTAATTCCTACAGCAATTTTTTTATGCGGATGGTAAATTTGTGTTTCCTCCGAATAAGGAACCTTAATCGTAATGGATTCGTCTTTCAAGAAAGCGGCTTTTTCTTTTTCGTCTTCCCAGTTAAAAGCATTTAATTCCATTCGCGGAACCAGTGTATTATCCTTTTTTATAAATGTGCTGTTCATCTGTTTGATGGTGGACGGAAGAAACAGCGGAAAAGCGCCGGAAAGTCCGCCGCCAATTACCACACAACCGTCAGTAAGACTCACGGCATTGGCCAGGGCATCGCCCAGCACCTGTCCGAATTTACTCCAGGCTTGTTGTGCTGCTTCGCGGTTACCGGGTTTTTGTCCGTTACCGATCTGAAAGATTTCGAACGGTTCGGGCGTTTCTTCAAAAGTTATCCCGCTATAATCGGAAAACAGGTGCCGGATACCGCGGATGCTGAGTATTTCTTCCACACTTTCTTCGCGCCGGATAAAGTTGCTGAAGCGGTTGATTTCGGCAGCAGCCGAATTATCCCCGCTGAAAAGCTGCTCATTTACAACTATTCCGCCTCCGAAGCCGGTTCCAAGCGTAACCCCCAGTAAATTTTTGTATTTTTTTTTGCTTTGTTCGTTAATTTCGGGCAGCAATCCGCTGATGGCTTCTCCCAGCGCAAACAAGTCCCCGTCGTTATTGATAAATACCGGAATATGGAATTTGTTTTCGAGCATTTTGGCTAAAGGAACGCCGCCACGAAAAAACGGAAGATTTTCCAGGTCGCCGATAATGCCGGCTTCATAATCAGCCGGGCCGGGAAAACAAAAACTGATGGCATCGGCTTTTGTTCCGGTTTTTTCCTGTAAAAGCGAAAATCCGTGAAAGATCTTTTGGATAAAATCATCCAGATTTTCCGATGGTGCCGGAAGGTTAACTTTTTCCTGGAGAATCTGGTTGTTCTGAACTGCCGAAAAAACCAGATTGGTTCCGCCGGCATCCAAAGTAAGTATTGTTGTTTTTCCCATAATTATTCTGTGCTTTCAAAATCAAAAATAAAGAAAAAACCCTGACCAGAAAATCTTTGGCTGTTTTTTATGGCCGGCTTTTGTTTTTTGATAAAGCCGGCAATGCAAAAAGGTTTTCTCAAACGTTTGTATTCCCTGTTATCTTTTGTTTGCTGTTCTGAAAGGGCGGATGGACCCGGCCGGAAGTGGACTTCCCGTGATAAGTGCCCGATATTGGTTATTTTTGTGCCCTTAGAAACAGGAAATAAAATAACCGGAATAAAAAAACAGATCAAATGAAGAGAGTACTGATAGCTACAGGGGGCGGCGACTGCCCCGGATTAAATGCCGTAATTCGTGCCATTGTTCACCGGGCTTCGCAGGAAAAAGACTGGGAAGTTTTGGGAAGCATTCAGGCGTTTAACGGAATTCTTTGGGAACCTACCGAAGTAGTGGTACTGGATAATGAAAAAGTAAAAGGAATTCATTTCCAGGGAGGAACCATTATTGAAACCACCAATAAAGGCGGCCCGTTTGCCTGGCCGGTTAAAAATAAAAAAGGAGAATGGGAATATGTTGACCGTTCGGAAGAAATGATTCGTAAACTGCAGATCATGCATGTGGATGCTGTGATCAATATTGGCGGTGACGGATCACAACGAATTTCAGAAGCACTTTACCGCAAGGGGCTGAATATTATCGGGGTTCCCAAAACCATTGATAATGATTTGTCTTCAACCGACTCTACATTTGGTTTTCAAACTGCCGTGGAGGTTGCCACGGAAGCCGTCGATAAGTTAGTGACTACGGCTGCCAGCCATAATCGTGTTTTTGTGCTGGAAGTAATGGGTCGCGAAGCCGGCTGGATAGCCATGAATGCGGCTGTGGCTGGAGGAGCTGATGTGTGCCTGATTCCGGAAATGCCTTATGATATTGAAGCAGTAAAAGATGCCCTTGAAAAACGTTTTGTCCACGATCGTGGATTTGCCGTGGTGGTGATTGCCGAAGGGGCTTACCCGAAAGGGGGAAAAATGGTGGTGCAGGAAAACGATGAAATCGGATATGAAAATCCCAAGCTGGGCGGTATCAGCGGGGTTTTGATCAATCAGCTGAAAAAGGCCGGTTTCCAGCACGATATGCGTCAGACGGTTTTGGGCCATTTACAGCGTGGCGGCGTTCCCATTGCTTACGACCGGGTACTCTCGGCACAATTTGGGGTAAAAGCCTTTGAAATGGTGCTGAACGAAGAATATGGCAAAATGGTGGCTTATCGTCATCCTGACTTTATTGCCGTTCCGCTGAAAGATGCGATTGCCAAACCCAATTTGGTAACACCGGATAATGCACTGGTGAAAACAGTAAAAGGATTGGGAATTTCTTTGGGACAAAAAGAATAATTTTTTAAATGCTTTGAAAAAAGTCCGTTAACGGAAATAATTTTAATGTAAATTTGAGCCGTTATTTAAAAATTAATGGACATGAACATTCCCGAAAATTTAAAGTATTCAAAAGACCACGAATGGCTGAAGATTGAAGGTGACGAAGCTTACGTGGGGATTACTGATTTTGCCCAGAACGAATTGGGCGATATTGTTTTTGTTGAGGTGGAAACCGTTGACGAAACATTGGAAAAAGAAGAAACTTTCGGCACCGTAGAAGCTGTGAAAACAGTTTCTGATCTGCTTCTTCCGGTAGGAGGTACCATTCTTGAGTTTAACGAGAAGCTGGAAGATGAACCCGAGCTCATCAATAAAGATCCTTACGGCGATGGCTGGATTATTAAAATTAAGCTGACCAACCCGGATGAAGTGAATGATTTGATGGATGCTGATGCGTATAAAGCTTTAACCGAATCTTAGTTGCGTGGCGGTATGCTAAAAAAATTGTGGCCGTCGTTGCTCTGGTCAATAGTCATTTTGTTACTTACCGGCCTGCCGGGAAATTATTTCCCCAAAGTAACTACCTTTTGGGATTGGCTGGAGCCAGACAAGGCAGTGCATCTTTTCATCTTTGGTGTATTGTCGTTTTTGATTCTTTTTGGCTACCGCGAGCAATATTTTAACCGGGAAAAGCGTTATATTTTTGGTATTGTTGCTGTTGTTGTAGCAGCACTGTACGGTTTGATTACGGAGTTGTTACAATATTATGTTTTTACCGGAAGAGACGGAAACCGGTTTGATTTTTTTGCCGATGCAGCAGGCGCCGTGATAGGGTGGCTGGTGTTTAGTTATCTGTATCGAAAAAAAATAAAGCATCATACTAACGAAATAGAAGAATTTAATTAATTTAGCGGCCGGAAAAAGTTATCCGAAAATTTAAATAAAGAACGATGGAATCCAGAAAAACACCAAAAGCGGACCTCGAGAACAAAAAAGCCATCTTTTTTGAGATCGGCCTGGTGATTGCCCTGGCTCTTGTTTTCTTTTCTTTTAACTATAAAAGTTATAAAGCAAGAACCGTCACGCTGATTAAACAGCAGGTGCAAAACACCCCCGAGGAAATTGTCCCAATTACGGAACAGAAAGTAAAACCGCCTCCGCCACCTCCGCCTAAAGCGGTGACACAAATTAAAATTGTGAACAACGACGTGAAGGTAAATGATAATGTGGATATTGATGTGGAAGCCGATATGAATACCGCGGTTTCTGATTATGTTCCGCCGGAAGAAGAAGATTCGGTACCTGAACAGCATATCTTCATGGTTGTGGAGCAGATGCCTAGTTTCCCGGGAGGGATGGGTGCCTTGATGAAATATCTGGCTACACATATTCATTATCCCGAACTGGCCAAAGAAAGTGGTATCCAGGGGCGTGTGTTTATCAACTTTGTGGTTGAACCCGATGGCTCGATCTCACATGTGAAAGTTCTCCGTGGTATCGGAGGCGGATGTGACGAAGAAGCTGTACGTGTGGTGAAAAGTATGCCTAAATGGATTCCCGGTAAACAGCGGGGAAAACCAGTACGGGTATCTTTTAACCTTCCTGTGAAATTTACACTGGAATAAAAAGACAATTCGAATAATAAAAAAGCTCTCCCGTAAAAGGAGAGCTTTTTTTTATGCCTTGTTTTCCGGATGAAAATGGTGATATACCAATGCGGCTTTTGCTTTTCCGATAACGGGAATCATCTCCTGCTCCGAAACGTCTTTGATCTTTTTCACCGATCGGAAATGCTGTAAAAGTTTTTGGGCTGTATCTTTTCCAATGCCTTTGATCGTTGTCAATTCGGATTTTAATGTGCCCTGCTGGCGTCGTTTGCGATGATGAGTAATCCCAAAACGGTGTGCCTCGTCGCGCAATTGCTGAATCACTTTCAGGGTAACTGATTTTTTATCAAGATACAACGGTAATGGATCTCCTGGAAAGTAAAGCTCTTCCAGCCTTTTGGCAATGCCGATGATGGCTATTTTCCGGTCGAGATTTAATTTTTTCAAACTTTTTACAGCTGCACTTAATTGTCCTTTGCCGCCGTCCACGACAATGAGCTGGGGAAGCGGAAGGTTTTCTTTCTGCAACCGGCCGTAACGCCGCAGGATAATTTCCTCCATGGAAGCAAAATCGTTGGGCCCTTCCACCGTTTTAATGTTGAAATGGCGGTATGCTTTTTTATTGGGCTTGGCTTTAACAAATTGTACCATGGAAGCTACCGGAAAAGTTCCCTGAAAGTTGGAATTGTCAAAACATTCGATGATCTCGGGCAGAACATCCAGCCGTAAATCCTGTTTCATCTTTTCCAGAATCCGCCGGCTATGTCTTTCCGGATCAACGAGCTCCTGTTGTTTTTGTTGCTCCATGCTGTAATACCGGGCATTTCTTTCACTCAGCTCCAAAAGTTGTTTTTTGTCTCCTTTTTTAGGGACGATGATTTTAATATCGGGCCATTGAACTTCGGGACGGAAAGGAACGATGATTTCTTTGGCATGACTGCCAAAACGTTGCCGGAAATCCGTAATGGCAAACGTCAGAATTTCCTGTGGGGTTTCGTTCAGTTTCTTTTTTATTTCTACCGTGTGTGCCTGAACAATGGCGCCGTTCATCACCTTTAAAAAATTGACATAAGCTCTTTTTTCATCATTTAAAACAGAAAAAACATCCACATTGTTGATACGCGGATTCACGATGGTGGATTTGCTTTTGTAATTTTCCAGTATTTCCAGCTTTTCTTTTACCAGCTGTGCATTTTCAAAATCCTCTTTTTGGGCATAATCCATCATTACCCGGCGCAAGGCTCCGATCACTTCGCTTAAATTTCCTTTGATGATCGACCGGATTTGGGCAATGGTTTCGGCGTAGGCTTCTTCCGATTGTTTGCCCACACAAGGAGCCATGCAATTGCCGAGATGATATTCCAGGCAAACTTTGAATTTTTTCTTTTGGATGTTCTTTGGCGAAAGGTTCAGTTTGCAGGTGCGTAAAGGATAGAGTTTTCTGATGATGTCCAACAGGGTTTTCATCATGCGTACGGAAGCATACGGGCCATAATATTCCGAACCGTCGTTAACAATATGCCGGGTGGCGAAAACCCGCGGAAAAGGCTCGTTTTTAATGCAAATCCAGGGGTAGGTTTTGTCATCTTTGAGCATGATGTTGTAGCGGGGCTGCAGCTTCTTGATCAGATTGTTTTCGAGCAACAACGCATCCAGTTCGGTTTCGGTTACAATGAAACGGATATCCTGAATTTTTTTTACCAAAAGGCGAAGTTTCCCGCTGTCCGGTTCTTTGTTGAAATAGCTGGAAACCCTTTTTTTCAAGTTTTTGGCTTTTCCTACGTATAAAATTTTCCCGTCTTTATCATAATACCGATAAACTCCCGGTTTTTCCGGAAGACTGCGTACCAAAGCAGAAAGGTTTTCCTGAAGTGTATTTTTTTTCATCAGCCACGGGATTTTTTGCCAAAAATAAGGTTAAATCCGGCTTTTGTTCTCCGCTAATGCCGCTTCGTATAAGTTCGTCAGGGTGACGAAATCAGAAACGTCCAATTGCTCAGCCCGTTGATCAAACAGCGGATGGGTTACCGGAGAACCTCCGAAAAGCGCTTTCAAAGCGTTACGCAGGGTTTTTCGCCGTTGTCCAAAAGCGGCTTTTACCACTTTAAAGAACAGGGTTTCGTTACAGTTTAGTTTTTCGGTTTTGTTCCGTTGCAACCGGATAACGGCCGATTTTACTTTGGGAGGCGGAAAAAATACCGTTTCATTTACTGTAAAACAGTATTCGATGTCGTACCAGCTCTGGAGCAGTACGCTTAAAATGCCATACGTTTTATTACCGGGTTTAGCGGCAATTCGTTCCGCCACTTCTTTTTGAATCATGCCGACAACTTCAGGAATCCGGTTGCGGTTTTCCAGGATCTTAAAAAAAATCTGACTGGAAATGTTGTAAGGAAAATTGCCAATCAGTGAAAAATTTTCCGGAAACAAAGCCGGTAAATCGCTTTTTAAGAAATCGGTTTCCAATATTTGTAAACGTTCGTCCGAAAAGTGTTGGTGAAGATAGGTAACCGATTCAGTATCGATCTCAATAAGCGTTAATTGCCTGATATTTTCTTTTTCCAGTAGCGATTGTGTTAAGATGCCGGTTCCGGGACCAATTTCGCAAACAACGGGAAACCGGTCTGACAGACAGGCCGTAATTTTCCGGGCAATATTTTTGTCTTTCAGAAAATGTTGTCCTAAATGTTTTTTCGGCCTGACCATAGAAATCTTTAATCGTTAATCAATCATTTCAAATCCGGTATAGCTTTGTAAAGCTTTGGGTATTTTGATCCCCTCGGGGGTTTGGTTGTTTTCGAGCAGGGCTGCCACAATACGCGGAAGAGCCAGGGCGCTGCCATTAAGCGTATGGGCCAGACGGGTTTTTCCGTCTTTTCCTTTAAACCGCAGTTTCATCCGGTTGGCCTGATAGCTTTCAAAGTTGGAAACCGAACTCACCTCCAGCCATCGTTTTTGTGCTCCGGAAAACACTTCAAAATCAAAAGTAAGTGCCGATGTAAAACTTAAATCACCGCCACAAAGCCGTAAAATCCGGAAGGGCAGCTCCAGTTTGCGCAACAATCCGGCCACATGTGCTTTCATCTCTTCCAGCGTGTCATATGATTTGTCCGGATGCTGAATCTGGACAATTTCCACTTTGTCAAACTGATGCAGGCGGTTTAATCCGCGTACATCCTTTCCGTACGAGCCAGCTTCGCGCCGGAAACAGTTGGAATAAGCCACATTTTTTACCGGAAGATCGGCTTCTTTCAGGATGACATTACGGTAAATATTGGTAATGGGCACTTCGGCTGTAGGAATCAGGTAAAGCTTGTCCAGTCCCACGTAATACATTTGACCTTCCTTGTCGGGAAGTTGCCCGGTACCAAATCCGGAAGCTTCGTTAATCAGCAACGGCGGTTGGTATTCCAAATATCCGGCAGCAATGGCTTCATCCAGGAAAAAGTTGATGAGCGCCCGTTGCAGCCGGGCTCCTTTCCCGCGGTAAAACGGAAATCCGGCGCCGGTAACTTTGCTGCCGAGATCAAAATCAATAATCTTATACTTGTCGGCCAATTCCCAGTGCGGAAGCGCATTTTCGGGTAAAGCCGGTATTTCGCCTTCCGAAAAAACCACTTCATTATCTGCATCGCTGTTGCCTTTCGGCACAGAAACATGCGGCAGGTTGGGAAGCTCCACCATTTTACTGTTCAAATTTTTCGCAAGGGTGTCTAACTCTGCTGACAGGGTTTTGGCCTGTTCTTTCAGCTTCAGTGATTCCTGCCGGGTGGCTTCGGCTTTTTCTTTTTCACCGTTTTTAAAATAACGTCCGATTTCTTTGGCCAGTTGTTTTGACCGGGCCAACGTATCATCTAACTGCTTTTGCTTGGAACGTCGTTGTTGATCGAGTTCCGCAATTTCTTCCACAATTTTTTTGGCGTCAAAATTTTTTACAGCCAGGCGGGCAATCACCTCTTCCTTATTTTCCCTGATTCTTTGAAGTTCAAGCATAAGAATGAATTTTTTGCAAAGATAAACAGGTTTTGTCCAAAAAAGAGAAAGGCAGAAATTTTTTGGGAGAGGATTTGTTCGGACAAGGTTTACCGGAAATTTTTTTAAAACAAGGATGTCAGATTATGGAATAACAGCCGGTTTTATTTTGCCAAACAGCCGGTAGTGCAACATGAACTGCACCGTATAAAAATAACGGCGATTGGTTTTCACCACCTCCTGCGGATCGGTACCGCTGAGATACTTTTCCGTCATAAAGGCGGATAGGTCTTCGTACAAATCAATGCCTAAGCTAAACCTTTTACCTAGGGCATAAGCATAACCTGCGCTGATACCAGTATAAAAAGGGGTGTAATGATAAGTGTAAGTATAATCGGGGTCAAATTGGTAATCGTGTTGCAAAAGATTGATGTTGGCAATAAGCCCCAGTGAGAAAATAGAACGCAATTTTTTACCCGTTGTCCATTGAAACTTTAAGGGTATTTGAATGGCTTTTAAATCAGTGTGTTCTTTATGAAAATCAGAAGAATAAACAGGGTCTTCGTAATAAGTATAGTCATACGATACCCCTGTTCCAATTGCTATGTGTGTATTAAAATGATACGTAAAACCAGCCCCCAAAACCGTTGAGAGATTCACAGAAGCGTATGTTTGGTTTGAAACTTCATTACGGATTTCCATTTTTTGCCACAGTTTGGCTATACCGGTTCCGGCAGAAAGTTGTACCGTCCACTGGGCAATGCCCCACAATGGCCATGTGGTCAGGATTAATAAAATAAGTGTGTGTTTTTTCATTTTGAAGTAAAATGGGTTTTCCTCCCAAAGATAAGAAAAAGACGGAAAAACTTTTGTGGACAAAAGCCATTTGGGTTGGAGACTGGTCCGGATAACTACCCCTTCGCAGATTCGGTCATAATTCGTTACTTTTACTCCGGAAATAAAATGAGAAAGGATGCAGTTGAATCTTCCGGCATATCCTGTAAAAGTAAGGGGAGGCCGTACCGGCGAAAAAGAAATTTGGGATGCTTTCCGCAGGAAATATGTCCGGCTTACACCCGAAGAGTGGGTACGCCAGCATTTTTTACATTTTTTATGTCAATCCAAACACTATCCGGTTTCGTTGGTGGCGGTAGAAAAGAGTTTAACCATACAGGGAAGACAACGGCGTTTTGATGCGGTGGTTTTTAAAGGGGGAACCCCTGCTGTTTTGATGGAGTTCAAAGCACCGGAAGTCAAACTTACACAAGCTGTTTTTGATCAGGTAGCCTTGTATAACTTTGCCTTGCATGCCGATTATCTGATTATCAGCAATGGTCTTTCACATTACTGTTGTAAAATGGATTATCCCAATAATCGTTGGTACTTTTTAAAAGACATCCCCGATTTTGATCACCTGTAAATATTTAGTGATTCATATTGCGTCTGAATAAAAAAATGATTTCCTTTGCACTAATTTTCCGGTTGGAATCTTAAAAAGTTATAAATTTGTGCGTTATTTTTTTGAAGGAGTTTAAAATCAAGGGTTTTAAATTATAAAAACGAAAAAATTTAATCATGGTAATTTCCATGTGACCAATGAAATATAAAATAATAAACACATGAAAAGAACAATCATCCAAATTATTTTAATAGCCATTGCCGTTGTTCTCGGCTACTTAACTTATCAAAGTATTATGGAACCGGTACGGTTCAATAAGGAAAAAAAACACCGTGAGGCGTTGGTTATTCAGTATCTGAAAGATATTCGTTCCGCAGAGTTTATTTACAAACAGCTTCATAATCGGTATACCGGCTCGTTTGATACGCTGATTCATTTTATGGACAGTGCCAAGATTCCTGTGGTTAGAATGATTCCTGATCCGCATGATACCACGTATACCCTTACCATTAACGATACGATCGGATATGTAAGAGTAGCTGACTCCTTGTTTAAAGGACAACCCAATGTGGATTATCGTCATATTGATATTATTCCGTTTTCGGGAGGTCAAAAATTCCAGTTGCGCGCCGGCGTAATTAAAAAAGGTGGAATTAAAGTGAATGTATTTGAAGCCAAAGCGCCGTACACCACTTATTTGAAGGGAATGAATAAACAATTGATCATCAATCTGACAGCCAGTCGAAAAGAGTTGAAAAAATATCCCGGGCTGAAAGTCGGTTCCATGACCGAGCCAACGACCGACGGCAACTGGGAATAATCCCGGTGGTTATGGCATTGCGTATTCAACCCCATATCAGTTATATCGACAAATCTTTTAAAGCGTCACATACGCGTTCGTATATCATGGCCATGCAAATTAATTTGCATGGCCTTGCTTTTACTATTTATCACCCCGACCGGAACAAATTTGTTGTTTTACAGCAATATCGCTTTGATGAAAAGAAAAAACCAACCGATTATCCTTTGGTGTTCGATCTGATTCTCAATGATAATCCCTGGTTTGCTTATCCGTATATGGATTTTTATTGCTTGTTTCAGAATAATTTTAACACCCTGATTCCGCTGCCTCTTTTTAACAAAGAACACAAAAACCTTTATCTCGGTTTTAATCATCCTTTTCAGGAAAACCATCGTATTGTTTTTGATGAATTAAAAAATACCGGCTCGGCCAATGTATATTATCTTCCCAATCCGGTGGCGGAGAAAGTGAAAGAGTTCTGGCCCAATGCCACCATTTTGCATTATTCAACTGCACTGATTGAAAGCCTGACGGTCCATTTTAAAAACCGGATGGACGATCAAATGCTTTTTATGGATGTGCATGAAGAAAATTTTGATTTGGTTTACTTTAAGGGAAACCGGTTGTTTTATGCCAATAACTTTTTGTTCCGGACAAAAGAAGACTTTGCCTATTTTTTGCTTTCGGTCATGGAACAATTGTCGTTAAACCCGGAAGATGTCCGGCTTTTATTGTTGGGCGATATCGATAAAAACGATGAAAAATACCCTTTGATTTACCAGTATATCCGTCATGTTGACTTTATTCCGGAAAACAAAGGATTTCATTATTCCTATTTGATGGACGATGTGAGACGTCATCGGTTTTTTACTTTGTTTAATGTATTGCAATGCGAATTATAGCCGGAAAATATCGCAGCCGCCGTATTGCTCCACCCAAAAACCTGCCGGTTCGTCCTACTACTGACCGTGCCCGTGAGAGCCTGTTTAACATTTTGAATAATTTGGTGGAGTTTGAAGAAATTAAAGCACTTGATCTTTTTTCGGGCACGGGGGCTGTTTCTTTTGAGTTGATTTCGAGAGGATGCCGACAGGTAACAGCGGTAGATCATAATAAGCAATGCACAACCTGGATCAAAAAGGCTGCCCGTGATTTCCAAATGGATGATATCCGGGTAGTGCCGGCTGATGTTTTCCGGTTTATGAACCATAGGGGAGAAAAATATGATCTGATTTTTGCCGACCCGCCGTACAGCCTGGAAAACCTGCCGGAAATCAGCCGGTATGTTTTTGAAAACAAGTTGCTTAATGAAAATGGCTGGTTGGTGGTAGAGCATCCCAGGGAGATTGATTTTTCCGGTCAGCCTTATTTTCACAGCCACCGGAAATACGGAAAAGTGAATTTTAGTTTTTTCCATTTTGTGGAGCATGACACCGAATAAAAAGCCTCGTATTTTTTTCTTTACCGGCCTGGGAGCCGATGAGCGGGCTTTTGCTTTTTTAAAGCTGAAAACCGGTTATCAGCAGATTCATGTTGCGTGGATTGAGCCCGGCAAAAAAGAATCTTTACCGGATTATTGCCGGCGGCTTGTTGAGAAATATGATATCCGGGATAATGATATCTTGGTCGGACTCTCTTTTGGCGGGCTGGTTGCTGTTGAAATCAATCGTATTGTAAAACCCTCGTTGACGATACTTATCTCCAGTGCTTCTACCCGTGGCGAATTACCGGCACTGTATCGGATTGCCGGAAAGACAGGATTGTATCATCTGATTCCGAAATCGGTGCTTGGTAAACCCGGACGGCTCAAATATTATCTTTTCAGTTTGAAAAAGCCGGAGCAAAGAAAATTGTTTGATGAGATTGTTCGCGGAAGCGATACGGATTTTGTGCAATGGGCGATTCGGCAGGTAGTTTGCTGGAATAACGATGTAAGGCCGTCCCGCCTGTTTAAATTACACGGTACGGCTGATCGTATTATGCCGCTGCACAAACCATCCACTGATTTTATTATTCCGGGAGGCAGCCATTTTTTAACCTGGGAAAATGCCGCAGAAGTTTCGGAGATTATGGACCGGCTGCTTCAAAAAGCAATTTAGTTTTTATTTAGAGTAACCGTCTTAAAAGATGGTTAATCCGTGTTTTAAGTACGGCATAATCATTCTTTAAAAGGATGGGCGTATAATTTTGTGCTTGTTGTATGGCTTTATCCAGCTGGAAGTGGTGTTGGCTGCAGGAATAGTAAATTCCTTTCTCTTTTAAGGTACGGGCAAGGTAAATTTGTTCCGGTTGTCCCGGTGTGGGAACCAGGATGGCCCGTGTTTCAGTAGCGGCCAGATCCATCAGACTGCTGTATCCCGAACGGCAAATTACCCAATCAGAAGAACGCATCAGCTGTAGTATTTCTTTGTCGGAAGCATGTGACCGGATTTCCAGATTTTCCTGTTGTTGAAAGTTCTTTGCTCCCGGCTTTCCGGTAAGGATGCAGGCTTTGATGTTTTTGTCCTGAATTTGCCGGATAAGCAGCTGTTCAAATAGCGTACGCTGGGGTTCCGGCCCGGAAAGCAAACACAAAAGATCCCGTTTTTTCTCCGGATTTGCCCCGGTTTTTTGTCCGGGCTCTTCAAACCGGCTCAGCGGACCGATAAAATAACTTTCCGGTAAAGGCATCTTTTTAACATGCGATAAAGCACCTGACAGATTAGGGGTTCCGGCAAAGTCAGGAATCCAGAGTTCGTTGTGTTTCTTTATAAAACCATACATCAGTTTCCGGACGAGAGGTCGCCCTAATGCTAATACATGAGGCAGTAAAATATTCAGTTGATGGGTAACAAAAACAGTGGGAATTTTTTCAGACCAGAGTTCATACCGGTTATCCGAGATAACGGCATCAATTTTCTTTTCCCGGATGGTTTTTTCTAAAAAGGCATGGGCTTTTTTTGCTTCGGAGAGCATTGTAGGAATGGAAAAAGCCATTTTCAGCGCCTGGGAGCCTTTGGCTGAGTACTCGGGCCGGAAACCGGGAAACCGAAACCATTCGGTATCCGGAAATTCCTGTCGCAAAAAAGAGAGCGGATACCCGTCGGCACCCAAAACGACCTCTGCTCCGGCAGCTTTCAGCAAACGAATAACAGGAACCATGCGTGTGGCATGACCCAATCCCCAATCTAACGGACTGACCAGTATGCGCTTTTTTGTTGCCATTCGGAAAACAAAGGTAGGAAAAGCGGTGATACAAATTCGTTGTTTCGTTTGGGTTGATCATTCTGTGTATCTTTGCTTTTTTTAAAGGAGAAAGAATGAAACGGATCTTGACGATGAAAAGTGCTTCGGTGCTGATGCTGTTACTTTTTTTAGTGGCTGGAACGGTACAGGCACAAAGTAAGAAGCAGCCGGTTGAATTACCCGGAAAATATCAGCAGTTTACCCTTTTACCTAATGGATGGCGTCTTACTCCGGTGGGGAAACAGGTTCCTATCGGAGAATTGCCGTTGAATATGGTCGTGACTAAAAACCAGCGTTATGCCATTACTTCAAATAGTGGTATGGGCGTCAATTCCCTTTCGGTTATTGACCTGAAAACAGAAAAAGAAATTCAACGTTATGTGTTAAGTAATACCTGGGTGGGACTTACTTTTGGACCACACGACAAACGATTATATGTTTCCGGAGGGAACGACAATTGTGTGTATGTTTTTTCTTTTCAGAAAGGAAAACTAATGCCTGCTGATACGCTGGTGGTAGGTCCTAAATTCCCCAAAGGGAAAATTTCGCTTACCGGACTGGCTTTTGATAAAAGGCAGCATCGTTTGCTTGCTGTGTCGCAAAAAAGCAATAGTCTGTATATTATTGATTTGAAAAACAAACAGGTACTCAAAAAAGTGCCGATGCCCGGAAAATGTTACGATGTCCGGATCAATCATGCCGGAACGTATGCTTATATCTCGGTTTGGGGAAAAGCCAAAGTGGTGGAGTTTGATCTGAATAGCGATAAGATAACAAAAGTATATCCTACCGGCGATCATCCCAATGATATGGTAATCAGTCGTAATGATAACCGGCTTTTTGTTACCAATGCCAATAATAACAGCGTAACGGTTTTAGATCTGAAAAATAAAACGGTGAGTGAAACATTACAAACATCGCTGATACCGGATGCTCCTTATGGCAGCACCCCGGATGCTTTGGCGTTGTCTCCTGATGGCGAAAAACTGATTGTTGCCAATGCAGACAACAATTACCTGGCGGTGTTTAATGTGGAAAAACCCGGTTATGCCAAAAATCTTGGATTTATCCCGGTGGGATGGTATCCAACGGCTGTTCAGTATCTTAAAAAAGGGCGTATTCTGGTAGCCAACGGAAAGGGAATTTCATCAAGAGCAAATCCTGACGGGCCTAATCCGGAAAAAAGAAGACCAAAGAACTGGCAGGAAAATTATACCGGAACCATGTTTAAAGGAACGCTTTCCATCTTTTCCATGCCTGACAATACCGCCTTGAGCAAGCTGAGTAAGACGGTTTATGACAACACTCCTTTTATTAAAAAAGTAAAAGAGACTTACCATGAAAGTGTGATTCCGGCAAAACATACGGGGAAAGCCAGTGACAGTATCCGGTATGTTTTTTATATCATTCGTGAAAACCGGACGTATGATCAGGTTTTGGGAGATATGTCGGAAGGAAATGGAGACACTGCGCTTTGTTTGTTTGGAAAGAAGATCACTCCTAATGCGCACCGGCTTTCTACTATTTACACGTTGTACGATAATTTTTATGCTGATGCCGAGATTAGTGCCGACGGACATAACTGGTCCACAGCCGCTTATGCTACCGATTATGTGGAAAAACTGTGGCCGGTGAATTATGGCCATCGCGGGGCCTCTTATGATTTTGAAGGCGGTGTTCCGGCTGCGGCCCCTTCATCAGGATATATCTGGAACAATGTACTTTCGCATGGAAAAACATTCCGGAATTATGGTGAATTTTTGAATTTTAGTAAAAAACTAAAAGGGCCTTTTTATCCGCGCGATTCCATTTTAATGCCTTATACCTGTAACGCTTTTCCCGGATTTAATCTTTCGTTTCCTGATTTAAAACGGTATAAGATTTGGGCCCATGATTTTGACAGTTTAGTAAAAGCTCATGCTGTTCCTAACCTTACATTAATGCGTCTGCCCAACGATCATTGCTGGGGTACACGTCCGGGAAAACCTACTCCTGTGGCCTATGTAGCCCGTAATGATTATGCTTTGGGATTGCTGGTTGATAAGATCTCACACAGTCCGATATGGAAAAACAGTATCATTTTTGTAGTGGAAGATGATGCACAAAACGGACCGGATCATGTGGATGCCCATCGTTCGGTATTGTTAGTGATCGGGCCGCATGTAAAACGTCATTTTGTGGATCATACGATGTATTCTACTTCGGGTGTGTTGAAAACCATTGAGCTGATCTTAGGATTGCCTCCCATGACGCAATATGATTTGGCAGCTCATCCTATTTTGCATTCCATTACTGATACGGCCTGGTTGAAACCTTATACGGCCATTAAGCCTTCTGTGGATATGAATGCCAAAAACAAAAAAGATGCTTATGGCGCTAAATTGTCGGAGAAACTGAATTTTTCGCGTGAAGATGCGATCCCGGATGGGGAATACAATAAAATTATCTGGAAAGCGGTAAAAGGTGCCCAGGCAGTGGTTCCGGCACCGGTACACAGCGCTTTTGTCAATGAAAAAGCAGCTCCGGATGATGACGACGATTGAGTTTGCCTGGAGTGGGGAACCGGAAACCGTAGTTTCCTTTTTTGCGCCCGGGCAATAATTGATTTCTGAAAAGGTTATCTTTTACAAAAAGTTGAAAGAAATGATCCAGGTTAAGAAAAATAAGTTTTTGTTTTTTATGCTTTTATTTCCGGTGGCGCTGTTGTGGTCCGGGTGTAATAAAACCAGTCAAAATCCGGTTGATCCGCATGCTATAATTCGTATCGATATTGATCCGAATTCCACTTTTTATCAGGGGTTGAATGCCGTTGGCGGATGGACTTATGTGGCTAATGGCGATCAGGGAGCCACCATTGGAGCAGGCTCGCGCGGAGTAATTATTTACCGGGAAACACAAACCGAGTTTAAAGCGTACGATCGTCTTCCGCCCAACGACCCGGACAAATGTTGCAGTGACGGCCAGTGTACTCAGCTGGTTGTGGGTAATTATTATCCTTTTGCCAAAGACGAATGTACCGGAAATACTTATCAGTTACTGGATGGATCTTTAATAGAAGGAACCGGAGCGTATCCGATGATTCAATATCATGCGGTTTATGACGGTAGTCTGTTGCATGTGTTTAACTGATTAAAAAATAATAGAATAAAAAAGCCCGTTGTTTAAACGGGCTTTTTTATTGAAATGGTATTTGATTTTAGCCACATTTTGAATAACCACAGGCGCTACAAGTAAGACATCCATCCTGATAAATCAGTGCGGCTTCGCCACATTCGGGACAAACGTTATCTTTTACTTTTTCACCATCCTGCAAATAACGTTTCAGCGCTCTCACCACACCATTTTTCCAGGTGTTGATGTTGTCTTCTTCCACATTCAGGTTGCCTACAAGGTCCACTACATAAGGCAACGGCATCCCATGACGCAACAGACCGGATATAAGCCGGGCGTAGTTCCAGTAAGTTTTGTCAAACGAACGGGAAAGGCCCTCTACCGTAATTTTGTATCCCTGTTTATCTTCAAACTGGAAATCATAACGGGAATGTTGTCCTTTAATTTTGTTTTTGATAACCCATCCCTTTTCAATGGATGGCGGAAGATAAAAGTCATCGGCTTTTCCGGTAAAAATTTCGTAAGGTCTGCCGTCAAGAATACCTACCACAGCCACCCATTTTTCGTAGTTATTCTGAAAACGCAATACGTCGGCTTCCAGTACTTTCGGCCGGGGCGGAGCGCTGGTTTCTTTAAAAACTTTTTCTTTTTTCTTTTCATTGCTGACCAAAACACCGGCTCTGGAGCCTTCGCGGTAAATGGTCATTCCTTTACAACCGCTTTCCCAGGCCGTAAGATAAATGTCACTGACCAGTTCTTTGGGGGTGTCTTCAGGAATGTTTACGGTAACACTGATGGAGTGATCGACCCATTTCTGAATTTTTCCCTGCATTTTTACTTTGCTCACCCAATCGATGTCGGCAGAAGTTGCTTTGTAGTACGGCGATTTTTTAATGATTTCCTGGAGCTTCTCATCCGGGAGATCTTTTACTTCTTCCACGTTGTAGCCGTTTATTTTTAGCCAGGTTTCAAACTTGGGATGAAATACATTGAATTCTTCCCAGGCATCTCCCACTTCATCTACAAAAGAAACATTTACATTTTGATCGCTCGGATTGACTTTGCGTCTTCTTTTATATGACACCATGAATACCGGCTCTATTCCGGATGTGGTTTGTGTACAAATACTTACGCTTCCGGTTGGCGCAATGGTCAGCATAGAAATATTGCGCCGGCCCACCCGGACCATTTTTTCGTAAAGATTGGGCGCATTTTCTTTGATGCGAAGAATAAAAGGATTGTTCTTTTCGCGTTCGGGATCGTAAAGCGGAAAACTGCCGCGTTTTTCGGCCAGGTTTACAGAGCTGCTGTACACTTCTAAAGCCAGCAAGCGGTGTACCTGAACAGAAAAATTAATGGCATCTTCCGAACCGTAACGAAAACCTAATGCCGCCAGCATATCGCCTTCAGCGGTGATACCAATTCCGGTACGACGTCCCTGGAGTGATTTTTCACGAATTTTTTCCCATAGCCGACGTTCGGTATATTTGATTTCTTCCGACTCCGGATCGGCATCAATTTTGGCCAGAATAGCATCTACCTTTTCCACTTCCAGATCCACAATATCATCCATCATCCGGTGGGCAATGTGTACGTGTTTACTGAATAAATCCCCGTTGAAGTAAGCTTTGTCAGTAAATGGATTTTCCACATAACTGTACAGATTTATGGCTAACAACCGGCAGGAATCGTAAGGACACAGAGGAATTTCGCCACAAGGATTGGTAGAAACCGTTTTAAAACCTTTGTCGGCATAACAATCGGGAATGGATTCGCGGATCACTGTGTCCCAGAAAAGAATTCCGGGTTCGGCTGATGCCCAGGCATTGTGAACGATTTTGTCCCACAGTTTTTTGGCATCAATTTCTTTTTTGTATTTAGGATTGGGCGAATCGATCGGATACTGTTGAATATAGGTAGTGCCGTTTTTTACAGCCTGCATGAATTCGTCATCCAGCTTTACCGAGATATTGGCTCCGGTTACTTTTCCCTGTTCCATTTTGGCATCGATAAAATCCTCGGCATCCGGGTGTTTAATGCCGATGCTCAGCATCAGGGCTCCCCGGCGGCCATCCTGGGCTACTTCGCGGGTAGAATTCGAATATCGTTCCATAAAAGGAACAACTCCCGTTGATGTAAGTGCCGTATTTTTTACCGGACTTCCTTTTGGCCGGATGTGGGTTAAGTCATGACCTACTCCACCGCGGCGTTTCATCAATTGTACCTGCTCCTGGTCAATTTTCATGATGCCGCCATAAGAGTCGGAGGCGCCGTCATTGCCAATGACAAAGCAGTTGGAAAGGGATGAAATCTGATGTTTGTTTCCGATACCGGCCATAGGACTGCCTGCCGGAATGATATATTTGAATTTGCGCAGGACTTCATAGATTTCCTCTTCCGACAGCGGATCGGGATATTTTTGTTCGATACGGGCTATCTCGCGGGCAATACGCCGGTGCATCTCGTCGGGAGTTTTTTCGTAAATATTTCCCATACTGTCTTTTAAGGCGTATTTGTTAGCCCATACACCGGCAGCAAGACTGTCGCCATCAAAATATTCAGTGGCTGCTGCTAAAACCTCATCATACGAATAAGGATGTTCTTCTTCTTCTTCTTCATGTTCTTCATGGATATTTTCCACCGTTTTCTCCGCGGCATATTCTCCTTTCAAACTCAATTTTGCAATGGTCATATTCCACTTTTTATTTCCGGCTATTTCGGTTTTCTTTCTCTCTTCAAGCACCTTGTCGTAAAACCCTTTTTCCTGCTCGGTTTTTTCAGTTTTTACGGCTGAATCATTCATCGATTCATCATCAAACTTAAAGAGTAAATCGTTTTCCATAATCGTATAATGCTATTTAAAACAAGTTTATAATTAACTAAAATTCAGACGTATAAAAGTACGCAGGGCATTTTGCGAAACTTGTGCAATGTACAATACAAATTCAAATGTCCCCTCAATAATTTATTAACAGGCCTTCGTGAATAAAAAATAAAATGCAGAATTTGAATTGCTTAAGTCGGAATAACGTGGTGAATAATCGTGAAATTTTTTTTTGGCACAATTTTATGTGTAAAAAACAGTTTTTGATCGGTTATTTTGATAAAAAAAGCTTGACGGCTACAGCCACAAGGATAACAGCCAGAATCTTCCTTAAAATGGCTTGCGGAATATGAAGAGCCAGTTTGGAACCAAAATAACCTCCGATTAAAAATGCCAGGGCAATAATCAATGCAAATTTCCAGTTTAAAGCACCGGCTTTATAATAATTGTAAGCAGCAAGTAATCCAATGGGCGGAAGCATAACCGCCAGACTGGTTCCCTGGGCCTCATATTGGTTCATGCCTAAAAGAAATATTAGTGACGGAATGATGATAATCGCTCCGCCGATGCCGATAAGACCACTAAATATGCCGGCTATTACGCCGATAAGAATAAGCAGGATTACAATGGGAAAAGTCATTTTTATCATGATTAAAAAAGGATGTTAAAAATCGAGGTTGAGCGACCAATACCATTGGGGTTTTTTGGTAACTACACCGTCTTCCACTCCCCAGGCAACATCCGTACGTAAAAAATATCCGAACAGATTAATGCGGAAACCAAATCCAAAACCTTCAACAATGGGATCGCGCTGGGTTTGTACCACAGCATGAATGGGGCCGCTGTTTACAGTATTAATAAAAAGGGCGTTCCCCTCCGAATAAGGTGATGGACCGGTCCATGCGGTACCCACATCGGCAAAAGTGATGATTTGGAAGTTGCGTAAAAGTTTGGAGCTCAATGGGGTTTCGGAGAACATCTGAAAAACCGGCATTCGCAATTCCGTATTCAGCAGCAGGAAAGAATTTCCGTTACGGATGTTTTGTGGAAATCCGCGCATATTTACCGCCAGTGCCCGGTAGGCCCAGTCTTTATTTGGATCAACGGGGGTAGTGTTGTTGTATGTTGGGTTAAGCCAGTTGTCTACGCCTCCCATAAAATAAATTAACGGATCGGTTCCGCCGCCGGTACTTCCGGCCAGCCGGGTAGCCAGGATGAATTTCCGGTAGATCCGGTAGTAATACCGGTAATCAAACCCTATTACATACAGGTTATGATTTCCTTTGGAAAGCAACTGGTTGTATTCAGCAAATATTTTCCATCGTGAACCGGAATAAAGGTTCAGCCCAAGCCGTTTGGTTCCGTCGTAAACCAGTGATGTGGTAAATCCGACCCAGTTGTCAAAGGTCGTGGGCGCATTTAATGATGTAGGATCGGTGGCATTCAACACATGCATATCGCTTCTGAAGTGAGCCATCCCGCGTAAGCTGAGATTTTCATTAAAAGGCCAGGATAAAATATAATAGAGTTCGTGCGAGTGAATTTTCTCGAGATGATAACCGTCGGACTGGGAAGTGGTATTCCGGTGGAATAAAATTTCGCGATTCAGCCGTTTTTTGTAATTGGCATAGCTGAACATATATTCATTATCGATAAAATCACTATTTAACCGGAAACCGCCAATAATCCGGTGGTCTTCCATTAAGTCACTGATTCCTAATTTGTATCCCAGGTTAATGGAAGTATTATCGTAAGGAGTGTTTTCCGTATAAGGTTGGTAAAAAGTAGCAAGATAATTGTAGTTAAACTGGGTTACCATGCCGTTGATGGAGTATTCGGTATAGTAATTTCGTTTTTTGGGGAAAATAAAGTGACCATAAGCATCGCGGTAGCCTGTTTGTGAAAAAGCTCCGTAAATACTACCATAACGGTTGCCCTTTTTTTGAGAAAGCTTTGCCGCGGTGATTTCTTTTCCGTTTTTATCGAGATACAGCATTTGGAAATGTTTTCGGTGCCAAACCGGAGCTTTCTTTGAAGAAGAAACTGCTGTTGTGGTTTTTACACTCGCCATTCCAAAAGGAGCCCGGTTTCTCTGTTCTTTCAACCAGGCCGCCATGAAAACAGTATTTTCAGGATGGGTAGCCGGAGTTTCGGAGAATCCGTAAATTTTTTTCAGGAAGATCTTCCACTGATGGTCCTCTAAAATCAGTTCGGTATATTGTCCGGATTGTGTACAGACATGTTGCTCGATAACACTTCTGCTGTAATCGGTAACCGGTTTGGTGTGAATAAAATAGCGATAGTGAACGGCCGTGTCCACAGCACTGACGGTACTGTCGACCACGCCAAGCCAGGCATTGGCAATTCCGTTGGCATTGCTCAGATACCGGAAGGATTTTACACCGTAAGCTTCAGGTTGGGTTTCATTAAAAAATGGGGTATGGGTTAAGCGTTTCAAAACCGGATTGTGGTGTTGATAATCGTACAGGAATAAGTCGTATTGATGAGAGAAAAAAGGTTCTCCTTCTTTTAATTTAATGTCCAGCGTGTCGTGAATACGGTCGGAACTGAACAAAATTTGCCGGTCGTGGTTGATAAAAACCGGATGCTGATCGTCAGCTTTATCGTTCGTGATTTTTTCAAAAGAGCGGGCTGCCACATTAAAGACAAAGATATCGGAACTGCCGTTTTGAATGGCTGACATCACCAGCAGCCGGCCGTCTTCCGAATAGGAAAGACTTAAAACTTTTTGAACATCCGTTAACAAAAGTTTGGTTATCCGCTTTTTGCGGATGTCATAAAAATAGAGCCAGGGGAGACCTTTTACTTCGATGACAAAAGTAAGTATTTGTCCGCTGGGGTGCCAGGCCAGCAACGGATAGTGCCAGTCAACCGGGGTTTCGATAACCTGTCCTTTTTTAAAAATTGTACGGCTTTTCCGGCTCCGGTAATCATAAAGAGTGATTCTGTATTTCCCTGACAAATTCCGGATATAAGCCAGTTTGGTTCCGGTAGGATTGGGTACCGGCTGTAACAGCCGGTCCATGCTTTTTCTTTTTACCGGCAGGTTTCCGGAAGGGAGAGAAGCTTTGTTCTCAAAAGCCTGGTATTGTTTTTTGTAATAGTCAAACCATTCTTTCCGGACAACTTTGTATTTTACTCCGAGAACATTTCTGAAACCTTTATTCAGTCCACCGGCAATGGTGGTCATCCGGATAATATTATTTACGGTGGTTTTTCCATATTTGGCAGCGATAAAACGCCAGAAAGAAAATCCGGCACATTCAGCATCTGCTTTTTCCAATTCGTCTATTTGTTTGTAGAAACCGCTTAAGATCCCATCACGTAACAGGTTGTCATATTTTGTATTCCAGGATTCGGAAAGATAAGCTACATAACCTTTCTCGAACCATTCGGGGACATCTACTTTCGAGCTGATGGTGAGCATTTGGCTTACTGCGCCTTGCGATGCAATAGCCATTTGATTGTACAAAATGCCGGCGATTCCTTTTTTAATCTGATTTTCGAAGTTGGTGTGATCGCCATTGAAATAGAGCAGGATTTTATATTGCAGAACCGTGTTGAGACCACCTTCTTCAGTACCTTCTCCGTCATGAACCAGACCGATGTTGGTTTGTTTCATGTCGTTTAAAGTATTGAATACGATAAACCGGACTTTCCGGTTCAGGTCTATCCCGGTTTTGCTTTCCATTTTGGGAATTTCGTCAGCAGCGTATTCCGAAACGAAATTTGCCAACGGACGTCCGTTGCGATAAAAATAGATGTCAAAATCCGGAAATTTGTAATAAGTCCACAAAAATTGCTTGTATTGCACCCGGTTTTTCCCAAAAGTCATGTTCGACCCATTGTAAAACTGTGCCTGTAAGGGAAAAAACAAAGAACTCAGCAGAAGAGTCATTAACACTTTTCTGCTGAACTGTTGCAGGTTATCTATTTTTCCCGGTTTTAGCATAGATGACAGAGAATCTGACGTGCTAAAATAGGATATTTTTTCTACGTTGCAGCAGAATCCTGTGGAGAAAGCAAAAAACGAAGGTTTTACGAAAAGCAGTTATGCTTTATCCAGATGCACATCCATTTGCGGGAAAGGAATACTCAACCCGAATTGATCCGCATTTTTATAGAATTTTTCATTCATATCGAAATATACGCCCCAATAGTCTGCTGCCTTTACCCAGGCACGAACTGTTAAGTTTACCGAACTGTCGGCCAGCTCTCCTAAAGCAACAAAAGGTTCCGGATCGGTTAGAATGCGTTTGTCTTCTTTCATCATGTCGAGCAACATGGCTTTGGCTTTGTCGTAATCATCGCCGTAAGCAATACCAAAGGTCCAATCTACCCGGCGGTTGGGCTGGGTGCTGAAATTGGTGAGTGATCCGTTGGATAATGGTCCGTTGGGAATGAAAATGGTTTTATTATCTGGTGTGGTGAGTACGGTAACAAAAATCCGGATTTCTTTAACAACACCCGAATAGCCTTGTGCATTAATAAAATCTCCCACTTTAAAAGGCTTGAAGATCAGAATCATCACCCCGCCGGCAAAGTTTTGCAGCGTTCCGGAAAGCGCCATGCCCACAGCCAGTCCGGCAGCACCCAGAATAGCAATGAAAGAAGTCATTTGGATTCCCATCATTCCCATTACGCTGATGATCAACAAAACTTTCAGTAGAATGTCGATCATGCTTTTTAAGAAAGTGGTTAGTGAAATATCCAGCTTGCTTTTATCCATCAGCCGTTGGCTGCTTCTTACCAGCAGTTTAACAATCCAAAGACCGACAACAAGAACGACAAGAGCGCCGATGAGCCGTAATCCGTATTCGCTGACATAACTTGATAAGGTTCTTAATAATTGATTGAGATGAGTGCTCACAGTATCAAGGTTTTCCATTTGTTTTTTTGTTTATATTTGATAAAATAAAAGAATTTGGAGCAAAAATAGAAAAAAATGGGTAAACCGGTATTTGGGGGATAAAATAAGATTTTGCTGGTTTTCTTATTGGATTTTTTGGATGCCGGATTGTTTTTTGTGTTTGCAATACGAAGTAAAACAAGCCACATCATAGATAATTTTCTAATTTAGCGGCAATGAAAAAAGAACTCAAGAATATTTTCCTTTTGGGGTGGATGATAATTTTTTCGTCTGTACTGTTTTCTCAGAATGTTCCGGCAGTAAAGGCTGAAAAAGCTTCTTCCGAGAATCTTCTTTTCCCCTGGGCCGGGGGCATGAATAGTATCCAATTTGGCAGTGTGGATATTAACCGCGACGGGATAAAAGATCTGGTGGCTTTTGACCGGCAGGGTGACCGGATTATGTGTTTTATTAACAGCGGGAAACCCAATACCATTGATTATCAACTTGAACAACAATATGTAAATTGTTTTCCCAGCCTTTATTACTGGGCTATTTTTGCCGATTATGATCACGATGGCAAAACCGATATCTTTACTTACTCACCGGGCTGGGCCAGCATCATTGTTTACCGAAATGTTTCTACCGGTGACAGCCTGCGTTTTGAACGGGTTATTTATCCTTATCTTGTTTCGCAAACCGATGGTGGCCGGGTGAATTTATATGTTACTTATGCCGATTATCCCGGAATTGTGGATCTTGACGGAGACGGAGACCTGGATATTCTTTCTTTTTGGGGACTGGGCTCTTTTGTGGAGATGAATAAAAACATGTCGGAAGAAAAATACGGGAATGCCGATTCGCTGGATTATGTGAAAACCGAATATTGCTGGGGACATTTTGCCGAAAGTGAGGAATCCAATGCATTGTTTTTGGATTCCTGTGTCAGTGGAGCGCAAAAGGCAGATACACTGTCGCCCCGGTTGCTGAAAACAGCTCAGGAAGAGCGACATACCGGCTCAACTTTTTGTATGTTGGATCTCAATGAAGATGGGGTGCAGGATTTGTTGTTGGGCGATGTGGATTATCCTGGGCTATTTGCTTTGATAAACGGCGGCACGAAAGATTCGGCAGTGATTATTTCGTACGATACTCTTTTTCCCGACTATGGCGATCCTATCCGGCTTTATTCCATGCCGGCCGCTTCTTATATTGATGTGAATAACGACGGGATTAAAGATTTGCTGGTGTCACCTTTCGACCCCGGTTTGTATGTTTCTCAAAACAAACATTCGGTATGGCTTTTTTTGAATTCGGGCAAAAACGATAAACCGTATTTTAATCTGGTAACCAAGAATTTTCTTCAGGATCAGATGATTGATGCCGGCTCCGGAGCTTATCCGGTTTTTTATGACTGGAATCATGATGGTAAAATGGATTTGTTTCTTGGAAATTACGGCACTTATCAGCGTTCGTATTACGATCGCTATATTTTGCATTCGGTTTATTATTCGCAAATAGTTTGGTATGAAAATATCGGAACACTTCAAGAGCCTGTTTTTCAGCCTCAGGAACTTGATTTTGGCGATTTATTCCAACATCATTGGATTGGACTTTATCCGGCTTTTGCCGATTTAAATGGTGACGGACTTACTGATATGCTGGTAGGAAACAGTAACGGAAACCTGATTTATTTGCAAAATACCGGAAACAATACATTTACAATCGTGGACACCAATTACCAGGGAATCCAGGTAAAAGCATTTAGTGCACCGGTTTTATTTGACCTTGATAAAGACGGTTTGCCCGATTTGATTATTGGACAAAAAGCCGGAAATCTTACCTACTACCACAATGATGGTCCGGCCGGAGATCCGCATTTTTCTTTGGTTACCGACAGCCTGGGGAAAATTAATGTAACCGATTACAACCTGAGTTACGACGGATACAGTACCCCTTGTTTTTACCGGGATGCTCAAGGATATACCCGCCTGGTTGTGGGGTCGGAACAAGGGAAGCTGTTTTATTATTCCCAGATTGACGGCAATCTGGACGGGAAATTTACCGAATCGGACAGCCTTGGCTTTTTGTTGGATACTACCGGAGTGTCGTTCGACCGGGGAATCCGGACAGCCGCTGCCATGGCTGATATCAACGGTGACGGAAAACCGGAAATGGTGGCGGGGAATTTTAGTGGCGGACTGGAATTTTTTCATGCTCAACCGGAAGCGGTTACGGATGTTTCAAATATTTCCTTTGGAAAAAAACTGATCATTATGCCCAATCCGGCACGGGATTTTATTCGTTTTATGCTTCCTGAAAAGGAATCTCAACTGTCTGTTGACATTTTTTCTGCTGACGGTAAAAAGGTTTTCTCCGGCAAAATTTTACCGGTTCATAACCTGTGTGAAATTGATGTTCACCATTTGACCGGAGGCCTTTATTTTTTGAAAGCAACAGGGTTGCATAACAATTATTCCGGAAAATTTGTGGTGATTCAACACCCTTGACTTAATATTGGGGAGTAAGTACCGGTTTCGGTTTTTACTTTTTAAGATTTGGTTAAAAAAGTCTTTCCGTCCTTTTTTTCTTGCACAATCGAATGGATGGTAGTTGGAATCTTTGCGAAGCAAAACGGATGAAATTTATATCGAATAATTTATGCTGGCTATCCGTGTTGTAAGGCGAGAGAGAGTGTTTAAAAGTTGTTGGAATTTATTTGGAGTGGATAAAAACTTCCCGGGAAAACCGGAAAAAACAGACAATTTACTATACTTGCATTTTAAAAATCCTGAGTATAAATACAAATTACAATGGCAAAAGTAAAAGAGGCCTGGGGTTCGCGTGTGGGTTTAATTTTGGCAATGGCCGGCAATGCTGTAGGGTTGGGAAACTTTCTTCGCTTTCCGGTACAGGCGGTACAAAATGGTGGAGGAGCCTTTATCATTCCTTATCTTGTTTCGTTTCTTCTGATGGGATTGCCGCTTCTTTGGATTGAATGGGCCCAGGGACGTTACGGTGGTGTCCGGGGAAGCCATTCCACGCCGTTTATTTTTGATAGCCTGTCTAAAAAACGACTTTGGAAATATATAGGCGTTTTCGGTATTTTTACCAATATCGGAATTGTTTCCTATTACACTTATATTGAATCGTGGACACTTTCTTATACGTTTAAATCCATTGCGCAGAGTTTCAATGGAATGAGTCCTGATCAGGTCAGTGCGGCTTTTGACCATTATGCCGGCGTACACGAGGCCATTGCACCCGGTGCCGTAGCCATTAATTTCCCTACATGGGCCATTATTGCTTTTGTCATTACATTGCTGATCAATATTTACATCCTTTCACGCGGATTGAGCGGCGGAGTGGAAGTTGTGGCTAAAATAGCCATGCCGTTGTTGCTGATTTTTGGTGCTTTTCTTGCCGTTCGTGCCATTACCTTGGGAGCTACCGGGGTTCCGGGTTGTACTACCTGTAATTCTCATCTTGGTCTTGATTTTCTTTGGAAACCGAATGTGAGCAGTTTGGCTGATCCGAAGGTGTGGCTGGCGGCGGCCGGTCAGATCTTTTTTACGTTGTCGGTGGGGATGGGAACCATTCATTGTTATGCTTCGTATGTGAAAAAAAATGATGATATTGCCCTGAATGCCATGTCGGCCGGATGGATGAACGAATTTGTGGAAATCGTTCTCGGAGCATCCATTGTTATTCCTATTGCTGTAGGATATATGGGACTTGACTGGGTAAAACAAAATGCCGGTTTTATGATGGCATTTAAAACCATGCCTTATCTGTTTAGTCAGTGGGGACCGGTACTGTCTGCTCTGTCGGGTGTGGCTTGGTTCGGATTACTCTTTTTTGCCGGCATTACTTCTTCGCTGGCTATGGGGTCACCATTTATGGCCTTTATGGAAGATGAGTTTAACATGGGGCGCAAAAAAGCAGCTATTCTGTTGGGAATTGTGGTTTTTGTGCTGGCCGTTCCGACCATTCTCTTTTTCCAGATGGGTGTTTTCAGCGAGTATGATTATTGGACGGGAACCGTAGCTTTGGTTATATTTGCTCTTGGGGAGGTGATCCTCTTCTCGTGGATTATTGGTATTGATGAAGGATGGAAAGAAATAAAACGGGGAGCTGATATTAAAATTCCTTCGATATACAAGCCGATTATGAAATGGATTACCCCGTTGTTTATCATTATTATCTTTTTGAGTGCTTTGATTAAACCGGCAGGCGGAAGTGTCAGTGACTGGCAATTGGCTTTTCATCAGTTGTTTACAAAAGGATCGTGGCCATTTGCCAGTGACAGTATTATTTCACAGGTTTTTCATCTCGATCAGCCCTGGATATGGTTTAAAAATGGTTCGCCTACCGTTTTGTTTTTCAAAGATATGTCGCGTTTGTTACTTACGCTGACTTTTGTAGGACTGGCTGTGTTGGTGCACATTGCTAAAAATAAAAAACGAAAAAACGCTAAAATTACAGAATCATGAGTACAAGTGCTTTGATTTTTATGGTTGTGGTGCAGGCTACCGTTACGGTGGTTACGGCTTATTTTTTCATCCGGGTACTCCGGACTCCGCCAAAAAGTGAGGAAGAGCAGGAAGAATAACCCTGCAATATTTTCTGACCGGTAACGGATAAAAAGTTATCTTTGTGGGTATCCAACAATGACAGAACCGTTATCTTACCATGCGCCGGTCTTTCAAACAAGGATTACAGCACTTTTTTACGTTGACCCGTCGTGAACAGCGGGGAATTATTGTTCTCCTTTTTCTTTTGTTTTCCCTTTTTGTGTTGAATGCATTTTTTCCGGTATTGCTTCCGGTCAAAAAAGAAAACTTTGCGGATTATCAAAAACAAGTAGCATCTTTTATCCGTGCTAAAAAGTTATTGCAAGATTCATTAAAGCTAAGGCATCTTCAAAAAACAGGAAAGCTTACTTTATCACAAGCCCGACGGTTGCTTCATCCGGTTCCGGTTAATCCGGATACGGTAAGTGCCGAACAGTGGATAGCGATGGGATTGCTCCCGCGTCAGGCAAAAACCATCCGGCATTACCTGGCTAAAGGCGGTCGGTTTCGTAAAAAAGAAGACCTGAAAAAAATACATGGCTTATCGCCGGCTGAATACATGGTTTTAGCTCCTTTTATCCAGATTAAACCGGTTTCAAAAAGTGTTTCATCCCATCCCAAATTCAATCTTCGTAAAACCGAAATAAACCGTGCTGACAGTGCCCAATGGGTTCATAATTTGCAGTTGCCACCCTGGCTGGCCAAAAGAATTGTCAAGTACCGGCAACTGTTGGGTGGTTTTTATTCTCCGTGTCAATTGCAGGAAGTGTATGGGATGAAAAAAACAACCTACAACAGAATCCGGCATTATGTTTTTGCCGATACTACCCAAATTAAACGTATAAACCTGAATACAGCTTCGTTTAAACAGCTTTTGCATCATCCGTATATTACTTACGAGATGACCAAAAAGCTGGTTCGGGCACGGGAAGAAACCCGTGGATTCCAGAATCTTGAACAGGTAAAACAAATGACAGGATTTCCAGATAGCACATTCAATAAAATCCGGCATTATTTGTATCTTCGCCCCTTTAAAAATTAACCTTTATTGCAATGACAAAGATCAGCACTGTCTTCAAAAAATTTCCCCGTACATTTTGGATTGCCAACAGTATGGAATTATTCGAACGCTGGGCCTGGTATGGGATGTTTGCCGTATTGGCACTGTATTTGACCCTTTCGAGAGATACGGGGGCACTTGGATTTACCCAGTCGCAAAAAGGAAATATGATGGGAACGGTAACGGCCATCCTTTATTTTCTTCCCTTGTTTACCGGGGCCTTGGCCGACCGTTTTGGATATAAACGCATGTTGCTGATTGCTTTTGTGATTCTCTCATCGAGTTATCTGCTTATGGGAAGTGTAAAGAGCTATGCAGCGGTTTACGGTGCCTTTTTGCTGGTGGCTCTTGGCGCGGCTATTTTTAAACCGATTGTGTCGGCAACGGTGGCTAAAACTACAGATGAGACGACTTCTTCTATCGGTTTTGGTATTTTTTACATGATAGTGAACATTGGAGGATTTGTAGGACCGATTTTTTCTTCCAAACTGCGTCATATTTACGGATGGAGGATTGTTTTTATCATGGCGGCTTCTGCCATTGCGGTGAACATTTTGCTGGCCCTGTTCTTTTATAAAGAACCTGACCGGGTAAAAAATACCGATTCGTTTTGGCATTCGGTGAAAAAATCACTCATAAATATTTTCAAGGCTTTGGCCGATATGAAACTTACTGTTTTCCTGATTATCATGATCGGATTCTGGACCATGTTTAATCAGCTGTTTTATACGCTGCCGAACTTTATTGAACAATGGGTAGATACCCACATGATCTATCAGTGGCTGGCCGGAATTTCGCCTGAGCTGGCCAGGGTCGTGGGAACCAAAGACGGTACCATTGCTCCGGAAATGATGGTGAACCTGGATGCCGGATTTATCATCCTGTTCCAGATCTTGATTTCTTCGCTGGTGATGCGTTTTAAACCGGTCAATGCCATTATTTCGGGTATTGTGGTGGTTTCGATCGGTATCGGCTTAGCTTTTGCTACGAGTAACGGATTTTATGTGATTCTCGGTATTTTCATTTTTGCTATCGGCGAAATGGCCAGCTCTCCTAAATTTACCGAATATATCGGTCGAATTGCTCCGAAGAACAAAGAAGCGCTTTATATGGGAACTTCTTTTTTACCGGTGGCGGTAGGAAACTATCTGGCAGGTATTTTTTCCGGTCCGGTTTATCAGTCCATGTCCGATAAAATTACTTTGCTGGAACATGAAGTGGCCAAACGCGGATTACAAATTCCGGCCATTAGCAAAAATTTTACCCAGAACGATTACCTGAAAAGAGCGGCTGAGCTGATGCATACCGACCAGCACGGACTTACCCAAATGCTTTGGAATACGTATCATCCATACCGGATTTGGGTGATCTTCAGTACTATCGGCGTAATAACCATTATTGCTTTGTTCTTGTACAATAAATTTGTATTGGGAAGAGCAGAAAAAAGTAATGCTTAAGATTTAGCTGAAGTCCGGGTTTTCCCAGTAAGCATCCTCTTCATCGGATTCTTCTTCAAGCTCCCAGGAGTATTTTTTACGCTGTGGTCCCTCGTGGCGGTAATAAAAAGCGATGACCAGACCGGAAAACAGTCCGCCGAGATGAGATTCCCAGGAAATGTGTTCCTGCTTGGGGAAAAATCCGGGGATAGCGCCCCAAATCAAGCTTCCGTAAAGGAAAACAACGACAAGAGCCAAAGCAGCCAGTCCGTTGTTCTTACGGATGAGTCCGCTGAAAAACAAAAAGGAAGCCATACCGTAAATGATACCGCTGGCACCAATATGCCAGGCATCGCGTCCTCCAAACCAAACCCATATTCCGGTCATGAGCCAGACAAAGATCAATACTTTTAAAGCCAGTTCACGGTAAAAATAAAAAAGCGCAGTTCCTAATACCAAAAACGGGACCGTGTTGGCGCCAAGATGTTTCCACCCTTCGTGAATGAACGGTGACAGAAGAATACCCGGAAGTCCGTCGGCATGTAAAGGATGTACACCAAGAAAGCCAAGGTCAATACCGAATACCGATTCCACAAACCGGACAATCCACATCAGGACCACCAAAAAGAATGGTATGGTGAAAGCTGCGATCCATCTGCTTTTTTCCTGATTTTTTTCTAACGGCATGTGTTATTTTTTGAAAAGGATTGAATAACCTTTTCGTTTTTGATTAAACGGTTTTTGCAGCGACCACTTTTTTATGCTTATATCCGTTGATGCCGTAAAAGGCAATGTAAACATAACTGAACAACGGAATAATGTAGGCCATATGAACACCATACGCATCGGCGGCTACTCCCATGAGCAACGGCAATATGGCACCACCAAGAATCATCATCACCAGTAGCGAAGAACCTTGCGAAGTATGTTTTCCCAGGCCGTCAATGGCGAGAGTGAAAATGTTTGACCACATAATAGAATTAAACAGGCCAATACCGATAACCGACCACATGGCTAACGGTCCCTGGTTGAATAAAGCTGTCAGCAGCAAAATGATATTTACGAAAGCAAACAGATAAAGGGTTCGTTGTGGAATGGAACGTCCCAGGAAAAAAACGAACAGGTTAAGCAAAAGGAAGATTCCGTAAACCAATGCATTATCCAGACCGCTGGTCAGAATGATAATGCCGAAAGCCGCCAGCGGAATAGCGATCATGAGGCTGTATTTTAAGAGATTGTTTTTCATTTTACTGAGAGACACGGCACCGAGAAAACGGCCAATCATTTGTCCGCCCCAGTAAAAGGCCACATATTTACTGGCTTCGGCAGCTGTTAACCCGGCAATTTCCGGTAAATGCAAAAAGCCGATCATCATACTTCCGATACACACTTCGCCGCCGACGTACATAAAAATAGCCAGCATTCCGAATTTTAGTTGCCGGTATTGCAAAGCGCCAAATCCCTTTTCCACCGTTTCATTTCCGGTAAAACGGGGGAGTGGCATAAAAAAGATGAACAAAGCCATCAGCAGGAAGATCAAACTAAAACCAAGGTAGGGGATTTTTACGGCAGAAGCGCCGGTGGCATGTTTGAAAAAAACAAAGATCAGATAACCACCGATAACCGGACCGATGGTGGTTCCCAGCGAGTTAAATCCTTGTGCCAGGTTTAGTCGTGCTGAGGCAGAACGTGCCGGCCCCAGAATGGCAATATACGGGTTTGCGGCAATTTGCAACAGCGTAAATCCCAGTCCCATGACAAAAAGTGCCGATAAAAAGAATCCGTAAATGTGAAACTGTGCAGCCGGATAGAACAATAATGCTCCAATGGCGGAAACAACCAGTCCAAGAATAATTCCTTTTTTATATCCCATCCGGTTGATCGGATCGCCCCGGCTTACCGAAATGATAAAGTAGAGCAATGAACCTAAAAAGTAAGCCATAAAAAAGGCAAACTGGATAAGCATAGCCTCGGCATGATTCAATTGAAAAGCACCACGTAGGTAAGGAATCAAAATGTCATTTAACACGGTCATGAAACCCCACATGAAAAACAGAAAAGTGAGGCTGATAAAAGCGCCGGTATAACGGTTGGTTGATGTTTGTTTTTCCATACCGTAAAAATAGGAATTAATCGGTTTTTAAATAGCGGATTTTTACCTTTCTACTTAAAAAAATGAAAAGAAATTCTGGTTGGTTTTGTTTTGATTAAGGAAGAAATTCTACTGGTATTTTGAATACTTATCGGATCTTCCTCTTTCGCAAAATTCCCCATCTGAACCGTCCTTTTCACAAATTAAGACAAATTGGCTATGGGAAAGGATAAATGTTGAATGGGAAAAAGTCATTGGTAAAATTGGTCATTAGTCACTGGTTTACTGGTTGATCCCAGTAGTTAATATGTTTTGCTGTCATCCAGAACGGAGCGCAGCGCAGTGAAGGATCTCAAAAAAACTGGCAGTAGTTAAAATAGATTCTTCGCTACGCTCAGAAGGACAAAAAGGCTGATTGTTAATATTTTATTTGTTTTTGTCATTTGCTTTTTTGTTTTTTGGGGGTTCGTTTGCGATTTGTTTTTTTGGTTTTTGGAATTTCCCACTTTAGGCACTTCAAACTTTAGGCACTTGAAGTACTTAAAATGTGAAGTGTGAAGTACTTAAAATGAGTAGAATCCACAATTGTGTTCATAACTAATCCCAAAGGGATTAAACGTAAATACCCCTGTACGAAGTGCAGGGAAATAAATCCATCAGAAAATCATAACCCCGAAGGGGTTGAACACTGGGCTCTGAATAAATTCAGCGTCAATGGTAATAAGTCGTCCCTACAGGACTCCAAGTATCATACCGATGTTTATTCTGTTTTTCTTTGGGAGTTTTATTGTTGCACTTTCATGGAATTTTCAATGAGCGAGTAGGTAAGCGGGATTTTTACCTTTAGCCGGGTGAGCAATGCCGGTGAGAGATTTCTTTTGGAAAACGGAACCCGTTTTACATATTGTTGAATCTGCCCGGCTTTTCGTCCGTATTTGTAAGCATAGGTAAAATTCAGGCTGTCGGCAAGTTTGATGTTCGGATTATCCAGGTTGGGAACGCTGATAAAAAACCGGCTGTCTGACAGTTTTCCGTTGTTAAAAAGATGCTGTTTGTTCAGATAAACGTACAATTCTTTGGCGGTGTTTACGGCCGGATCGATAAGTGCGACCTTTTTTTTCATAAAACGGCGATAAACATATTGGCCGTTTTCTTTGTAATTGTAAGCATAGTGCAGCACTTTCCGGAAATTATCCATATAAAACGGATAATGGGTACATCCGAGAATAATGGCACTTAACCGGGTGGATGTTCCTGATTTTCTGATTTTTTCGAGCAGGGAAATAACATGATACCGGATGTAATTGTCCACGGTATTCAGCTGGATCTCTTTTGGATTGTCGGGTGTTCCGGTGAACAATACATGATTTCCGGAAAAATCGAAATGATACCGCTGCAGAATGGATTTGTCAATAGGGGCAATTTTATTGGAAAAAGAGGGGCCGCGGTAGTTTTTTCTAACGGAAGTAAGTGATGGATCAAGATAATCTTTTTCGCCGTCGATGGCGGCAGCAAGCCCTACGCCGGCTTGTTGAAATGAGGTGATCTTTCCGGTATAGCCCCATTTCTTTTTCTGCTCTTCCACCGTATTGGGATAGCCGTGTGATGCTACTGTTCCGGCAGTGGCCATGATGCCGATCACGGCATTGCTGTCTTTGGGAATATCTTCCAGAGCGCCCCGCACACCTGCTCCAATCACACCAATGACTTTTAACGGCAATCCGGCACGTTTTAAAAACTGTTCAATCTTTTTTTTGCCGTAAGCCGTGGCCGTATTACAAGCAATGACAATGGCTTTTACAGGAGGCTTGTCAGTCCGGTAATTTTTGGCGGTTTGTGACGGATAATATTTGTTGCCCAGCATAAACTGCATGTCTTTCATCACATGTTCCTGTAATAATTTGGTTTTATGATTTCCGGGATATTCGCCGTAAGGCATATTGGCTTTGTCGCCGAGATAAATAAATGATTCGGAAGAAAAGTCAATTTTGCCGTCTTTTCCTTTTTTATGGGTGCTGTTGTTAAAGTGGTCTGACCGCAGGATGGCATCCAAAACGGTGAGTCCGCCGGTACCGGAATCAAAAATTCCTACAGGCAGTTTGGCATCGTGCCGCGGGTAGGTTTTAAAGTTGATGTAAAAGAAACTCCCCGGATCGTTTAAAATAACCTCCTCAATATTGGTGTATTTGGGTTGGGGTTGATGACATCCGGCAAGAAATGCACCAACAAAAACGGTGATGAACAGAAATTTTTTCATGATACTGTTTGTTAAAATACGCTCAAATGTAGTAAAATTTTAACAAGTGGTTAAAAACGGTGTAAAAGAATGAATTTTTAACAACCGATTGGGCTATTTCTTTTTTTCGGTTAATCCTGTCCCGAAAAGTGACGGTATGGGATTTGCGGAAACGTTGAGCGTATTTCACTCCGAAGTACGGGAAAGTATCTCAAAGGGAAACGTCAAATGAAAACTTTCTCATCTCCAATTATGGCTTTGATTACTAAAATCCGTTGTTGTTTTATCCAGCACGGATTTTTAAACATACTGACAATAATGGTTTTTATCCACCAGCTCGCGATATTTCAGCACCACTTTTTTAAAATCTTCCCAGGCGTCTCTTTTTAGTCCGGGATTACGCAATAAGGCGGAAGGGTGGTAGGTGGGCATGACTTCGTAACCAAACCAGTTTTTCCATTGTCCCCGTTCGCGGGTTATGCGAGAAGAAGCCCCGAAAAAGGCTTTTAGGGCGGTGGAGCCAAGCAGAATGATTATTTTCGGACGAATGATTTCAATTTGTTGTTCAAGATAGGGAAGGCATGCGCTTTGTTCGGTGGGTGCCGGGGTACGGTTATGCGGCGGCCGGCATTTTACGATATTGCTCATATAGACTTCCTTTTCGCGACTGAAATTGCAGGCTTTCAGGATTTTTTCTAAAAGTTGCCCGGATTTTCCCACGAAAGCAACACCGGTTTTGTCTTCTTCGAAGCCGGGAGCTTCGCCTACGATTAAAATTGGCGCTTCCGGATTGCCGCTTCCGAAAACCGGTTGGTTTCGGGTGGCGTACAAAGGACATTGCTGGCAGGCTAAAACTTGTTTTTTTAATTCGTTGAGTGATTCGGTTGTCATGGATGAAAAAATTAAAACAAATTTTTAAAATGATTTTGTAAAACGGCGCGGGTGGCATTGCTGACAGGTAGTTTCCGTATGCAGGAGAATATTTTTTCCAGTGAGGGAGCTTCTGTTTTTAGTTGTGCCAGATGATGAAACCCCACAGCAACAGCCTCTTCGTCGGAATATGAAGCCTGGTAGAGTTTTTCTCCGGGGCGGGCTCCGATAATTTTCAGTTTCAGGTTTTTACCGGATTCAGCAATCATTTTTAATGCTAAATCTTTAATAAAAACCGGTTCTTGTTTGATGGAATAAATCTGGTGGTTTTTTCCGTTTTCCATCAGATAAAGCAGGTAAGAGACGGCTTCTTCTTTGGTGATGAAACGGCGGGCCATTCTTTCATCGGTAATACTCAGGTTTTTGTTTTCGGCTATCTGCCGGGCAAATATTTCGGTTACACTACCCGGAAAATCGTACAGGTTTGGCATGCGAAAAACAACAACATGGGGTGAAGCAGCGGCAAATAATTGTAAATAGCGTTCCATCAAAAGTTTGGTAATTCCTACTACGGATTTGGCATCGCGGGCCAGATCGGAAGAAACAAAAATGAACTTTTTCAATCCATGACGGCTTGCTTCTTGTAAAAGATGGATTGTAGCGATCAGGTTTACCTTTACTGCTTTCTCCGGATCTTGTTGTCCGGCCTGCAACCGGGCCACGGCGGCCAGATGAAAAAGTATCTCCGGTTGGTTTTTTGATAAAAAAGCTGTTGTTGCTGTTGGTGAGGTCAAGTCAACGGCACCGGTTTTTATTTGTGGGTTTTCTGAAAATGCAAAGCATTTCTGTTGTTGATGACACAAGGCAATGACTTCGGCATTTTCTTTGGCGGCCCAGGTTTTTACCAAAGCTTTGCCAAGGAATCCGCCGGCTCCGGTGACCAAAATGCGCCGTTTTTTGTTCACGATGATTTCTTTTTTACAAAAATACATGATTGTTTGGGAAAGTGTTATCCGGGGTAGCGAGAAAAGGGGGATTTTGTGGCCATGATGGGAGCGGCAGCGCCTGCCGCCGGATGGCCTGGTGGAGCCGGCCGGCATACAGCGAGCGCAGTAAGCTCGTATGCGGCCGTTGCAAAACCGGCCATGCAGCGGCGGGACTAAAGCGGACAGCATGAAAAGCCACCCATAAAACTTTAACTGTTCAGTAGTTTTATTTTTTAGCTTTGCACAAATAAAAAAATTGTTTTGAGAATTCAACTGAGCCGAATTCCCGAATGGGTAAAAGCCGGGATTTATGTTATTATTCTGATTGCCATAGGCACATCGGGCTACATGTTTATTGAGTCGTATTCGTGGCTTGATGCGTTGTATATGACGATCATCACCATTTCTACTGTCGGATTCAGGGAGGTGTATCCTTTGTCGGATCCCGGCAAGATTTTTACCATGTTCATTATTTTGTCGAGTCTTGGTGTGGTGGCGTACTTTATTTCGCATCTGACCCAACGACTTTTTAAAGCCCAACTCAGCTTTTTCTTCAGCGGGAACCTGAAGAATCTTAAACTTAAAAAAATGGAAAATCACATTATTGTTTGCGGTTATGGCCGGAACGGAAAACAGGTGGTAGAAGAACTAACGGCTTTTGATGAGAAAGTGATTGTGGTGGATAAAGACCACGAACTGGTGGTGAATAATGCTACGCAGGCTTTTCAGGTTATTGAAGGCGATGCCACGGAAGATGAAGTGTTGTTGAAAGCAGGTATTGCCCGGGCGCGGGCTTTGATTGCCACGCTTCCGTTAGATGCCGATAATTTATTTGTGGTGTTAACTGCACGGGCATTGAATCCGGATTTGAACATTATCAGCCGGGCTTCGAGCGAAAGTGCGGAACGAAAATTGCACATGGCCGGGGTGAACAGTGTGGTGATGCCCGAACGGGTGGGCGGAGCCCATATGGCTACGTTGGTTGCTCATCCGGATGTGATGGAGTTTATGGAGCATTTAAATATTCATGGCCATTCGCCGGTACAGCTGATGGAGATTGCCTGTGCCGATCTTCCGGAAGATTTGATGCACAAACCGTTGAAAGAACTGGAACTCCGGAAGAAAACGGGGGCAAACATTATTGGTTATAAAACGGCTGGCGGTGAGTATATTCTGAATCCGTCACCGGAAACGAAATTGTATCCTCATTCTAAGATCTTTGTTTTAGGTACCCGTGAGCAGGCAGAGGAGATGCGCAGAATATTACGCGGCGGTATTCCAAAAATAAAATCCCGTTAATTTTCCGGAATTATGTTTGTTACCTATCTTACCTTTTTTTCGGGTTTTGCCATTTTGATTGCCGGCGCACAGCTGCTGGTAAATGGTGCCACCAGTATTGGGATGAAACTGAATATTTCGCAGATGGTGATGGGATTAACGGTAGTGGCACTGGGAACTTCGTTGCCGGAATTGATTGTGAATATTTTTGCCGGCATCAAAGGAAATACAGACTTGGCCATTGGCAACATTCTGGGCAGTAACATTACCAATACTTTGCTGGTGGTAGGTGCAGCGGCGTTGGTGGTTCCTATTCCTTTTAGTAAAAAGACTTTACAACGCGATATTCCTTTTAGTTTGTTTGCCCCGATTATTTTGTTTGTTTTGGCCAACGATGCGCTGTTCGGTCGCCAGGATATCATCAGCCGGATGGACGGAATTATTTTATTGATTTTGCTGGGCGTATTTTTATATTTTACTTTTTTTAAGCAAGGATCTTCCGCTAACAGGCCACAAGAGGAATTTAAGCAGTTTTCGTGGGGATTATCTGTGCTTTTTCTGGTTTTAGGCGGGTTGGGACTTTATTTTGGCGGAAAATGGATTGTAGGCGGTGCCGTTACCATTGCATCAGCCATCGGAATCAGTGAAACGGCTATGGGGCTTACGTTGGTAGCCGGGGCTACCTCATTGCCGGAACTGGCCACTTCTATTATTGCTGCCCGGAAGAACAATGCAGATATGGCACTGGGTAATGCGGTGGGATCCAACATCCTGAACATCTTTATGGTGTTGGGTATCACGTCGGTGATTAAACCCATTCCGTATGCTTCGTCGTTGAATATTCAGCTGGGACTGGTTTTGCTATCGGGTCTTCTGCTTTTTGCTTTTGGTAAATTGGGAAAAAACAAAAACACCTTGAACCGATGGGAAGGGCTGGCTATGGTGCTGATTTATATTGCCTTTGTCTGGTTTACTACGGTGTTTCAGTGATTTAATTACATAGCCCCATTTTCAGATTTCAATCTGTTTTAGGATTCCAGAAACCGGAAATAATCTTTTAAAATTTGGGCATTATTTTGTTCGTTGGTGAAAATTTCGAGCAATGCCGGGCGGCGGTTTACGGCGTAAAATTCCTGAAGAACCGTTGTTAATTCGGTTTCGTTGCGGACTGAGAAATAGCGGATATCAAAAGCCTGTGCTATGTTTTTAGCTTCCCAGGGATGGCTGGTGGCGAAAAATTTCTCGCGTTGCCGGCTGGTGTCAGGGCCGGGAATAAACCGGAAAATATCCCCGCCGCCGTTGTTCATGACAATAATTTTCAGATTGGGGGTAAGGTTTTGGTTCATCAGGGCGTTTGAATCGTAAAGAAAGCCAATGTCGCCGGTAATGATGGTGTTGATTTTTCCGGTTTCGGCAAAGGCATTCCCCGCCGCGGTGGAAACCTGTCCGTCGATACCGCTGACCCCGCGGTTTGAAAAATAGCGAAACTTCGGAAAACTTCCGAACAGTTGAGCATAACGTACCGGCGTGCTGTTGCCCAGATGTAAATGACTGTTTGCCGGTATTTCCCGGAATAAAATATCATACACTTTTAAATCGCACCAGGGTATTTCCGACAGGAAGCGGTTTCGCTTTTGTAGTACCTGTTGCTTATGGTCTTTCCAGAAATCGCGGTAGTGGCTTTTGTTTTCCGTCAGGTCGTTTTCTGTCCGGGTGAAAAAGCTTTCGGCGTCGGTTTTTACCACACCGGAAAGGCAAAAATAGGTGTCTCTTTTTTCGCCGGAAGGCGAGATGTGCCAGTGTTTTTTTGCCGGAAAGGTTCTGAGCAGCTTTTTTATCTTTTTTGATACAACAGCGGTTCCGAAAGTGATGAGCAAATCGGGTTGAAAATCGGTGAGTTCGTCTTCGGAAATCGCCGTAATCAGGTTGTCGATTTCATCCATAAAAGCCGGCGAATGCAGGTTGGAAGTGGTTTCGGTCATGACAGCCACCTGTTCCTGTTGGGCCAGCCGTTCCATCAGCCGGTTCAGTTTTTCCGAAGGATTACCCTGTCCGGCCAGAATCAGGGTTTTCCGGCTTTGACGCCAGTCGTGCAAAAAAGCATGGATTATTTCGCCGGAAGGTTCCGGCAATTGGCCGATTGTTTTTTCAATGGTTCCCGTTTCGGGAATTTCTGTCAGGTTGTACAGCGGCTCATCCAGCGGGATGTTGATGTGTACCGGACCGGGTTCGGGAAATTGTGTTTGGTCGATGGCTTCATTAATCAGCCGGTTCACTTCCTGTTTTTCTTCTTCGGAAGATATTTCAAGGGGAAGGGTGAACGATTTTTTGATGTAATTGGCAAAGACGTTGTTTTGCCGGATGGTTTGTCCGTCGCCCACGTCAATCAGATGTGGCGGCCGGTCGGCTGTGAGGATTAGCAGCGGGATTTTTTGATAGTAAGCTTCGGCGATGGCAGGGGCATAATTCAGAACGGCACTGCCGGAAGTACAGGCAATGGCTACGGTACGCCGAAGTTGCTGTGCCATGCCCAGGGCAAAAAAGGCGGCGCTGCGCTCGTCGATTACGCTCACTGCTTTTACGGCAGGATGTCCGGTAAAAGAAAGTACCAGCGGCGCATTACGCGAACCCGGCGAAAGGACTATGTCCTGAAGGCCTTTTTTAACAAAAATATCAGTCAGTAAGCTGACTGTTTTTTTATCGGAAGTCATGGGGCAAAGTTCCGTAATTTTTCCACAACCGACAAGAGTGTTTGGGCTTTGTCTTCGGTTTCCTGCCATTCTTTTTCGGGAAGGGAAGCTGGAGTAAGTCCTCCGCCGGCATAAATTTCCATGCTGTTTCCCAAAAAACGGGCACAACGCAGGTTAACAAAAAGATGCTGTTGGTTTTTTACCTGCCACGGCCCCAAAAAGCCGGTGTAATAATGACGCCGGTGTTTTTCGGTTTTTTCGATAAGCTGCAGGGCTTGCCTCTGTGGAAGTCCGCCTACGGCCGGGGTGGGGTGCAGCGCTTTGGCAAAAAGACCGGTTTTGGTTTCCTGCCCTTTTACCGCAAAACGAAAACGGGTGCAAAGATGGGCCAGATTGCCGGCAAGAAGTGTTTCGACCGGTTTCTTTTCATAGTTTTCAATTCCCAGATTTTGAATTTGTTTTTCCACAAATTCGGTAACAAAAGCCTGTTCTTCTTTTTCTTTTTTTCCCCAGGGCTGCATTTGTTTTCCGGAAGATAATTTCCGGGTGCCTGCCAGCGCCATGGTTTCCAAAAAACCGTCATCCTGTTTTAACAGTGTTTCGGGGGTAGCCCCGGCCCAGTAGCCTTCGCCCGGAAGATGAAAGAAATAGACGAAAGCCGCCGGATATTTCTCTTCCAGCTGTTCAAAAAAAGTATCGAAATCGAAAGCCGAAGGCAGCGGTTTTTTCAGCACTCTCGACAGAACCACTTTTGCGGCTTTGCCTTTTTTCATGCTGCTGACAAGCTGTTTTACCTGTTGCAGGTAAGCCGGTTTATCAATGAAAAAGTTTTGTTCTTGCGGAAAGGATGTTTCCTGATCGGGTAGATGGTCGATAGCGGCAAGCAACTGTTGGTATTCTTTGGTTTTTCCGGCGACGATATCCGGTTTTATAAGGCGGATTTCTCCTGTTTTGTAAGCATCAAATGGTGCGATGATAAACCCTTTTTGATTTGCCAGTTTATCTGTTTGAAATACATTTTCCTGCTGCGAAAGCTGAACCAGAAAAGTAATTTCGCCGGTACCGGGAAGACGGTAAACTGCAAAAGGCAGGTTTTTGGATAACAAACGGCTGATGAGTCGGAAAGGCGGCATTATTTCTTCTTGTTCACGATAAAAATGGTAATTCGACAGGCGGAAATCAGCTGTCCGTTTTCGTCTTTGATGTCCACATTCCAGATGTGGGAACTGCGTCCCTGATGCATGATGACGGCTTCGCCGGTTACTTTTCCGTGGCGGGCGCTGCGGATGTGGTTGGCCGTAACGTGCTGTCCTTTTACGTCAAACTTTTCGCGGTCAACCATCAGTGCCGAACCCATGCTGGCCAATGTTTCGGCCAGGGCAATGGTGGCTCCGCCGTGCAGAATGCGCATGGGTTGAAAAGTACGCTCGTCCACCGGCATGGTAGCTTTCAGATACCCGGTTTTGGCTTCGGTGTATTCAATGCCGAGTTGTTCCATCAGCGTTCCCCGGTTCATCGCGTTCAACAGGGTAATGTCAAAAGTTTTTTGTTCCATGAACAGTCGGGTTTAAAAAGCAAAGATACGGTTTTCATGCTTTTTTGTATGTTGCTTTTTATTCAAACGAAGAGAGGGTTGTTTAAGAAAAATTCAAATTAGGGCACAAAACTTCCCTAATTAATAAAGATTAGGGCAATTAAGTGCCTTAATTTTACCATTTGAAGAGTTGCACGGTGTAAAAAGTGAGTTTAATTTACCAATAGCTTCGTATCTACTGTAATCGGAACGTCTTTCTGAAAATCGTACAGGGTCAGTTTACGTAGTTCGTAATAGTTTATCCAGTATTTTTTCAGGGTGTTAAAATAATTCAGCTTGGCATTGTCGTTATCAATTTGGGCGTTGTTCAGTTCCAATACGTCATTTACCATCCCGATCATATAGCGTTTATGCGTAATTTCATACCTTTTTTGAGCAACGGTATCGGCTTTGGCAGCAATGGCCAGCTGTTTTTTCTGCATGGCAAACTGCATCACTTTCAGGTAGATATTTTGCTCGAAATCAATTTTGTCCTGTTGAACAGCCGTTTTTACCAGTTCCTCGTTTGATTCGGCCATTTTGATGTTTCCTTTGGCTTTGCCCCAGTCAAGTAATGGTAAAGTAATTCCCATACTCACCCGTTCCTGGTTTAACGGACTTTGATAGGCTTCCTGCAGGGTGTGTGCTGTTTGTGAAAGCCCAAAGCTGGCATACAGGTTCATGTCGAAACGGCCGTTCATCCGGGCCATATCCAGCTGGCTGGCTGCTTCGAGTAACCGTTGGGTAAATTGTAAAGATGTCGAAGTATTCAATTTGGCTTCTTCCACCGCTTTGTCCACGGGGACATTAAAAAATGAAATTAACAGCGGGGGGACGAGCTCAACTTTACCGCTGTCTTTTAGTCTTAGAAAAGATTTAAACCGGAACAGTTTGTCGTTGTAATTCAGCCGGCTTTGTTCTACCGATGCATCGGCTTTTAGTAAATTCAATTGCAACTGCAGCAGGTCGTTTTCGGCAATTTTCCCAAGGTTATATCGCCCTTTGGCAATGCGGTATAACGTATCGTAGTTATGATAGTTTTTTATGGCAATTTTTTGTTCGATCTGGGCCGTTAATAATGAGAAAAAGTAATTAATGGCTTTAATGGCAATGTCTTCTTCGGCTTCCATGTATTTCCGTTTGGCTTCTTCATATTTTATGGGTTCGATTTTCTTCTGCCATTTGTACGGGTTGTAAGTGAACAGTGGTTGTATAAAGCCGATATTGACCACATTGCTCAGGTATTGCCGGGTGGAGGTATCGGTAAAAAAGTTATCCATGCGCTGTAATCCGGTGTTGACAAAAACTTCACCACCGGTGAGTCCGATTTTCTGGTTAAGTGAAAGGCCAAGCGAATAATTGGCAATACTTTGCGAAGTATAGGAAACCGTTCCGTCGGGTGCCGAAATGGCATTGATGCTGCGGTTCAGGTCGGGCAGGGTGGCGCTCAGGTTCAGATTGGGAAGGTAAGTGGCTTTGAAAGTACGGTATTGCCAGTAGCTTTTACGAAACTGATGGATAGCAATCAGTGCATCGGGCGACTGCTTCTGGGCAATATGAATGACCTGTGCCAGCGTGTAACGTTTTACTGACTGTGCAGGAAGTTTAGAAAAAAATAAAAAGGCAAAAAGAACCAGGATAATCTTTTTCATGATGAAAAATGACAATGATTAAAAGGTTTTAAAAAATGTATCAAAATCCTTACAAAGGTAATCATTCGAATTTATCTCCAAAAAAGTATTGGTAATGATAGAAATGCCTTGAAAATAAGGGTGTTATGACTGTAAAGGTGTTGGCATGAAATTAATCATGACGCAGCGATTCCACCGGATCCTGCTGTGCGGCTTTCTTTGCCGGCAGATAACCGAAGATGATCCCCACGGCTGCCGCTACGCCAAACGACAACAAAATAGACCAAAAAGAAACGATGGTAAGAATTCCTGTGGTAAGCGTAATCACTTTGGCCATAATGACGCCGAGCAATACGCCAATAACGCCTCCTGTGATACTGATAAAAGTAGATTCGGCCAGAAACTGGAAGATGATATCTTTTTGTGTGGCACCGGTAGCGCGGCGTACGCCGATTTCGCGAATGCGTTCCATCACCGATGCCAGCATGATATTCATGATGCCGATACCCCCCACCAACAACGAAATGCCGGCAATGGCACCCAGTACAATGTTAAAAATGTCTTTGGTTTTTTGTTCCTGCCGGAGCAGTAGCTCCGGAATTTTGATTTCGAAATTTTGGGTGTTCTGATGCCGGCGAGTCAGTATTTTCTTAATCACTTTTGCCGTAGGTACCAGTTCACTGCTTTCTTTTACCTGTACCACGATTTTGTCGAGCTGGTTGTTGTTGGCTCCCTGATTTTGACCGTTATCGCCTCCAAACAGGGTGATGGATCCTCCTCCGATAAAAAAAGTTTGTCCGCCTCCGGAAAGCGATGCCTGGTTAATTAAAGACCGGTCTTTATATCGTAACAAGATGGTTTTTAATGGCGTAAAGATGGTTCTGTTGTAATCCAGAATTCCCATTTTTTCGGCTTTTTTATCTACTCGTAAGCCTTTGATGATGCCGATTACTTTAAGCCATACATTTCCGGCTTTCAACTGTTTTCCAAGGGGATCTTTGTCGGGGAAAAGCCGAGTGGCCACTTCCGGTCCGATGACACATACCGGTTCTCCATTGGTAGCTTGTTGCGGTGTAAAAAAAGCGCCTTTTCGTATGGAAAGATTAAATATCCGGAAAAAGGCCGTAGAAATACCGGTAAGCTGCGCATTCACTTTTTTCCCGTTGGTAGAAGCTGTTACTTTGTATTCAACAACCGGCGTGATGTATTGAATGGTGGGCAGTATGTTTTTGATGTTTTCGACATCATTCAGGGTTAAACCGGAAACATATTTTTTTTGCAGGGCCTTTTCGTTATCATTTCCGGTCTGTTTATCGTCTTTTGTATTGTCATTTGCTGCTTGATTCTGGTTTTGTGGCAGAATGACAATATTATTTACCCCGACAACTTTGATCTGGTTCAGAATTTCCTGGCGGGCGCCATTTCCGATGGCCATCATGGCAATGACGGCTGCTACGCCGAAAATAATACCCAATGCCGTAAGAAAGGAACGCGACTTGTTTAGGAAAACCGCTTCCAGCGAAACCGACAGAATTTGAAGATATCTTTCCAACAGGATGGTTTTTTTCTGTTTGCTAAGGTAAAAAGTTTCTGTATATCCTGAAAAAGTTCTTTCCCCGGTTTTTTATGAATACGAGGTGCTGTTAATCCGGTTTTCCGGAAATCAGTTTGTCGATTACAGCATATAAATCTTCCTTTTGAATGGGTTTACTCAGATAAGCATCGCAGCCGGCTTCCAGCGCCCGTTCTTTTTCTTCTTGTGTGGCATAAGCGGTCGTGGCAACCACGGGAAGTCCGGGATGTTGTTTTTTTATTTTCCGGGTAGCTTCATCACCCGATAATATCGGCATTTTAATGTCCATGAAAACCAAATCATACTGATTTTTCTCTGCCATTTCGATGGCTTCCCGGCCGTTGGTGGCGTGGTCTATATTTTTTACTTTGTCTTTGAGCAAAACCTCCATATAAAGGTAGTTGGTTTCGTCATCTTCAACAATCAAGAGGGATAAATCTTTTCTTTCTTTGATTTTATATTCCGGCGATTGAGCGCTTTTTAATGCCTTTTTCTCCGGTTGTTCGTAGTCGAGTGTAAAATAAAAACGGGATCCCTGGTTGGGTTTTGATTTTACTCCGATGGTTCCTCCCATGAGTTCTACCAGACCTTTGGCAATGTTGAGCCCCAGTCCGGTTCCTCTGACGGCTGCGGATACTGCTCTTTCACCGCGATAAAAAGCATCAAAAATAAGTGCCTGCTCGTTTTCATCAATTCCAATTCCGGAGTCTTCCACGAAAAAGGTAATTTTATTCTGCGAAATGTTAAATCCCAGATTTATAAAACCTTCAGGAGTGTATTTGATGGCGTTGGAAACAAAATTGGTCAAAACCTGTTTGATCTTATAATCATCGGCATAAAATAAAATATCGTTTGCATTTTCCGGTAGTGTTGTACGGAGTTCCAGATTGTTTTTCATTTCCGGAAGGTTGAACATCTCAAAAATCTCTTTTACTACATCTGCTGGGCGAAAAGCTATTTTTTTTACCGGTAATTTTTCACTTTGTAGTCTTGACAAGAAAATTACATCATCAATCAGGTTAAGCAACTGTCGGGAGCTATTGCTGACAATTTTGGCGTAACTCTTCATTACTTCGCTGGAGCGTGCATCAATCATCAGATCAGAGAAACCCATAATGGCATTCATTGGGGTGCGGATTTCGTGGTTCATGTTGGCCAGAAAAGCCGATTTCAGCCGACTACTCTCTTCGGCAGCTTCTTTGGCCGCCAGCAATTCGCGTTCAGCTGCTTTCCGCTCGGTAATGTCGGTCATGATGCCGATCAGATGTTCTACTTTTCCTTCATCATTGGTGACTGGTGTGATGATTTCTTCTACCACATAGAGGCTACCGTCTTTTCGCCGGTCTACAATTTCACCTTTCCATACTTTTCCGGCTTTCAGGGTTTTATCCAGAACATCATAAAAATCTTTGTCTTGTTTACCCGAGTTAATCAGGTCGCCGGTGGAATGCCCCACCGCTTCTTCAATGGAATAGCCGGTTAATGTGGTAAAAGCCCGGTTAATCCACTCAATTTTTCCATTGGCATCGGTAATTACAATGGCATTTGCCGCGGCGTTCAGGGCTTTGTCACGCAGCCGAATGGCTCGTTCGGCTTCAATTTCTTTGGTTACGTCACGGCCATGTCCTACCGTGCCGATTAAATTTCCGTTTTCATCGAAAATAGGCGCTTTAAAAACATCGAGAGCCAGGAATTTTCCTTTTACGTATCCGGTTTCCAACGACCGGATGGCTTTTTTGGTGCTCAGCACTTTTTTGTCAGAATCTGAACATTCCAGGTCAAAAGTAAACCATTTGTCATCGTTAGGATGGAGGCGGCGTTGTCTTTCCGCAAAATAGGAGTCGGTTTTGCCTATTGGTTCTTTAACATCATTGGCTAACAGAAGTTTTTCGGCATTGGCTTTGTTGGAAAAAATGAAACGATTTTCCAAGTCTTTGGCCCATACAAGGTCCGGGATATTATCTGACATCAGTCGGAAAAGGCGTGATTGTTCACGGTATTTTTGTTCACTTTCGCGAATGGCTTTTTCCATTTTTAACCGTTCTGTAATATCATGAAAAACAACAGCCCGTGATATTTCACCACTGGCATCGGTATAGTCTATGGCCGTGATCTCCACCGGCAACAGGCTTCCGTCTTTTTTAAAGATTTTTATTTCGTAAGGCTTAGCGTACTTTTTCTTAATGTTTTGATAGATTATGGAATACGAATCAGGATGTGCCAGTTTTTTTACCACATTGCAGCCTTTTAGCTCTTCCAGGGTATAGCCGGTTATTTTTAGAAAAGTCTGGTTGGCATCTACAATGACAGAGTTTTTATGGATTACAATACCTTCGGTGGTAATTTCAGAAAAACGCTGAAGCCGGGCTTCGCTTTCTTTAAGTGCTTGTTCGGCTTTTTTGCGTTCCGAAATATCACGGACTACAGCCAATCGACCCTTGATTTTCCCTTTGGCATCATAGAGTGATGTTACATTAAGTTCCACAGGAAGTCGTTCTCCGTTTTTTTTCAGGAGTTCAATTTCGTATAACGGAATAGTTTCTCCCTCAACCCCCCGTTTAAATTTTTTAATGGTAGATTCCACATATTCGGGAGCAACAAATTCCCAGAAATATTTATTAATGGTTTCTTCCGGTTCGTAACCGGTCATTTTTTTCAATGAAGGACTCAAAAAAGTAAATTTTCCTTCAGTGTCAAAGGTTAAAATGAGGTCTGAAGAGGTTTCTGCCAAAGAGCGGTATTTGTTTTCACTTTCGCGAAGGGATTCTTCAGTCTCAACAATGTCGGTAATGTCGGTGATGGTTCCTACATAACCGGCGAACCGGCCGTTAATAAATTCAGGAGCAGCATGGCCCAAAACCCAGCGGACAGTACCATCAGGACGAACAATCCGGAACCGTTCCTGTGAGTAGTCGTGTGCAGCAATGCGTTTTTCCCAGCGGTGAATTAATTCATCCTTGTCTTCAGGATGTAAAATATCGATCCATCCTTGATTTAAAGCTTTTTCGATCGAATAACCTGTGATTTCGCTCCATTTGGGGTTGACATAAGTTGTTTTCCCTTTGGCATTAGTTCTGAAAATGCCTGTAGGCGAAATATTGGCCAGGGTTTGAAAAAGTTCCTGACTTTCGCGTAAAGCCTGTTCTGCTTTTTTTAAATCGGTGATGTCACGGGTTTCATTAACAATGTATTTTTTCCCGTGAACAGAAATCAGTTGTGCAGAAATCAATCCGATGACCATTTGATTATTCCTTCCACGAAAAAGTACTTCCTGGTTTTTTACAAATCCCGTTCGTTTCAACTGTTCCACCATCTTTTCGCGATCCTCCTGACGGGCCCATACCTGAAGTTCCATATCCGTTTTTCCTAAGATCTCATCATCACTTTTAAATCCCAATATGGTTTTAAAACTTTCATTGATTTCCAGGTATCTACCGGTTATAAATTCATTAATGGCGATGGCATCGATACTGGTGCGGAAAATAGAGTGGTATTTTTCTTCGCTTTCCATTAGCAGTTTTTCTGCCTGGTATTGTTCAGTAATGTCGCGCAGGATAATGTAAACTTTTTGGATAATCCCTTTTTCATTTTTTAAGGGGACGAAAATATTTTCGGCCACCAGTTTCTTACCCCATTTGGAAGTGTATTCTGTTTTAAAACGAATGGTTTTACCGGTTTCCAGACAATCTTTAAAATGTTTCGTATATCCAGTTTTGATTAAAGGCGGAAATTGCAGAATATTTATTTTTTTGGTTTCTTCCACAGAAGGTGAGCCGATAATTTCCAGTAGTTTCGGATTGGCATCCAAAATGGTTCCGTCAGGCCGGGTGGTAAGAATGGCAAACGGCGCTTTTTCAAATAGCAACCGGTAGTTGGTAATGCTTTCCCGTAGCTGTTCTTCCGCAACTTTCTGGTCGGTAATATCCACCGTGTTTTCTACAACATATTTTATATTATGGTCTGTATCGAAAATGGGATAAGCCGAAATTCTGAAATATTTTTTTTCTCCATCCGGTAAAAAAACACTATCAGTTTTATTTACAGAATGTTTCTTTTCAAAAACTTCTTTTACGGGACAATTGTCGCAAATCCCCTGTTTGCCCATGAAAAACGAATAGCATTTTTTTCCCTTTATTTCGTCCAGGGTTACGCCTCGCATTTCCAAAAGGCGACGGTTAGCCAAAACAATTTCGAAATCTTTATTAATAAGGTTGGCCGGGAAAGGTGAACTGTTGAAAATAGAATTGAATTTTTCTTCGCTTTCTTTCAGTTGTTCTTCCGCTTTTTTCAGGAGTGTCATATCAAAAGAGAAAGCAAAGATGACATCTTTTCCGTAATAAATTCCTCTTTCAATGGAAACCAGTTTTGGAAAAATGGTGCCATCGGTTCTTTTTCCCCAAAATTCAAACTGACAGGGTTCTCCGTTCCAGGCTCTCTCGATATAATCCTCTATAAGAAGATTTTTATTTTTTTCTTTAGCCGAGAGAACTTCGGGGGTTTTCCCCAGCAGATCTTTTTTATGCTTCAGTTTGTATAGTTTTAGTGCAGCCTGATTGACATCCAGAAATTTACCAGTTTTATCCTGCACGTAAATGGCTACGGAATGGTTGTTAAAAATACGTTCAAAGGCCTCTTTACTTTGCTGCAGGCGTTGTTCTGCTTTTTTCAGGTAGCTAATATCTCTGATCAACGTTAAATTCAGGTCTTCACCGGTAAATTTGACCAGAACGCCCTTGGTGAGTACCGGAATCTTTTTTCCGTTTTTTAACGTGAGCCAGGTGGAAAAATAATGACCGGTTTGTCTTTTTTCGAAGACGCGTTCCAGTGCCCGGATGGCTCTATCTGTTTCATCAGGAGGTAAAAAAGAAGTAAAAGGAACTCCTATAAGTTCACTCGGATCAGAATTATCATAATCTTTAATCCGTTGATTGATGTAACGGATAATCCCATTCCGGTCAATTAAAACGATAATGTCAGGGGCATTTTCGATAACCCGCTGATAATTTTCCTTGGTTTCGAGAAGCAGCTTTTCGGTTTCTTTTTTGTCGGTGATGTCATGAATGATGGTGAAAATAACCGTTTTTCCTTTATAGGTGATCTTTTCACTGTTAACTTCCACTGTTTTTATGGTGCCATCAGCTAAACGGTGGTCGAATATAAAATAAGATTTTTCGCCCGAATGTGCTTTCCCTAATTCTTCCTGAATGATTCCAAGAGATGAAGCATTAATTTGTGAAACTTTCATTTGGGTGAGCACATCGTGCGGATACCCATAAAAACGACAGGCAGCCGGATTGGCGTCTTCAATGCGGCGGGTTTCCGGATCGATCAGCAACATCACAGAATGACTTTTTGTGAAAAGCGTTTCAAATCCGGTTTCGTTTTGGGTATTTGCTTTTCTCTTTTTTTGGTAAAGTTGCAGATAGTTCTTTAACCTTTTTTCCCAAAGAACGGCAGAAAATGGAGTAGTGATAATGTCATCTACGCACTCGGGAAAATGCAGCGCATCTGGTTGGTTTCCGGTAAACAGAATAATCGGAATTTCATGTTCTGATTTTATTTTTGAAAAAGCAGTACATAAGTGAGAAATAGCTTCGTCATCTGTAAAAAGGAGATCTGCTTCAGACACTTTTTCCGGAGAAAAATCAACGGTGGAAACAAATTGTATATCAGGACATATTTTTTTCAGTACTTTTTGAATCGGTTGAAAAAAAGAAGGATTTGTTGTAATAAAATATGTCTTGCAAATACCTGTTTCCATTTTAGTATGTTTTGTTTCTGGATAAAAGTGTCACCACACAAATATAACTAAAACCTGTAGAAAACAGAAAAAGGTTCAAAAATTAAGAAAAACGAAATCAGTCTTCGGGGTAGGTTTTGGGCTTTACTTCCCCTTTTATAACGCGCAAACCGTTCATGGCCAGTGCTTTCATTTCGTCTTCTCCGGGATACACATGTACGGGAGCCAGCCGGTGCACATACGAAATAATTTGATTTACGAAGTATTTGTCATGAGCAATGCCGCCGGTAATCAGAATGCCGTCAATTTCATATTTCAGGACAGCGCCCATGGCACCTACTTCTTTGGCTACCTGGTAAGCCATAGCATCGTAAATTAGTTTGGCTTTTTCGTCTCCTGCCGCTGTTCGTTGTCCAACTTCGTAGGCACTGTTCGTGCCGAGGTAAGCGACCAATCCGCCTTCGCCTTTAATCATTTTTTCTACTTGTTTCAGGGTGTATTTTCCGCTAAAACACAGCCGGGCAAGGTCACCTACAGGTAATGTTCCTGAACGTTCGGGTGAAAATGGTCCGTCCCCGTCAAGTCCCTGATTTACATCTACAACCTGGCCTTTTTTATGAGCGCCTACCGTGATGCCTCCGCCAAGATGAACTACAATCAGGTTCAGCTCTTCGTACTTGCGCATAATGGATTTTGCATGCTGGCGGGCAACGGCTTTTTGATTCAAAGCATGAAAAATGGAACGACGTGGCAACAATGGATGTCCTGAAATACGTGCTACATCGTCTAATTCATCAACTACAACCGGATTAGTGATATAAGCTTTGGCATGGGGTAACGACCGGGCAATATCGTAAGCAATTAATCCACCCAGATTACTGGCGTGTTCTCCATAACGACAACTGCGCAAATCGTCGAGCATAATGTCGTTAACTTCAAAAACTCCGGATTTAACTGGCCGGAGCAGGCCACCGCGGCCCATTACCACCCGGATCAGATCCAGCCGGATATCGGCATTTTTTAATTCTTTAAGAATAAGATTTTTCCGAAACTCAAACTGGTCAGTAATCACTTTGAACGGAGCCAGCTCTTCGGTTGTATGCCGAAGCGTTTGGATAAAAACAGGATTCGTACCTGTGTACACCGCTATTTTGGTGGAGGTAGAACCGGGATTAATGGCCAATATCCTGATGGCTTCGTTCATAAAATTACAGATTAAATTCTGTTTGCCTTAGCGGCGGCAAAAGTACGATTATTTAGCGGTAATGGCGGCCAATGCAATAGAATAAAGTTTGGTTTTAATGCTGTCGCCACGCGATGAAAGTACAGCAGGAACACGCGCTCCCACTACAATAGCCCCCTGTTCTCCGTGGGCTAGTTTGGTGTTGGCTTTGTAAAAAACGTTACCCGATTCAATATTGGGAAAAACCAAACAATCCGCATCGCCTGCTACCGGACTGTTGATTTTTTTGATCTCGGCGCTTTCTTTGTCAATGGCAACATCCAAAGCCAGCGGGCCTTCAACCAGTGCTCCTTTAATTTGGCCGCGGTCAGCCATTTTTGAAATTAGTGCGGCATCTACACAGGCTGGCATTTTAGGCATCACTTGTTCCGTAGCTGCCAATACGGCTACTTTAGGTTGTTGTATGCCCAAAGCATGCGCTGTTTGGATAAGGTACTGCGTGATGGCTATTTTTTCTTTTAATTCCGGAAGCGGAATAATGGCTACATCGCCAATGATCAGTAATTTATGGTATGATGGATTTTCCATTACCGTAACGTGGCTCAAAATGGCACCGGGAGTCATCAGCCCGTTTTCTTTATCCAGAATAGCACGCATGTATTTGTCGGTACTTACCAGCCCTTTCATGAGCATGTCGCCATGTCCTTCATTGATAATTCTCACTGCCCACCGGGCGGCTTCTATTTCTTCGGGTTGATTTACAATCTGGAATTTATGGCTGTCGATGTTTTCTTTTTGGCAAACGGTAGTGATGATTTCTTTGTCTCCTACTAAAGTAGCTTCGATGATGCCCATGTCAACGGCTTGGCTTATTGCTTTAATGGTGTGTGCATCGTTGGCAAAAGCGGCTACCAGTCTCTTTTTGTTTTTGGCCTGCAAAGCAGGGAATAATTCATCTAATTTTTTAATCATGATGTGCTGTTTTTGTCCATGTGAAAACTTTCACAAAAATACGATAAATTTGCTTCCGGCTGGCTAAATCCATAAACTCATTCCTGTTTTTGAAACACAGGTGCGGTTTCAAAAACAGGAATTTTAAAAGACATTTATTGGTTTCTTCTTGTTTCACAAAGTATAACGAAGCTGGGATTTTGGCTCGGAAGGTGGTTGTTTTTTATCCGAAAAGTTCTTGTAACAGGTCTTCTATGTTGCCGATACCGACAATTTCAATTTGATGTTGTTTTTTGTCCAATCCTTTCAAACTGTATTTCGATAAAATGATTTTATCAAACCCTAGTTTTTCGGCTTCTGTAATGCGGTTTTCCACGCGGGTTACTGCTCTGATTTCTCCGGAAAGTCCCACTTCAGCGGCAAAGCAAACCTGACTGTCGATAGCCAGGTCTTCGGTTGAAGAAAGAATGGCAGCCACCACGGCCAGATCGATGGCCGGGTCATCTACGCGGATACCTCCGGCAATATTCAGAAAAACATCTTTCGTGCCGAGTTTGAAACCGCTGCGTTTTTCCAAGACAGCCAGCAGCATGTTCATACGGCGCAAGTCAAAACCGGTAGCCGAACGCTGAGGGGTTCCGTAAGCCGCTTGGGTTACCAGAGCCTGTGTTTCAATAAGCAGCGGACGCTGGCCTTCTATCATGGCGGCAATGGCAATGCCGCTGGTGGCTTCATCGCGTTGCGAGAGGAGAACATCGCTGGGATTCTGAACTTCTCGTAATCCGCCGGCATGCATCTCAAAAATTCCCAGTTCTGAAGTCGAGCCGAAACGGTTTTTCATCGAACGTAAAATCCGAAATCCATAATGCCGGTCTCCTTCGAATTGTAAAACGGTGTCTACCATGTGTTCCAATACTTTCGGACCGGCTAAGTTTCCTTCTTTGGTAATATGTCCGATAAGAAAAACAGGAACTTGTGTGGTTTTGGCAAAACGCATGAGCTCTCCGGCGGTTTCTCTGATTTGTGAAATACTTCCCGGCGAAGATTCCAGGGTGTCGCTATAAAGTGTTTGGATAGAATCGATGATTAAAATGTCGGGCTCTAAGGATTCAATTTGTTTAAAGATGTCGGTGGTAAATGTTTCGTTCAACAAAAAACACGATTCGTTTTGTATTCCGATACGGTCAGCGCGCATTTTAATTTGTTGCAGGCTCTCTTCGCCCGAAACATATAAAATCCGGTGGCCTTTCATCTTCAGAGCTGTTTGTAGCAGGAGTGTGGATTTTCCAATACCGGGTTCGCCACCTACCAGTACAACCGAGCCGCTGACCAGTCCGCCTCCCAGTACACGGTTTAACTCGGTACTTTGGGTGTTTATCCGGTCTTCTTTTTCGGAGGTAATTTCACCTATGGGTACCGGCTTGGCTTTTTTGTCCCCTTTTTTAACTCCTTTTTTTTTATCGTCAGCTTTGCTGATTACTTCTTCTACAAAAGTGTTCCATTCGCCGCAGGCAGGGCATTTTCCCAGCCATTTTGATGCCTGATAACCACAGTTCTGACAGTAAAAAACAGTTTTTGTTTTTGCCATTTTACAAAAGTAGGAAAATTGATTGAGCCATACGAAAGGGGGCATGCGTTTTCCTGACAAAAAAGTTTTCTATACGTTTCGTATGAGATAAATTGTATTTTTGTCTTTCAGCAGAAAGGCAAACAAAACCCGGACAGGATATGTACGAATATTTTAGTGGACGAGTGGTTGAAAAATCTCCTACTCATGTTGTTATTGATAATCAGGGTATTGGATACCGGATTAACATCTCACTTTATACTTTTGATCAAATTAAAGACCGTGAATCGGTAAAACTGTTTGTACATTACGTAGTGCGCGAAGATGCGCAAATTTTATATGGTTTTGCGGATGAACAAGAGCGTGAACTGTTTCGTGCCTTGATTTCGGTTTCTGGAGTGGGGGCGAATACAGCCCGGTTGGTACTCTCATCGTTGAGTGCTGATGAGGCTTATAATGCCATTGCTTCGGGCGATGCTGCCGTGTTGCAAAGTGTGAAAGGTATTGGTGCCAAAACCGCACAGCGCATTGTGGTAGACCTGAAAGATAAACTCGTAAAACAGGGATTTTTGCCGGATAAAGTCAGTGTTTCCAACAATACAATCAAGAATGAAGCGTTATCAGGGTTAGTAATTCTTGGGTTTAACAAAGTCATGGCATCCAAGGTGCTGGATAAACTGTTAAAAAAATCAACTTTCAACAGTGTGGAAGCACTCATCAAAGAAGCATTAAAAAATATGTAAAAAGAAAGGCTGCCTCTGTGCCGGCCCGTGTCAGATTAATTTAAAAGGTTAAGGTGCAATACTTTTTCAAATTACGTAAGTGGTTTTTATTTTTGGTGTTGACGGCAGGCTTGTTTTGGAGTAGCCCGGAAAGCTTATATGCCCAAATCAAAGATACGGTCCAACAGGCAATGAATCAGGATACCCTTTACAAACAGCTGATTTATCCTTTCCGTGACATTACAGGAAATCCTTATCTTGATACGCTAAACAATAGCCCGCTTTACCTGCACGATCCCAATAATATTAAAAGAGAAATTATTTACGATCCTAAGACCAATAGTTACGAATTTGTTACTAAGGTTGGGGATTTTGAATACCGTACACCGACAACCCTTGATTTTCAGGATTTTCAAAAACTGGAACTCCAACGCGAGATCAAAAAGAACTGGCAGGAAAGTGCATTGAATATTGGTACGAACAAAGGGAAAAGGCTGATCCCAAAATTGTACATGAAAGGAAAAGCTTTTGAACAGATTTTTGGGAGCAGCGCCATTGATATCCGGCCTCAGGGTTCGGCCGAAATCAGTTTCGGAGTACTTTCCAACTATCGTGATGATCCGGCTTTGGATGTGCGTCAGCGACGGACTACCAATTTCGATTTTAACGAGAAAATTCAAATGAATGTCACCGCTAAAATCGGAACGAAGTTAACTTTCAAAGCGGCTTATAATACAGAATCTTCTTTCAATTTTGAAAATCAGCTCAAGCTCAATTATCATGGCGATAAAGATGATATTATTCAGAGCATAGAAGCCGGAAACGTGAGTATGCCGTTAAATTCGACACTGATTACCGGTGCCCAGAGTCTTTTTGGAATCAAAACCAAACTGCAGTTTGGAAAAACATCGGTAACGGCTATTTTTTCGCAACAACAAAGCGAGACCAAGAACATTACCGTGCAAAATGGGGCACAGCAAAACAGTTTTAAGTTAACCCCGCTTGATTACGAAGACAACCGGCATTTTTTTCTCAGCCAGTTTTTCCGCGATCATTATGAAAAAGCGCTGAGTACCCTGCCGATTATTTCTTCAGATGTGAATATCACTAAAATTGAAGTATGGGTAACCAATGTGGGGCCGGCTACGGAAGAAAACCGGAATATTGTGGCTTTTACCGATTTGGGCGAAGGACGCCAGGATGAAATTTATAACCGGTTGGTCCATCCGTTACCCGGAGGCGTTATTCCTACCAATCATTCCAACGACTTGATTCAGCGCATGGATACAGCCCAGTTGCGTAATATCAATACGGTTTCAAGCTATCTTAACGGTGATCCTCTCGGAATAGGAAAAACCCATTATTTTGTGTCCGGACAGGATTATGTAAAACTGGAAAATGCCCGCCGTTTAAAGCCTTCTGAATATACAGTAAACACCAAATTAGGATTTATTTCGCTGAATACCAGCCTGAATCAGGATCAGGTACTGGCGGTGGCTTTTCAATATACCATTATTGGACATGATAGTGTTTTTCAGGTAGGAGAGTTTTCAGACCAAGGCGTGGCTTCTCCCAAAAACCTGATTGTTAAATTGTTGAAAAGTAATACTTTGAACACCCACATGCCCATGTGGAACCTGATGATGAAGAATGTGTATTCTATCGGGGCTTATCAGGTACAGAAAGATGGTTTTGTTTTAAATATTCTTTATTCGGGAAACACCCGCGATGTGCCTACCGGATATTTTACCGAAGGTCCGGACAAGGTAAAAGGGGTTCCGTTGATTCATGTACTCGGATTGGATAATTTGGATCAGCAACTCAATCCTATTCCTGGTGGAGACGGCTTTTTTGATTTTGTGGACGGGGCTGCTACACGGGGCGGTACCATACAGGCTTCTAACGGACGTATTTTCTTTACAAAACTGGAACCTTTTGGTAACTACATCCGTGATTCGGTTTTCCCGAACGATCCTGATTTGGCAAACAAATATGCTTTCGACTCGTTGTACACCATGACCAAAGCCGGAGCCGAACAGTTTCCGGATAAAAACAAATATATCATCGAAGGTTTTTATAAATCACAGTCGGGTTCTACGATCAGTCTGAATGCCATGAACGTGCCGCGTGGTTCGGTAAAAGTGACAGCAGGTGGTGTGCCGTTGACCGAAAATGTGGATTATACGGTGGATTATACCATGGGGCAGGTAACTATTTTAAACCAGGGAATTTTAAATTCCGGAACACCCATTCATGTTTCGCTCGAAAGCAATTCCATGTTCAATTTGCAGCAAAAACGAATGATGGGACTTCATGTCGATCATGAATTTAACCGGCATTTGCATGTGGGAGGAACCATCCTGAATCTTCATGAACGACCGTTGACCCAAAAGGTAAACTACGGTGAAGATCCTATTTCCAACACCATTTGGGGACTCGATATGGCCTATAGCGACAATTCGCGATGGCTGACAAAAGTTTTCGGAAGCCTTCCGGGAACCAATCCCCGGGTAAAATCGAAGATTAATTTAAATGCAGAGATGGCCCAATTTCTTCCTGGCCATTCCAAAACGGTGGGAAAATCAGGAACCAGCTACATTGACGATTTTGAAGGAGCCAAATCAACCATCGACCTGATGAGTGTTAGTTCGTGGTTTTTGGCCAGTACGCCGCAGGGACAGCCGAACCTGTTTCCGGAAGCCTATTCGAACTCCGGCCTGGATTACGGAAAAAACCGGGCTAAATTTGCCTGGTATGTTATTGACCCGACCATCTTTTATGACACACGCGGAATTTATCGCCCGAAAAATATCTCAAAAGATGAGATCTCTAAAAACTCTACCCGTCAGGTACTCGAAACGGAAGTTTTCCCCAACAGGGATATTCCCAATGGAACGGTCACGAATATTCCGGTGCTGAATCTGGCTTTTTACCCGTCAGAAAGAGGACCTTATAACTATGATGTGGATCCGGGGCCTTATTCGGCGGGAATGAATGCCGATGGAAGTCTGGCACAACCACAAACCCGTTGGGGCGGAATCATGCGTAGCCTGGAAACCACCGATTTTCAGGCGGCCAATATCCAGTATATAGAGTTTTGGATGATGGATCCGTTTACCGAAGACCCGAATAACCGGGGACAGCTGTATATTGACCTGGGAGATATTTCTGAAGATTTGTTGCGTGACGGACGTAAAAGTTACGAAAACGGTTTGCCTACCTCGGCAGAAGTAAAAGATGTGGATACCACGGTTTGGGGGCGGGTTCCTACCAAACAGGCTTTGGTTGAGTCGTTTAGTAATATTCCGGGCTCCCGTCCTTTTCAGGATGTGGGGTATGATGGTTTGGGGGATAAAGATGAAGATTCTTTTTTCAGAAATAATTTCCTGAAACTGATCAATGAGCGGTACGGAACCGGATCAGAAGCCTATAAAGAAGCTGAAAAAGACCCGTCGGCCGATGATTACCATTATTACCGGGGTACCGATTATGACAATGATCCGAAATATTCGAGTATTTCTGAGCGGTATAAAAATTACAATAATGCTGAAGGAAACTCCCCCACCGATGCGGAAAATCCGGAGTCTTATCAAACCAGTGCTACCAATCTTCCTAATCAGGAAGATATTAATCACGATAATACCCTGAACGAATCGGAACGTTATTTTCAATATCGCATTAACCTGGATCCGACACAAATGGTGGTCGGTAAAAATTACATCGAAGATGTTCGTACTGCTGGAAATATTAAACTTCCCAACGGAAATGTAACCAGTGTCAAATGGTATCAGTTTAAGATCCCGATTCAGCTTCCTACCAAGGTCGTCGGAAACATTGACAATTTCCAGTCGATACGCTTTATGCGGGTATTTATGAAAGGATTTTCGAAGCCGATTATTTGCCGGTTTGCCACCTTTAGTTTGGTGCGGGGTGAATGGCGCAATTATATGCACTCGTTATTGTCACAGGGAGAATATCTGCCGGGTGATGCCGGAAACCGAACCAAATTTGTGATTTCCACGGTCAATGTGGAAGAAAATTCGAACCGGACACCAATTCCGTATGTGATTCCGCCGGGAATCGAACGTGAAGTGAATTTCGGAACGACGAATTATGTCCGGCTTAATGAACAATCGCTGCAGTTTACTGTGGCTAACCTGAAAGATGGAGATGCGAGGGGGGCGTATAAAAATACCAGTTTCGACTTCCGGCAATACAAAAGGATAAAAATGTATGTACATGCCGAAAAACTTTTGGCCAATGAGGATCTGAAAGATGGCGACCTGACCATTTTTATCCGTATTGGTTCGGACTTTACGCATAACTACTACGAATATGAAATGCCGTTGAAAGTAACGCCCTGGTACACTTCGTCGGCCGACCCGGATGCTATTTGGCCCGAGCAGAACCGGATGGATTTGGTATTGGATAAACTGGTAAAGGCCAAGCAAGACCGGAATGTTGCCATGCGCGATCCCAATTCAGATGTAGATCTTTCAAGGCCATTTGTGGAGTATGACGGAGCCAACAAAATTACGGTAGTCGGAAATCCGAGCATCAGCGATGTAAAAGGGATTTTGATTGGTGTGCGAAATCCCAAACAGCAGGGGACCAACCTTAATGATGACGGAGAGAAAAAAGATGCGGTAATTTGGGTGGACGAATTGCGGCTGACCGATTTTAATAAATCGCCCGGATGGGCCGGAACCGGTCGGCTTGAAGCCACTCTCTCTGATTTTGGCCGGGTGATGGTGAATGGGGCTTATACATCGGCCGGATTTGGAAGCCTCGATCAAAAACTGAATATGATCTCGCAGGATAACATTGTAAATTATACCATTGCTACAGATTTGGATTTGGGAAAATTGTTACCGAAGAAAACCGGACTGAAAATTCCTGTCCATTTCGATTATGGAAAAGGGATTAGTACGCCCCGATACAATCCGATGAATCCGGATACCAAACTGAAAGACGACCTGGATACTTACGTGGACAAAGCCAAGCGCGATTCGGTAAAAGATATGGCGATAGATTATACCCGCCGTACCAGTTTCAACGTCATGAATTTGCGGAAAGAACGAACCAATCTGGGGAAAAAGAAAAACCGGAAACCCCGGATTTATGATGTGGAAAACTTTAATTTTTCTTTTGCTTATTCGCAGATTTATCATCGCAATATTGATATAGCTTCCGACCGGTTAAAAACGTATCGTGGCGGATTGGGTTATAATTTTAATACCCGGCCCAAAAATTTCCAGCCTTTTGCCAAAAGCAAGAAAACGTCCTCGCCTTGGTTACGGTGGCTGCATGATTTCAATGTTTATTTGTGGCCGAAAAGTCTCTCTTTCCGGTTTAGTATGGACCGTGTGATCGATAACCGGCTTTATCGCGATAAGAGCTTTGGGGATATTATTACTAAACCTACTGTAAAACGCGATTGGAAGTATAATCGTGATTATTCTTTTAAATTTGACTTTACTCGTTCATTATCATTGGATTATGTGGCCGGAGCAAGAGCTTATATTCGTGAGCCGCAAATTTATCCGGATAAGCATACAGAGGCATGGGAAGAGTATAAACGCGAAGTGTGGAGTGAAATATGGAGTATGGGTACGTTGCAAAACTTTAATCAGTCGATAAAGTTAACATACCGTTTGCCTCTTGCCAAATTCCCGCTTACCGAATGGCTGAATGGATCGGCCGGTTATCAGGTGCAGTACAACTGGAATGCTTCGCCGGTAGCTATCCAGCAACGGATGGGAAATACGATAGAAAATGCCCGAAGTATCCAGTTTAATGCCGGTGCTGATTTTAACCGGTTGTACAATAAAATTCCTTATTTGCGGAAAATCAATAGCCGGAACGGTAGGCAGCGTATCGGACAACGTGCTGCTCCTCAACGCCAGAGAGCCCGTACTGCTGCTGCCGATACTGTAAAACAGAAGAACAAAGGTCCTGGAGTGGGAAAAACGATAGGCGAAGGCTTTTTGCGTTTCCTGATGATGGTCAAAAAAGCCAACTTTGTTTATCGCCGTACTGATGGTACCCGGTTGCCCGGATTTGTTCCGGTTCCTGACATTGCGGGTGTTAATGTGTCTAATGGTGCACCGGGTGTGGGATTTGTTTTGGGAAGTCAGAAAGATATTCGCTATAAAGCAGCTCAAAACGATTGGCTTACTTATGATACCATTCTGAACCAACCGTATATCACCAAATTCACCGAACACATGTCGTATAAAGTAAATGCCAATATACTGAACTTTATACGAATTGATCTTGACGGTGACCGGGTTTTCTCTAAAAACTATACATCTTATTACCGGTACAGCCCGTCGCTGGAAGAGTTTGTAAATTATACCCCACAGGAGACCGGTAACTTTAGTATTACCTATCCTTTTATTTCTACTTCTTTTGAAAAAAATAATGCGGATAATATTTCGGCTACTTTCGAACAGTTTAAAGCAGACCGGAAAGAGATTGCCGAACGCTTGGCCCGGAATAATCCGGCCTGGAACGGGCAATATGTGTATGATTCGCTGGCGAATGATTATTATCCAATGGGATATGGTTCCAATCAGCAACAGGTTATGTATTACTCTTTCCTTGCTGCTTATTCCGGAAAAGATGCTTCAAAAATTAATATTTCCAATCCGTTTCCTTCTTTCCCCTTGCCAAACTGGCGGATTACATTTAGCGGACTTACCAACATTAAAGCGGTTCGCAATATCTTCAGAGGATTTAATATCAGCCATGGTTACCGTTCGCTCATGAGTATTAACTCCTGGAAAACCAATGTGATTTTTGATCCGGAAGATCCGGGAAAAACTTTCCCCAACAGTAACAATTTTATCAGCCGTTATGATATAGGGGTGGTTTCATTCATTGAACAGTACAGCCCGCTTATCGGTATCGATTTTACCATGAAAAATAGTATGGGCGGACGGTTGGAGTATAAGAAATCGCGAAATGTGATAATGAGTTTCGTAAATAACCAGCTGACGGAGATTGACAGTAAAGAATTTGTTATTGGGATGAGTTATCGCCTGAAAGGATTGAAATTTTCCGTGGGGAATTTTATGGGAGGCAGACCGAGAAAGTACAATACCGATCTTAATTTGAAACTGGATATCGGTATTCGTGATAACAAAACCATCCTGCGCCGGATTGATGAGAGTACCAATCAGGTTTCGGCTGGTTCCAAACAGTTTACCCTGAATTTTTCTGCTGATTACAACCTGAGTCAAAGTTTGCAGTTACGGGCTTATTTCAATATGAATAAAAACACGCCTTATATTTCGTCGCAGCTGGCCAATGCGACCACAAGTGGCGGATTTACGCTGCGTTTTAACCTGGCACAGTAGAAAAATAGTCCCCCTTTTTCCAGCTTGCTAATTGGTGGATGAACAATTTCTGCATTTTTTCCTATCTTTATACCAAAATATTTACCGCTTAAACCCAAGACAATGAGCGATCCCGAAAACCAGCAGGATACACTTTTACGCATTAAAGAAATTCTTTTTGGTGAAGAGCTTCAGGGCGTGAACGACCGGTTGTCAGAACTCCGTAATGAATTGTTAATGACTATAAAAAACCAGTTTAAAACACTGGATGAAAAACTGGATAAACAAGCGTCGGATTTTGATGCAAAAATAGAAACGATAAAAAAACAGTTAGCCGAAGAAGCACAGCGAAGCACTGAACTTCATCATTTATTGGATGATACGGATAAAAAATTTCAAGAAAAAGCAGAGGAAAATCTTCGGGTTTATGAAGAGAAACTAAAGAACCTGAAAGAAGAAGCCCAACAACAGCAGGATGAAATACGGGCTTCTATCCAGGCGGTGAAAGAGGAAATGATGAAATGGGTGGAAAAACTGGAAGACAAAAAGGTAAATAAAGCTGAAATAGCAGAGCTTTTTGGTATGATGATTCAAAAATTGAAATAAAAAGTACCGGGACTGGAACGGCCCGTTCATAATAATCTTATGGCGAAAAACGATTTAACAGAAAAAGTGGCGCGGTCTATTGCCGAGAAAAAACTTAATGAACTGCGGGAAATATTTACCGGTTTAAACCGGGAAGAGCTACAACGACTGAACAGTATTGTAAAAGACCCGGAGAAATTTGCGGATGAAATCAGAAAATTGTTGCCGCTTTCCATTCGAAAAATGGTGGATGCCGGTGATATTTCCATTGATGATTTGTTGCCGTTAATGGAAGAAGCCCTGGGCGAAAGCATCCGGCAAAATCCTGAAAAACTGGCCGACATTCTTTTTCCCATCATGATGCCGGCCATTCGAAAAGCCGTGGCTGCCGATATCAAACAAATGCTGGACAGTCTGAACAACACCCTCGAGCATGGTTTTTCATTAAAAAGGCTGGGATGGCGGCTTCAGGCATTGTTTAGCGGTCGTAAATACAGCGAAATTGTTCTTTCGCACGCTTATATTTATCAGGTCAAACAGGTCTTTCTGATTCACAAAGGTACCGGTTTGTTGTTGGCTCAGGCAGCCGATCCGCAACAAGAGCAGGCAACGGATGCCGATATGGTTTCTGCCATGCTTTCTGCCATTAAGGATTTTGTTCAGGATTCTTTTACCGATAAAAAAGAGAGTACCCTCGAAGAGATTAATGTGGGGCGTATGCGTATTTTGCTTGAGCAGGGACCGCATGCTATTTTGGCCTCTGTAGTCGAAGGAAATGTGCCGAAAGCCTATCATGATCTACTGAAAGAAACCATTGAAAATATTCATGTCACTTTTTATCGAGAGCTGGAAGATTTTGGTGGGGATGTAACCCCTTTCGAGCAGGATAACCAATTGTTGAAGCAGTGTTTGCAGAAAGAACAAAAGCCGCAAAAGGAACGAAAACCGGTAATGGCTATTCTTTTGTTATTGCTGATCTTAGCACTTATTGGATATGGAATCTTTGCCGGAATCATGCGGCACATTCATTATAAACACCTGCTGGCCGATCTGGAAAATACGCCGGGTATTGTGGTGACAAAAGCATCTAATCCCTGGTTTGGGAAGATAACTTTTTGGGGCTTGCGCGATCCGTTAGCGGCAAAGCCGACTTCTTTTTTGTCGAAAAATAAAATGGATAATAAGCAGGTACAGTTTTCGTTTAGCCCGTATCTTTCGCTGGCTCCTGCTTTTGTTTTGAACCGGGCTGAAAAAATCCTGCTTCCGCCGCCAACGGTCATGCTTCATTTTAAGAACGGTGTACTAACCGTTTCGGGGAAAGCGGACGAATCGTGGCTGAAAAAGTTACGGGAGCGTTATGCTTTAATTCCGGGGGTTCAGAAACTCCGGTTAACTTTTGCCTCGACTCCGGTGGCTGAAAAAGTAAAACGAAATATTTTAGCCATCGAAAAGCATGTATTTCATTTTAAATACAATGTTTTTGCGCTCGACAGTGTTCAGGCGAAAGACTTTGACAAGCTGATTACCGAAGTAAAGAATGTTTTGAATTTTAGTCTTGACCAGGATTCGGTTCCGGTAATTATTGTGAATTCTTATACCAGTTATGCCGGCAATGTGGAAGGGAACAAAACCATTGCACGGTATCGTGCCGAACAGTTTATTAACCGGATGATCCGGCATGGTATTCCACAGGAAGTTTTGGTGCCGAAGGTGCGGTTTATTGAAAACGCCACACATCCCTACGAAAACCGGTCGGTTAGTTTTCAGGTTAAATATGTAAAACCAGATAAATTATGATAAAGAAAAAAGTATGTATGCTCGGCTCTTTTGCCGTAGGAAAAACCAGCCTGGTGCAACGTTTTGTGAACAGCATTTTTTCCGAAAAATACCATACCACCATCGGGGTGAAAATTGATCAGAAACGGGTAGATGTGGATGGTCAGGAGGTGAATTTGATGTTGTGGGATATTCATGGAGAAGATGAGTTCCAGAAAATTAAACCGGCGTATATCATGGGCGCTTCCGGCTATTTTATTGTCATGGACGGTACCCGCAGGAATACCATTCAAAAAGGAGAAGAAATCAAAGCTTTTGTGGAAAAAACGGTGGGTGTCGTTCCTTATATCGTATTGATTAATAAAGCCGACCTGAAAGACCAATGGGAAATTTCGGATGAAGATATTGCCCGTTTAAAAGCAGAAGGGGCTACCGTGATGCTGACCAGTGCCAAAACCGGCGATGCGGTGGAAGAAGCTTTTCAGGAACTGACCCGTCAAATGTTAAAATAAACGTTTATGTCGTTGCAAAAACCCGAAACCATTCAGGAAGTGCTGTTGGCCCGCGGACCGATGGCAGACCGCAGCCTTTTAATAAAAACGTCGTCCGAAGGAATTATTCAACAGGTTTTCGGAAACCCCGGTCATTTTTCTGCCACATGGGAACCCGGAAAGAATGTCAGTGATATTTTCCCTTTTCTGGTTACCTTTTTTCCGGCAGCGCCGCTCGAGATGCTGGAACTTCCCCGTATGATCTGGGAAGAATTTTATCTCGATTTTCTCATTTTCCGCGAATCCGGCGAAGCCACATGGATTCTCATTACCGATGTGACGGCCGAAGTGGATGAAATCAAGGAGAAAATTCAAAAGAACAATGATTTTGTTTTGTCTTCTGCGCCACGTCAATTCTCCTTTGAGAATCCTTTTGGTAATTTGCATCTGTTTGATGTACTTTCGTTTATAAAAACCAATGAAAATAAATTTGTTCCGGTAGGCGGTATTCCGGCCTGGGCCGAAAAATATTATCCGGAGGCAATCTCTGTACGAAACGGACTGGAAATCGGGAATGTTTTCCCCTATCTTGAAGTCTTTTTGCCCGAGGCAGAAGTTTTTTGGGAAACGGCAGATGATACCCGGATGGAAGATTCTGATATGTGGATTGAAAATCCGGCAGATGATGTGGAGTTGCATTTCCGGGCTTTTGCTGCCAACCGTAACGGCAACCATTTTTTATTCATCCGTTTACTCGATCAAAATGATATTCCTGTAAGTCAGCAAACGTTGCAAAAAGCACGGGAGCATCAGCTTTTGTACGAAAAACTGCAAAAAGCAGAAAAAGAATTGAAGCAGTTGCTTCAGTATAAAGACAAATTTGTGTCTATTGTATCCCACGATCTGCGTTCGCCGATGGCTTCGGTGGTGAGCATTGCAGAAATGTTCCTTACTGATGATGAGCTGCTGGCTTGTATGAACGATTTTAACCGCGAAATGCTTCATTCGATGAAAGATGAGCTGACCCGGTTGCTGGAATACAACAACCGGCTTTATCATTGGGCAAACCTGGAGCTGGGCAATTTTAAACTGGATAAAGAAAAAATCAAAGTCAGGAAGCTGGTGGACAGTGCGATACAAACAGCACAACCCAAAACAGAAGCAAAAAATATCCGTTTGACTTCTTCGGTCATCCCGGAAGATCTGGAAACAGAAGTGGACGTTTCTCTTTTTTTACAGGTTTTAAATAATCTCATCGGCAATGCGGTGAAATTTACTCCTGAAGGCGGAACAATAAGTCTGGATGTGAAAAAAGAAAACGGGAAAATCCGTTATTATGTTTCCGATACCGGGGTAGGAATGCCGGAAAAGATCAAAAAATCCATTTTTTCCGGAGTGCCCGGCGAGTCTACCTTGGGAACCTCTGGCGAGAAAGGGAGCGGACTGGGATTGGATATTGTGAAAAAGATTGTGGATGCCCACGGTTTTTCCATCGAAGTACAATCCGAAGAAGGAAAAGGAACTACCTTTATCATCACTGAGAATTAGGGGAAATACGGATGCTTGCAAACAGTTTAAGTCTCCTTGAACTATTGGTAGTATCTCTTTTTGGCTGAATAAACCTGAAAGATGGCCGGGGAGGCTGGAAATTTCAAGCTCCAGAAAGCAATGACAAATGAAATCCCAAAAGACAAATTCCAAAAATCAACTGTTTTGTCTTTCTGAGCGTAGCGAAGAATCTATTTTAACTATTGCCAGTTTTTTTGAGATCCTTCACTACGCTGCGCTCCGTTCAGGATGACAGTAAAAGTGTGGTAAAATACTGAAAATCAACCATTCATCACTCAACATTCATCGTTCATCGTTTCCCAATGACCAAGTTAGAAAACCCAAAAAACAAAAAGACAAATCGCAAAGGAAATCCCAAAAAACAAAAAATCAAATCACAAAAAAATCTCAAACCCTAAACGCAAAACACAGAACACAGAACGCCAAACTGCTTAAAACCAACCAATCATCCAATGACTAATGACCAAGCGAGAAATCCCCAAAGACAAAAAATCAAATTCCAAAAAAAACAACTTCTTTTGTCCTTCTGAGCGTAGCGAAGAATCTATTTTAACTATTGCCAGTTTTTTTGAGATCCTTCACTTCGTTCAGGATGACAGTGAAAAATACGGGTAAAATACTGAAAATCAACCATTCATCACTCAACATTCATCGTTCATCGTTTCCCAATGACCAAGTTAGAAAACCCAAAAAACAAAAAATCAAATCACAAAAAAATCTCAAACCCTAAACGCAAAACACAGAACACAGAACGCCAAACTGCTTAAAACCAACCAATCATCCAATGACTAATGACCAAGCGAGAAATCCCCAAAGACAAAAAATCAAATTCCAAAAAAAACAACTTCTTTTGTCCTTCTGAGCGTAGCGAAGAATCTATTTTAACTATTGCCAGTTTTTTTGAGATCCTTCACTTCGTTCAGGATGACAGTGAAAAATACGGGTAAAATACTGAAAATCAACCATTCATCACTCAACATTCATCGTTCATCGTTTCCCAATGACCAAGTTAGAAAACCCAAAAAACAAAAAATCAAATCACAAAAAAATCTCAAACCCTAAACGCAAAACACAGAACACAGAACGCCAAACTGCTTAAAACCAACCAATCATCCAATGACTAATGACCAAGCGAGAAATCCCCAAAGACAAAAAATCAAATTCCAAAAAAAACAACTTCTTTTGTCCTTCTGAGCGTAGCGAAGAATCTATTTTAACTAATGCCAGTTTTTTGAGATCCTTCACTACGCTGCGCTCCGTTCAGGATGACAGCGGAAATACAGGTAAAATACTGAAAATCAACCAATATCAATAACTAATAACTTTTTCCCATTCATCACTCATCATTGACATCAAACATCCTCCATCCTCACATCCAAACAACCTCTGAGATCCTTCACTCCGTTCAGGATGACAGTAAAAGTGTGGTTAAAATACTGAAAATCAACAATTCACCATTCACCATTCACTATTCACCAAATCACCACTATTCGTCATCAGAGATGAAATCAAGGTCAATATTTGTTTTTCCGTCATAAAATTGTTTATAGTATTCTCGCCCTATCTTGATTAGTGTTTTGTCCTCATCTGTAAATACAGACGCATTCGTATTCATTACACTATTAGTCCGACCAACTTCTCTGTATCCAAGTCCTCTTAGATCTTCGTGAACAAAAACACTGTATTCTGAGATGAATTGACTGCTTATTGCATATATTACAGGATATACTTTTCCTAATGGGGTAGAGTATTCTCCTTGATAAGCGTCTGTGGCGTAGGAGCCGTTGTAGATGAAAATTCCTTCTTTTCCTTTGACACTGGTTTCGCTTTCTTTGAATATGAATGCACTGTCAGTGTCTTTTTCGAATTGTTTGAACCAAGCCCTGTATTGTTCTCTGTCGGATTCAGTAACATATGTTGATAGGTTAGTATCGTTGTCGAAACTAAAAGGTATTGTGTCTTGGTTGGTGTTTTCTCCGCAGAATTGCCTGATGTGTGTGGCGCTGGTTATTGGGTTTCTTGCAATCAAGTAAGCGTTGTAAACTCCGAAGATAGTATCTGTTGTGTTTAAAGGAACGTCACTTGGTGTTTTGTAACCGCTTACGCTTAGTAATGAGTAGTGGCTTGTGGATCCGTGGATGTTGAGAGTTAATGCTGTTCCTTGTGGGATGTTTTTAAATGTGAATACTCCGTTTTCGTCTGTGGTGTCTGTGGCGAATACTGTGTCTGCTACTATAATGTTCGTTATGATGTTTTCCAAAGGTTTCTTGGTTTCTAAATCTCTTACCGTGTCTATCAGCGTTACTTTACCTGGTGGTAAAGGTTGTAAGTAAACAAAGACTGGATCGTTTTTTCCGTCTTTTAGCGTTACTTCTGTGCTGTCCGTGAAAAAACCATCCTTAACCCATTTTATCTTGTATTTTGCCCTGATTTCCGAAGGCGGCAACTTGTTACTGATTCTAACTGGGAAGTTATCATAAATAAATCCGCTTTCATTTGTTTTAATGTGATAAGTTGTATCTGGAGTTTTATCTGCAATACTATCTGGGGTAATTTCTAATTCTGTAATATCTGTAATCGATTCTCCGGTTTCTTTGTTTCTAATTCCAATAAAAACTTGTCCCCAGGTGGTGTCTACTGGTAAGGGTGTTAGTTTTATTGTTTGTGTTCCGTTGTCGCCTTCTGTGAGCGTGAATGCTGCACTATCCGTCTTGTAACCGTCTTCACTCCATTTTAATTGATACTTAGCGTTTATAGGATCTTGTTTAGAGATGTTACTAATCCAGACCGGAACTTTGAAACTGATGCTTCCATCCGCCTTGGTTTCCATCTTGAATGTGGTGTCGGGGGTGTGGTTGAACACACTATCCGGTTTAAAGTATAGAATAACATCTTCTAAACCCATGTTGTTTTCATCAACCGCTTTAAAGTTACCCGTAGCCCAAAGCGTATCCAACGGCAAAGGTTCCATCGCAATGGTCTGCGTTCCGTTATCGCCTTCATGAAGACTCAGGCGAACACTGTCCGTTTTATACCCCTCCTTACGCCACTTCAACCAATAATAAGCCACTTCGGAAGCCGTACTTTTAAAGCCGAAATCAGCAGATTTAAAAGCATTATCCGGCACCTCACCACGCACATTCTTTACAACCCCATTTGTTTTGATAAACTTACCGGAAGACACCACCCCTTTATCACCCACCACCCGGTAAACATACAAACCGTTACTTTGGTTCCTCAGGTTAACAAAAGCATGACGTCCTGTAATTTCTTCCACGGTCACCAGCAGACCATTGGCATTAAACACCAGAATTTTAGCATGGACAATCACCGGAGAGATAAAATTAAATCCGCTGCCCGAATGAGGGAAAACCCGAGCATTAAGCACCGGGAAAAGGCTTATTGCATCAGCGGAAGAGATTTTCACCGGCAGGGAAAAGAAAGCGGTACCGGCCTCATTGGTTTCCAGTTTCCAGACGGTATCGGCAGGCACCCCGGAGACAGAATCCGGAGAAAGGGACAAGACAACATGAGCAAGGATTTGTTTGGTTAATTCATCGGCAGTAGCAATATATCCGTAACCGGTTACCGTATCTTCCGCATTGGCATATTCATCATCATCAGGCAAAGCAGAAAGCGAAGAAACAGCAGGGGAAAACGCAAAGGAAAGCATCACACTGCAAAGGAGAGCCAAACGGACAACAAAGAGCAAAAGTTTACGGACGGGTTTCATAGTAACGAATCAAAAAAAAAAATCACAAATAACAAAAAACAAAATTCAAAAAACAAAACACAAATGACCAATGACCATTCACCATTCACCATTCACCATTCACCATTCACCATTCACCATTCACTAAATCACCAAAACCCCACATGGCCAGTGACAAAAATAAAGTGAAAACGGCAATTTTCAAAACGGGGAAAAGGAAAGTTCAAAGGAAGCACCAAAAGGCAAAAAACCAAATGACAAATGAAGTTCCAAAAAACAAATTCCGGAGAAACCCCAAATTCCAAACGCAGAACACATAAACTACTCAAAATCAACTAATCAACGAATGACCAATGATCAATTCCCATTCATCGTTCCACATCAAACATCCTCCATCCAAACATCCTCTCATTTCTACTAAAGAAAGCGCATTCGTTTATTTGGAATCGTAAATTTTTGCCCCCCGATTTTCCCTATTTTTGCATTTTAAATTTTCGAATTATGGCCCTTCTCATCGAAAACATTCAAAAACTGGTACTTGCCGAAGAAAATCCCCGCTTGTTGGTTAAAGGTCATGAGATGGCCGATTTGCCCTGTGTGGACGATGCCTGGCTGTTTATCACAGAAGATAAAATTGCCGATTTCGGCAAAATGAAAAACCTGGACAAAACAGCGTTACTTTCCAAAACAAAAGAGGTTACCGTGCTCAATGCGGCGGGGAAAATGGTCTTCCCTTCGTTTGTGGACTCGCATACTCATTTGGTGTATCCCGCTTCGCGCGAAATTGAATATGTGGACAAGATAAAAGGCCTTTCGTACGAAGAAATTGCCCGGCGCGGCGGCGGAATTTTGAATACGGCACGGCGGATGCAGGAAATTTCGGAAGACGAGTTGTTTGAGTCGGCATTGCAGCGGTTAGACGAAATAACGGCTTACGGAACCGGCGCTGTGGAAATCAAAAGCGGTTACGGCTTGACTACCGAAAGCGAATTGAAAATGTTGCGGGTTATCCGGCGGCTGAAAGAAACCTCGCCGCTGACCATCCGGGCCACTTTTCTTGGTGCGCACGCCGTTCCTTTGGAGTATAAAGGCCGGCAAACGGCGTATGTTGACAAGGTGATAAACGAAATGTTACCGCAAATTGCCGAAGAAAAACTGGCCGATTTTGTGGATGTTTTTTGCGACAAGGGCTTTTTTACGACAGAAGATACTGCGCGGATTTTGGAAGCTGCTCAAAAATATGGTTTACGCGGAAAAATACATGCCAACGAGCTGGATTATTCCGGAGGTATTCAAACGGGCGTGAAATACAATGCCCTTTCGGTGGATCATTTGGAATATACCGGTGATGAAGAAATAGCCGTTTTAAAAAACAGCGAAACCATGCCCACCGTTTTGCCGGGAGCCGCTTTCTTTTTAGGAATGGTGTATGCGCCTGCCCGTAAAATGATTGATGCCGGTCTTCCGGTGGCCATGGCCAGCGATTTTAATCCCGGCTCGGCGCCTTCGGGCAACATGCAGTTTATTCTTTCCATGGCCAGTATTGCGTATCGGCTGCTGCCCGAAGAAGCCATTTATGCCACCACGCTGAATACGGCTTATGCCATGGGTATCAGCGACCGGCTGGGAAGCATTGCCCGGGGCAAAACCGCCAATGTTTTTATCACCAAAAAAATCCCGACGGTTGAATTTATGCCTTACGCTTTTGGCAGTAACAAAGTGGAAACCGTTATCCTGAACGGAAAAATTATAAAACAGGAAATCTGCTAATTTTGTTCATTAAAATATAAAAACAGCTTATCCCTATGAAAAAGTTAATCGAATGTGTTCCCAATTTTAGCGAAGGTCGCGACAGGACCGTCATAAAACAAATTACCGATGAGATAGAAAAAGTAGAAGGCGTAAAACTGTTTGATGTGGATCCGGGAGCGGCCACCAACCGTACGGTGGTAACGTTTGTCGGAACGCCGGATGAAGTGGTGGAAGCGGCTTTCCGGGCAGTAAAAAAAGCGGCTGAAGTGATTGACATGCGAAACCACAAAGGCGAACATCCGCGTTTTGGTGCTACCGATGTATGTCCGCTGGTTCCGGTTTCGAACATCACCATGGAAGAAACGGTGGAATATGCCCGCAAGTTGGCCCAACGCATTGGCGAAGAGCTGGAAATCCCGGTGTATTGTTATGAAAATGCTGCTTTTACGGAAGAACGTCGCAACCTGGCCAACTGCCGTTCGGGTGAATATGAAGGACTGGCTGAAAAACTGGCCGACCCGCACTGGAAACCCGATTTCGGTCCGGCTGAATTTAACGAAAAAGTGGCCGGAACAGGAGCTACTGCTGTGGGAGCCCGCGATTTTCTGGTGGCTTTTAACGTAAACCTGAATACCACTTCCACGCGGCGTGCCAACGCCATTGCTTTTGATGTTCGCGAACGCGGCCGTGTAAAACGCGAAGGGAATCCCATTACCGGAAAAATTGTAAAAGACGAAAACGGAAATCCGGTATATATTCCTGGTTCGCTCAAAGCGGTAAAAGCCATTGGCTGGTATATCGAAGAGTACGGCATTGCCCAGATATCGATGAACCTGACCAACATCAGCATTACGCCGGTACACGTAGCTTTTGATGAAGTTTGTAAAAAAGCAGACGCCCGCGGCATACGGGTTACCGGTTCGGAGCTTGTGGGGCTGATTCCTTTGGAAGCCATGCTGGAAGCCGGACGTTATTTTCTGCGAAAACAAAAACGGTCGCTGGGTGTGGACCGGGATGAGCTGCTGAAAATTGCCATTAAATCGTTGGGACTGGATGACTTAAAACCATTTAATCCCAAAGAACGAATCATAGAATTTTTGCTGGAAGAGCCGGAGAAAAAGCTGGTGGACATGAGTCTTACTGCTTTTGCCAACGAAACGGCTTCGGAATCGCCGGCCCCGGGTGGTGGTTCTATTTCGGCTTATGTAGGCGCCCTTGGTGCATCGCTCGGAACCATGGTAGCCAACCTGTCGGCTCATAAACGGGGCTGGGACGATCGCTGGGAAGAGTTTTCGGACTGGGCCGAAAAAGGACAGCAGTACAAAGACGAGCTGTTGCATCTGGTGGACGAAGATACCCGTGCTTTTAACCGGATCATGGAAGCTTTTGGCTTACCGAAAAAAACCGAGGAAGAGAAAAAAGCCCGTAGCAAAGCCATTGAAGAAGCGTCGAAATATGCTATGGAAATTCCGTTGAAAGTGATGGAAACGGCTTATAATTCTATTGCGGTGATGCGTGCCATGGCCGAAAACGGCAATCCCAATTCGGTGTCCGATGCCGGTGTAGGTGCGTTGTGTGCCGTTACAGCCGTAGAAGGAGCTTATTTGAATGTGAAAATTAATGCCATGGGTATCCACGATAAACAGTTTACCGGAAAATTATTGCAACAAGCTGAAGAGATATTGGAAAAAGCCCGTGGTTGCCGCGAAATGGTACTGGAAACGGTGAATGAGAAAATTAACAGTTTGTAGTGATTCCGGCTCAGGGATGGGAGCGGCATCGAAGCCTGACGAAACAGGAAAAGAACCTTGCGGGGCCGGGGCGACCGGAGGAAGCCCCCGGAAACGCTTAGGTGACTCCTGTTTCATCAGGCGGAATACAGCGGACAGCCCGTCGCGGGTTTGTGCGTCGGCAGCCCAAAAAACAAAAGAAAAATTTTTTTCAGAAATATTAGGATAATGTGTCAGGAGTTTGTATTTTTGCCGACCAAAATTTTAAAAGCGATTTACGATGGCCAAGAAAAATAAAGATGCAAGAATTCAGGTGATTCTGGAGTGCACTGAACACAAAAAGAGCGGCATGCCGGGAACTTCGAGGTACATTACGACCAAAAACAAGAAAAATACCCCTGAAAGACTGGAGTTGAAGAAATACAACCCGATACTGAAACGAATGACTATTCACAGAGAAATTAAATAATTTGAACCATGGCTAAGAAAGTTGTTGCAACATTACAGAGCACAGGAAAAGATTACGCAAAAGTGATTAAAGCGGTAAAGAATCCGAAATCGGGCGCTTACACTTTTAAAGAAGAAATTGTTCCCACCGACAAGGTGAAAGAATATTTTGCCAAGAAATAAGCAGAAGTTCTGCAGATAAAAAAAGAAAGCTTTTTCCTGCCTGCGGGAAAGAGCTTTTTTTTATTTTTACACTTTCGTGCAACACCGGTTTGTTGTGCGGGTAATTAATAATGATTCAGGAAATTATGGGCTTATTTTCTTTCTTCTCATCTAAGGAACAAAAAGAGGAACTCGACAAAGGACTGGAAAAAACCAGACAGAGTGTATTTAGTAAACTTTCGAAAGCCGTTATCGGAAAGTCGAAAGTAGACGATGAAGTGCTGGATGAACTGGAAGAAGTGCTGGTTACTTCGGATGTGGGCGTGGAAACTACGCTGAAAATCATTGACCGGATTGAAGCCCGTGTGGCCCGCGATAAATATTTGGGCGTAGATGAACTAAACCGGATTCTGAAAGAGGAGATCGTCGCACTTTTGCAGGAAAATAACAGCGGTGACGGTGCAGACTTTGAATTGCCTGCTGATAAAAAACCTTACGTGATTATGGTGGTCGGTGTGAATGGTGTCGGAAAAACGACAACCATCGGCAAGCTGGCTTATAACTTTAAACGGGCAGGCAAAAAAGTGGTGCTGGGGGCTTCGGATACTTTCCGTGCAGCGGCTGTGGAGCAGCTTAAGATTTGGTCAGAACGGGTTGGAGTTCCTGTTGTAAGTCAGGGCATGGGGGCCGATCCGGCTTCGGTGGCTTACGATACCGTGAAATCAGCTTTGGCACAGGATGCCGATGTGGCTATTATTGATACTGCCGGACGATTGCACAACAAGGTGAACCTGATGAATGAGCTTTCGAAAATCAAACGGGTAATGCAAAAACTGATTCCGGATGCGCCCCACGAGATTTTACTGGTGCTGGATGCTTCTACCGGACAAAATGCCATAGAACAGGCCCGGCAGTTTATTGCGGCTACCGAAGTGAACGCCATTGCGCTGACCAAGCTGGACGGAACTGCAAAAGGCGGGGTGGTCATCGGTATTTCCGATATGTTTAAAATCCCGGTAAAATATATTGGTGTTGGCGAAAAAATGGAAGATCTCCAGGTGTTTAACCGGAAAGAATTTGTGGAAACCCTGTTTTCCTGATCGTCCGTTTTTTGTTTTCGATATTTTCGTGTTTCCGGTAAGAATTGCCGGAAAAACAGCGATATTTTTAACTTTTGTGCAGCACAACCCTCTGCTGGTGTGGCTGTAAAACCGAACTTATGGTAAGAAAAAAGAAAAAGCAGATAGTGAATGTGGTTACACTGGGATGCTCAAAAAACCTGGTGGATTCGGAAGTGCTTATGCGGCAATTGGACGGCCGGTATGAGGTGGTTAACGATTCCAATGATCCGTCTGACATCATGGTGATTAACACCTGTGGCTTTATTGCAGATGCCAAAGAAGAATCGGTTGACATGATTTTGTCGGCTGTGGAAGCTAAAAAAGCCGGCGAACTGAAAAAAGTTATCGTTACCGGATGTCTTTCGCAGCGCTATAAAAAAGAACTGGAAAACGAGATTGACCAGGTGGATGCTTTTTTTGGTGTGAACGACCTGCCGCAGATCTTACAAACGCTGGAAGCAGATTATAAAAAAGAGCTGTTGGGTGAACGGCATCTGACCACACCGTCGCATTATGCTTATTTAAAAGTTTCGGAAGGATGTGACCGGCATTGTTCTTTTTGCGCCATTCCGCTGATCCGCGGGCAACATGTTTCCAAGCCTTTTGAAGAGATACTGGAAGAAGCAGAGAATCTGGCTGGTCGCGGCGTAAAAGAGCTGCTGCTCATTGCCCAGGATTTGACGTATTACGGACTGGATTTATACAAAAAACGCCGGATTGCCGGGTTGGTGGAAAAACTTTCGGAAATAAAAGGCATAGAGTGGATCCGGTTGCATTACGCGTATCCGGCCGGATTTCCTGAAGACTTGCTGGATATAATGCGTCAAAATCCGAAAGTTTGCAATTATCTGGATATCCCGTTGCAGCATATCAACAATCGGATTTTACAGTCGATGAAGCGCGGACTGGATGAAGAAAAAACCCGGAAGCTGGCTTATTCGTGGCGAGAAAAAGTGCCGGGCATGGCCTTGCGTTCCACATTTATTGTGGGATATCCGGGCGAAACGGAAGCCGAATTTCAGCAGTTGTTGGATTTTGTAAAAGAGATGCGGTTTGACCGTTTGGGGGTTTTTCAGTATTCTCCGGAAGAAGACACGGCTGCATTTCTCTTACCGGACGATGTCCCTGCCAAGGTGAAACAAGAACGGGAAGACCGCCTGATGGAATTGCAACAGCAAATTGCACTGGAACTGAATGAAGAAAAAGTCGGAAAAACGTTTCGGGTACTTATTGATAAAAAAGAAGGCGATTTTTATGTGGGGCGTACCGAGTTTGATTCCCCGGAAGTGGATAATGAAGTGTTGATCCCTGTTGGTGATGCTCCGCTGCAAATTGGCGATTTTTATCCGGTGAAAATTGAGCGGGCTGATTTTTACGATTTGTATGGTACAGTAGAACCGGGTCCACAAGATTTGAAATAATGGCAAAAGACCGGTATACTGTTTAATGCCACATTTCTGTTGAAAAGAGCAAACAAGTTTTTTGCTATCTTCGCTGTTTAATTCAGAAAAAATTTCCCGAATGGACAAGTTGGAGTTGAAAAATAAGCTGTTAGCGGTGTGTATTGCCCGGCAGCAGGCAACGGCAGCAGAATTACAGCATGAAGTAGATGAAACACTGCGCCTTTCAAATGAATATGGTGCCCCAAAAGACCGGTATGATCCTTATCGTACCAAATTGATGAATCAGAATAATTTGTTTGCCCAACAATTAAAACAAGCTAACACCCGGTTGGTTACCCTGCAAAAGATTCCGACAGATAAGGAAATTGATACGGTTGAGTTTGGCGCCATAGTCATTACGGATAAACAAAAACTTTTTATTTCGGTGGGCATGGGAAAAGTAGAACTGGATGGTACAGTTTTTTATGCTATTTCACCCCGTGTTCCGATTTTCGAAGCCATGCGTGGCAAAAAAGCCGGTGACTCCTTTACCTTTAACGGACAAACCTTCCGGATTGAAGATGTGTTTTAATTTATTCCTTGTCTTTTGTCTCTTGTTTTCTTGATTTTTTTCTTTGTGCGCCTTTGTGTTGTCCTTCGAGCACCTTTGTGGTAAAAAGGGGGACTGGAAGGCCGGGGAAATGGAGAATTGATTTTTTGTTTTTTGCGTTTTGGGTTTTGTTTCCTCCTTATTTGGCCTCATTCCATATTTCTTAAATATTCATAAAGTGCGTTTTAGGATGACTCAAAATTTTTAACTTTGGGTTTTAAAAAATTATTACGCATGGACAATAAAATATTACAGACAAAACTCGAAGAGGGTATTTTGCTGGTAACCATCAGCCGGCCCAAAGCCATGAATGCGCTAAACACGCAGTTTTTTAATGAAATGGATGAGTTGATTGCCTCCGTAAAAAATAATCCTGAAGTCAAAGTGATGGTGATTACAGGCGAAGGAAAAGCTTTTGTTGCCGGAGCCGATATTGCTGAAATGGTAAATAAAGACCAGGCCGAAGGAGAAGCTTTTTCGCGGTTGGGACAAAACACTTTCCGGAGCCTTGAAAAGCTGGAAATTCCGGTGATTGCTGCGGTAAACGGCTTTGCTCTTGGCGGTGGAATGGAACTGACTATGGCCTGTGACTTTCGTATTGCCGGTACCAAAGCCAAATTTGGCCAGCCGGAAGTGAATCTTGGACTTATTCCGGGCTATGCCGGAACACAACGCCTTTCGCGACTTACTAATTTGGGAACGGCGTTGTATTTGTTAATGACTGCCGATATGATTGATGCGGTGGAAGCTTTGCGTATTGGATTGGTACAAAAGGTAGTAGAACAGGAAAACCTGATGGGTGAGGTAATGAAAATAGCTAAAAATATCGCATCCAAAGGGCCGCAGGCTATCAAAAAAGTAAAAGATGTTGCCCGCCGTGGCTACGAAATGAGCCTGGATGAAGGTGCTGACCTGGAAGCCAAAGCTTTTGGTACACTTTTCGGTGAAAACAGCGAAGGTCGCGAAGGAATGTCGGCTTTCCTGGAAAAGAGAAAACCTGAGTGGAAGTGAAGATAGAAGTTAGAAGATGGAAGTCGGATGAATGAAAAAGAATTTGATAACCAGTATGATCATGCTTATAACTTGATGAACATGATGGTTGCATTTCAAAAGAAAATAAAATAACCAGATTAAGAACAAACTTCGGACTTCTGTCTTCAGGCTTCTGACTTCTGACTTCAGACTTCCGACCAAGAAATAAAAATAATAATCATTAAAAACAAAAAATATGACCTACGACGAGAGATTACAAAATGTTTCGGTACTGGGTGCCGCCGGTAAAATGGGCAGTGGCATTTTGTTGCTGACAGCCGTGGAAATGGCTGACCGGGCACTACTACCTGAAAATAAAGGGAAAACATTCGTGCTAAATGCGATTGATGTTTCTGATGAAGGCCTGGCCGGTTTGATGAATTACCTCCGGGTTCAGGTACGGAAAATCGCGGAAAAGAAAACCGTATGGCTGCGTAAAATGTACGCTGACCGCGATGACCTCATTGAGAATTTTGATATTATCGACGAGTACATTTTTGATGTGATGAACATTGTCAGGCCCACCACGGCTATGGCAGCAGCTTATGGTTCTACGTTGGTTTTTGAAGCCGTCAATGAAGACCGCTCGCTGAAAGTGAAGCTGCTTTCGCAGATTAAACAAAACAACAACAAAGATGTTTGGTTTTTCACCAATACTTCTTCCGTACCGATTCATCTGATTGATGAAGAGGCCGGTTTGGATGGTAAGGTAATCGGTTTCCATTTTTATAATCCGCCGGCTGTACAAAGACTTGTGGAGCTGATTCGTACCGATAATACCAAAGACGAAGTGGTGGAATTTGCTTATGCTTATGCCAAAAACCTGAAAAAAATAGTTGTTCCGTCTAACGACTTTGCCGGTTTTATCGGAAACGGTCATTTTATGCGTGACGGATTGCATGGTATCAAAGAAGCCGAAACGCTGTCCAAAGAAAAAAATATACCGCTGTACAAAGCGATTTATATGATCAACAAGATTACACAGGAATATTTAATTCGTCCGATGGGTATTTTCCAGCTGATGGATTATGTGGGAATAGATGTGATGCAGTTTATCCTCAACGTGATGAATCCTTTTGTGAAAGATGAAGATTTGCACAGTGACTTGCTGGACAAAATGATGGAGCAGGGAGTTAAAGGCGGCCAGTACTCCAGTGGAGCCCAAAAAGATGGTTTCCTGAAATACAAAGGCGGAAAACCTGTGGCGGTATGGGATATTCATAAACAGGAATACGTAGATATTGATTCATTTAAAGAAGAGTGCGATGAAATGCTCGGTGAGCTTCCTGAATCAGCAGTTTCGTGGAAATCAACCTTGCGGATGAAGAACAAAGAAGAAGCTTTTACCCGGTTCTTTAACGATTTGAAAGCCTTGAATACCCTGGGTGCCCAAATTGCTGTGAACTACGGAAAACGTTCTAAAGCCATTGGCGAAAAACTGGTAAGCGACAAAGTGGCTAACAGTATTGATGATGTGAATACGGTGATGCTCACCGGATTTTTCCATGCTTACGGACCTGTTAATAATTATTTCGACTAAAAACCGAGAACCATGAAAAAGTTGAGAAAAAAAGTATATATGACAGCCGGTTATAACACCATCTCATTGGGAACCGGAAGAAGAGAATTTAACCCGAAAAAGCCCCGTCCGGGAATTGAACATTACATTAAAGAAGCCGGACAAGGTGTTTTGTCACAAATTGGTGGTGCACAAAATGTAGATGAATCGGTGATAGGAAACTTTATGGCCGGCCGGTTTAATAAACAAGGACATATTGACGGCTTTATTCCGATGATTGATAAAGACTTGTCGATGAAACCGGCCGTACGTGTAGAAGGTGCTTGTGCTTCCGGTGGACTTTCGCTGGTAACCGGAATTCGGCATATCCTTGCTGAAACATCGGATGTGGTGTTGTCGTTGGGTGTGGAAGTACAAAATACCGTAAAAGCGATTTATGGTGCGGATATTCTGGCTTTGGCCGGATGGTTTCAACGCCGTAAACAAGGGCATGCTTATTTTTTCCCGGGACAGTTTAGCGATCGTGCCGGGGCATATTACGAAAAGTACGGTTACGAACGTACCCGTAAAGGAATGGCTCGCTGGTATGCCAATGCCATTGAAAATGCACGGCTCGATCCGACGGCACAGGAATATCATAATACCAATCCGGACCCGTATGGAACCGCTTTGAAGATGAAACCCAACGGGAAAAGTTTTGTGGATCATTTGACGGTGCTCGACTGCTCCAAAGTTTCGGATGCCGCTTCCGGTATTACCATTTGTTCGGAAGAAGGACTGAAACGTATTGGCGTGGATAAAAAAGATGCCGTGGAAGTGGTCGGTTTTGGCCATGCCGTACGCGATATTACTACGGATCCTACTGATTTAACGGAATTGGAAACCATTAAGTTTGCCGCACACCAGGCGTTAGAGAATGCCGGGATTACCATTGACCAGGTAGGAACGGTAGAAACCCATGACTGTTTCTCCATTGCCGGTATTTTGGCGGTGGAAGCACTCGGACTGGCAGCTAAAGGCGAAGGTGCCGATTATGTGGCAGAAGGAAAAACCGGTCGGAATGGAGAACTTCCGTTTAATACCACCGGTGGACTTATTGGATGGGGACATCCTACCGGTGGAACCGGCGTACACCAGGCCGTAACCATTTGGCAACAGCTGACCGGAAAAGCCGGAAAAGCCCAGATTAAAATTGATGATAATCGTCCTTATGGATTAACCATCAATATGGGGGGCGATGATGTAACAGTGACTTCTATCGTTTTTAAACGAGCCGAATAGTTTTATTCATTTGCGATTGTGTAAAAAAGCTGTCTGAATTTTTTAGACAGCTTTTTTTATTTTTTATCCGGTTGTCGGATTCGGACGGGCCCGCCCAAAAACAGAAATCAGGTTGGTTAAAATTTTTTACTTTTGCTGCCTTAATAAAATGTCAGAAAAACAGATGGAAATTCCCAGCAAATACAATCCGGCGGCCACGGAGGACAAGTGGTACGGCTATTGGTTAGAAAAGAAATATTTTCACTCGGAACCCGATGAGCGTGAGCCTTATACGGTGGTGATTCCGCCGCCGAACGTGACGGGAGTGCTGCACATGGGGCACATGCTGAACAATACGCTGCAGGATGTGCTGGTGCGCCGCGCCCGGATGCAGGGCAAAAATGCCTGCTGGGTGCCGGGAACCGACCATGCTTCGATTGCTACCGAAGCCAAAGTGGTGAACAAGCTGAAACAGGAAGGGATTGACAAAGACGACCTTTCGCGCGACGAGTTTCTGGCGCATGCCTGGGAATGGAAAGAAAAACACGGCGGCATTATCCTGGAACAACTGAAAAAGCTGGGGGCTTCGTGCGACTGGGACCGTACGCGGTTTACCATGGATGAAGCGCTGTATGAGTCGGTGATTGACGTGTTTATCGATCTGTACGAAAAAGGGCTGATTTACCGCGGTGTACGGATGGTGAACTGGGATCCGCAGGCGCAGACGGCCGTGTCGGACGAAGAGGTGATACACAAAGAGGTGCAGTCGAAACTGTACTACCTGCGTTACCGGGTGGAAGGCGAAGATGATTTTTTGACCATCGCTACCACGCGGCCGGAAACCATTTTGGGTGATACTGCCGTGTGTGTGCATCCGGAAGATGAGCGGTTTAAAAAATATGTGGGGAAAAAGGTTATCGTGCCGCTGGTTAACCGTCCGGTGCCGGTGATTGCCGACGAATATGTGGACCGTGAGTTTGGTACGGGGGCGCTGAAAATTACGCCGGCGCACGATGTGCACGACTACGAAATCGGCCAAAAACACCACCTGGAAAGCATCGACATTTTTAACGACGACGGCACCATGAACGAAGCAGCACAGCTGTACGTCGGCAAAGACCGCTTTGCTGTGCGGAAAGAGATTGTGAAAGACCTGGAAGCTGCCGGCAGTCTGGTGAAAGTAGAAGATTATGTGAACAGCGTGGGTTTTTCGGAACGTACGGATGCGGTGATTGAGCCGAAGCTTTCGATGCAGTGGTTTTTGAAGATGAAAGAGTTGGCGCGGCCGGCACTGGAAGTGGTGGAAAAAGATGAAATAAAATTTCACCCGGCCAAATTCAAAAATACTTACCGCCACTGGATGGAAAATGTGCGCGACTGGAACATTTCGCGGCAGCTTTGGTGGGGACAGCGTATTCCGGTGTACTACCTTCCCGACGGCCGTTTTGTGGTGGCCAAATCGGTGGAAGAAGCCCTGGAAAAAGCCCGTAAGCAATTTGACCTGCCCGACCTGAAACCGGCTGATTTAAAGCAGGATGAAGATGTGATGGATACCTGGTTTTCGTCGTGGTTGTGGCCTATCTCGGTATTTGACGGCATCCGCTTTCCCGACAACGAAGAAATTCGGTATTACTATCCGACCAACGATTTGGTCACGGGTCCGGACATCATCTTTTTCTGGGTGGCGCGCATGATTATGGCCGGACTGGAATACCGCAAAGAAATTCCGTTCAGAAATGTCTATTTCACGGGCATTGTGCGTGACAAGCTGGGACGTAAAATGTCGAAAACGCTGGGTAACTCGCCTGACCCGCTGGAACTGATAAAAAAATACGGTGCCGACGGGGTGCGTGTGGGCATGCTGCTGACGGCGCCGGCCGGTAACGACCTGCCGTTTGACGAAGCGTTGTGCGAGCAGGGACGGAATTTCAGCAACAAAATATGGAACGCCCTGCGGCTGGTGAAAGGCTGGAAAGCCGATGCTGCACTGGAAACACCTGAGCACAACAAACTGGCTATCGCCTGGTTTGAAGATAAGCTGAACGAAACGCTGGCCGTCATCGAAAAGAATTTTGCCACGTACCGTATTTCGGATGCGTTGATGGCTACCTATAAACTGATTTGGGACAGCTTCTGCAGTTGGTATCTCGAAATGGTGAAACCGGCATACCAGCAGCCGATTGATGGTTATACACTGGAAAAAACGCTGGCCTTTTTTGAAGCGCTGATGAAGATGTTGCATCCGTTTATGCCGTTTATTACGGAAGAAATCTGGCATCTGCTGCGCGACCGTCAGGAAGGCGATGATATTATTGTGGCTTCCATGCCGCAGTCGCAGCCTTTTGATGCCGAAAACCTGAAAGCCTTTGAGCGGGCCGGACAGATTATCCTCGGCATCCGTAACCTGCGGAAAGAGAAAAACATTCCGAACAAAGAAAAGCTGGAGCTGAAAGTGAAAGCCGGCGAAACGGCCCGTTGTAAATTTTATCCGGTGGTAATCAAGCTGGGCAACCTTTCGGGAGTGGAAACCGTGGACGAGAAACCTGATGGTGTACTGGTGTTTACGGTGGGGGCACAAGAGTTTTATGTGCCGCTGGCCGAAAGTGTAGATGTGGAAGCCGAAATCAAAAAAATTGAAGAGGAACTGAATTACACCCGCGGCTTTTTAAATTCGGTGATGAAAAAACTTTCCAACGAGCGTTTTGTCAACAACGCCCCGGCTGCCGTGGTGGAAAAAGAGCGTAAAAAACAGGCCGATGCCGAAGCACGGATAAAAGTGCTGGAAGAGCAGTTGAAGGGGCTGCGTTAACCTTTCAAGTCGGACAGGACTTGAAAGGTTGAGTTAAGAAAAGGGCTTGATATTACCTTTACCGCATTTATTGTATGATTTTATTCCTGGGTTTTCCACTTTTCAGGTCTGACTCGACCTGAAAGGAGAAAGGAATATGTTAACCTTTCAAGTCAGACAGGACTTGAAAGGTTGAGTTAATGAAAGGGCTTGATATTACCTTTACCGCATTTATTGTATGGCTTTATTCCCGGGTTTCCACCTTTCAGGTCTGGCTCGACCTGAAAGGAGAAGAGAATTGGATTTATCCAAAGAAAATTATACCTTTACATGACCCTACTAAGGTTATTGTCATGGATTATTCCAAAACGACCAACAAACAGGAAGTACTTGAACCGGGCAAAATTTATCATATTTATAATAAAGCCATAAGTCGGGATAAGTTATTTATTATCGAAAAAGACTATTTCTATTTTTTAAAGAAATTAAACCGGTACATTTTGCCGGTAGCGCATATTGTTGCCTATTGTCTTATTCCAAATCATTTTCACTTACTGGTAATTATCAAAGATGAAGAAAATATTCCGGTGAAATCGGAAAAGGATAAGGAGAATAAAGCACAAATTGTTTTAAAATCATTTCGGAATTTTTTTAACAGTTATACAAGGTCTTTTAATGTCATCCATCACAGGAAAGGACGATTGTTTCTTTATCCTTACCAACGGATATTGGTTGATGATGAGAATTATTTTATCTGTCTGATGAATTATATCCACAGAAATCCGGTTCATCACGGGTTTGTTAAAAATTATGTTGATTGGAAATTTTCATCTTATAATGCCTATCTTTCCAAAAGTCCAACGCATATTAATCGTGAAGAAGGACTTTCTTATTTTTCTTCCCTTGACGAATTTGTTCTTTTCCATGAAGAGAATAAATCTGTCCCCGGAATGGAAAAATACTATTTGGAATAAGTTCCGGTCAACCTTTCAAGTCGGACAGGACTTGAAAGGTTGATGGTCATAACCCTACTCGTCCGCATCTGTGTCGTGAGGCAGTCCTATGGAACAACGCAGAAACATTTAGTTAGAATCCGGCACGCAAAAATTCGCGTACCAACATGGTGCTTAAATTCCTAATATAGCGGCTGTTAAAACAATAAATCCGAAATGGGTAGGGAAGAGGTCTTTTCGCTTGCCGGCGGTGGAATAATATAATCCGAGCAGGATGTTGACGATTGAAAAAACCTCGAAGGTGATGGTAAGGCCGTGATGGTTTTTTACCACAACCATGATAACGGATGAGGCTGCAATGATGAAAAACACCAGGGACGAGAAATGTTCCATCATTCTGTTTTTATGAAAAATACCCGAAAGATCGCCATTAAGCAGAAGTTTTACCGGAAAAAAGTAAATGCTCATCAGCGACGCAAAAAATAAATACCAATATTCTGCTAACACATGCTTTTCCAGCAAAAAATATAGGACGGATGCCATGACAGGATAGGAAAATTCGTAGCGGGCGATGGTTTGTTTTTTCATATCCGTAAATGTAAAAAATCTATAGGTAAATAAAGCCGGTTTCTATCTGTAGAAATTCAATACTTTTGCCGTCGGAAAAAAACACTCTTTCCGTGGAAGCAACGGATTTTTTACATCTTTATCAAAAACATCCCAAAATCAGTATTTTGGCTGAAGCCCTGCGCCAGCAAGAAAATCATGTTTTTTTGAAGGGGGTTATCGGGTCGGCAACAGCAGGAATTCTGGCATCCCTTTTTATGCAAAGCGGGAAACAACAGCACATTGTGGTTTTGCCCGAAAAAGAAGATGCCGCTTATTTTTACAATGATATCGAAGCTTTGCTTCAGGATAAAGACATCGACCAACGTGAAAAGCGGGTGCTGTTTTATCCTACGCCATACAAGCGTCCTTACGAGCCGGAAAAATTGGATAAAGCGTATGAACTTTCACGTACGGAAGTGCTTAAGCGTTTTATGAATAATGATAGGAAAACCATTGTGGTAACCTATCCGGAAGCACTGGCCGAAAAAGTTATTTCCAGGAATTATCTTAATAAAAACCTGATGAAATTGCGGCAGGATGATGAAATCTCGCCGGATTTTCTCACTGATTTTCTCGTGGAATTTGCATTTGAGCGGGTGGATTTTGTAGCAGAACCCGGACAATTTGCTCTACGGGGAGGTATTGTGGATGTTTTTTCGTTTTCCAATGACCATCCGTATCGTATTGAGTTTTTCGGGGATAAAATTGCTTCTATCCGTACTTTCGACCCGGTGAGTCAGCTTTCGCTGGAAAAGCTTTCGCGTATAACCCTTCTTCCTGATGTGCAAAACCGGTATCTCCGGGAAGAACGCATTAGTTTTTTGGATTATCTTCCTCCGAAGACACGTTGGTGGCTTACCGATATCGAATTGATTCATGATCGTCTGGTACATGAATACGAAAAAGCACTCAATATTTTCGAGCAGCTTTCCGGAGAAGAACAACGGAGTCCTGAAGAACTTTTTATCGACGGGAAACATTTTATGGAGAAAATGGATATTTTGCCTACTGTGGAATGGGGTATTCATTCGCTTTTCTCCGATCATTTTTCCGTTTCTTTTCATACCTCTCCCCAGCCGGCTTTTCATAAAAATTTTGAGTTGTTGGCTGAAGATTTACGTAAACAGTCAGAAGCAGGGTATCGCCCGTTTATCTTTTCTGAAAACACAAAGCAGACCGAACGGCTGCAACATGTTTTTGAAGAAATGGACCATAGCGGAGACCGCCAGCCGGTGCATTTTACGGCGGTTCACATGAGCCTGACAGCTGGTTTTATTGATCACGATTTAAAAATCCTTTGTTATACCGATCATCAGCTTTTTGAGCGGTACCACAAGTTTCACTTACGAGAAGGGTTTGGTCGTAAAGAATCCCTTTCCATCAAGGAACTGTATAATCTGAATCCGGGTGATTATGTAACCCATATCGACCATGGCGTGGGACGCTTTGACGGATTACAGATCATTGAGAATAATGGCAAAAAGCAAGAAGCTGTCCGGTTGATTTATAAGAATGGAGATATTTTGTATGTCAACATTCATTCGTTGCATCGCATTGCCAAATATGTGGGAAAAGATGGTACGCCACCCCAATTGCACCGTTTGGGATCCGGAGCCTGGAATCGGCTGAAAAACAAAACCAAATCGAAAGTAAAAGACATTGCCCGTGATTTAATTAAGTTGTACGCCCGCCGTAAAGCAGTAAAAGGATATGCTTTTCAGCCGGATACTTACTTGCAGAACGAATTGGAAGCCAGCTTTATTTATGAGGATACCCCGGACCAGTTAAGAGCGACACAAGAGGTAAAGCACGATATGGAACAGGAGCATCCGATGGATCGCCTCATTTGCGGAGATGTGGGATTTGGGAAAACCGAAATAGCTATTCGTGCTGCTTTTAAGGCCGTAACCGACAGTAAGCAAGTTGCGGTTTTGGTGCCGACAACGATTTTAGCATTACAGCATTACAAAACTTTTTCTGAACGGTTGAAAGATTTTCCGGTGACCATTGATTACATCAACCGGTTTAAAAGTACCCGGCAGCAAAAAGAAACATTACAGAAGCTGAAAGAAGGGCGTATCGACATTCTCATTGGTACTCATCGTATTTTGAGCAAAGATGTGGAATTTAAAGATCTGGGATTGTTTATTGTGGACGAAGAACAGAAATTTGGGGTGTCGGCCAAGGAAAAAATCCGGCAAATGCGGGTACATGTAGATACGCTTACCTTGACGGCTACCCCTATTCCGCGTACTTTGCAGTTTTCGCTTATGGGGGCTCGCGATCTTTCTATTATCAACACAGCGCCGCCTAACCGTTATCCGGTACAAACAGAGTTGCGCTCATTCAATCCGCATACGATTAGCGAGGCTATCCATTATGAAATGGCGCGGGGCGGACAGGTTTTTTTCCTGCATAACCGGGTTCAAAACATCATGCAAGTGTATGATATGCTGAAAAAATTTGTTCCGGATGCCCGTATTGCCGTGGCTCACGGACAAATGGAGGGTAAAAAGCTGGAAAAAATCATGCTTGACTTTGTGGAAGGGTTGTACGATGTGTTATTGGCTACAACCATCATTGAATCCGGCCTGGATATCCCCAACGCCAATACCATTATCATCAACGATGCGCAGAATTATGGTTTGAGCGATTTGCACCAATTGCGAGGTCGGGTAGGAAGATCCAATAAAAAAGCTTTTTGTTATTTGCTTACTCCGCCGTTGGCATCGCTGCCGCAAGATGCTCGCAAAAGGTTAAAAGCCATTACAGAATATGCCGATTTAGGCAGTGGTTTTAACATCGCCATGCGCGATTTGGATATTCGCGGAGCCGGAAACATCCTGGGTGCTGAGCAAAGCGGATTCATCTCGGAAATTGGTATTGAAATGTATCAAAAGATTCTGGATGAAGCACTTGCCGAACTGAAAGAAAATGAGTTTAAAGAGTTGTTTGCCCACGAGAAAAAAGAACAGGAATTTGTCCGGGAGTGTCAGCTTGAAACCGACATGGAGATTTTTATTCCGGTAGATTACGTCAGCAGTGCTTCCGAACGCCTTTTGCTTTATAAAGAGCTGGACAGTTTGAAAACCAAAGAAGCGTTGGAACAATTCCGTCAAAAGCTCATCGACCGTTTTGGCCCGCCTCCGCCTGCTGTAAAAGCCCTTTTGGATGCTTTGTGGCTGCGCCGTCAGGCACAGCAATTCGGCTTCGAAAAATTAATTCTGAAGTTTAACAAAATGACGGGTGTTTTTGCCGGAAACGAAGAAGCCGATTTTTTCCAATCTGAAATTTTTGGAAAAATCATTGAAACGGTGAAAGAACATCAGGGATGCTGCGAAATCAAAGAGAAAAAAGGAAAACTGATGCTGGTGTTTGAAAATGTCCGTTCGGTATCGCAGGCATTACAAAAGTTAGGGCTTTTCATCAAATAAAACTCATCTGAAAAGTACTTGCCTGGCTTTTTATTCTTGCATGCCAGCAGGTGAAGCAGAAAGCGTTACTTTTGCAAAAAAATAAAAATATGAGTGACCGGAAGTTAACCGATATTGCTGAATTAGGAGAGTTTGGTTTGATCAACCGACTGACACAGAATATTCCACTGACCCAAAAATCAACGGTAAAAGGGGTTGGCGACGATGCCGCCGTGCTTAAAAACGGAACCAAAAAATACACATTGGTTTCTACCGATTTGCTGATTGAAGGTGTACATTTTGATATGATGTATACGCCGTTGAAACATTTGGGATACAAAGCCGCCGTGGTAAACTTTTCGGATATGGCGGCCATGAACGGCATCCCCAAACAAATTGTGGTCGGACTGGCGGTTTCATCAAAATATTCATTGGAAGCACTGGAAGAGTTTTACGAAGGAATTAAAAAAGCCTGTGAATTTTATCATGTTGATTTTGTGGGAGGCGATACCAGCAGCAGTATTCACGGATTATTTATTTCGGTAACGGTGATCGGGGAAGTACAAAAGGAAAAAATTGCCTATCGCAGTGGTGCTAAGTCTGGCGATATTTTGTGTGTAACCGGTGATTTGGGGGGCGCTTATATGGGATTGTTGTTGCTGGAACGGGAGAAAAAAGTTTTTAAAGCCAATCCGAATATGCAACCGGATATGGCTGGAAAAGAATACATTCTGGAACGGCAACTGAAACCGGAAGCCCGTACCGACATGGTGAAAAAACTGGCAGAGAAACAAATTGTTCCCACCGCAATGATTGATATCTCAGACGGCCTGGCTTCTGAAGCGCTGCATATTGCCAAAGCTTCTGCTGCCGGTATTGTGATTTACGAAGACCGTATTCCCATCGATCCGGTGACGTATGATACGGCTCAGGAGTTTTCTCTGGTTCCTGCCGTGGCAGCGCTGAACGGAGGCGAAGATTATGAACTGCTTTTTACGGTTAAACAGGCCGATTACGACAAAATTAAAGAGATGCCTGATGTGAGCGTAATTGGATATGTTTCGGATATTTCAGAAGGAAACCGGCTGATTACTCCGGATAATCAGGTCATTGAACTGACGGCTCAGGGTTGGGATGCCCTGAAAAAATAAACCGGGTATTGTTTTTATGCCTGAAGTAACAGGAAGAGCGTAACTTTCTTTCCCTGAAAAGGAATATCCTGATTTTTTATGTACATTTGCTTATCATCAGCAAATGGACAAATGATAACATCGCATACTTTTGTTGCTCTTTCGTATAGCGAGTTTCAGGAAAAATTTAATCATGCTTTAAATGTTATTTCGTTTAAGCCTACACTGGCTTTTGTTTTTGCATCGGTTTCTTTTCCGCTAACATCCCTTATGGATGTCTTTAAATCGCAACAAATCAGATTGTTCGGGAGTACTACGGGGGGCGAAATTTTATTTGATAAAACCCTGAATCATATTGGTGAAAAGTCGGTGGTCGTTGTGTTAACCGATATTCACCCGGATTGTTTTCGGCTTTTTCCTGTGAAAAGAGGAAATGCTACGCCTTATGCGTTGGGTGCTCAGCTCGGGGAGAAAATAACAGCTGCTTTTCGTCATCCTTCTGCGTTGGTGGTGGGCAGTGGCATTGTCATGGACGGACAGGCACTTGTCGAAGGAATTGTTTCGAAAACCGGTAATGAAATGCCTCTTTATGGTGGTCTTGCCGGCGATGATGGCCGTTTTGAAAAAACCTTTGTATTTACCGAAGAAACCGTTACCGATGATGGGGTTATTGCTTTGGTTCTTAATCAGTCTAAGATAGAATTGACCGGGATGATCAGCGGAGGATGGATTAGTCTGGGGGCTGAGTTTACAGTGGATAAAGCAGATGGAAATACGGTATATCAAATCAACGGTTTGCCGGCTTTAGACATGTACATGAATTATCTGAATGTAAAAGAAGAAGATTTGCCGGCCATGGGAATTGAATATCCGTTTATGGTGCGAAATGAAGATGGAACCAGTGTTTTACGGGCCATTACCGGAATAGATAAAGACCGGAGAAGCCTGATTTTTGCCGGTTCGGTACCTGCCGGTTCGGTAATCTCCTTTTCCACTTCGCCGGGATTTGAGATCATGGAAAATACCCGCGAAAAGATTATTGCTTTTCATGAAAAAAATAAAAAAGCCGATTTGTTGATTCTTTTTTCCTGTATAGCCCGTCACCTGGCTTTAGGTCCGCTTATCTCCACGGAGATCAAGCTGGCTTCCATCAAATGGAAGAAGCCGTTGGCTGGTTTTTTTACCTACGGAGAAATAGGAAACAACGAAAAAGGTCATAGTACTTTTCATAATCAAACATTTACTCTCGCATTGTTGCGAAAAAAGAGAAGTTGATTGGCCATGCAAAAAATAATTCAGCAACTTATTGAAAAACTCAACCGACTAAACGAAGCGGAAGATTTCGGGAAGCTGAAACTGGAAATGCTTTCTGATATTCACCGGCTGGCCACAGAAGCCGATATCCTGAATTTTAAACTGGAAAGGGCTTTAAAGGATAAAAACGTGGTGAATTCTTTGCTTACCCGAACTTCCGAAGATCTGAAACGGGCTTTGCAGAAAAAAGAAAACCAGTCGGAATTACTGAAAATGTTGCTGAATACCATCCCGGCCTTGGTGTATTTTAAAGATAACGACTTTCGCTATCAGCTCGTGAATGAGGCTTTTCTTGATTTTTCGGGGCTTTCGCCTGATGAGGTGATTGGGAAAAAATTAAAAGACGTTTTCACCCATTACTTGCCGGAAGGAAAATATCAGGAACTGGAAAAACAGGTAATTGAAAGCGGACGTTTCTTTTACAATGTAGAGGAACAGGTAGAACAAAACAACAAGAAAATATGGGTGCATACCAATATTGCTCCGGTACGCAATAAAGAAGGAAAAATCATCGGACTTATTGGTATATCGTGGGATATAAGTAACCAGAAAAATTATGAGTTCCAGCTGAAAAAAGCCCGCGACCAAGCCGAAGAAGGTATTCGTGTTAAAGACCGGTTTTTGGCTAATATGAGCCACGAAATCAGAACCCCGTTGAATGGGATCTTTGGTATGGCTGAGATTCTGAGCCAGACACCACTTGAAGAAAAGCAACAGGAATACCTTGATTCGCTGCTGAAATCAACCAAACATCTGATGGGACTGATTGAGGATGTTTTTGAATTCTCAGCCATAGAAACCAGACGGTATAAACCGAAGATTGGTTCTTTTCATCTTCCTTCGTTATTAAAAAAGACCACGGAAAAATTCAAGAAGGAAGCTGCTGAAAAAGGAATCTCTTTTCAGATTTCGATTGATGCTGCCCTGCCGGATTATTTTACGGGCGACCAGGAAGCCTTGCGCATTATTTTGCAGAATCTGTTGAGTAATGCCGTTAAATTTACGCATCACGGACAAGTGAAGTTGCGGGTTTACCCGGTCAAATCTGTTGCGCCGGATGAGCTGATGGTTCGGTTCGATGTGGAAGATTCCGGTATTGGTATTAGCAACGTTCATCTTGAAAAGATTTTTGACAGCTTCTCTCAGGTGGATGCGTCCACGACAAAAAATTATCAGGGAACTGGCTTGGGACTGGCTATTTCCGAACGGTTGACGAAAATAATGAACGGACATATTGGCGTGAAAAGTAAAGAAAACGCCGGTTCGCTTTTTTGGTTTGAAGTGCCGCTGAAAACCAAACAACCCGAAACGGAAGTTTTTGATGAAGCCCGAATCCTGGATCTTCTGAAAGGTTTTCGCATCCTGCTGGTGGAAGATAATTTGATTAATCAGAAAATCAGTAAGATCACACTTGAAAAAAGCGGCTGCCGGTTAGATGTGGCGAATAATGGAAAAGAAGGAGTTAAAAAATACAGGGAGAAGCCATACGATTTAATCCTGATGGATATCCAGATGCCGGTCATGGACGGTTTGGAGGCTACCCGGCAAATCCGGGCTTTTGAGAAAGAACAAGGAATACGCCACTCGTATATTGTTGCCCTTACAGCTAATGCTACGGAAAATGACCGGAAAAAAGCCATGGATGCCGGAATGGACGGATTTATTGCCAAGCCGTTTAACCCAAAAGTTTTATTCAAAATTCTTCACCAACTGATTATTAAAGAGTAGCTTATGAATTTGGCTGAATTGTTGATTTTGATTTTATCGGGAGTGGTTGTGGGGTTTATCAACACGCTGGCCGGTGGCGGAAGTATAATTTCTCTTTCGATTTTGATTATGCTCGGACTCCCGGCTACGGTGGCCAATGGAACTAATCGTGTAGCCATTGCACTGCAAAATGTAGTGGCCGTTTCCAGTTTTAAACAGCAAAAAGTGCTCGAAATCCGTAAAGCACTTTATCTTTCCATTCCGGCGATTTTTGGTTCCATTGTCGGGGCCTGGATTGCTGTGGATATCAACGAAGCTGTTTTTGAGAAAGCCATTGGCATTATTATGCTGGTAATGCTGATTTTTGTTTTGTTTAAACCACAACAATACATTTACGGACGTGCCGAAATTAGCGAAAAACCGGTTCGTTGGGGAACCTATGTGGCTTTTTTCTTTATTGGCATTTACGCCGGTTTTATTCATATGGGCGTGGGATATTTCTTACTGGCAGGTATTGTACTGGGGGCAGGATATGATCTGGTTAAAGCCAATGCCATAAAAGTTTTGATTATTTTGGCGTATGCTCCTTTTACACTGGTTGTCTTTTTTCTGCATCATGAAATTAACTGGATATTCGGATTGGTTATGGCGCTCGGAAATATGCTGGGAGCCTGGCTGGCCTCACGGATGGCTGTAAAAAAAGGTGTTAATTTTGTTAAATGGGTTATTGTGCTGGTCATTTTAATGACGTCAGCACAAATGTTTGGTATTTACGATTTTAAGAGTTTGCTATTTCCTTTAACCGGACAGGCAGCCATGCATTAAAAAAGAATAAAATGACAATAAATTTTCAACAGGTTTTGGAAGAGATTGTGGCAGAAACCGCCTCTCTTGAAAAAGAAGGAAATGTGGCCAATTATATTCCGGAACTGGCCAAGGTTTCCCCGGACCACTTTGGTATTTCATTGCATCTGCTCAATGGAAAACATTACCGGACCGGCGACAGCGAGATGCGTTTTTCCATCCAGAGTATTGCCAAAGTTTTTTCGCTGAGTATGGCTATCGGATTGTTGGGAGAATCTATTTTTCAACGGGTGGATGTGGAACCTTCGGGTACGGCTTTCAATTCATTGCTGCAACTCGATTATGAAGAAGGTATCCCCCGGAATCCGTTTATTAATGCCGGTGCTTTGGTTGTTGTAGATATTCTTTTGTCCGAATTAAAAGATCCTCAAAAGGAGTTGCTCCAGTATGTGCGAAAACTGGCCGGGAATCAGGAAATTAATTTTAACGATTATGTGGCCGCTTCCGAAAAGGTGGAAGGATACCGTAATATAGCAATGGCTAATTTGCTAAAATCACACGGTAATCTGCATAATAAGGTGGAAGATGTGCTGGATTTTTATTTCCGTTTATGTTCTATTGAGATGAGCTGCTCCGAACTCTCCAAAACTTTTTTGGTATATGCCCATCACGGAAGAATACCCCATACACGTGAAAAAATTCTAACCAAAAGTCAGGCGAAGCGGTTAAATGCTTTGATGCAGACCTGTGGTTTTTATGACGAAGCCGGAGAGTTTAGTTATAAAGTGGGACTTCCCGGAAAAAGTGGTGTGGGAGGCGGAATCGTAGCGGTTTTACCTGAAAAATTCAGCCTGAGTGTATGGAGCCCGGCACTGAACAAAAAAGGGAATTCGGTACGGGGTATGAAAGCACTGGAACTTTTTACCACAAAAACCGGACTTTCTGTATTTTAATGTTTTTACCATGCTGATTATTGGCCATCGTGGAGCAGGGGGGTCTTTCCCTGAAAATACGTTGCTTTCTTTTGAGGAAGCCATAAAATCCGGGGTAGAGATGATTGAACTGGATGTTCACCGGAGTGCCGACGGGGAACTGGTGGTGATGCACGACAATAAAGTAAACCGGACCACTGACGGAAAAGGATGGATTCGCCGGTTGACCTTTTCTCAAATCCATCAGCTGGATGCCGGCAACGGAGAAAAAATTCCTCTTTTGGAAGATGTTTTTGCCCTGGTACAGGGAAGAGTAAAGATCAATATCGAATTAAAAGGAAAGAATACAGCCGGTTTGGTGGCGCAGCATATTCGTGAATACCGTAAAAAATATCATCTCCCTTCAGAAACAGTTTGTGTTTCTTCTTTTGATCACCGTCAGCTGTTCCTTTTCCGGGAAAATGACCATGAAACCCGGATTGGGATTCTTTACAATGGCAGCCCCATAAATTATGTTCAAAAAGCCAGACAGTTACAGGCTTTTTCCGTAAATCTTTCCCTTCGGGCAACAAAACCTTCACGCATTCAGAAAATTCATGCACAGGGTTTGCAGGTTTGGGTTTATACCGTGAATACGGTTGCCGATCTTGAGCAGATGAGAACGTGGGGTGTAGATGCTGTTTTCACTGATTTTCCGGAACGTTTACTTCATCATTTGTCTGATCAGTAATTCAGAGTAATACGCGTTTAATGGTTTGGTGCCAGTTTTTGATTCCTTCTTCCATCTCTTCCGCCGATTGCTGGGGATGGAAAGTTTTTTCCACCTGCCACTGTTTTTCAATTTCGGTCAAATCGTTCCAGAACCCGATGGACAATCCGGCAAAATAAGCGGCTCCGAGTGAGGTGCTCTCCAGTACAAGCGGTCGTTGTACCGGAGTTTGTAAGATGTCAGCCTGTATCTGCATGAGCAGGTTGTTGGCAGCGGCACCTCCGTCAACACGGAGTGCATGAACGGCAAGTGCTGCATCTTCCTGCATGGCTTTCATGACATCATAACTTTGGTAGGCGATAGATTCCAGTGCGGCTCTGATAATATGTTCGCGGGTCGTTCCGCGGGTGATGCCATAAATCATTCCGCGTGCATCCTGATTCCAGTGGGGAGCTCCCAACCCGGTAAAAGCCGGGACAAAAACCACGCCTCCGTTGTCACTTACTTTTCGGGCTGCTTTTTCGCTGTCAGCCGCTTTTTTAATCAGCTGGATACCGTCGCGAAGCCATTGAATGACAGCCCCTCCCACAAAAACACTTCCCTCCAGTGCATAGGTGGTTTCTCCATTGATTTGCCAGCCCACCGTGGTGAGCAGTCTGTTTTGTGAGCGTACGGCTTTGTTTCCGGTGTTCAACATTAAGAAGCAGCCGGTTCCGTACGTATTTTTGGCCATCCCCGGATGGATACACATTTGCCCGAAGAGAGCTGCCTGTTGGTCTCCTGCCACGCCGGTAATGGGGATTTTTGTGGAGAAGATCAATCCGGATGTCCGGGTGAATAACGTGCTGTTGGATTTTACCTCCGGTAGCATGGCTGCCGGTATATCAAAAAGTTTCAATAAATCCTCATCCCATTGCAGGGTGTGGATGTTGAATAACATGGTTCGTGAAGCATTGGAAACATCAGTAAAATGAGCTTCTCCATTGCTCAGGTTCCACATCAGCCAGCTGTCCACTGTGCCAAAAGCCAGTTCTCCGTTTTCTGCTGCCTGACGGGCTCCTTTTACATGATCCAGAATCCATTTTATTTTGGTGGCAGAGAAATAAGCATCGATTTCCAGACCGGTTTTCCGGGCAATCATTTTTTGTAGCCCTTGCTTCTTGAGCTCGTCGCAATAGCCGGCCGTACGTCTGTCTTGCCACACGATGGCACGATAGACCGGTTTTCCGGTTTTCCGGTTCCAGACAATGGTGGTTTCGCGTTGGTTGGTAATCCCGATAGCAGCAATTGCTTTTGGAGAAATCTTCATTTGCGCCACCACTTCAGCAGCCACGCTTACCTGTGAGCTGTAGATTTCCTGTGGGTCGTGTTCCACATAACCGGGTTGGGGAAAAAACTGACGGAACTCTTTTTGCGCCATGGCACGTATTTTTCCGGTGTGATCGTAAACTACGGCTCGTGAGCTGGTGGTTCCCTGGTCGAAAGCCAAAATAAATTTTTCCTGCATCATCGAAAATTTTGGGGTGAACAGACAAAAGAGTTAATCCAAAACGTAACCTTGGGCCAGGCGGGTATAACTTTCTATTTGTTCGCGAACCCACCGGCGCCGTAAATTCATCTCTTCAGCCATAATTTTGGCTACTACCGGAGCTGCTTCGATACTTTTGCGGGCATCAAGCAATAAAAACCGTGAACGCCGGGCCAGAAAATCTTCCACTGTTCTTGCCATTTCTTCGCGGACGGCCCAAACGACCTCAGCACGCGTGTACGGAAATCCTTCTACCAACGGTTGGGTCAGGTTTTCTTCTTTGCGTGCCAGGGATAAAATTTTGTTTCTGTTCGAACCGTAATAATGTAGCGGATCGTTTTCGTCGAAAGCCCGTACATATCCGTGAATAGGCAAGCTGGAAGTTACGCAGGGTTTCTCTTCCAGTCCGCCGATGAGAATGGCTTTTTCAATAACATCTTCTCCCATTTTCCGGTAGGTAGTCCATTTTCCGCCGGTGATGGTCAGGAGCCCGGACGGTGAGATGGTAATTTTGTGGCTTCTTGAGATTTCTTTGGTTTTTTCATCTCCTTCTTCCGGTGCTGCCAGTGGGCGAAGCCCGGCGAAAACACTGCGAACATCCGACCGTTTGGGGCGATAGACGAGATAATCGCCGGCCGTATTTAAAATAAAATCAATTTCTTCCGGTAGTGCCCGCGGTTCAAGAGAGATATTTTCCATTAACGTATCGGTAGTTCCTACCACTACTTTGTTGTGCCACGGAACAGCAAACAGCACGCGGCCATCCGGTGTTTTAGGAATCATTATTGCTGTTTCACCCTGTAAAAATTTCCGGTCAATAATGAGGTGGACTCCTTGTGACGGCACAATAGTCTTTTTACTTTCAGGATGGTCTAACCGGATGACATTATCGGCAAAGACTCCCGTGGCATTAATAACTACTTTGGCTTTTATCTTATACGTTTCATTGGTTTCCTGATCCACGGCCTGTACACCCGAAACAAAACCCATGGAATCTTTCAGAATGCCGGTTACCTGACAATAATTGATAGCTGTACCCCGGTTGTCTTCCAGCGTTTGAGCCAGGCTGATGGCTAATCGGGCGTCATCAAACTGACCGTCGTAATACATCACGCCTCCGTTTAGGCCCTCTTTTTTCAAATTGGGAATGGCTTCCATGACGGTTTTAGAGTCCAGTCGTTCCGATGGCCCCAGTCCCAGCTTTCCCGACATCATATCGTAAACCTTTAGCCCGATGGTATAAAAAGGGCCGTCCCACCATTCGTAAGTAGGAATAATAAAGGCCTGGTTGCTTACGAGATGGGGCGCATTTTGCCGGAGTAGTCCCCGTTCTTTCAGGGCTTCCAGCACCAACGAAATATCGCCCTGGGCAAGATAGCGAACTCCGCCGTGGACCAGCTTGGTGCTTCGGCTCGATGTGCCTTTGGCAAAATCAGCCTGTTCAAGCAGCAGGGTTTTATAGCCTCTTGTAGCCGCATCGACGGCTGTTCCCAGTCCGGTGGCTCCGCCTCCTATTACAATGATGTCCCATAAAGGAACTTCTTTTAGTTTATTAATGTTGATTTTTCTGTTCATGATGGTGAATGATAAAAGAGAAGTAAAGGTATTAAAAAAATGGTAAAGGATCGTTTCGGCCTTTCCTCAGCCGGAAAAGCTTACTTTTGCCGCGATTATTCTGCTTTATATAAAACGTCAAAAACAGCATGAAAGAAATAGGACTTTTTTACGGATCGACTTACGGGATGACAGAAACGGTAGCCCGGAAAATACAATCGGCTTTTCGAAAATTTCGGGTAATGCTTCATAATGTGAAAGATGCTTCTGCAGATTTACCTGAAAAGTATGATTTTTTGTTATTTGGAACATCGGCCTGGGGAATCGGAGAGATGCAAAGTGATTGGGAAAATTGGGTTTTTTCGTTGGGAAAAATGGATTTTTCGGGTAAAAAAGTAGCTTTATTTGGATTAGGTGATCAGAAAAAATTTCCGGATAGTTTTGCGGATGGTTTAGGGAAATTATATTCTCACTTACCGGATAAATCGGTTGTTGTTGGTGAATGGCCGCTGGATGGATATTCGTATCATGCTTCGCTGGCAGAGAAAAACGGACGGTTTGTGGGCCTGGTGCTGGATGAGAATAATCAGAAAGATCGGACCGATGAACGTATTCGGCGTTGGGTGGATCAGCTTGAAAAAGAATTTTCCGATTGATACCGGTTTTCGTATCACTGATTTTTTCTCCTGACGGAATCGGTGACGCCGGGGTGATTTTCGTACTTTTGCAAAAAACACATGTCATGTTTCTTGATTATATTGTCTGGAATGTGAGTCCCGATATTTTTACGGTCCCGTCACATATTCCTATCATTGGAGGTTTTTCATTACGTTGGTACGGTTTGCTTTTTGCACTTGGTTTTGTGGCCGGGTATCTGATCATTTTAAAGATCTTTAAAAAAGAAAAGGTAAGCGAAAAAGAAACCGACGTTTTATTTACCTACATGTTTGTTTTTACGCTGATTGGTGCCCGTTTGGGGCATGTTTTCTTTTATGAGCCCCATTATTTTCTGGCGCATCCGTTACAAATCCTGGAAGTATGGCATGGCGGTTTGGCCAGTCACGGAGCGGCGTTGGGTATTTTGCTGGGATTGTATATTTTTTCCAAGCGGCATCATCGGCCGTACATCTGGACCTTGGATCGGATGGCTATTGTTGTTCCGTTGGCCGGATTTTTTATCCGTATGGGAAACCTGATGAATTCGGAAATCATTGGAAAACCCACTACGCTGCCCTGGGGATTTGTGTTTAAACGGGCTTTTGAGCCGCAATATGCTACCGGTCCGCATCATCCTACCCAGATTTATGAAGCCCTGGCCTATTTACTTATTTTCTTTTTCCTTCATTGGTATTACTGGCATCATACCAAAAACCTGAAACCCGGGAAACTTTTCGGTTATTTTATGGTATTAATTTTTTCAGCCCGTTTTCTCATCGAATTTTTGAAAGAGCCCCAGGAACCCTGGGAACAACATCTGTTGCTTGATATGGGACAAATACTGAGTATTCCGCTTATTTTATTGGGAATCGGGGTGTTGATCTGGTCAGGAAAACAAAAAGCCCAAAAAGTATTTTGATACCTTTTGGGCTTTTGACAGTATAAAAGCAAGAATTATATTTTACTTTTTCTTGACCGTTCCTTCCATTGTTTTCAGCTGTTCATAGAAACCTTTATTGATCTTCGCAGAAAGTTTGTTCTGGTGAAAATCTTTGGTAAGCTGAGCCAATTGTTGTAGTGATGTTAAGGCTTCACGAATATCGTTGTCGTAGTAAGGAACAAACTTGTCGTTCAGACGGTTGTAATAATTTAGATCCTGCATGTAGCGGGTGTAAATCTTTTCTACCACATCATTCCCTTTTTTGTAATAACTCATATACTTTTCCTTAGGCTCATGATGTTTTTTGGCATAATCTGCTGCCTGGTAGTATAGCAGAGCCCAATGGATGGTATAGTAATCGAACGGGAATTTTTTATTGGGGAAGAACCAGATTCCTCTATCCAGCGCTTTTACTGTGGAATCGTATTTATGCATATTTGCCAACGCCTGGGCCAGCCGGATATACGATTGTTTGGCAATTACCGAATTCCGGAAACTTTCGCGGTCGACATGCACATCGGGCATGTTCAACCGTCCCCAGCGTGCTTTTTTGCTCATCAGAATCTTATACGATGAGTCGGCAGCTACGCCTCCCACTTTCGGAATATAATCTTTGGCCGGCACCGGCACCAATTGGTAAACCAGTCCGCGCATCTGGCAATATTTAGCCACATCCAGCACTTTGCTTACGCTGGACGGATTAGCAAAACAGATGGGACGTTTCCAGTTATTGTTAGCCAGCAGGTCAAGCAACATGACATCGCTGCGGTAAAGGTATCCTTGTTTTACTTTCCATTTGATTTCCTTTACAATCTTCCCGGCATCTTTCAATGGAACAGTACCGGAATTGACTGCTGCCGCCGAATCTACTTTCAGGAAAAGTTCTTTTCCGGGGAGATAATCAATTTTGTCACCACTTTGTAATGGCATTTTTGTTCGTGGATCATCATTCCGGATAAAGTCGATCGCATCTTTCAGTGAGATAGGGCCTTTAATAACCGGATAAACCGGAATAAAGTTCATGGTTCCGCGATCGTATTTTTCCGAAGGAATAGACAAGGGCAACGGAGCAGAATTATATTCCTGTTTAAACATCTGGTCTACATACCAGGCGCCTCCGGCCAACATGTAATTGACTACCCTGACATCGGTACGGATACCTTCCACTTCCTGGGCATACCACAGCGGGAAAGTATCATTATCCCCGTTGGTAAATAATATGGCGTTGGGCGGACAACTTCGCAGGTACATGACCGCAAAATCGCGTGCCGAAAATTTGCCGGAACGATCGTGTGAGGGCCACTCTTCTTTGGCCATATTGGCAGGTACCAGTATCAGGCTGATTACCGTCACCAATGCCGCCGCAATTTCTTTTTTCCCAAAATATTTTTTCACCCCTTCGTAAAGAGAGAGAACACCCAGACCAATCCAGATAGCAAAGGCATAAAATGAGCCAGCGTAGGCATAATCCCGTTCACGGGGTTGTACCGGCGTTTGGTTCAGGTAGATAATAATGGCTACGCCGGTCATAAAGAAGAGCATCCAAACGACCCAGGTATCTTTTTTATTCCGGGAGTAGTGGAAAAGGAAACCGATAATTCCGAGGATGAGCGGCAGGAAATACAATCGTGCCCGTGCCGGATTATGCATGCTCGGAGGCAGATGGGCCTGGTCGCCCAGCCGCATTTTATCGATAAAGTTAATCCCGCTGATCCAGTTTCCATGGTTGATTTCTCCCTGGCCTTCAATATTGTTTTGTCGTCCCACAAAATTCCACAGAAAATAGCGGATGTACATGTGGTCGAGTTGGTATTTAAAGAAGAATTTCAGGTTGGTCAGGAAGCTGGGGCGGATTAATACTTTGGTTTTTCCGTTCCCCATATCCACCCGGATAGGGGTCCCGTCCGTCCCTCCATATTCTTTGCTTTTATAAAATTTAATATGGATGGGTTTTTGGTTGCTCCACATACGCGGAAAAATAGTTTCAAAACGGGGATCGTATACCGGAATGGTTTGTTTTTTGTCATCGATCACCACATATTTTCCTTTTTTATCGTCGCGTTTGTAAACCGGCGTTCCGTCTTTTCTCCCAATTTCCGGAGCATTATAATATTGCCCATAAAGCAAAGGCCAGGTGCCATATTGTTCACGGTTCAGGTAAGCCAACAGGTTCACCGCGTTTTTCGGGTCATTTTCGTTAATGGGCGTATCGGCATTGGCACGAATAACCAGCATCAAGAAAGATGAATAACCGATAAGCACAAAGGTTAATGCCAGCAACATGGTGTTGTACACTACTTTTCCATGTTTTTGTGTGTAATAAATCCCATAAGCCAGCAATCCGATGAGTGTGGCAAAATAAACAACGGTTCCTACGTTAAACGGTAATCCCAGTGTGTTTACGCAGAAGAGTTCAAACTGTCCGGCCAGGTTAACCACTTGGGGAATGATGATGTACATCACAATAGCCAAAATGCCCAGTGCCACAATGCCGGCGTAAATAAATCCTTTCCAGGAAAATTTGTATCTTTTAAAATAGTAAACATATACTATAGCCGGAATGGTCAGCAGGTTTAGCATGTGTACCCCAATGGCCAGTCCGGTCAGGTAAGCAATGAGTAAAATCCATCGGAATCCGCTACGTTCGTCAGCCACTTCTTCCCAGCGTAAGATCGCCCAGAAAGTGAGTGCGGTAAAAAAGGATGAAGTGGCATATACTTCGGCTTCCACGGCTGAAAACCAAAACGAATCGGTAAAAGTATAAGCCAAAGAACCTACAATACCGGCTCCGAGAACGGCCCATAATTGACCTTTCGTCATTTCATCTCCAGGGTTCTTTACGTAGATCTTTTTTGCCAGCAGGGTGATGGTCCAGAATAAAAAGAGAATGGTAAATGCACTGGCCAGTGCCGACATGATATTGATCATCATGGCTACATGAGCCGTATTTCCGAAAGCAAACAGGGAAAAGATGCGGCCCATCATTTGGAAAAGCGGAGCTCCCGGAGGGTGTCCTACCTGCAATTTGTAGGCAGTAGAAATGTATTCACCCGGATCCCACCAGCTGGCAGTGGGCTCTATGGTGGATAGATAGACGAATGCAGCAATCAGAAAGATCAGCCAGCCTATCCGATTGTTGAGTTTCTTAAAATTGTTCATGATGGATGAATTTAACTGAAACAGGGTGCGAATTTAGGAAATTTAACCCTTGCTGTGGAATTTTAAGAAATTTTGACATTATTTTTTGAAAAGCCATAAAAAAACCGGGAAGTTGACCGCTTTTTTTGCAGTCAATTCCCGGTTTAAAAGAACAGCTTTCCACTAATTATTCTTCAAGATTAGTTTTCCGGTGATCATACCATTTTTTGCCGCCGTATGCTGCACCGAGTCCCAATAGGATGAATAAACCTCCGCCAATGGGTGCGCCGTGTGTCGCTGGTGGTGTAGCCTGTGCCATGACCGATTGAAATGAGAATAACAGAGAAAAAAGAATACTGTAAAAAATAATGGATTTTTTCATTTTTTTATGATTTGCTGATTATTGAATGTAAACTTTTTTGGTAACAACACGATGGTCATTTTCTATTCGGACAATGTATATTCCCGCTTGTTGAGTCATGTGGATTTGTTGTCTGGTAGTTCCGTTAAGTATACTTTCATAAACCTTCTGCCCAAGCGTGTTAAATACAAATACTTTTCCGTTGAGAACTTTCTGTCCGTGCAGATAAATGGTGTTTCCGGAAGAAAATACCTGAAGGTCATCGGTTTGTTCTGATGCAGGAGAAATTCCGGTTACCCCATTGATGTGAAGAACAAACCGGTCTGTGTTGTCTCCGTCTTGTGCACTGAAATCATAATTCGTTATTTCATTCAGGTTGATTTTTTCTCCTGTTACCTTGTCTTCCAGAATAAAATCTGTATTTGTAAAACTGGAAACACCTTTTATGGTCAGGTGGTACACTGTGTTTACGCCGGCCCGGAATTCCAAAGGAACATCATATGCTGTAGTGATCTCCGGCAGGTAATTTATCAGGAAATTTTCATCGTGGCTCACTGTCCATATCTGTGGAGCCGTTTTTACCATGCTCATGATTTTGTGGGCATCGTAAGCCATGTCCCATTGCTCAGTAGCATCGGGTTTAAATCCTAAAGTAGCTTTGTCTGAATAGCTGTTTGCATCATCAGTAATCTGGAAAGTCAGCGTTTCCGGAGTTTCCGCTGTTTGTTTATAGTTTCCTTGAGCATCATGAACCCGTGCAGCGGCAGGAATGGTCACACTGCCTGTTGTTCCGGAAACAACCTGAACAAAAAAGCCGTTGGTAGAAGGAATGATGTCATTGGCATTAATAGCAGTGTAACTGGCAGAGGCTTCGTCCCATATTTCTGCAACAGCGCCAACATTGGTTAATGTCCAGTTTCCGTCGTCCCACTTAATGGCGCTGGAAAAAGGATTTCCCAACAAATGCCACCCGTCACCGCCGGATGTTGAAGTGTAAGATAAGTTGGATACCGTAACATCTGATGTGTTTAAAGTGCCCGTATATTCGTGGGTCAGGTCAGTACTATTAGCCACAAGATAGCCCTGTCCTGCGGTAAAGGTAAAGGTGGTATTTCTATAATTTACCCACTGGTTATCGACTTCACTCCACGCGTACAGATCATCGGTAGTATTTCTTGTGGGATCCCATGTGGTATTTGCCGGATCCATGGATGCAACCGGACAGCCAATCTCATGCCAGCCGTTACCTGTTCCTGTACCGGAAGTATAATGGCCAACATAGCGTTGTACGGTGACGTCTACAGATGAATTGGTAATTAAAGAACCATTTCCTGTGGTGTCTGAAGCAATAATCAAATTGGCAGATGTCCCGTTATTGGTTAACGTATCATTGACTGTCATTCCGTAACCTGGATTGATTACAGCGGTTCCACTGGTTATTATGAAGTTGTTACAGGAAAAGCCTTCTGTAGTACTGGACATATTTTTAATAACAAGAGTATCACCGGTACCAACATCACAATTAATATTATATAATGTTTTGGTACTAATCATTGTCGTAGAAGACATGTAATTATCTGTGTTTGTAAAAGAAATTATACCTCCAGTAACGTTGGCTGTTGTTGGGTTAAATTTTAATGCTGCTCCATCTCCTTTATTTCCTTTCAAAATATTTATGTTGCCATTTGACATGGTAAATGTTGTTCCTGATGGGACATAAAAGATATCAGTTGCACTTGTTCCTCCAGAAGAATTAATATTTATTGTGCCACCGGTCATTTTAAATGAAGCTGAGTTTTTAAGAGTAAAATATCTGCTTGTATTTAGTATTCCGCCAGACATGTTAAACAGACAACGATTTCCCATGACGGAGCCGTTTATAGTTAAATAATCACCGCTACCATCACCTTCGTTGAATGTCCCTCCAGTTATTTTAAGAATACCATAAACAGTACATGACGCGGTTGTAGTTAATGTTGCTCCTGTTTCTATTGCTAGAGTGCCATAGTTACTTGTATCTGTAGCGTCGATTATAAAAAGTTTACAATATTGGATTGTATCGACAGTGATAGTATCTCCTGATCGAATCTCGACAGTGTCAACTGAAGTAGGAATGGTTCCTCCATCCCATGTTTCTGCATTATTCCAATTGCCGCCACCGGTTTTATTACTGTAAATTTTTTGTGAAAAGCCAAGGGAAGGCAATAAACAGACAAATAATAATGCAAGTAAAATATTTTTCATAATCCGATTTTTTTAAAGGGTTTAAAATCAAAAAATAGAAATCATAAAAAATATAAGCTTTTTAAGGAAAAGAACTTAAATATAGATTTTCCCCTTTTTTTAGGAAGGTTTTCTCTGGGGTTTCATGTCTAAATGACAATAAATAAAAAGATTTTCGCATTGTTGGTTTATTAAAATTACCACAAATGTAAAATAAATTAGTATTAGAAACAAGAAATTAACCTAATAATTTATTAGACATCAGGTGTTTGTCTTAAAATAAGAGTTGGAAGCTGGAATAGGGTGTGTTTCAAATTTGGAATTTATTGATATACATAACTTTATTTGTATAAAGAAAAGATTTATTTTTTGAGCAGAACTTTTTATTTCCCGATTAGCAGCTTTTTATTGTCCCTTCTGTTTATTAAATAGGAATAGTCTTTTTGTTTGGTGATAACAAAAAAATATCTTATTCGTGAATTAGGATATTTCCTTCATTATCTAAGATATCCAACAGAGCTGCCAGTTTTTTGATCGCAATAAATCGTTCCCATTGGTGGGGATCTTCGTTGGTTTTTTCGTGGATCCAGGTGGTGTGATACGGAATATGTACAGCCCAGCTTCCTAATTTTAGAAGTGGCAAAACATCCGATTTCAATGAATTGCCAATCATCATGAATTCTTCAGGCTGTATGGTTAAACGTTGAAGTAGTTTCCGGTAATTTTCTTCTTGTTTGTCACTCATAATTTCAATATGATGAAAACAAGAAGCCAGTCCTGATTTCCGGAGTTTCCGTTCCTGGTCCAGCAGATCGCCTTTGGTTACCAGAACAACAGGAATCTTGGTTTTAAAATATTCTAATACTTCGCGCACTCCGTCAAGCAGAATAACCGGTTTGTTGAGTAATTCTTTTCCTAAGCCGATTATTTTTTCGATGATTTGAGCGGGTACCCGGTGCCCGGAAGTTTGAATTGCTGTTTCTATCATGGACAGCATGAATCCTTTGGCTCCGTAACCGTAAAGGGGCAGGTTTTGAATTTCCAGGTGGTAAAGCTGTTCCATCACCGTTTTTTCATCGGCAAAATCTTTAAGTAGTTTAACCAGTTCCCGTTCCGTTTCGCGATAATAGATTTCGTTTACCCACAGGGTATCATCGGCATCGAAGCCAAGCACTTTAATTTTACTCATGTTTTAATTTTTCACTCGTTTTCCACCGATTTTTTAAACGTGGGAACATCACGGTGATGGGTACCCTGTTCAAAATCATAAGCCATGCCGATAAGCAGCGGTTCGCTCCATGCCCGGCCGAAAAAGGAAATGCCTACCGGTAATCCCTGAATAAATCCCATGGGAACGGTAATGGATGGATATCCGGAAATAGCTGCCGGCGAAGAGCTGCCCAGTACAAAATGGTCTCCGTTGACGAGGTCGGTTTTCCAGGCCGGAGCACCGGTAGGCGCAATAATGGCATCCAGGTGATAACGATTCATCACTTTGTCCATGCCGTTTTTCCGGCTTCCTGTGGTCATTTTTTTCAACGCTTTTTTATATCCCGGACTATTCAGGTTGCCTTTGGCTTCTGCTTCCAGCATCAGTTTTTGATCAAAATATTTGAGCTCAATCGAATCCGATTGGTTAAAAGCAATAATATCCTGAAGTGTTTTTACCGGAGCATCGGGGCCCAATGTTTTCAGGTATTTGTTCAGTCCGTCTTTAAATTCATAAAGCAAAACCTGAAACGAAGCCGCTTCTGTGCCGGGTTGCATGATTTTGTTGATTTTTACTACGGTAGCTCCTTGGCTCTCAAGAAAACGAACAGCCCGATACATCAGCGTATCGACTTTATAATCGATTCCCATAGGAGCCATGTATAAACCGATGCGTTTCCCGCGTAAAACCCCTTTTTTCAGAAATTGGGTGTAATCGCGATAGGCATGCCCTTTTGAAGCAAATGTTTTACTGTCGGCGCTGTCTACACCGGTAAGTACGCCAAGCAATGTAGCTGCATCAGAAACGGTTCGGGTCATAGGGCCGGGAGTATCCTGGGTAAAAGAGATGGGAATGACACCTGTGCGACTGATTAATCCTACGGTAGGCTTGATGCCAACAATGCCATTCGCCGAAGAAGGACAAACGATAGAGCCATCGGTTTCGGTACCAATACCGACCATGGCCAAATTAGCAGAAACAGCTACGCCGGGACCAGAACTGGAACCACAGGGATTCCGGTCAAGAACGTACGGGTTTTTGGTTTGTCCACCCATGCCGCTCCATCCGCTGGACGAAAAACTACACCGGAAATTAGCCCACTCACTCAAATTGGCTTTTCCAATGATAATGGCACCGGCTGCTCTTAACCGGGCTGCCACCCAGCTGTCGTGTAATGGATGCGAACCTGCCAATGCCCGCGAGCCAGCTGTACAAGCCATTTTATCGTGGGTGTCGATATTATCTTTCAATACCACCGGAATACCAAATAACGGACCGGAAGCTTTTCCTTCAGCCAGAAGTTTGTCTAACGAGTCGGCAATTTTCATCGCATCCGGATTAACCGTGATAAATGCATTTAAATGGGGGCCGTTTTGGTCTAACGCTTTAATTCTGAGTAAATAGGTTCTGACCACTTCTTTTACTGTAAAGCGTTGATTGTGATACCCCTGTTCCATCTCAGAGATAGTCATTTCGTTTAAAGGTAGTCCCATGTTACCACAGGTAGGACAGGGGCTTTTGGATGTGGTACCGGATTGTTTTTCTGTTCTGTTACACGAAACCAAAAAAAACAATGATGCCAAAAAGAAGACAGAAATAAAAAAGGAAATCTTTTTCATGATGTATATATTTTATCAAACTTCAAAGTTACCGGATTTACCGGATATTTTTTTCTACTTTTCGAAACAAGGTATTCAGACATTCTTTCCGAATGCAAAACCAAGGTACTTGTTGTTGGTATTTGCGGTATTCATCACCAAATTTACGAATCGCTTCCGGTTCTTCCACCCACCGGATCAGCAGTAACATTAATACTGCTTCAGCCGGGGCAATCACAAGAATAAACGCCGGTGATCCGACAAGAAAAGCAAAGGCAAACGGAAAAAATAACAAACCGAGATGCATGGGATGGCGCATGTACCGGTAAGGGCCTTCTTTGACCAGTTGGTTGGTTTCCATCCGCGGGAGTTCTCCTTTCCGGCCATATTTTGCCAAAGTACGACCGGTATTCCGGCTTACGGTCATCACCCCTTTTAACACCACAATGCCTATCAGAAAACTCAAAATATGAAACCACAAAAGATGGTGAATTCCCGGAAACCAGCGGGCATCAAGGATAAATCCACCCCAAATACCGCCTCCGAGCATTAACAACCAGATAATCATTCGCAGCGTCGACTTCATGATTTACCGGTAGATTCGTAATTTATCCAGCGCTTCCTGATATTTTTTAGCATTTTTCTGATGTTGCCGGTTGGTTTCGGAAAATACATGATATCCGGACATATCGCTTTTAGCACAAAAGTAGAGATAATGGGTTTTGTCGTAATTTAAAACAGCATCTATCGATGCAATGGATGGAACACAAATAGGACCTGGCGGCAGCCCGCGGTGCAAATAGGTGTTATAAGGCGATTTTACTTTTTTATGAATGTTGAGTACCCGGTGTATTTTAGGATTTCCCAGTGCATAAATAACGGTTGGGTCGGCTTGTAAGCGCCATCCGTCTCTCAGCCGGTTGATATACACACTGGCAATCTTCGGTTTTTCGTCATTTTTATTGGTTTCTTTTTCCACAATAGAAGCCAGAATGATTACCTGAGTGGGAGTTAATCCAATGGCTTTTGCTTTTGCCATACGTGTGGGGTTCCAGAACTTATGGTATTCGCGGATCATCCGGTCAACAAAAGCTTTGGCTGTAGTATTCCAGTAAAAACGATAAGTATTCGGAATAAAAAAGGTAAGAACGGGAATAGAATCGGCCCCGATTTGACGCAGGTTGCTGCTGTCGGTCAGGTAATTGACAATTTGTGCCGAGTCGGCTTCAATTTGATGTCCTACTTTGCCGGCCAGCTGGTAAATGTCTCTTACGTTGTTAAAAGTTACATTTACCGGAACCTGTTTTCCGGCACGCAGCATGTCCACCAGCTGATTATTGCTCATGCCGTTAACCAGGATGTACCGACCCGGTTTTACCAGCTCGGGGAGCTTCTTTTTCTTCGCCCACCATTCAAAATTCTTGCGGTGGATGACCAACCCTTTTTCATAAAGAATGTTTTTGAGTTGTTGAAAATTGGCGCCTGTAGGAACGTAAATGCTTACCGGTTTGTCGTTTGGTGTCCATACGTTAGGCCCTTCAATCACTTTGTACAAAAAATATCCGCCGGCCAGTGCCAACAGGATGAGTACAAAAAGAAACCGTAATAGAAACCGGGAGAAACGACTGCGTTTTTTTCTCCCTCGTGCATATTTCGAATGATAATAAGCCATCTGAAAAATCCTTTTTCCGTTTTGTAAAGCGATGCTTTATCCTTATTAATCAACTGTTAATCAGCTGTAAAAAATATTCGTCTTGCCATTTTCCGTTTATCAGGTTCCACTCTTTTCTTTCCCCTGTTATTTCAAAATGTCGGCTTTGAAATAAACGTAAACTGGCCTGGTTTTCTTTTCCGATACTGCAAAAAAGCTGATGCAAATTTAACAAATTAAATGCATAATAAATCAGCTGGTCCAGCGCTTTTCCGGCCAGTGAACGGTTCCGGTATTTTTCGTCGATGACAATTCCCACACCGCCCCGGCGATGGATAGCGCTCAGGTCGTAAAGGTCTATGATTCCGATGGCTGTGGATTGTTTCCCTTTGCGGTAGTCGATAATCAACCGAACCTGACCGGCTACGAAAGGTTCCTGCCGTGAAGCAGATAAAATATATTGCTCCAGGTCGAGATGCGAAAACGGAACCCGTGTGGCAGAAACCTGCCATAACTTTTGATCATTTTCCAAAGCATACAAAAAAGCGGCATCCTCAAGCTCAGGAGCACGCAAGACCATATTTTCCTGATTTTCCATCGTTCCGCAAAGTTGCAACTTTCCGCTCAAACCGCCAAATTTTTGGCGTACTTTGGACCTGTATTCCGAAAAGTTGTTCGCCGCCATTTTGACAGCCCGGCAGTCCGGGTTTTCTGTTCTTCTGCTGGCGGAAATCATCGGGCATGATTCTTGATTTGCTTTTTGTTGCCCGGAAGTAAAAGAATTTTCGGGACGTTCTTTTTCCCGGTGCATTTTTTCGCTTTCCGGCGAAATGCTTTGAACGGGAAAATATCAGAAATGAAAAACCGTTTCATTCAGGAACGTTTTGTCCGCACAGCAGGTTTAGTTTTTTTTAACGTGTCGAACGAAACTTTTTTTGGAATTGAAACTATAATGAAGTAAATTTGATGTCTAATTTTTAAAACTTTAATACCATGAGCAACAATAGTTCACATTCAGGGTTTGCATTTTTCTCAGGCATGGTAATTGGCGCTGCTATCGGAGCCATTGCCGGATTGCTGTATGCCCCCGAAACAGGCGAAGAAACACGAAAAAAAGTTTCCGATAAAACCAAAGAGTTATCCGATGAATTACTGGATCAGTTTGATGATCTGAAAGAAAACGTTAACAAAATCCTGGAAGATGTAAAAAAAACCGGTACCGAACTGGTTGAAGACGTGAAAAAAGTAGGAAATGACGTTTTGGAAGACGTGAAGAAAACAGGTGCCGGTGTAATTGAAGATGTAAAAAAAATTGCTCAGAAATAATTGGCAATGAGTCAACAACTCTTTTGAATTAACCAATCATCTGTTGTACAACAGATGATTGGTTATCGCTTTGTTGTGCCATGAAGAAAGAAAAAAACAGAATGGGAAACGCAGACTTTAAAAAACCCGTAAAAGCACTTGTAGATGAACTGAAAAAGTACATCGACCTGCAATTGGAATACAATAAAGTAGCTTACCGGAAAAAATCGGCCGAATTGTTAGGTCAGCTGTTGCTGTTTTCCATGTTGTTTGGCATTATGGTATTCGTGGTAATGTTTTTATCCTTTGCTTTTGTGAACTGGTATGCCGCTCACGGAGGAACCCGTACCGGCGGATTTTTGTGGGTGACTGCTTTTTATCTTTTCATGGCCCTGTTAATGTATGCCTTTCGTGAACCCCTGCTGTTTTCAAAAATTAGAAAAATACTGGGTAAAAACCTGGCCAGTAATCAGGAGAAACAATTTGTTGCCGGAGCGGGTTTTGCTGATGAAAAAGCAACGGAAAAATATCTGGAACACCTGAAAGATGAAAACCGGAAACAGGAAAATCATGTGCAGCAACAATTCCAGTCACTCAACGAAGCCTTTAACATGGTGAATATTACCAAAGCCATGATTCACTCGGCCATCAATGCGTTTGTAACTACCCGCAACATTATCCAAACTACTTTTCAGTTAACCCAACGACTGAGAAACCGGAAGCAGAAAAACCGGAAACAAATTGACGAATAACCGCCATTTTCCAAAGAAATTTCTCACTACTACCTCTTTTTAATAGAAACTCACCGGTTGTGTTGCAACCGGCGGTAATTGCGTATCACACGGAGGACAATACCCAGTGTTGACATGCACAAGAGGTAAAGTAAAAAATATTGTTTTTGGAAAGGACTTTGATGAAAAAGGTTGGTACTCGCAGCAAACATAAGTACCGTACAGATAAACCACACCAAAGCAACGGTAATTACCTGTTTTTTACGGGGATGCTTCACCCAATCATTATTTTTTCCGGTCATTTTAACGGGTTTTCAAAGCCGGAAAACACGTTCCGGCTAAATGGTCATAATATCTTTTTCTTTGGTTTCAAAGAAATGGTCAATTTTTTCCGTGTATTTGTCCGTAAGTTTCTGGATTTCATCCAGCAGCCGTTTTACTTCATCTTCCGGAACACCGTCTTTTTCCAGCTTTTTGGCATCATCATTGGCGCTGCGGCGGATATTCCGGATGGCAATTTTGGTTTCTTCAGCCACCTGTTTCGCTTTTTTTACCAGGTCAAGACGCCGTTCTTCTGTCAACGGCGGAACATTGATGCGTAAAATATCCCCTTCGTCCATCGGATTAAACCCCAGATTGGCATTCATGATCGCTTTGCGGATGTCCTGCAAAGAGCTTTTATCAAACGGCTGAACCACAATAGAATGTGGGTCTGGTGTATTGATGTTGGCCGTTTGTTCAATCGGCGTTGGCGTACCATAATATTCCACCTTAATTCCGCTGAGCATCCCCGGCGTAGCCTTTCCGGCCCTGATTTTCTGAAATTCTCTTTCAAGATGCTGTATGGAATGCTCCATACTTTCTTTGGCTTCTTCCAATATCAAAACGGCATCATCGGTCATAATCTTCAATTTTTGTTTGCACAAATGTAAAAAAGTTCACCAAACCTTTCAAAAAAAATGTGTTAAAAAAATCAGAACCGGTTGTGGGAAAAGTTTTTCAGGGCGGCCGGACAAGCCGCCGCGCTGTCCGTTTTAGCCGCCATTGCCAAAAGCCGGTTCCGCCACACCGGTTGCAGAGCTTCCGGTGGTCGCTTTCAACCGGTTGCTGCACATGGCTTTTGGCTGCTGCGGGCTGCCACTGCCATCGCTGCCGCAGAGGAAATCCCAAAAGACAAAAAATCAACTTCTTTTGTCCTGCTGAGCAACGCGAAGCATCGCACTAAATGCTAACCTTTTTCATCGTTTGAGCGTCCGCTCGAACGATAATTTCCCGCATCGATGTCTCCACTTTTCAAGTCCTGTCCGACTTGAAAAGAGACGCCCTTCACATTTTAAGTACTTCAAGTGCCTAAAGTTTGAAGTGCCTAAAGTGGGAAATCCCAAAAGACAAAAAGACAAATCACAAATGAAACCCCAAAAAAATAAAAAAGCAAATCCCAAAAATCAACTTCTTTTGTCCTTCTGAGCGTAGCGAAGAATCTCTTTGAACAGTCATGATTATTTTTAGGTCCTTCATTACGCTGCGCTCCGTTCAGGAAGACAGTAAAACGTTGTTAAGCACTGAAAATCAACGAATACCAATGACTAATGACCAGTGACTAAGATTAGAAACCCCAAAAAACGAAAAACCCTAAACGCGAAACGCAGATAAGATGTGATACATTGGAGTCCCGCAGGGACGACTTATTACCATTGACGCTGAATTTATTCAGAGGCCGGTATTCAACCCCTTCGGGATTTCCGCTAAACCATTTTGGAAAAAGAGAAAACCATAAAGGGTATTATGGTACACGCCTTTTCCCTTCGTCAAAACCAGATGGTATCGCATAAAAATAGGTATTAGCCGTTCCCCGGCATCCGATCTTCCGGAAAGTTGGGTTTCGGATACAAAAAAATTGCTGTACCTTTGTTCAAAACAATTTGCATCATGGAAGATAACCCGGTAGTCATTTTACAGGATTTGTCCGTTTTTCAGAAAAACAGGCTGGTGCTGGCTCACGTTAATTTTCAGGTTCATCAGGGAGAGTTTGTTTATTTGATTGGAAAAACCGGAAGTGGAAAGTCAAGCCTTTTGCAAACCCTTTTTGCCGAACTCCCCGCTGATGCCAAAGTAGCGCAGGTTTGTGGTTTCGACCTGAAAAAACTCAAAAAAAGAGAAGTTCCTTTTTTGCGCCGTAAGCTGGGCATTATTTTTCAGGATTACCGGTTATTGGAAGACCGTACCGTGGAAGAGAATCTTCTGTTTGTGCTAAAGGCTACCGGATGGAAAGACAAAAAAGCAATTAACCAGCGTATTATGGAAGTCGTGTCGGATGTAGACCTGATTGCCCGGCTCAAAGCCCGTCCGCATCAGCTTTCGGGTGGCGAACAGCAACGCGTGGCCATTGCCCGGGCTCTGCTGAATAACCCGGAGCTCATTCTGGCTGACGAGCCTACCGGAAATCTGGACCCGCAAACCTCCAACGAAATTATGCGGCTGTTGCTGAAAATTTGCGAAAAAGGCCGGGCTGTGATTATGGCTACCCACAATTACAATCTCATTCATAAATTCCCCGGAAGAGTGGTTAAATGCGAAGAAGGAAGCATTGTAGATTCAGACAATCAGGTCGATTAATCGTTCCACATTGTTTCCGTTGGCATACAACGTTTGCAGATGAAACTGCCGGTCGGCTTTCATGGTGGCAGTAAACTTTTCTTTCATCAGCCGGGCAATTTCTTTTTTCATTTCCGCTATCGATCCGGCCATGATACATACAGGCTGTAGCTGACTTCCGCTAAGCATTTTATCGTTGGTAAGTACAAACCGCCCGTTGTATAAAGCATTCAGTAATTTCAGCTTGAGCCCGGTGGCCTGTTCGGTAAAGAAAATATGGATATGGGCGTTTGCAATCAGTTCCTGGAGTTGTTCATCCGAAGGATTGGCAATCAGTTCGGCCGACGGGGTAGCTGCCACCAACCGGCTCAGCGAAGCCGGCGGGTGAAGTCCGGCAATTTTGAACGGAACCGGAAAATCCTGAAAGACTTCTTTCAGAAGAACAGTGGCTGCATTGATGTTTTCCGGTACCGACAGATTTCCGTGATACAAAACATAATTTCCCTTCCCCGTCAAACTTTTTACTGCCTTGTACGGATGAAATGCCGGTAGAAAAACTACCGGTTTATATTTTGATGAGAAATAGGCATGGTCGGTTTGTGAAATGGTTAATAACAAATCAGCTTTCGATAAAATCGATTCGTATTTTTTCAATTTCACCGATTCGTTGTAGAAATAATATTTTTTAAAAAGATCGGTTTCCACTTTGGAAAGGTGCAGATAATAATCGTGTTCGATATTGTGGGTGCGTACGATCCGTTTTCGGTTTTTTAGCCGCCGTTCGCGTAAAAGAGCAGTGGTGTGTAGTCCTTCCATTAAGATGGGATAATCGTCTTTCAATAAATTTTTTACCAATTCTTCCGATATACGGGTTTCAATAATGTAAGGCCGGCTTTTAAAAAGATGTTTTTTCGATACATCCCGTTTGTAATACCGTACTTCGTAAAAAAGTTTTTCCAGAAGTTCCGGTTTTTTTCGGCCGTATTCAAAACAATGCAGATGAATTTTCACTCCTTTTTCTGCCAGGGCTTTGGCTTTATAAAATACATCAATGACCCCGCCGTAATTGGCCGGATACGGAACGTCAAACGAAACAATATGCAGGTGGAGTTCAGACATACTGGCGGTACACTTTTTTCAGTTTTTCTGATTCGGTTTCCCAGTTTAATTCAGCTGCGGCAACAGCGGTGTTTTCTTTCCATTGCTGCAGGCGGTTAGGGTGGTCCATAATGTCTTTAATTTTTTTTGCCATATTTTCGGGATTGTGGTCCGGAATAAAATCGCCCACACGGTAAGTTTCTATGATTTTTTCAATTTCCGGTAAACGCGAAGCCAGTACCGGAATACCGGCATGAAGATAATCAAAAATTTTGTTGGGCAAACTGTAACGGTAATTGATGTTGGTGTCTTTGTCGAGCGTAAGTCCCAAGTCGGCTGCTGCCGTGTATTGCATCATTTCGGGATAAGGACGCCGCGAGATAAAGATAACTTTTTCAGATAAAGATAACTGCGCCACTTTCTTTTTTAATACCGGCAAAACATCGCCGTTTCCTACGATCAGTAAAACAACCTGGTCCAGGTATTGCATGGCTTCGGTGATTTCTTCGGCTCCCCGGTGCACATTAATTCCGGCTCCTTGCATGATGATGATGAATTTGTTTTCGGGTAATCCCAGTGCTTTGCGGCTCTTCGGGTTGGGATTTTCAAATTTCGGCGGTACATTACGCACCACCACCGGACGGATTCCATATTCTTTTTCGTACAGGCCGGCAATGCTGTCATTGACCGTAAAAATGGTTTTCAGTTTTGGGAAAAGCCATTGTTCCAGCTTTTTCCATATTTTTTGTTTCAGCGGATGGACCTGTAATTCAGGGACGCCGGTAAAATATTCGTGGGCATCGTACACCAGCGGAATTTTTCTTATCCGCGAAACCAAAAAATTCGGCAAGAGCGTATCCAGGTCATTAGCTACCAACAGGTCAGCCGGATGCAGCAGCAAAAAGAAAAAAAGCCGGATCTGAAAACAGAGATAGAAAGCCGGTCCTTTTTCAAAAAGTAATTTCATCCGGTGTACCGGATACGGGCGCTCATCCATAGGAAGACTCTCTTTTAACCGGCGTCCGGTAAGAACAACCCGGAATCCCATTTCCGATAACGTGGAACACACTTTCTTTACCCGTTGGTCAGTAACCAAATCATTAATAACCGAAACAATAACTTTTTTACTCAAAACAGCAGGATGTAGTGTTAAAAAGAAAACACAAAATGTGTTTAAAAATTGTTTGATGACAAAAATAAGGAAAGCCGCCGGATAAAATTTTAGTTGTAGAAAAAAGAGGATGGCAATTCGGGCGAATCCCTATCTTTGTGCCAACATTTCAAAAACGGATGAAAAAGTTATATCGCGTTATTGCATACATTTTTCCCTATTGGGGATCGTTGGCAGCCAATCTGTTTTTCAACATTGTATCCATTATATTTTCGCTTTTTTCGCTGGCCTTGCTCATTCCTTTTCTCAATCTTCTTTTTGGGATCAATAAACTGGTTACAGAAAAACCGGTATTACATTTCAGCACCCATTCGGCTCTTGATTATTTGAATTATTATATCAGCCAGATTATTATTCATCAGGGAAAACTGCAAGCGCTGGTTTTCATTTGTGTGATTATTCTTACGGCTTTTTTCTTTAAAAATTTCGGCCGTTTCTTTGCGATGTATTTTGTCAATTACGCCCGGTCAGGGGCTATTCGCGGCATACGTGATGATATCTATTCCAAATTGCTGATCCTGCCGCTGGCTTATTATTCCAGAAATAAAAAAGGCGACCTGATGACCCGGATTACTTCGGATGTGCAAGAGCTGGAAGTATCTATTTTTCTGAATCTTGAATCGCTGGCGCGCGATCCCATTACCATTATTGCCTATCTGGCTTTTATGGTGAGTTTAAGTTTGAAACTCAGTGTTTTCGTTTTGGTCATTCTTCCCATCACCGGGCTGATTATCGGCTCGATAGGCCGTAATCTTCGCAAAAACTCCGTTATTCTGCAGCGTTATTATTCGGCGCTGATGTCCATGATCGAAGAAACCATTACCGGACTTCGTGTGGTCAAAGGGTTTAATGCCATTCCGTATTTTAACCGGCGGTTTAAAGAGATGGATACTACCTATTTCCGGAAACAGGTAAGTGTAAACCGGCGGCGCGATTTGGCTTCTCCCCTGAGTGAGTTTCTCTCTTCGCTGGTGATCGTGGTAATTCTTTGGTTTGGGGGGCAAATGGTGATTCAGCCGCATCCTACGATTCAGGCTGCTGATTTTATTACTTTTATTGTGGTTTTTTCGCAGATCATGTCTCCTGCAAAAGCGCTTTCGCAGAGTTTTTTCAATATCCGGAAAGGTTTGGCTTCGGCCGACCGTATTTTTGAAGTAATGGATGCCGAAGAAGGCATTGAAGAAAAACCCAATGCTTTGCCGGTGCATACCTTTCAAAAGGAAATCCGTTTTGAACATGTTTGGTTTAAGTATCAAAAACCCTATGTTTTAAAAGATATAGATTTTGTTATTCCCAAAGGAAAGATCATCGCCATTGTGGGTGAGTCGGGCGGCGGAAAGTCAACGATTGTGGATCTTTTGCCCCGCTTTTACGATGTGACCAAAGGCCGGATACTGCTGGACGGACATGATATCCGGGATTATAAAATTGACGATCTGCGCGGACTGATGGGAATTGTTTCGCAGGATAGTATTTTGTTTAACGATACGGTTTTCAATAATATAGCTTTTGGCATGACGGATGTGTCGCAGGAAGCCGTTGAAGCGGCGGCCAAAGTGGCCAATGCTCATGACTTTATCGTGAAAATGGAGCAAGGATACCAAACCAATGTGGGTGACCGGGGAATTAAACTTTCGGGGGGACAGCGTCAGCGGATCAGTATTGCCCGTGCGGTGTTGGCAAACCCGCAAATCCTGATTCTTGACGAAGCCACTTCTTCGCTGGATACCGAATCGGAACGGCTGGTACAGGATGCCTTGTCAAAAATTATGAAAAACCGTACCACACTGGTGATTGCCCACCGGCTTTCTACCATCCGCGATGCCGATGAAATCATGGTGATTCAAAAAGGCGAAATTGTAGAACGCGGATCGCATGAAGTGCTGCTTAAAGCCAATGGTATTTACAAGCGGCTTCAGGATTTACAATCATTCAAGTAGCGGCTGTAAACAATATTTTTTCATCTTTGTAAAAAGGTAACACAGGTTTTCGCATGTTGCAAAAATTGTCCATAACCAATTATACCCTGATTAGCCGGGCCGAAATAGATTTTGATGCGGGGTTTACGGTAATTACCGGCGAGACCGGTGCCGGAAAGTCCATTCTTCTTGGTGCCCTTTCGTTGATTTTGGGGCGCCGGGCTGATCCGTCGGTGTTGATGGATAAAACCAAAAAATGTGTGGTGGAGGGAACGTTTTTCATCGGAAATTTAAACCTGAGCACTTTTTTTGATGAAAATGATCTGGATTACGACGAACAAACCCTGTTGCGACGCGAAATAAATCCGGCCGGTAAATCCCGTGCTTTTATTAATGATACACCGGTAAACCTGAATGTGTTACGTGCTTTGGGAGAACGTTTGGTGGATATCCATTCGCAACATCAGACCCTGTTGCTGAACGAGCAGGATTTTCAACGGGCACTTTTTGATGCATATATTCAAAAGCCCGGGTTGAAAGAAACGTATAGCCGTTTGTTCAAACAATACCGCGAAACGGAAAAAAAGGTTTTTCAGCTTCAAAAACAAAACGAACAGGCTAAACGCGATGAAGACTATTATCGTTTTCAGCTGAATGAATTGGATGCTGCGGCACTGGATGCGGATGAAATGACCCGCCTTGAAGAAAAAAACAAACTGTTGCGGCATGCGGTGGATCTTCGTTCTGCTTCGGAATTGGCCGCCGAATTATTGAAAAACGGTGACGTTTCGGTATTGGAGATGCTGGGACGACTGAAAGAAACTTTTTCCCGGCTTTCCGATTTACATCCTTCCATTGCCGAATTTACCGAACGCCTTTCTTCTTCGTATATTGAGTTGGCTGATTTAGCATTGGAAATTGAAAGCTTTGCCTCTTTGAACGAGTTTGACCCCGATGAATTACAGCAAAATGAAGAGCGGTTGAATATGCTTTATTCATTGATGCAAAAACATCATGTCAACGATGTGGAAGGCCTTCTTGCTTTGGCGGAAGAATATCGCGAAAAGCTGGAAAACATAACCGGTTTGGAAAACGAACTGGAAAAAGAAAAGAAAAAGCTTGTTGAAATAACCCATCAGCTTGAAAAAGCTGCTGATGCTTTGCGACAGGCCAGAGAAAAAGCGATTCCTTCGTTCGAAAAAGAAGTCATCCGGTTGTTACAACAATTAGGGATGAAAGATGCACAATTTCAGGTTAAGCTTATCCCGCTTTCTTCTTTTTCGGCTTACGGAAAAGAACAGGTTCATTTTTATTTTTCGGCGAATAAAGGAAAGGAACCGGACCTTTTATCTAAAACGGCTTCCGGCGGAGAGTTGTCGCGGTTGATGTTAGCAGTTAAGTCGTTGATACACCAGGAAGGCGTTTTGCCTACCATTGTTTTTGATGAAATTGATGCCGGAGTTTCGGGAGACATTGCCGGTAAACTGGGGATGATTCTGAAGAAAATGGCTACGCATATTCAGGTATTGGCCATTACTCACCTGCCACAAATTGCAGCCCGGGCTGATTTCCATTTTCGTGTTTTTAAAAATACCGAAAACGACAAAACCGTATCGCAAATTGTTTTGTTAAATGCTGAAGAACGGTTGGAAGAAATTGCCAAGATGCTGAGCGATGAAAAGGTAACGGACGCTTCGCGGGCTGCTGCCAGAGAACTGCTCGCCGCTTCACGATAGGGTTTGTTAATGTAAGCGATCACCGTATTTAAATATACCTGAAACAGTTAATTTCTCTATTTGGTGTGCTGATAATATTCTTCGTTTTATTGCCCAGTTTCCACTGAGTTCATGATGTGTCAATTACTTTGTGAAGTAAAATAATTTTCGGGGGAAAACACCAGTTATGGGCGGGGCATTGCGGAAAAGTGGCGTGCGAGGAGAAGAACAGGCGAAGTTGCGATGGAGCAAAATCACAAAAGACAAAAAACCAAATGACAAACGAAATCCCAAAAAGCAAAAAACAAAAAAATCCCAAGCACAAAACGTCAAACACAGATGAGATGTGGTGTAAGTCCCGGAGAAACGACTTATTACCATTGACTCTGAATTTATTCAGAGGCCGGTATTCAACCCCTTCGGGATTTTGCAAAACTGTTTTGAAAAAGGGGAAAAATAATAATGAATATTATGGCACAAGCCTTTTTCTTCATCAAAATAGGAATTAGCCCCTGAAACTTTGGCAACGAAATGCAGAAACTTAAAGTCTGTTTGTGGTGCGGGGATTTATTATCTTTGCAGCAAAAACAGAATACCGTGGATATTTTAGAAAAGCTTGAAACCATAAAAAACCGTTGGGAAGAAATTGCAGAGCAAATGAGCGATCCTGCTGCTATGGCAGATATGAAACGCTTTGTAAAGCTGAACAAAGACTATAAAGAACTGGAACCGGTGGTAAAAGCTTACAAGGAATACAAAAACCTGTTGGGAAACATCCAAAATGCCAAAGAGATACTGGCCAACGAAAAAGACCCTGAATTCCGGGAAATGGCTAAGGAAGAGTTGGAAGAGCTGCAGCCGAAGCTGAAAGAAATGGAAGAAGAAATCCGGCTGTTGTTGATTCCTAAAGATCCGGAAGACAGTAAAAATGCGGTGATGGAAATCCGTGCCGGAACCGGCGGTGATGAAGCTTCTATTTTTGCCGGGGATTTGTTTCGTATGTACCAGAAATATTGTGAGAGCCGGGGTTGGAAAGTGGATGTGGTGGAGATGAATGAAGGGACAGCCGGCGGTTTTAAAGCCATTGTTTTTAATGTGATTGGTGAAGGGGCGTACGGAACCTTGAAATTTGAATCCGGGGTTCACCGGGTACAACGGGTGCCAAAAACCGAAACACAAGGCCGGATTCATACGTCGGCGGCTTCGGTGGTGGTGCTGCCCGAAGCCGATGAATTTGATGTGGAACTTAACGAAAAAGATATCCGGAAAGATACCTATTGCTCTTCCGGACCGGGCGGACAGTCGGTCAACACGACTTATTCTGCCATCCGGCTGACACATATTCCTACAGGAATTGTCGTTACCTGTCAGGATGAGAAATCGCAAATAAAGAACTTGGCTAAGGCCATGAAAGTACTGCGTACCCGGTTGTACGAACGGGAATACAATAAATATCTCGAAGAGATGTCGTCGAAACGGAAAACCATGGTGAGTACCGGTGACCGTTCGGCAAAAATCCGTACGTATAACTGGCCTCAGGGACGGGTAACCGATCATCGTATCGGATTGACATTGTATAACTTGCAATCCATTATTGACGGAGATATTCAGGAATTGATCGATAAACTGCAAATGGCTGAAAATGCCGAACGGTTGAAAGAAGAGTTTGAGTAAGCCTGAGTATACATCCTTTGCTGAAAATTAATGTTTTATGACATCCAACGAACTTTTTGAGCAGATTCGGAAAAAGCATTCTTTTTTGTGTGTTGGATTAGATACGGATATCAAAAAAATTCCATCTCATTTGCTTTCGGAAGATGATCCGGTTTTTGCTTTTAATCAGGCCGTGATTGATGCCACCCTTCCGTATTCCGTGGCTTACAAACCCAACCTGGCTTTTTATGAGGTTTTAGGGGCCGCCGGATGGGAGAGCTTGAAAAAAACAATTCATTATTTGCGTCAGAAAGCACCGGAAGTTTTTATTATCGCTGATGCCAAACGGGGAGATATCGGCAATACATCGGCCATGTATGCTTATGCATTTTTTGATGAACTGGACGTGGATGCGGTTACTTTATCGCCTTACATGGGAAAAGATACGGTAACCCCTTTTTTGGCATACAAAGAGAAATGGGTGATTCTGCTGGCACTGACATCCAACCCGTCAGCTTCTGATTTTCAATATCTTGTTGATGATAATGGAAGAAAGTTTTATGAAAAAGTATTGGAAATTTCGCGTGAATGGGCCTCTGCCGATCAGTTGATGTATGTTACCGGCGCTACGCGGGCTCCTGAACTGGAAGCAGTACGGAAATTGGTTCCGGACCATTTTTTACTGGTACCGGGAGTGGGAGCACAAGGCGGTTCTCTGGATGAAGTAGCCCGGTATGGAATGAATGACCATTGTGGAATTCTGGTGAACTCTTCGCGGGGAATTTTATATCAGTCTTCCGGAAAAGATTTTGCTGAAAAAGCCGGTGAAGCTGCCCGCCGTTTACAACAACAAATGCACCGCCTTTTGGAAAAACAGGGGCTTCTGTAAGATTAGAATCCCAATTCTTCGTCTACCAGAATAAGCGTAATCCGGTTTTTGTCATCCGTTTTTTTGATGACCACAAAAACACTTTGGATATTTTCCACAGTATACCGTTGTTCTTTTTTCAGGGAAAAAGCTTTTTTATTTACTCTTTCCACATTTTTTGGAGCCACGACTTCTTCAATGCGTCGAAATCCGGCTTCTACGTCGTCCACGATTTTGTTTTTTCCGGCAATCAGTACTACTTTTTTAGGCCCGTAAGCTTGGGCAGCAACCCGGTTTCCGGCACCATCTACATTGACCAGGTATCCTGAACGGGTGATGGCATTACATCCGGCAACAAAAACGTCTGCTGTGAGTCCCATCCGGCGGCGCTCCACATTTTCCTCCATGGAAATCCCGTCTTCATATTGATCGAACAACCGGAAAGAATGAGGCTGGCGGAGCCAGTCAAGCAGTCCGATTTGCTGAACGGTTACCGAACCTCCCAACCCGACAGTTTTTGCTCCGTCGAAGAAAGATTTTGCTGCTTCTAATGCCTCGGCAGCATTTTTAACAGGAATCACCTGAAATCCGTGTGCTCTTAAATTCTCTATGGTCTTTTGCATCTCTTTTTTTAGTGCAAAATAACGAAAAACGGGCGATTCCTGCTCTTTTTTACCCGTTTGTTTGTTCGATAGACTTTCTTAAATTTACAACAAAAAAGATTTTAAAGACAAGGGTATGAAACAAACCTACGATTATGTCATTATCGGTTCGGGTTTTGGTGGCTCGGTTTCGGCACTGAGACTCAGTGAAAAAGGATATAAAGTACTGGTTATTGAAAAGGGGAAATGGTGGAAACCGGAAGATTTTCCCAAGACCAACTGGAATCTGCGTAAATGGATGTGGCTTCCGGCTTTTCGTTTTTTCGGTTTTTTTAAAATGACCTTTTTACGGCATGTGGGTATTTTGAGCGGTGTAGGGGTTGGTGGCGGCTCACTGGTGTATGCCAATACTTTGCCACGACCCAAAACCGCTTTTTTCCAAACCGGTAGCTGGGCAGGAATTACCGACTGGCAAAAAGAACTCGAAAATCACTACCAAATGGCAGAAAAAATGCTGGGCGCCGCACAAAACCCTAAACTTTTTGATGCCGATCTGGCTTTGAAAGAAGTGGCCCGGCAAATGAACCATGAAAAAGAATTTGAAGCCACTGACGTGGCGGTTTTTTTTGGTGAGCCGGAAGTTCCGGTATCGGATCCGTTTTTTGGCGGAGAAGGTCCGGAACGTGAAGGTTGCCGGCATTGCGGGGCTTGTATGACCGGTTGCCGGTATAATGCTAAAAATACACTGGATAAGAATTATCTTTATCTGGCTATGAAAAAGGGAGCAGAAGTATTAGCCGAGCATAAAGTAATGGATGTGACCCCGGACGGAAAAGAAGATGGTTCGGATGGGTATGTTGTTACTTTAAAAAAGTCAACCGGTGTGCTTTTCAGCCGGAAAAAACAAGTCAAAGCCAAAGGTGTTATTTTTGCCGGCGGGGTTTTGGGAACTGTTCGGTTGCTGTTGAATCTTAAAGGAAAAAGCCTTCCCCGGCTTAGCCAGCGGGTGGGCTATGATATCCGTACCAATAACGAAAGTTTGATTTTGGTTCATTCGCCTGAGCGAAAACAGGATTACTCAAAAGGAGTAGCTATTGGTTCTATTTTTCCGCCGGATGAAGATTCGCATGTAGAGCCGGTACGGTATGGCTCCGGCTCCGGTTTTTTCAAACTGATGGGCGTTCCTTTAACTTTTGGAAAAAACGGGTGGCATCGTGCCGGAAAATTACTGAAACATTTGGTTACCCGGCCCGGAGCCTGGTTGCGGATTTATTTCTCCAAAAACTTTGCCGAAGAGTCGGTGATTTTGCTTTTTATGCAACATCTCGACAGTACATTGCGGTTTAAACGCGGATGGTTTAATTTGTCTTCTGCTGTTTCTACCGGAAAAGCGCCAACTTCTTTTATTCCGCGTGCCAAAGAGCTGGCCGACAGAACTTCGGAAGTGATCAAAGGAAAACCTTTTGTGATGACAACGGAAGCGTTGTTCGGAATTCCGACGACGGCCCATATTCTGGGAGGCGCTGTAATTGGAGATTCTTCTGAAACCGGTGTAATTGACGGACAGCAGAAAGTGTTTGGCTATCAAAATATGATGGTATGTGACGGGTCGGCTATTTCAGCCAATCCGGGGGTTAACCCCTCGTTGACCATTACTGCCATGACAGAGCGGGCGATGAGCTTTATTCCTCCAAAGCAAAAGAAATAAATGGCAGTATGAAATAAAAAAAAGCGGCCTTTAAAGAGCCGCTTTTTTTTTTATAAGGATAAGAAATCTTAATCAATTTCCCAGGTGTTCCCGCTGTTGAGCAAATCGTCAACGTTTTTGTAGGGAGAAACCTGTTTTTCGTGTTCCACAGAATTCCATACAGCGTCTTCGAGCGTTTCGCTTTTTACTGCGCGGATAACACCCAATGCAGCCGGAAATTCCGGCGGAGCCATGCTGGCCAGCATCATGTGAATACCGGCATCGTCCGTAGTCGGGTCGTGTACCAGAATATCTTTTTCAGTAATTCCGTTTTCCCCCAGTTTTACTACTTTCAGACGGGTTCCTTCCAGGATGATTCCTTTTTCTTTGTTTTTGCCAAAGAGCATGGGCTTTCCGGCTTCAAGAATCAACTGGTTATCGTCTTTCGTGTCGCGCCCGGTAATTAATGCATGGATTTTGTTGTTGAAAATCACACAGTTCTGCAGGATTTCAACGATGGATGTTCCATGATGCAATGCGGCTTCAAGGAAAACCTGTTGCATTAATTTGGGGTTGGTATCCACTGCCCGTGCAAAGAATTTACCGCGGGCACCAATTACCAGTTCACCAGGATTAAACGGGGTTTCAAAAGTACCCTGCGGTGAAGTTTTGGTTTTTTGTCCTTTGGGAGTCGTCGGAGAATATTGTCCTTTGGTCAATCCGTAAATTTTGTTGTTAAACAACAGGTAATTAACATCCGGATTACGGCGGGCAATATGAATAAAGTGGTTTCCGCCGATGGCCATGGAGTCACCGTCGCCACTGATCATCCAAACGCTTAATTTGGGATTGGTCAGTTTAATTCCCATGGCAAGTGCTGCCGGGCGACCATGAATACCGTGAATACCATAAGTATTCATGTAATAAGGAAAACGCGATGAGCAACCGATACCGGAAACTACTACAAAATCTTCTTTTTTATATCCCATTTTTTCTCCGATGACGGGGAAAACATTTTCTACAGATTTCAGAATGGCATGGTCACCACAACCGGGGCACCATTTTACCATTTGGTCGCTTTCAAAATCTTTTTTTGAGAGCTGTATTTCCTGAGGTTCTATTTTTTGTTCCATGATCTTATTCGTTTAAAAGTGCCTCAAATTTTGTTTTCAGTTCTGACACCATGAAAGGCAGCCCCTGAACTTTGTTATATTGTTCGTATTTAAATTCGGGGTGTTTCATTCGTAAGTAATTCACAAATTGGCCCATGTTGTTTTCGCAAACCACGATTTTTTTGAACCCTGAAAATACTTCATGTACGTTTTTCGGCAAAGGCATAATGTGTTTAAACTGTGCCATGCTTACCGATTTTCCTTCTTCTCTCATTTCTTCCACGGCAGTAAGCAGTACGCCGTAAGTGCTTCCCCAGCCTACGACAAGCAGGTCGCCTTTGTCGTCACCGTCGATTTTCAACTCAGGGATATAATCCACAACGCGATCTACTTTAGCCTGACGCAGTTCGGTCATTTTTTGGTGGTTCAGCGGGTCGTGCGATACGTTTCCGGTGATGTCTTCTTTTTCAAGACCACCCAAACGGTGACGCAATCCCGGGGTTCCGGCGATGGCCCATTTGCGGGCTAACGTTTTAGGATCTCTTTTATAAGGTTTGTAATCAATGTCATTGGGTTCGGCAATCGGAGGATTGATTTCGGGTAAATCGGCTACCCGGGGAATTTTGAAAACTTCCGATCCGTTTCCGATGGATCCGTCGGTGAGTAAAATTACCGGGGTCATGTGTTCCATGGCCAGTTTGGCTGCTTCGTAAGCCGAATAAAAAGCATCGGCAGCGCCGGTAGCAGCCATTACAATGCAGGGAGCTTCTCCGTTACGTCCGTAAAGTGCCTGCATCAGATCAGATTGTTCTGATTTGGTTGGCAAACCGGTGGAAGGACCGCCACGCTGTACGTCTACAATGACAATAGGCAGTTCGGTCATCACCGCCAAACCGATGGCTTCACTTTTCAGTGAAAGTCCGGGGCCGGAAGTGGTGGTTACGGCAAGTGCTCCGGCAAAACTGGCTCCGATAGTGGAAACCACACCGGCAATTTCATCTTCTGCCTGTTGTGTGATACAGGTAAATTGTTTGTGTTTTGACAATTCCTGTAAAATATCGGTAGCCGGCGTAATGGGATAAGAGCCGAGATAAATTTTTCTTCCGGAACGTTCAGAAGCGGCTAAAAATCCCCATGCGGTGGCCAGGTTACCGGTTACATTGCGGTACCGTCCTTTATGCAGGTTGGCTTTCTCAATGCGGAATGTATTTTTGAAAACTTCAAGTGTTTCGGCGTAGTGGTAACCGGCTTCGAGTACCCGTTTATTGGCTTCGACTACCAGCGGATTTTTTTTGAATTTATTTTCAAAAAAGGCAAATGTTTTTTTGTAGTCTCTGTTAAACAGGTAATAGATGATGCCCAGCGCAAACATGTTTTTTGATTTGAGCACCGATTTATTATCCAGGTCCAGATCTTTTACGGCTTCTTTGGTGAGGGTATTAAGCGGAGCCTGCACTACCAGATGTCCGGTGAGTGTATTGTCTTCCAGCGGATTGCTTTCCCATCCGGCTTTGGCCAGATTTTTTTCGGTAAACTCTTCGCTGTTTACAATAATAATAGCATCTTTTTTAACCCACCTGAGATTTGCTTTCAAGGATGCGGGATTCATGGCGACCAACACGTCGGCCAGGTCGCCGGTAGTGTAGATGTTTTTGTGTCCAAAATGAATTTGAAAACCAGAGACCCCTGAAACGGTTCCCTGTGGTGCCCTGATCTCGGACGGATAATCCGGAAAAGTGGCAAAGTCGTTACCTGCAAATGCTGTTGAATCGGAGAAGAGACTTCCGGTAAGCTGCATCCCGTCTCCGGAGTCACCGGCAAACCGTACTACTGCTTCTTCAATTTCAACGATTTTATCTTTTTTCGTTGTCATAAAAATACTGTTTAATGATTAGGGCAAAAATAAATCAATTCTTTACCCACGCATGAATTATTCGGTTTTTTTTTCAATCGTTTGAAATTTTTTATTCACCATGGGGTGTTAATTTTAATTTATTGATATACAGTTTGTAATAAGAAAATATTGTGAAGAAAAAACAGGCTTTTTTTGTTAATTATAAACAGTCTAAATTTTAAATGTTGGGTTTCTCTCCTAATTTAGATTTACTAAAAATTGATTTTTTTTGGGGTTTTTGCCATTTGTTTTGTCTTTCGTTCTATATTTGCACCAGATATTTAACCTTAAAAAAGAATTGAGTTATGGCATACAAAATTGATCCTGATTTATGTACGGCATGTGGTTCATGTATCGATGAATGCCCGGTAGAAGCAATTTCTGAAGGGGATGTTTACGTTATTGATCCTGATTTGTGTACTGACTGCGGTGCTTGTGCTGATGTTTGTCCTGTTGAGGCCATTCATCCCGAATAAATCGTAAAAAAGACTTAATAAACCCTGGCCTTGTGTGGTCAGGGTTTTTTTTTGCCGTTGATTGCCGGTTTTGTTTTCTGTATGTTTTAGCGGATAAAGCGAAAAACCCGCCAGAAATGAAGAATAAAGGGGTTTCTGTGTTTTTTTTCTTTGTTTTTGGCTTTGTTGTTGACCGGATAAAGTAAATTTCCGGAAGGGGTTTGCTTTTCAAAATGCTTCCTTATTTTTTATGATAATTTTTGAGGCAGCGGTTGAAGTGGCAGCCTGCCGGAAGGATGCCGGTGTGGAGTAGCCTGGCGGGAGCGACCTTGTGAAGCTACCCGGCAGGCGTGACGGAACACGGCATACAAGCCGGCAGCTATAACGGAAAACGCGTTCGCCTGAATGACGCAGTCAGACAGGCGGGCCGCCCAGAAAACCGGAAGAGATTATTTTTGTGGTGGTTGCGAGTAAATATTTCTTATTTTTGGTTTTTTAAACCGGATGTTTTTTTCCATCATCTATTGGATTATTTGTTTTTATGGTAACCAGAAAAAAAGGTGTGGTACTAGCCTTGACAGGGGTTTTTATGTTTTTGTCGGTATGGTGTAAGGCTGTACCGCAAAAAAATGATTTGGCTATGGAAAAGGACAATTCGGCGTCTTTCTTTGACAGCGTGGGGAAGTCGTTTCTTCATCAGGGGAATTATGAACAGGCTATTCGCGTTTTTCAAAAAGCGTATGTGTTGAAAAAAGCAGAGGGCGATTCTTTGGGAATGGTTTCTTCGTATGAGAATTTGAGTTATGCTTATCATCTGCTCAGGCGATATAAAAAAGCAATTTACTATCAGATGAAAGCATCGGAGTTGAAAAACGAGGCCATCAATCCGTATTTTCAAAAAGTGAGGGCGTTGTTTCCCAAAGCGAATGACAGCCTGAATTTAACGCGTTTGTACTATCGTTTCGGGCAATTTTTGTCGCGCGAGGGAAAACAAAAACAAGGATTGGTTTATTTCCGGGAGGCTTTACGGCTGGCCGAATTGATGCATTATGATAAGGCAATTGCCACCATTTCGAATGATTTGGCCGGTGAATATTGGGATTTGGGTGAGAAACGACTCTCAACACAATATTATAAGGTGTCGCTGGCAGCAGCTAAACGTTTGAATGACAGTAACCGGATTGCCGGAGTTTACCTGAACCTTGGAGATAATTACCGGGATCAGGGAGATCTGGAAGCCGGAATGAATGAACTTTTGAAAGCGTTGAAAATTAAAGAAGCCATTGCAGATTCATCTCATCTGAGTTTTTATTACATCAAAGCAGCAGAAATAGCCAAAGATGCACTTAACTGGGATAAGTGGGAACTGTATATCCGAAAAGCATATTCTGTAAAAGATTTAGACCATTGTGCCACACCGATGGAAAAGGCCATTATTTATGAAAATCTGGGGGCTATTGCAGCTTATCACGGGCGGGTTGATCAGGCTTTCGGCTATTATGATACTTTAATGGACATCAGCCGGAAGATAAATTATATCAACGGGATAAAAGTGGCTTTAAACCGTCGTGCGGAGCTGTATAAACAAATGGGCAAGCCCCAAAAAGCATTGCTGTTGTTACAGGCTGCAGACAAGTATTTGACGGAAAACCCGTATTATCGGGTGAGCGGAAACAACTCAAAAGCGGAGCTGTACATGGAAACCGGAAAGTATTCCAAAGCATTGAAACTTTTAGAAGAAAATATAGTTAGTCCGTATCTTCCCAATTATGCTTCGCAAAAACTGGAAACGCTGCAGCTATTATATAAGGTGAATGCGAAACTTTCGCGGTATCAGGAGGCTTTACGTTGGAGTGATTCGTTACGTATTTTTGAAGACCGTTTGCGCGATCAGGATGTGCGGAAGAAGATCGCCGAGCTGGAAACCAAATACGAATCGGAGAAGAACCTGCGCCTGATCGGAATGCTAAAAGCAAAAAATGAGATTTATTATCAGCGAATCCGGTTTGGTATTTTGTTGATATTCGGGCTGGTCATGGTGATTGCCTTTGTGGTGATTCTGGCGCGGACAGCCCGGTTAAAGGCTGAATTCAGAGAAAATATGTTGCGGCAGCAGTTGTTGCGGTCGCAAATGAATCCGCATTTTATTTTTAATGCCCTTGCTTCGATACAAGAGCTAATACGCAAAGGAAAAACAAAAGAAGCCTCTTTTTACCTGAATAAATTTGCGTCTATTGCCCGGCTTGTGTTGGAGTATTCACGCGAGGAAAGTATTCCGCTTGAAAAAGAACTGGATGTATTGCAAAGCTATATTGAACTGGAGAAATTGCGGTCGGGAAATCATTTCGATTATCAGATTCATTTTTCGGATGATCTTGAGACGGAATTTATCCGTATTCCGCCGATGGCCATACAGCCTTTTGTGGAAAATGCCATTAAACACGGGTTGAGAGAGAAAGAAGAAAAAGGGTTGTTGCAGTTGTCGTTTGAAGATTTGGGTGACCAGCTGAAAGTAATGATTGAAGATAACGGAATCGGGTTGAAACAGTCGCGTAAGCAAGCCCGGCGCTATCACCGTTCTATGGCCATGGAAATTTTTGAGAAAAGAAGGGCTTTAATGCAAAAACGGTATAAAAAGAAATTAGTTATCCGGTTTGAAGACCTGAAAGAAAAAGATGGAAGACCCGGAACACGTGTAATTATTCATTTACCTGTTTTATAGTATTTATGGATATACGAGCTGTGATTGTGGACGATGATCCTGCCAACCGAAAGTTGAACAGAGAATTGCTGGAAGAATACTTTCCTGAAGTACAGGTAGTGGCCGAAGCCGATTCGGTGGATACGGCTGTGGATGTGCTTCGTAAGCATAATCCGGATTTGCTTCTGCTTGATATTGAAATTAAAGGGGGGAGCGGATTTCAGGTATTGCAGCAGTTGAAGCCTTACCGGTTTAAAGTTGTTTTTATAACAGCTTTTGATCATTTTGCCATCCGGGCTTTTAAATTTAGTGCGGTGGATTATATTTTAAAGCCGGTTAACGAAACCGAATTTCAACAGGCTATTCAAAATGCATTACAATCGTTAATGGTTTATTCTGACTATCAGAAACAAAACGAATATCTTCTTGATTATTATAAAAAAGAAACCCAACAAGGAAAGATTGTTTTGCGAACCAGTGATGCGTTACATGTGGTTGATTTTTCCGAAATCATTTATTGCCGGAGTGATAATACTTACACGACTTTTTATTTACTGTCGGGTGAAGAAATCGTGGTGTCAAAAAGTCTGAAAGAGTATGTTTCTCTTTTGGAAGAGTATGGCTTTTTTCGCCCTCATCAATCGTACTTGGTGAATATGAATTATGTAAAAAAGGTGGATAAAACGGATGGCGGATTTGTGGTGATGAAGAATGGAAAAGAGATTCCGGTTTCGTTGCGTCAAAAGAAAAAAATCATAGAGTTATTGGAAAAACTCTGAATCCTTCCTGAACGTTTTCGTGTTAATCTGTTGCGAATTCAAACCGGATTCCGGCGAATTCAAATCTCGTGAGTGAAAACAAAAGGGGCAGACTACTTTTACCCTGAAAAAGTATAACCCTTTAATCCTTTTTTTCTCATGAACAGTAAATTTCTCCTTTCGATGATTACGGCTTTATTATTGGCCGGCCAAAGTTTTTTGTTGCAGGCGCAAACCATTAAAGTCCCTGTAAAAGAAAAAGTAATAAATGAGACAAATTCCAGAGCCAATAAAAATGTGGATAAAGCCATAGATAAAAGCTTTGATAAAATAGAAAAAGGTATTGGCGGGCTTTTTAAAAAGAAAAAGAAAAAAGGTAAAAATAACCACTCGGAAATTTCAACAGCCTCTGCCGCAACTTCAGGCGGTCATTCGGCAAGTTCTACGGTGGCTAATAGCACAAATCCACGGTTTCAGGGATTGAATGGGAATGCTATTGCCAATCTTAATAATGAAATCGTAAACCGGCCTGTTTATTTGACAAACCATAGTGGCGTTGTGGCCGGAAAAGGCAGTGTGTTCATTTACAAAACATCCGAAGGGAATTATGGTAAATTGGAGATTATCGATATTGATAAAAATGACAATTACAAAACAACTTTTCGGTATGTTACCTACGCCAATGATGGAAGTATAGTAAGTCAGTCGGATCATTTTTCTATCAGAGGCACCTATACCTGCGATCTGGATAACGGAACCGAAGAAGGAACGCCTGAAAAAGCAGCTGATTTTCAGCTCGGCAGAGAAGATAATATGAATACCCGCTTCGATAGTTACAATGGAGCAGCCATCGCTTTGTATAAAGGTAACGGAAATGGCACCGCAGGAACTAAAGGGCCTGATGTAAAGTGGGCAAAATATGATTTTGTTCCGGGACAAACGGTCATTTTTGAAGACGGTCCGGCAAAAGATGAAGAAAACGGCGAGTTTCCCAGCCGGTGGGATTTGTATAAAGGCAGTGCCGAGATTGGTGAAGTGAACGGCGAAATTGTGATTATGTTTTTAACTGGCGGTACTTATATCGTCCCTTACCTGAAAAATTCAAAGGAAGATTATTTGCCCGACGTATTCACATTGGAAATGGATGTTTGGTTCAGTAAAAGCCATACTACGGCCAACCGGGTTTGGGTGTATCTTGGTGACAGAAAAAACCAGGGAAACGGGAGTAGTTCCAATACCAATTTAATTATTATGCCGCACAGCCTTGGTTTTCAGAATTCTGAGAAATACTATCCGGGTACCGAAAATATCGGATGGTCGGTAGAACAAACGGGCTCCTGGCGTCATATTGCCATTGCTTATACCAAAGGGAAATTTAAAGCCTACATGAACGATACGCGTCTGATCAATGTGCCGCACCTGGAAGTGAATCCTACCGGAATTACTATTGAATCGGGAAATGATGACATCTTTATTAAAAATATCCGGATTGCCAAAGGGGGTGTAAAATATTACGACCGGGTGCTGTCTGATGGAAAAATCGTGGAAAATGGCATCCGGTTCGATGTAAACAAAGCTACCCTGAAACCCGAAAGTATGGGGCCGATCAACAAGATCTATAAGCTGATGGTCAAATATCCCGATTTGAGATTTAGTGTGGAAGGCCATACCGACAGCGACGGTGATGCGGCTTTGAATCAAACCCTTTCCGAAAAACGTGCCAAAACGGTGATGGACAAGCTCGTTGCCATGGGCATTTCTTCTGACCGGTTGAAATCAAAAGGCTGGGGCGAAAGCAAACCGATTGATAACAATGCTACCCCCGAAGGAAAAGCCAATAATCGCCGGGTAGAATTTGTGAAATTTTAAAAGATGATAAAAAATTAAAACGAATAAAATACTAACCTTTAAAATTTAATAATATGAGAAAGTTTTACTTTTTTGCTAGCCTGTTTATGGGGCTTCTTGTGTTTACCGGACAAAACCTGTTTGCTCAGTCTGTGACGGGTATTTCATTGGATAAACATACGTTAAATCTTGGCCTTTGGGATTCTGAGCAGTTGACGGCAACCATTACACCGTCTGATGCTGCCAATAAGAATGTGATTTGGACAACTTCCAATTCAAAAGTAGCCGATGTGGACAATTCGGGTTATGTTAGTGCCAATCATGATGGTACTGCCTGGATTAAAGTGACTACTGAAGATGGCGGATTTTCTGATAGCTGCCTGGTTACTTGTACGGTGAACGATGCTGCGAATATTATTACTTTTTCTTTTGCCGGAGAAAGTCACGAAGCTTCGATTTTCGATCAAACCCATAAAGTTATCGGATATGTACCTTATGGAACCGATGCTTCGAATTTGACTGTTTCCGGTTATGAAATTTCTCCGGGTGCTTCCATATCTCCATTGCCGGAAACGGTTTCTGATTTTAGCGATACGGTTTCTTTTGTAGTTACTGCTCCGGATGGAAAAACACAAAAAACATGGAAAGTTTTTCCTGAGGTAATGCCTGACCTGAGTGGTGCACAAGAAGTAAAACTTACTTTTTCAACGGCTCCTCAGGGATGGATTGATGATACGGTTTCGTGGGTAGAAGCCGGGATTCATTTTCATATTGGATATCCTGATTCTACGGATACCAGTTGGCCGCCTTCAGCCGAAATCGGGGTTGATTACGATTCTCAGGAAATGGGTGTTTCTCTTTTTCCAGGTACTTTTCAGTTTTATCTTGAGGATACTTCCAAAGTAATTGTTGCGGCCTCGATGGATATTTTTGAGAATTGTGGCGATGGGTGTTCTTATGCTTTTTTTGAAGGGGGTAATGCATCCGGAAAGTTTTTTATCGATCCGATGACAAGTGCGTATTACTTTTTTAATTTGACACAGATCAAAGCCTTTCGTGGTGAACTCCGTTCTCTCGAAGGTTCTTTTTCCGGAATTACTTTTTGGATTGCCAACAAAGATGGTTCGGTAAATTATCCGCCGGTAGCCAATGCCGGTGATGACCAAACGGTTTTTTCCGGAGATACGGTTCTTCTTAATGGTTCGGCTTCTTTTGATCCTGAACAAAAACCTTTGACTTACTCCTGGCATGCACCGGAAGGAATTAGCCTGGATGACAGTACGCTGATGCAGCCATCTTTTGTGGCGCCCAAGATCGCTGATACCCTTCGGCTTACTTTTGTTCTCTCCGTTTCAGACGGGACTCAGTCTGCAGAAGACAGTGTGGTGATTACGGTAGTTTCATCAAATCATCCGCCGGTGGCTGATGCCGGACCAGACCAGACGGTTTATGATAATGATTCAGTTTATCTTGACGGTACCGGTTCGTATGATGCTGATGGTGACTCATTGCGTTATCTTTGGCTGGCACCTGGCGGGATTCATCTGACAGATTCGACAAGCCCGACGCCTGCTTTTAAAGTGCCTGATGTGCAACAAACCACGGTATTTTCCTTTGCTCTTATTGTTAATGATGGTTTGGTCAATTCATTACGTGATACTGTTTTTATTACTGTGAAGCATGAAAACCAGCGTCCTGTAGCTTGGTTTGATTTTGACTCGGCATTTGTTCACGAAGGCGATACGGCTTATCTCGACGGACATTATTCCTATGATCCTGATGGCGATTCTTTGCGTTTCCATTGGTGGACTGATCCGGGATCCGGAATTAACTTTTTCGATTCCACAGCCATGGATGTTCGTTGCGGAACACCTATGGTAACGCATGATACTGTTTTTCGCGTTTATCTTAAGGTGGATGACGGGCAGCTGATGTCTGAGCCGGATACCCTTTATTTGAAAGTGATGGATATGAATACAGTACCAGTGGCTGTACTGAAAAAACATAAACAATATGTTTACGATGGTGACACCGTTTATCTTGACGGAACTAGCTCATATGATGCTGATGGTGATTCACTGAGATATAAATGGACTGCCCCAAAAGATATCTGGCTATCCGATTCGGGTGCTACTGCATGGTTTGTGGCTCCGGTAGTACAAAAATTAGAAACTTATTATATTTCACTTGTGGTGAATGATGGAGAATCAGATTCCCCGCCGGATTTCGATACTATTGTGGTAATGCATAAAAACCATCCGCCGGTAGCCGAATCAGGATATCCCATTGAAATGTTTGAGGGTGATTCAGCCTACTTATATGGTTCTTTATCTTTTGATATCGATGGTGATAGTCTCTCTTATTCGTGGAGTGTACCGACCGGATTCTGGATACAGGATTCCACACAACCTGACAGTCGGTTTTCTGCTCCGCAGGTGCGCCAGGATACTACTTTTGATTTGATATTGAAGGTGTTTGATGGCCAGGTTTGGTCAGAACCCGATACTTGTCGTGTAAAAGTAAAAAATAAAAACCGTGCACCGGTTGCGGCCATCGTTTCCACTTCACCCATTTTTTACGGTGTTACAATGAACGAAGGCGATACTTTATGGATTGATGGAAGCCCGTCGTATGATCCGGACGGTGATTCCATTACTTATGACTGGGCGTTGCCGAAAGACTTCCGTTTTTATCATACCGATTCGGTAAAAGTGATGATCATTGCCGGTGAAGTGGCCAAAACCACTTCTTTTGATGCGGCACTGTTTGTTAGTGACGGAGTATTACGCAGCAGCAAAGACTTTATTATTCAGGTGCTGAATGTGAACAAAGCACCTTATGCCCGGGCAGGAAAATCATTTTCTACCCTTTCCGGACAACTTACCGAGCTGGATGCTTCCGGCTCCTACGATCCGGATGGTGATTCGGTGCTGCTGACCTGGTTCCCGCCAAAGGGTATTTCGCTGGACGATATTCATGCCGTAAGTCCTGTATTCCAGGCACCTCAGGTAAGTGCCGACAGTGTGCTGATATTTAAACTGGTGGCAAGTGATGGCTTATTGGTTTCGGATACTTCTTCTGTGGAGGTAACCGTAAAACCCATTGAAGCTACCCTGCGTGTTTCGGCTACTGTGAACGATACTGCTATTCCCTATTCTCAGCGTCATATTACACTTTACTGGCAGGACAATAATGATCGGTGGGTGATGGAAAGTGTTTTGTCATACAATGATAATGGAGAAACGTATTATGCTGTATGGGAAGGCGAATGGATGATTACTGTTGACCCGGTAGGTGATTCTGCCGGTTTTATGACCACTTTTAGCGGCGATGTTACGTTTTGGTCACAGGCTAACTCTTTCCATGTGACGGGAAATACGGAAACACAGGTTACTGTCCGCTGTGTTCCTGTTCAGGAGCCACTTACCGGAGACGGAATGATAGACGGTTATATTCAACGAGATACTGCTATTGCAGGAATAGCTCGCGGAACCATTACTCATGTGGACAATAACACATCCGGAGATGTACCGGCAACAGGGGTGGCTGTATATCTTTACCGGACTTCGGACGATGTGCTCCTTGCCTCTTCTCTGACCGATGATGATGGCCATTATGTATTTGAAAACTTGCCTTTTGACGCTTATTATCTGTTGGTACAGCTTCCGGGTTATGATGCCAATACGCCCTGGCCGGTTGAAGTTACCGAAAACGATACGGTTGTAAGTGATGTTAACTTCCTGGTAAGTGAAGGAGCTCAGGAAATTACGGACGTGAATAACCTGTGGGAGAAAAGCGTAAAACTTTATCCGAATCCGGTAAAAGACCGTCTGTCTGTACAATTGGATAATTCAATTACTGATGCTGTTATCCGGTTATACGACTTGACCGGCCATTTAATTCTGATGAAAACAGTAGATAATCGTTTTGTCCAGATTGATATGAGTGGTTTGAAAAAAGGTTTCTATTTGTTGCGTATCAGTAACGACAGGGAATCGGTTACCCGTAAATTGATAAAACAATAATTGATGAAGAGTCATTGGGAAATTTTTCCCAATGACTCTTTCTTTTGAAACACTTTTATGAAAAAAAGATCATTAATAACCCTTTCATCAGCAGGAGTATTCGTGCTCGTTATGATGCTGATGTCGTCGTGTAGTCATCATGCTCCGATGAATCGTAAAGGCTTTTTACCGCCGGTATCTATTCGTATTTCAGGCAAAGTGAAAAAAGATTCAGCAGCAGTAGCTTTTATTCGGGCTTCAGAGAAGGTTATCAATGAACTTTCTGATCGTGTGGAATATATTGCTCAGAACGAAAAAGATCTGCTTCAAAAAGATAACGACGACCTCTCGGTTATGGAGAAGCTCAAAGTGGCCAAGTTAAGCATAGAATTTTTGTCGGCAGGTAATTCACTACTGAATGAGCTGGATAAAATTCAGCAACATATTGATCAGAAACAAAAAAAAGGAATCAACGATGCGGATTTAGAAGCCTATGAATCTATAGAAAAAGCGATAGAACAACGAATTGAACGATTAAATCAGAAATATAAAAGTTTAATAGACTAACCGAATAAAATTAAAATATCATGACAACTTTTCAAAAAACTACGCTAAAACAGTTGACCCTTTTGTTAGGGCTGTTTGTTTTTATGGTGCCGGCAACAGCACAACAGGGAACTCAAATAAAAAGATATCCCATAGAATCAGCTAAGGTGACGTATCAGGTTCATTCACCGGAAGGAACAGGAACAACGGTTCTCTTTTTTGATCAATATGGAAGACGCGAATCAAAACATGAAACCCTTCAAAAAAATGGTAAAACCATAAAAGACCGGCTTACCCTGTTGAATAATGGGAAAGCTTACTCCATTGATTTATTGACCAATCAAGGGCAGGATGTATCGCAGGCTACAGGCATGGCTATGCAAATGGTGGCTGGCGCTGGTGGAAATGATCTTTCAAAAACCGGTAAACAAATGCTGGAAGCCATGGGGGGCAGAAAAACCGGCTCGCAGCAGTTTCTTGGAAAAAACTGTGAGAAATGGGAAGTCAATATGATGGGAAGAACTACCATCCTCATCTGGCAGGGAATTCCGTTAAAAACAGAAACCAGTGTGATGGGAATAAAATCGGTTGAACAAGCCACGAACGTACAAACCGGTTTGACATTTGCTGATGCCAATTTTGAACCGCCGGCAGGTGTAAATATCGAAAAGCAGCAACTTCCTGTTGGAATGGAAATGTCTGATGAAGATCGTCAGGAAATGGAAAAATTAAAAAATATGTCTTATGCCGATTTTAGAAAAATGGTACTCCAGGATGATCCGAATATGAAAGAAGAAGACATTAAACAGGCCTATCAGGTGATGAAACAAATGAGTAAGATGATTAAATAATTGATTAATAACACTAAAAATTAAAAAAATGAATTGGTATTTAAAAGCATTGCGTCAGTATGCCGACTTTAACGGTCGTGCCCGTAGAACAGAATTTTGGATGTTCGTATTGTTTAATATTATTTTTTCCATTGCAGCGAATGTTCTGGATTATCTTTTTGGAACGTATGGCGTTTTTTCGGGAATTTATGCCCTTGCCATGTTTATTCCTGGTTTGGCCGTTTCGGTTCGTCGTCTTCACGATGTAAATAAAAGTGGCTGGATGCTTTTGGTCGGATTAATTCCGGTTATTGGATTCATCTGGCTTTTGATTTTATGGGTTACCGAAGGAACTCCTGGCGAAAATCAATATGGTCCTAACCCTAAAGAAGTATAAATTTTTTTGAAAAAATTCCTATGAAGCAGATCGTATTCTTTTTTTTAGCTTGGATAGTTACCGCTAATGTAGCGGTAAGCAAAAATATTCCTGTAGCCGGTAACTGGCTCCTGACAAAGATGGCCACAAAGGGAGGAGAGGTCAGAGAAGCATATATGCCGGTTTCTTTTAATAAAAACGGTGATTTTGAACTAATGGGAACCAAAATTGGTACCTGGAAACCGGGTGCTAATGCTAAAACAGTAGCCATTGCATCCCAGATGTTTAAAGTGGCTAATGGCGATAATAAGGTATTAAAGCTTACTGCTGATGAGTTGATCCTTGAAAATGCAGGAAATAAAATGTTTTTTAAACGGATGGATGAAGAAAAAATCCAAAAAGAAAATAAAGAATCCGGTCTGTTAGGAAGCTGGAAAGTAAAAACAGATGATCCTGATGGAGTTACTATCTTTACTTTTAATGCTCCTGATGAATTTTCTTATGTGAAAAAAGAACCGGGTGTTACCACAAGTGGTTCCGGAACTTGGATTTTTGATCCGGAAGGGCCGTCTCTTATTCTTGTGGCTCGCATTGAAGACCTTGAAAAAAAATATGAAGTGGCAAGCAAAACAGCTGACGGATTTACGCTGAAAAGCAATGGAAAAACCCTTCAACTGCATAAGGCCAAAACAGTACACAAGATTGAACACCTCACCTTTAAACCGGATGACTTTTACGACAGTGACGGAAATTTTAAATACGAAGAGGAAGAAGGAAAGTTGCCGTGGAAAGAAACCTGGGCGATGGTAAAATATTTGCAAACCGTCCATCAGCTTACCTACAAATATTCTGCTTTGGTCAAGGGTACTAATACTTTTCAGGATAAAACGCTGACCGCTGGTGTACATGCCGATGAAAATGACGGGAAAGCTTGTATTGATTTTATTTTTTACGGTTACGACAAAAATCATTTACCGGAAGATACACAACTGCCGCCAAACTGCGTTTCGCCAAGTAATAATTACAACAGATTGTGGCCTGAAAAAGAATCTGATTATCGTGTGGCGGGTAAAGAACAGATTACTACGCCGGCCGGAACTTTTGCCTGTACGGTTATCGAATCTGTAGGTAATTCCGACCAGCGTTACAAAATGTGGATGATTGATGATAAACCGGGCATTTATGCCAAAATCATAGAAGAAAACCCGGATGAAAGCTTTGGGTATTACCACGTTTTTGAGTTGTTGAAGATAGATTAATCCTTGGTATTCACGAATTTCATCATTTTCGGCTATCCTTTATTGGGGATAGCCGTGTCCGGATGTAGGGCGGGTGCTATGCTGAAACAAAAGTTTTAAAATCGTTATGAAAAATCTGTATCTCCTATTTTTTCTTTCTTTGTCTGTTCTCGTTTTGCGTGGACAGGAGTTTCGTCCTTACCAAGTGAAAACGGGCCATATCCGGTATCAAACCATCCGTTTTATTTTGCACAGTGAATCGCATACCGATTCCACCGGAAAAATAGTGGTCAAGTCGGAACAAATTCCTTATGTGGCCGAGATAAGAGATTTTTACTGGGATGATTATGGAAATATTTCACGTGATGTGATTTATAAAACGGCCGGTTTTGGCGGGAAACCGTTACCCGAAAAAAAGAAGGTCATTGAGCGTCTTTGGCGCGATGGCTGGATGTATTATCTGAAAAATGGGAAAGCTGCATTTGACCCCGACCACTTGCGTGACGAATGTTTCGAAAAGAAAGCACTTTTTCAAAAAGAAGGCTGGTTTAAGGTGCTACATCCGGATGCCAGGCCGTTGGGTGCGGAAAAAGTAGCCGGAAAAAACGGTATGCGTTATTATGTGGATGCTTTCAGCGAATACGTGTTATGGAAAGGCCTGGTGTTACGTGATGTTGGTTATTTTACCAATCGTGCCGGCGAGCGAAAGGGAAACGAACGGGAAGAAAAAGCGGTGAAAATAGAAACCGGAATACATTTTGAACCCGAATTTTTTTCGCCGGCCTGGTTTAAAAAATTTGGCGCATTATCTGTTTTATCTCCGGTTTATTCCGGGAAATGACCGAACCATAATTTGAACGGAATCTCCTGTTGAGAAAAATATAAGAATATGAAAAACACAAAGCTATCCCGGATAAAAATAGTTTATAAGAATTTGTTGTTCTTTATTTTTATTCTGGCGGGTTTTCATTTGTCGGCCCAGCAGGCTGAAATTGCCGTATCCAGTCATGTTGATGTGAAGTTGTTTTCGAAAAAGGAGATAGAGAAATATAAAACCACAAGCGATAATCCGCGGGAAGCAGAAATTATAAAAAAAGAAGATGCGGTAAAACGAATGTTTCGTGATCAGATAAAAGCCAGTTATTTTGAAATAGTAAAACGTCTTGGAGAAAACCAGGATGTACGGTTTGTCAAAGAATATAATCCGGCGACTACCAACTTTATATTGCATATCTTGTTTTCTATCATGATTGATGAAATCCCGATGGATGTAGTGAATAAAGATGTAAAACTCGATGATGGCAGTTATGTTCATGGTATTTATTTTATGCGTGTTATTTTTCGACTGGATGATCCGCATACAAACACCATCGTTACCATGGCCCCGAATTATAAAACAAAATTCAAGTCAAGTAACTATCTCTCGGCAGAATACCTTTTTAATAAATTTTGGTTAAGCTTTCTTAATACCGCCATTCCGCGTTCAAATGCTGATGCTATGCGCGAATTGATCAAAGAAAAAATAAGGTATAAAGAGGGGGCAATCCGGTATATTCCTAATGATAATGAAAAACCGAAAGCTGACGGAAAACAACAGGGCTTTGTCATTGTAAAAATACCGTATATTGTGGGAGAAGCACGTAACCGGAGTATCACACAATATGTCCTTCGCTGTGAGAAAGGTACTTTCTTAAGTAATGGTACCAAAGAGTTTAAATTTTCCGGAGCAGATTATTTTTATGAAAAATATGGCGGCAACCGAAAGATCAAAGTAAAATATAGAGCGTATAACTGTAAAGATTACGATAAAGAAAAACGGGGATATGATACTTTTACGCTCATTGAGCAGCAGGAACTTCAGGAAAGCACAGAACATACTGTTGTAGAAAAAAAAGTAAATTTTCAATGCGAAAAAACCTACGATGTCTATGCTTATTACAATGCCCCCGGATTTCTCAAAGTAGGGGTGGTGTGGCGTAATGCGACCATCCGTTTTCCGGAAGAAGGCCAAAAACCGCAGGTTTTTGATGTGATGGCTTACGAAAAAGCCGGCGGACAGGGAGAGCCTGTGGGCACTGACGGAAAGCCGCTGGCGATTCCTTATTCCATGACCCTTCCGATGATCGGAAAACAAACCTTTTACGGCCACCCTGAAAACGAATATGAAACGCCCCAGATATTGTATGCAAAAAGCCTGGGCGAGATTCCCGCATTCCGCTTGAATAAGAAACACGATGCCCTGAACAGTTGCCATCTGGTAAGTACAAACGGTGGGCCAGTTCATCTTGAATTGAGTATTGATATGGAAGCCGGAAGCGATGGGGAATATCCCGAACAGTTTAGGATTTATTGCGACAATACGCTGTCACACATGAATCTGCCGGCTTTCCCGATAAATTTTAAAGTCATCCGGTTTACAGAAGACGACATCGGGCACTTCAAAAAATTTGAGAAGGTCGAAAAAACCGTTTCAAACGGGAAAGCCACCCTGAGAGTGCTTTTTCTGCCGGAAAAAAGCCATTAACTTAAAAGTATTATCGGTATCGTTTCCTGATTCCGTTTTTATTTATGCTGCCTGCAGACTGATGATTTCATTGCGTAACAGAGTCTGCTGGGCTGTAACGACTTTTTCCGCTAGGAATAATCCCCTTATTTTCTGAACTTTTGCTGCCATATTTTACCTTTCAGATGCGGTGAAGAATCTGCGTGTTGTTGAAGGGATAGTCGTTAAAATTTATTTCCTTGCGCATGAAGGCGTCTTTTGGCGTTTTGTGAAAGCCTGTTTCTTTCATGCTGAGAATTTTTTTTGGAAGTAAAGGGCTGTTGAACAATCCGGCGGCTCTTTAAATGAGAAATAATTCGGTGTAAATAGAGTATTTTAATATTTGATTCACATTATTTTATACAATTAATCTGAAATTAAAAACTGAAAAGTATAGTAATAATAATATAATAATGAAAAAATAAATTATTAAATACTGAATGACTAAACTTTTATTGAAATATAAAAAATGTAAAAAAACGCGTAATGGCATAAAAAAACACTTAGCTATTCAAAATTGATTGAAAAAATCAGGGTGAATAAAAATTATTTTATGTTTTTTGGGGGAAAGTGATGAAAAAAATCAATGATTTCTGAAAAAAATGAAAAAATGAAATTTTCGGTGCAAACGTTTTATACGGTCATTTGTTTTTTGATGAGAGAAAAAGATGAATTTTTTATAAACCTTATTTGTTGGTGTTTAAATAATTGAAAATCAATTGATAAAATTGTAAAAACATAGTGTTTTCCGAATGCTTGGGATAAAAATTTTTGATAAATCTGTTTTTTATTTAGAAAAACTATCTATTTTTGAAGTGAAAATTAATTCGTGATAACAAGCGAAAGGGTATAATGAGTAAGCAACATTTTTGTACAGGGTGTTTTAAACAACAGCAAAACCGGTGTTGTTCCGCCAAATTATCAGGCAGGAAACAGCCGCCGGACGAATAAGCCTATAATGTGATCAGTTTATTATATAAATTGAGAAAGGCTTATGGATGTTTTCATAAGCCTTTTTTGTTTCATCAAAAATCAATGCCATGAAAAAAATTGAAGCGATTGTCCGTAAATCGAAATTCGAAGACGTCAAGAAGGCGCTTTACGGGGCCGGGATCGAGTGGTTTTCGTACTGGGAAATTACCGGACTTGGAAAATCAACCGAAGAACAGGTCGTTCGCGGCCAGGTGTTCGAATCACATTTTATCCAGCGTTACATGCTTTCCATTGTTCTGCGCGATAGGTTTCTTCAGCCTACGGTGGATGCTATTATGAAAGCAGCCTGGACGGGCGATATGGGCGATGGAAAAATATTCGTTTCGGATATTGAAGAAGCTTACCGCATCCGTACGGGTGAAACCGGACCCGAAGCCTTGTATAACAAAGGAAACGGAAAGAAATAAACTTTTCCCGGCTTCAGGCCGGGTATGTCGAATAAAAAAGATAAAAAAAGATGAAAAAAATATACGCTTTAATATTGGTTTCTATTGGTTTTGTGTTCTTTCCGCTGACCATCGATGCGGCTTCTGTTACTTCAAAAATACCGGTGCCTGTTGTTGATTCGGGCGATACGGCCTGGATGCTGGTGGCCACAGCGCTGGTGATGCTGATGACTATTCCCGGGCTGGCCTTGTTTTACGGCGGGCTGGTGCGGCGCAAAAATATTCTGAACATTTTTATGCAAAGTTTTATGGTGATGGCGGTCATCAGTATCGAATGGGTGGCTGTGGGATACAGCCTGGCTTTTGGAACATCCAAAGGTGTACTGGCACCTTACATTGGCGGGTTTCACTGGCTTTTTCTGCACGGTATCCGTCTCGGTGACCTGAGTCCGTACTTTGTTTCTCATTCGCAGCCTTCCGGTCAGATGATACACGGATTGCCGGTGATGGTCGGAACGATACCGCACATTGTTTTTGTCCTTTTTCAAATGATGTTTGCAGTGATTACGCCGGCGTTGATCATCGGGGCTTTCGCCGAACGGATTCATTTCAGGGGTTTTCTGATTTTTTCGGTTTTATGGGCTTTGTTTGTTTACAATCCGGTGGCTCACTGGGTATGGTCGGCCGACGGCTGGCTGGCAAAACTTGGTGCGCTTGATTTTGCCGGTGGCACGGTGGTGCACATCAATGCCGGAATTGCCGCTCTGGTAATGGCGGTGATGCTCGGAAAACGGCACGATTACCAGGGACACGCCGTTCCGCCACATAACATTCCGTTTGTGGCTATCGGGGCGGCCATGTTATGGTTTGGCTGGTTTGGTTTCAATGCCGGCAGCGGACTGGCAGCCGACGGACTGGCGGCTCATGCTTTTTTTGTAACCCATCTTGCTGCTGCAACGGCTGCTTTTACATGGGCTGTGCTGGATTGGGTTATCGGAAAAAAACCAACCCTGGTCGGGGTGGCTACCGGGGCAGTGGGCGGACTGGTGGCCATTACACCGGCAGCCGGTTTTGTGGATGTTTCCGGGGCTATTGCCATTGGCGTACTGGTTTCTCTGGTCTGTTTCCTGATGGTGGCTTATGTAAAACCGAAGCTGGGTTACGACGATACGCTGGATGCTTTCGGCGTACATGGTGTGGGCGGAATTGTCGGCGCATTGCTCACCGGAATTCTGGCTACCCCGCTGGTGCAAAGCCAGGCTCGCGGACTTTTTTATGGCGATGCGCATCAGTTGGTGGTGCAGATAACGGCGGTATTGGCTACCATCCTTTATTCGGCGGCAGGAACATTTGTCCTGTTTCTCGTTGTTGACAAAATCTGGGGACTGCGTGTCACACCAAAGGAAGAAGCTGTCGGACTGGATGAAGCCATGCACGGCGAAACAGCTTACACGGCTTTTGACTAAGCAGCGTCCGGTTTAAAAATGGTCCCGCAGTTTTTTGGTTTCACGCAATTGCCGGTAAAGTTTTTCGGCCTGCGGATAATAAAGACTTTGTGGCCCGTCGGAAAATGCTTTTTCCGGTGTTTCATGGATTTCCATGATCACCCCGTCGGCACCGCTCATGACCCCTGCCAGCGCCATCGGCGGAACGTAATTGCGGATACCGACCCCGTGCGACGGGTCCACAATAACCGGCAGATGGGTTTTGTCTTTCAAAATGGGAATGGCACTTAAGTCCAGTGTGTTGCGGGTAGCCCGTTCAAAGGTGCGGATACCGCGTTCGCAAAGCATGATCTTTTCATTGCCGCCCGAAAAAACATATTCGGCCGAGTAAAGCAGTTCGTCTATTGTACCCGAGATGCCCCGTTTGATCATTACCGGTTTATCCGTTTTTCCCAGTACATCCAGCAGGCTGAAATTTTGCGAGTTGCGTGCACCCACCTGAAAAATGTCCACATAATCCAGCATGGGTTCCACCTGCGACACCTGCATGACCTCGGTAATTACTTTGATGCCGTTTTCCGAACAGTGTTTGTGAAACAGTTTCAGTCCTTCGATGCCCAGCCCGCGAAACGAATAGGGCGAGCTGCGGGGTTTGTACACGCCGCCCCGCATAATGCGGATGTTGTTTTTTTTCAGATGATTGACAATGCTGATAATTTGTTCTTCGCTTTCGATGGCACACGGTCCGGCCATGATGGCCAGTTCGCCGTTGCCAATGGTGATACCGTCGCCCAGATCAATAACGGTGTTGTTCAGCTTCCATTTGCGGGAAACCATTTTGTAGCTGTCCGATACACGGTGGATATCGGCAATGCCCGGCATGTTGCCAATTTCACGCAGGTCAAATTCGCCGGAAGGAATGCCTACAATGTATTCGCGGAAGTTGGTTTTTATCAGGCGGGCATCAATCTTTAATGCTGTCAGTTTGTCGAACAGCTTTTCTTTCTGTGTTTTATCAATATTTTTTTCTAACTGGATAATCATGAACGAATGGTTTTGATAAATTCCTGAATATTTTGTTGTAATGAACCCGGTTTTTCCAGTGTCCGGATAAAAGCACTGCCGATGATGGCCCCGTGTGCGTACTGGCAGGCCGTTTCAAATGTGTGCCGGTCGTGAATGCCAAAACCGATGAGTGTGGGATTTTTCAGTTGCATGTTGCGGATACGCCGGAAATAAGCCTGTTGTTCTGTTTGCATGGCGGCTTTGTTGCCCGTTACGGATGCGGACGACACCACATACAAAAATCCCGAGCAGGCTTCGTCCACTATTCGGATCCGTGCTTCACCGGTTTGCGGGCTGATGAGAAAAACCATTTTTAAGCCGAGACTTTCGGCTTTTTGCCGGTAATGCCGGTTGTAAAAATCTGCCGGAAGGTCGGGGATGATGAGTCCGTCAGCCCCGCTGCGGGCAGCTTCTTCCAGAAAAGCTTCTTCGCCATAAGCCATCATCTGGTTCAGATAGCCCATGAGCAGAATGGGGATTTCTGATTGTTTTCGGATTTCGCGTACCTGCTGGAAGATTTTCTGCAGGGTGATGCCGTTTTGGATGGCCGCCGTGCTGCTGTGCTGAATTACCGGGCCATCGGCCAGCGGATCGGAAAACGGCAGGCCGATTTCCACCATGTCCACGCCGGCTTTTTCCAGTTCCAAAACGACAGGCACTGTATCGTCGCGTTGCGGAAAACCCGCTGTGAGATAAATGTTCAGAATATTTTTCTTCTGCCGGAAAAGTTGATCTATTTTGTTCATTGGTCCTTATTCAAATATTTCAAATATGTTTCCATGTCTTTGTCGCCTCTTCCCGAAAGGTTTACCACCACGGTTTCATCCGGTTTTAACCGGATTTTTTTCAAAGCAGCCAGGGCATGAGCCGATTCCAGTGCCGGGATAATGCCTTCCAGCCGGGTCAGTTCAAAGGCAGCATCCAGCGCTTCGCGGTCGGTGGCGCCCATAAATGTCCCGCGCCGGTTTTTAAACAGAAAAGCATGCAGCGGCCCGATGCCGGGATAATCCAGTCCGGCCGAAATGGAATAAGGTTCGGTTATTTGTCCTTCGGCATTTTGCATCAGCAACGTCCGGCTGCCGTGAATAATTCCTTCGCTGCCGGTTTGTGTGGTGGCCGCTGTTTCGCCGCTGTCAACGCCCAGTCCTTCAGCTTCCACGGCAATGAGTTCCACCTTTTCGTTATCGAGATAATGATAAAAAGCGCCGGCAGCGTTGCTGCCTCCGCCTACACAGGCAATGATTTTGTCGGGATGATCGCAGTCGGTTTTTTCCGAAAGCTGTTTTTTCATCTCTTCGCTGATGACCGACTGAAACCGGGCCACCATGTCGGGGTAGGGATGCGGCCCCACCACCGAGCCGATGAGATAATACGTTTCGGGATGATTAATCCAGTGGCGGATGGCTTCGTTGGTAGCATCTTTCAGTGTACGGCTGCCCGATCTGGCCGGACGTACTTCGGCACCGAGCATTCGCATGCGCGCCACATTGGGGGCCTGCCTTTCCATGTCTGTTTCGCCCATGTAAACGATACACGGCAGTCCTGCCAGTGCTGCCACGGTAGCCGTAGCTACCCCATGCTGACCTGCACCGGTTTCCGCAATGATGCTTTTCTTGCCCAGGTGTTGCGCCACAAGAATTTGCCCGATGGTATTGTTGATTTTGTGGGCGCCGGTGTGGGTCAGGTCTTCCCGTTTCAGAAAAATGCGGGTGTTGTATTTTTTTGATAAGCGACTGGCAAAATAGAGTGGTGTAGGTCGTCCGGCATAATCTTTCAAAAGCTGTTTAAAAGCGGTTTGAAAGCTGTCGGAATTGATGATCTTCAGGTAGTTTTGCTGCAGTTCTTCCACGTTGGGGTAGAGCATTTCGGGGACGAAAGCGCCACCGAATTCGCCGTAAAAACCTTGTTCGTCAGGATTGTAATTCATGTTTGAAACGTTTTATTTTATGGATGTTTTTGATGCCGGGTTTTGTTTCAAAGCGGCTGTTGATGTCCACGCCGTAAAAGGCCGGATGGTCTATTTCTTTGATGGCCCGGGCCATGGTTTCGTCGATGCCGCCGCTGAGCAAAAAGGGAACTTTCCCAGTGTAATTTTTTAATAATTCCCAGTTAAAAGTTATCCCGTTGCCGCCGGCTTGCGGACCGGAAGCATCAAAAAGGAAATAATCGCAACAGGATTCATATGCTTTCAGCCTGTCAAAATCAAATTCGGCGTGAAGGTTAAAAGCTTTAATGACCGGCGCCACTGTCCGGCTGATTTCTTTGCAAAATTCCGGACTTTCCACTCCGTGCAACTGGATGTAATCCAGTCTGAAGTTTTCCTTTTTCAGTCGGATATATTCGGTGGATTTATTTACAAATACGCCTGTTTTGGCAATGTTTTCCGGGATGGTTACTTCCGGAAGCCGGTCGCAGTAGCGCGGCGAAATCTCATGAAAAATAAATCCGATAAAATCGGGATGTAGTTCCGCTAGTGCGGCAATGTTAGATGCTTCGCGCATGCCGCAGACTTTCAAATGTATTTTTTGTGCATTCATGACGTCCGGTTTTTTTGTAGTTCATTTACCTCGCGGATAAAATGGCGACAGGCCGTTTCAGGCGAAACTTCGCGCATAAACAGTTCGCCGATAAGAAAACCGTCAAATCCGGCATTTTTCAGTAAAACAATGTCTTGTGGTTGGCGGATGCCGCTTTCGGCGATTTTCAGGGTTCCGGCCGGCAGTTGCCGGGCCATTTGGATGGCATGGTCAAAATTTACCGAGAAATCTTTCAGATTCCGGTTGTTGATGCCGGTTAAGTCTGCATCGGGGACATATTTTTCAAGTTCTTCCGGCGCATAAAATTCCAATAGTACTTCCATACCCAGCCGGTGTGCCAGTGCAGTAAACTGTTCAATTTCCTGTCGTGAGAGTACTGCGGCAATGAGCAATATGGCATCGGCGCCAATGGCCTTGGCTTCATAAATCTGGTATTCGTCCACCACAAAATCTTTTCGCAGGATAGGGCAGTAGTTGAACTTCCGCGCGGTTTTCAGGTCGTCGTTGCTGCCACCGAAAAAAGTTTCATCGGTCAGTACCGACAGCGCCGAAGCCCCGGCCTGCATGTATCCGATGGAAATTTTTTCCACATCGGCATACAGGTTGATGTTGCCTTTCGACGGCGACCGGCGTTTGAATTCGGCAATGATCCCCGATTTGTCCGGGCGTAGCACATACTGTTTCAGCGATACGCAAGGGGCGGCAAAATGGATGCTTTTTTTCAGCAGTTCCAACGGATAAAGCCGTTGGCGCTCTTCCGTTTCTTTTCTTTTGTGGGTTATGATTTTTTTTAGAATGTCCATAAAGTTTTGATGTTTAGTTGAATACCTGGCAAATCTTAAATAAATGACAATGTGTTAAATAAAAACGTTTTAAAATTTTGGCAAATTGTTATTCTGAGCAACGCGAAGAATCTCAATGAATTGAATAATGATTTTTTATAGATTCTTCACTTCGTTCAGAATGATACAAACAGTAGTCTTGGATATAGGATTTACCATTGTAATACATTTGTTTTTAAGCTTTATTTCTTGTTTCTCTGATTATTCCTGTTGCGAAAGTTCAACAGCTTTTTTCAATGATGCGTAAGCTTTTCCCGATTGCAGAGAGACGCGGGCCGTTTCCACACACTCGGCCAGCGGCTTGTTTTCAAAAACCTGAATGGCAACAGCAGCATTGGCTACTACCACATTGGTTTGTGCCGGCGTTCCTTCGTTTTGCAGGATGGCCGTAAAAAGCCGGGCGGCTTCCTGCACTGTCTTCCCGCCGGTGATCTCTTCCGGTTTTACCGCCTGCAGACCAAAATCGGCAGGTGTCAAAACCTTTTCCCCGTCAGGACGGTAGCTTTTCACTTTCCCCGTAAGGGAAATCTCATCATACCCGTCCAGGCTGTGGATAATGGCGAAACGGGTACTGCTTTCTTTCTGGAAAAGATAGTTGTAAAGCCGTGCCACTTCCAGGCTGTAAACGCCCGTCATCTGGTTTTGTGGAAACGACGGGTTGACCAGCGGGCCGAGCATGTTGAAGAACGTTTTTACCCCCAGCTCGCGGCGGATCGGCGCCACATTTTTCATGGCCGGGTGAAACAACGGGGCATGCATCATGCAGAAGTTCGAAACTTCCAGTTGCCGTTTGAGTTTGCCTTCGTCGTTGGTGAAAACGTAGCCGAGATATTCCATCACGTTGGACGAACCACACGACGACGAAACGCCATAGTTGCCGTGTTTGGCCACCTTATAGCCGGCACCGGCCACCACAAAAGCGGCCAGTGTGGAAATATTGAATGTGTCTTTGCCGTCGCCGCCGGTGCCGCACACGTCGATGGTCTCAAAATCAGATAAATTAACTTTCAGGCACAGATCGAGCAGCGCCGTACGAAAACCTTTCAGCTCTTCCACCGAAATGGGGCGCATCAGATAAACGGTAAGAAAAGCCGCCATCTGCGACGGATTGTATTTTCCTTTTCCCATGCCGGTGAGCACATCGTAAGCGTCTTGCTCGCTGAGCTGCTGATGGTCGAAAAGACGATTCAGTATATTTTTCATTTTTTTACAGATTTAAAAAATTGTCAATCATTTGTTTGCCTTGGGGTGTCAGGATGGATTCCGGATGAAACTGCAGGCCGAAAACCGGATGTTCGCGATGGCGGACCGACATGATACGGCCTTCGCTGTCGCGGGATGTGATGAGCAGTTCCGGCGGGAAACCGTTTTCGCTCACCACCCAGCTGTGGTAACGGCCGGCTGTGAATTTCTGTGGAATGCCTTCAAAAACGGGGTCGTCTTTGTCTTGTCTGAAAACCGGTGTGGCCACCCCGTGGTAAACCTGCGACAGGTTTGTCAGCCGGCCGCCGAGAACTTCGGCAATAGCCTGCATGCCAAGACAAACACCGAAAATTTTCTTTTCGGAAACATATCGCTCAATCACTTTTTCCATGATGCCGGCATCGGCAGGCAGTCCCGGGCCGGGCGACAGGATGATGTAGTCGTAACGGCCGGCCTGTTCTACGGTTATCCGGTCGTTCCGGTGCACATCCACGTCACATCCGCCATGCTCGCGGACAAAATGCACCAGGTTGTAAGTGAACGAATCGTAATTATCAAGTACCAGGACTTTCTTCATTTATTTGTATTTTATTGATTTGTTGTGATTTATTATATGTATTCTTCCATCCATCCAATTTTCTTTCCCTTCTAATCGTTCTACCATCTCACCTTCCAACCTTTCTTACCCTTTAAACCCATCAACCATCTCATTCTTCAGCCTTTCTCACTTCTAACCCTTTTACCCTTTCACCTTTTAACCTTCATCCATCCAATCTTCCCACCCTTCCACCATTCATCTTTTCTCACCTTTCAATCTTCCTACCTTCTAACCTTTCTTACCCTTTAACCCCTCAACCATCTCACCCTCTCACCTTATCACCCCTTCACCTTCCACCCCTTCAACCTTTCTTCCCCGTCAACTTTTCCGCTTTTTCCAGCGCCGACAGCAGAGCGCCCAGTTTGTTGTTGATTTCCTGCAACTCGTTTTCTTCCACCGACGAAACCACCACCCCGGCGCCCGCCTGAAAATAAAGCCGGTTGTTTTTGCTTAGGAAACTGCGGATGGTTATGGCATGGTTCAGCGAACCGTCAAAGCCGAAAATACCGATGGCCCCGCCGTAAAAACCGCGACTTTGGTTTTCGTAGCGGTCAATCAGTTCCATGGCTTTGTATTTGGGTGCCCCCGAAAGGGTTCCGGCCGGAAAAGTATCGGCAAACAATTGCAGTGCATCGGCATTTTCATCCAGCTCGGCCGTTACTTCCGAAACGAGATGAATCACATGGCTGTAGTACTGCACTTCTTTAAACGTTTTCACTTCCACCTTTCCGCCGTGGCGGCTCAAATCGTTGCGGGCCAAATCAACCAGCATGGTGTGCTCGGCATTTTCTTTCGGGTCGGCCGAAAGTTGTTCAGCCAGTTGCTTATCCTTTTCATCGTTTCCGCTGCGGCGGAATGTTCCTGCAATGGGATTAATGACCGCCTGCCTGCCGTTCACTTTCAGTTGCGCTTCGGGTGAAGAGCCAAAAAGTTTAAAGCTGCCGTAGTCAAAATAAAAAAGATAAGGTGACGGGTTCACCGAGCGCAGCGTACGGTAAACGTTAAATTCGTCGCCCGTAAAACCCTGCGAAAACTGTCGCGACAGCACAATCTGAAACACATCGCCCCGCTGGCAATGTTCTTTGCCCTTTTTCACCATTTCCATAAACTGGCTGTCGGTCAGGTTGGAAGTTTTTTCGCCTGCCAGCCTAAATCCGTAACCCGGAAACTTGCTGATATGCAGCAGGCTTTCCATCTTTTCCATTTGCGATACTTCGCCGTCAAAACGGTTTTCGATGAGCAGCAGTTCGTTTTTAAAATGGTCAAAACGCAGCACAAACCGGAATGCTGTGTAATGCATCACCGGAATGTGCTGTTCCGCTTTTTGCGGGGCCTGCAGCGTAATGGTTTCAAAATACTGCACGGCGTCGTAAGCCGTATAGCCGAAAAATCCGTTGGCGCCGGCCGTCTCTTTTGCGCTGTCTTCTTCCTGCAAAAGGCGGAATTTTCCTGTAAACTGCTGTAGTACAGGAATCAGTTCCTGTTTTTTCGAAAGATGTACCGTTTCCGTTTGGTCGCCCACGGTTTCGGTAACCGTGTCGTTTTCCAGTACAAACGAAGCCAGCGGGTCGATGCACACAAATGAGTAGTTGTTGTCATTGCCGTGATAATCCGAACTTTCCAGCAAAAAAGCCTGATAAAACCGGTCGCGCAGGTTCAGGTAAAGCCCCACCGGCGTCAGTGTGTCGGCCAGCAATTTTTTGGTTTTTACGTGTATGTTTACTGTTTCCATATTGAAATGTGATTAAAAAAAAACGGCCTGTCGTGATTCGACAGGCCGTTTAAATATTTTATACAAGCGCTTCTCTTCACGTCAGTTTCGGACGAAAAGAAGCCACCACCAATTGTTATTCAAATTCATTTTGTTCATGGCGACAAATGTAGAAATAAAAAATTGAAAAAAACAAGCGGATAAAAAAATTTTTTTTGGGCGGACCCGGCGCACGGGGCTTTCACGGGCTGGTTGCTCATAGTCCTCGTTCCGGCGCCGCGTCGGCTAAGCGTTTGCGGGGGCTTCTGGTGTCGCCCCGCCTCCGCAAGCCTTCCGTCGTCCCCGGCTCTGCGGGCTATCTGCACCATCCCTGCCGCAGGAAAACTTTACATAATTACTCTGTTTTTATAGGCTTGTTTTGATTGTAGAAAAAACCGATTAAGTAAGAAAGCAAGCAGAAAAAAGTAAATTTTAAGACAGAATGCTTATTCTGAACCGCTTTGATTTATTAAAAGATAAATTTATTGCCCTTTTTGTTGGATGTAAAATTTCCTTTGAACCTGAGGATTAAATTCTTTAATAAGAATGTAAGGTGTTTTTTTGCCTTTTGGTGTCAGGGCTAATGTCAGCTTGATTTTAAAATGATCTTCTAAAGGCAGTGGCCGTACATCTTTGTATCTGTATTCCATTGTTGAGGTTCCCAGGTATGTTAAAAGATTGTTCCGGCTATCGATTAAAGTTCCGCTGACGCTGGTAGAATAGCGGGAAGTAGTCATGACAATTTGTTTGGAGATTTTTATTTTAGAACAGGCTTCCCGAACCGCAGGATTAATAATGACTTTAAAAGAGTTCGTGTCAATTTCTATTTTGTTATCGATAAGATATTCATTTCCGTCTTTTTGAAAAGTTTGGGTGTATTTAATCGTTGGTGTTTTATCAATGTAAAATACACCAAGCAGTTGATTGTAATTAGGCGTTAAAACATACTGGTCGGCAGCCAATTCTGATTTTTTAACACCGGGAAGTAATAATACTGCATGTGGACCGGAAAAGGATTCGGTAATATCGCTTTTACTTTCTATTTTGGCCTTAATGTCCAAATTGATTTTCCCCGGGCTATTGGTACTGGTGTATATTAAACCGTTTGTGAATACGTTAAGTAAAAAATTTGATGGTTTAATGGATTTATAAGCCAGGTCTAAAGCATTCCTGATCTGGGATTTTACTAAAGGATTGGTTTGCTGGTTTATGTAAGAGGAAACCCATCTGTCCGTTTCTTGCAATGAGAATAAATGAAGATGTCCGGATCTGTTTGTGTTAAAGTTTTTTATAAAGCCTTCGGGTGCTGTTGAAACATCGTCAGAAGCGGGTAAAGCAAAAAAGCCTCCGGCGTTATCCATTAAATTTTCCTTTAATGCAACATGGTATTGATTTGTAATGATACAATTTATGGCAAACTTAATGTCTGCAAACGTCTCGTTTTTTAATGTTGGATCATAAGAGAATTCGATATCAGAATAGTACCAACTATAAGGAGCAACACCCATAAGTAGATTATCGTCTATGTTGTAGATTGATGGAGACGAAAATTTGGTTGAAAAAGGCTCGGGAACGGTTCGGTTCAGGTTAAAAGCAGCCGTTTTATAGCCTTTGTCTGTTTCCAGCTTAAAATTCCATGTAAAACTGGTATATGTATTTTCATTATTTGTTATGTACATGAATACACGGGCAATACCGGTAAATTTATTGTACAAAACAAAAAAAGGATTTGCATCGGCATAAGGAAAATCGTTGTATAACAATACCCAGCCATCTGCTTTATGCATGTCATTTACTATTTGCATTGGAATCCCGACTGAATTTGCTCCTGATACCCAGGGAAGCAGGATATTGTCTCCTTTAAACGGAATGAAGCTTGTGTTTTCCCAGTCCCACGTTGAGTCTGATGACAAATACATGCTTTGTCCATTGGTAGGTGAAGCCGGATAAATTGTGGATGAAAATTTTTGGCCCGAAGGTTCTATGTTATTTTTACTGCAACTTACCAGGAAAAAAGTAAAAATAAGAAAGAAGAAATAAAAACGCTTCATGATGTTGAAAATTAAATGGTAAAAAGAATAAAGAACGTGGTTGTATTTTGGGGCTTTTCTTTTCGTTTTAAAGGTAAGTTGTTGAAATAAGTGTTTTTTGGTTGTATTGTTAGTTTGTTTTTACAAAAATAGTTAGAAAATATAAAAAAGTCAACTATTATTGATGGGTTAATAGTGATTTTAATAGATGTATATTGTGTAATAGCTTGATTGTTATTTATTTAAAATAAAAGGAAATATTTGTTCGTTCTTTATGTATGTAGCTTTTTAAATTTGAAAGAATAAAGTAATGGGCGGTGTTATTCGTGAAGAAGAAAGATTTTTTGATTGTTAATTGTTACCAAAACAAGTGCGCGATCAGAAAGGAGAGCGGCCTGTTTTGTCGTGTTTCGTTTGGAATAAAAACAGGATTGCTGTTATGAGAGCAAAAAGATGTAAAAAAAGGATAATCTGTAACCTGAATAATACCGGGTTGTCATTTTTCAGGCATCTCAATTTTCCGGTTTAGTGTTGCCGCCCATTCCGAAAGTTGTTTGTGCAAATCGGTATTTTTAGGTGTTTTTCGCAGGAAAACCCGGCTGTACTTTTTAAAATATTTCAGGGTTTCTTCCAGCGACAGATCATACAAAATCAATCGGGCGGCCAGCCCTTTACGTACTTTTACCACGCCGGTAAAGGTTTTCGGATTATTGAAAACCACGGCCAGTGTGGCAATGGCCATCACCTGCGGTATGGCGGCAAAACGGAAAACACTTTTGTTTTTTAGCAGGCGCAGATAATCCACCACATCGGGCAGGTGGGTTAATGCGTTCATCACCATTTCGTTCAGGCAGGCCAGCGATTTTGGGTCGTGCGGATTTTTGGTAAAATAGGATAAATCGTCGGCATATTTTCCCCAGATTTCTTCGGGCCAGAACGTGCGGTCTGAAAATAAATCTTCGTGGTAGTCGCGGATGATGTTGGTTTTCTGTAAAAACAACCCCATGGAGTTGGATAAATCGTGTCGCTCTTTTAAATCCGGGCTTTCCAGTCCTGATGCCGAAAAAAGATCGGATAACCCAACGCCGACCAGTCCGGCCACATAATGGCAATACAGGTCGTAATCTTTTACCGTTACCACTTTTTTCTCGGCAAAATCGGCCATGCCATTACCCATTTTTTTTGTGATTTCCACAATGACTTCCCGGTAATGGTCGTCCAGGCTTTTAAAGAAACGAACTACTTTATCATAATGTTCCAGCAGGATACGGTAATCTTCATGGTCGCCTACATTTTGCAGCGTGAAATTTTCATCTTGTGTATGGATGTGAAAACTTCTCAGCAACTTCAACTTTTCTTCCTGTGGAAATTGCATATCATCTTCGATGGTATCGAGTGCACGCAAAACCAGGTAAAAGACGCACACCGCATTTTTTAGGTCTTCCGGAAGTTGTTGTATAACAGCGGCAAAAGAGCGTGATACTTTGGTGAGTGCTGCGCAGCAAAAAGCTTGATCATCAAGCTTTGAAACCAGTTGGGCCAGGGGCTCTTTGGGGATGGTAAATTGCTGTCCTTTCAGCGTTAGCTTTAAAAGTGCCCTGACTTCCCGGGGATGCAGTGCCGACTTATAAAGTGTTGGTATCATGAACCAGGTTTTTGGCAAAACTATGAATTTTAGATTTACAAAGTCAAAAATTCGAAAAATTTAACAGGTTCAGAAATTATTCTTTTCTTTGCAGATTATTTTGAAGGCATATTGCTTGAAAAAGCCCGGTAAAAAAGGCTTTGCTCCCGAAATAAGAGCAACAAAATACGGAGTATCAGCCTTTATGAAAACCTGTGAAATGAGTGAGATGGAAAAATATGATATTCTGATTGCCGGTGCCGGTCCTGCCGGACTAACGGCAGCAGTAGAATTGAGTAAAAAATTTAAAGTACTGGTGGTGGAAAGGCGGGAGCCGGGAACGACCTCCTGTACATGGTACAGTTATGCCGACCGGGTGAAAAAACACAATATCGAAGATGCTGTTGTTGCCCGGTTTGACCGGATCCGGTTTACTTCGCCCACACAGGAACACGACATGATGGATGATGCGGTTACGCTTGACCATAACAAAGTGCTGCAATTGTGGTTGGAAAGGGCGAAAGCGAACGGGGCGGTAATCCGGCAGGAATCGTTTAAAAAATACCATTATGTAAATGATGGCGTTGAAATTACCACCAGCAAAGGAAAATATTTTGCCCGGCTATTGATCGATGCCATGGGGTCCGGTTCGCCCATAATAGCCCGTCACAGACTCATTAAACGGCACGATGCCTGGGTGATTTACGGCGGGGTTATTGAACATGAAAAACACGAAAAGCCTTATGTGTTGGAATATTATCCACTGAATGATAAGGATAATACTTATGTGGGAATTCACCCGCATTCCGATACGTTGACCAATATTTATGTTTTTCAGGGGCGATACAATACCATGGGAAATCCTGCCGAATTGAAGGAGATCTTTGAAAAAACCATTAAAGAGCTGGAACCCAACGGAAAAAAAGTTCAAAATTTAGCAGGGACCATTGTTTCCGGTTCGCTGAAAAAATATGCTCTTGACCGGATTATTTTCTTCGGCGCTTCCGGAATGCTGAACCCCGATGGCTGCGGGATGGGGTTTAACGAAATACTGAAACAATACCAGACTTTTGCCAAGGGAGTTACGACAGCCATGGAAAAAGATATGCTGGATCAGAAAACCCTGTCTAAAATAGCCGATTCGCTGCGGGATCAGGAAACCATGAATTTCCAAAAAATTATCGGCGCTTTTTCTCTTTATTTTATTAAAAGTGAAGGGAAATGGGACGGCGGCGTGAAATGGCTGAATGCCATGGGCGAAGACAGTAAATACTGGATGCGTAACGAGTTTACCATGGACTGGATCATGCGTGCCAACCTGCGTCTGCACAGAGTGATTCCTATCAAGGAAACCATTAGTATGATCCCGATGGATAATTTGGCTTTTGTGCTGGAACAACTGGCCCGTTTTTCGGTAAAAGCGGCTACCTCGGTAGTGAGGAATAAGATTTTGAAGTAGGGAAGCGGGAAGTCCGAAGTTGGAAGTTGGAAGCAGGAAGCAAAAGATTTGAAAAGGATATTTGTATGGATTCAGTCCCGTAAGACACTCTCCTTTTTGTTTTGAATTTATTCGGGAAAAAGCAACGGATTTTCTGAAAAAATTTACCTTACTTTTGTACGCAAAAAAATAAATTATGAGTAAAAGAAAGTGGGAAAAAATCCGTGATTTTGAAGAGATAAAGTTCGAAAAATGGAACCATATTGCTAAAATTACCATCAATCGTCCGCGGTATTACAATGCTTTTACGCCGACAACAACAACAGAAATGGCGATAGCCATGGACATTTGCCGTGAAGATATGACGATTTATACCGTGATCTTTACCGGTGAGGGGGACAAAGCTTTTTGCGCCGGTGGCGACCAAAATGTCAAAGGCAAAGGTGGTTACATTGGTAAAGACGGCATTCCGCGGTTGAATGTGCTGGATGTTCAGCGTAAAATCCGTTCCATTCCCAAACCGGTAATTGCTATGGTCAACGGTTATGCTATTGGCGGCGGCCATGTGTTGCATGTGGTCTGTGATTTGACGATTGCTTCCGAGAATGCAAAATTTGGTCAAACCGGTCCGAAAGTGGGTAGCTTTGATGCCGGCCTGGGTTCATCTTATCTTGCCAGTATCGTGGGACAGAAAAAAGCCCGCGAAATCTGGTTCCTGAACAAACAATATACGGCACAGGAAGCCCTGGAAATGGGATTGGTGAACAAAGTGGTTCCACTGGAAAAACTGGAAGATGAAACGGTAGAATGGTGCCTGACCATGCACAAACGCAGTCCTATGGCCCTGCGGATGATCAAGTTGGGATTGAATGCCGAACTGGACGGGCAGATTGGTTTACAGGAGTTTGCCGGCAACGCTACCCTGCTTTATTACATGACTGACGAAGCCCAGGAAGGGAAAAATGCTTTTCTTGAAAAGCGTGATCCTGATTTTCATAAATATCCCAAGTTTCCGTAATTTCCCCGGTGAAGATGACAACATCAACCCAAAGCGGTTTTCGTGTGTGGATGGAAGCTTTTCGTCTGCGAACGCTGCCGTTGGCTTTGTCGACAATCTTTACGGGAAGTTTTTTGGCCATAGCGGATGGCAAAGCCCGGTGGGGAGTTATTGCGCTGGCGTTGCTTACCACTTTGTTTTTACAAATTCTTTCGAACCTTGCCAATGATTATGGCGATGCACTGAAAGGCACAGACAATGCCCAACGTGTAGGGCCGGAACGTACGGTGCAAAGTGGCCGGATTTCAGCACGGCAGATGAAATCAGCCATTATTGTTTTTGCCATGCTTTCTTTTGTTTCGGGAGTAGGACTTTTGTATGTGGCACTGGGCGATCATCTGATTACCGCGTTGTTGTTTCTGGCACTCGGACTGGCAGCCATTGCGGCAGCCATAAAATATACTACCGGTACACATGCTTATGGCTACAGAGGATGGGGAGACTTGTTCGTATTTCTTTTTTTTGGTCTGGTAGCTGTACTCGGAACGTATTATCTGAACAGTTTGCAGTTTCACTGGCTGTTGTTGCTGCCCGCTTCGGCTATGGGATTATTGAGCACAGGAGTCTTGAATTTGAACAATATGCGCGATATGGATAACGATCGGGCCTCCGGCAAACATACGGTGGCTTCGCGGTTGGGTTATAAGAAAGCACGTATTTATCATGTGGTATTAATCGTGATGGCCTGGTTACTGGCTTTGGCCTATGTGATCATAAATTTCCATTCGGGCTGGAATTTTCTTTTTGTGTTGTCGTTGCCATTTTTTACTCGTGATCTGATACAGATCCTTCGCACAAAAGACAAAACCCGGCTTGATCCGTTTTTAAAACGACTGGCTCTTTCCACGCTGTTATTTTCTATTCTTTTTGGTGTGGGGATTTGTTTGTAAACAAAGAAACTTTTTTTTGCTATCACTTTTCAGGTCGAATGAGACCTGAAAAGTGATAGCAGCAGCATTTTGTTGAAAATGCGTAGGTATTATCCCACCGAAGAGTTCACGGCACAAACGTGCACAAGTATCCATGGGGTTATTGAGTTTCTTCGTTGTGTTCCGTTCTCCAGAGAGTCCTACGGACAGGAGACACTAAAAGTATTGATATAACACTGAAATCAACCATTCATCATTCCGTAATAGCTGATGGTGTTCACTTTTCCACTACAAAAAAACATCAAGGATGAATATCACGCATCCTCACATCCTCACATCCTCACATCCAAAATTAAAATAATCCGTTCACCAGCTTGTCATCGGCCAGATGGGGAAGGGTAACCCGTAAATTGGGATTTTGTTCCATGGCTCGTTTGGCGGCAAACAGAGCGCCGTTGTTACGAGCCCAACTACGGCGGGAGATTCCGTTGTTGACATCCCAGTAAAGCATGGCCTGCAGCCGGCGATGGGCGTCATCGCTGCCATCGAGAACCATCCCAAATCCGCCGTTAATGACTTCGCCCCAACCTACGCCGCCGCCGTTGTGGATAGAAACCCACGTGGCGCCACGGAAAGCATCGCCAATAACATTTTGAATGGCCATGTCTGCCGTGAATTTGGAACCGTCGTAAATGTTGGAAGTTTCGCGGAAAGGCGAGTCGGTTCCGGAAACATCGTGATGGTCACGCCCAAGCACAATGGGTGCCGAAATACGTCCGTTTTTGATGGCCTGGTTAAAGGCCGATGCAATTTTGATGCGTCCTTCAGCATCGGCATACAGAATACGGGCTTGTGAACCCACCACCAGTTTGTTTTGCTGTGCGCCCCTGATCCACTGGATATTGTCGGCCAATTGGCTTTTAATTTTCTGTGGGGCATTGGCGTGGATGGTTTCAAGTACATTGGCGGCAATTTCGTCGGTAAGGGCCAAATCTTCCGGCTTGCCGGAAGTACAAACCCAACGAAACGGGCCAAATCCATAATCAAAAAACAGGGGCCCCATAATATCTTGAACATAAGATGGGTAACGGAAATTGATACCGTCTTTGGCCATGATGTCGGCGCCGGCACGCGAAGCTTCCAGCAAAAAAGCATTGCCATAATCAAAGAAATACATTCCCTTTGCTGTCAATTGATTGATGGCAGCTACCTGGCGGCGCAACGATGCCCGTACTTTTTCTTTAAAAGCTTCCGGATCTTCGGCCATCAGCCGGTTCGATTCTTCAAAGCTTAATCCGGCAGGATAATATCCGCCTGACCACGGGTTGTGTAATGAAGTTTGATCAGAACCAAGATCTACCCGGATATCCTCTTCAACCAGTCTTTCCCACAAGTCCACAATATTTCCTTCATAAGCCAGCGAAACGACTTCTTTTCCAGCTTTGGCTTTGCGGATGCGCGGAATCAGTTCGTCGAGGTTGGTGTAAATTTCGTCCACCCAACCCTGTTCGTGTCGTTTTTGTGCTGCTTTGGGGTTCACTTCGGCAACTACGGAAATTACTCCGGCAATGTCGCCGGCTTTGGGCTGAGCGCCCGACATGCCACCCAGTCCGGAAGAAACAAAAAGTTTTCCGGCAAAGGGGTCTTCGCCATTTTTGGCTGTTTTGCGGGCAGCGTTCATTACGGTAATGGTGGTGCCGTGCACAATGCCCTGTGGACCGATGTACATGTAAGAGCCGGCGGTCATTTGTCCGTACTGGCTTACGCCCAGTGCATTAAAACGTTCCCAGTCGTCCTGTGACGAGTAGTTGGGAATGACCATGCCGTTGGTGACCACTACCCGCGGAGCGTCTTTGTGCGACGGAAACAGTCCCATAGGATGGCCTGAATACATCACCAGGGTTTGTTCGTCGGTCATGGTGGCGAGATACTGCATGGTGAGCAGATATTGTGCCCAGTTCATAAAAACGGATCCGTTGCCACCATAAGTGATCAACTCATGCGGGTGCTGTGCCACTGCCGGGTCCAGGTTGTTTTGGATCATCAGCATAATGGCTGCAGCCTGCCGGCTTTTGTGCGGATATTCGTCGATAGGCCGGGCGTACATGTCGTAATCCGGACGGAAACGGTACATATAAATCCGGCCGTATTTTTTCAGCTCATCGGCAAATTCCGGTGCCAGGGTTTTATGAAATTCTTTTGGAAAATAGCGCAGCGCATTTTTCAACGCCAGCTTTTTTTCTTCCGTAGTAAGGATGTCTTTGCGGACAGGAGCATGATTGATATCGGGATCATACGGTTTAGGGTCGGGTAATTTTTCGGGAATCCCCTGTAAAATAGCCGACTGAAATTCCTTTATGTTCATGGTATTTTGTTTTTCGGCAAATTTACAAAAAAGTGACCGGTAACGGTTTGGTTATGGCCAATGCATGCTCTTTTTTGGGGCGGCCGTCGCACAGGCTTTCACGGGCTGGTTGCTCATAGTCCTCGGTCGGGGGTCGTATCGGCTAAGCGTTTGCGGGGGCTTCCGTTGGTCGCCCCGCCTCCGCAAGCCTCCAGCCGTCTCCCGTCCTGCGGGCTATCCGCACCATCCCTGCCGCAGATGTCTCTTTTCAGATCGAATCAGACCTGAAAAGTGGCGTGTGCAGGGTTTTTACTGACAAAAATTGTTTTTTAGCCAGGATGAACCTGAATCTGTTCTTGTTTCGTGCGTATAATGTTCACGAATTTAGGGGGTATTTTCAATGCCTTTCGCTTTTCTGTGGAAATGCGTTCGCGTTGCGCAAACGCGGACGAGGAAAGGATAACGGCTGTGTTTTTTTTACTTTTTTGTGGAAAGTAGGACGGTTACTTTTGTTTAACCCTTTCAGGGTTATCCATTTTCTTTATTGTTCTTTCCCTGCACTTCGTACAGGGTTATTTGGGTTTAATCCCTTCGGGATTAGATGCCCACAGGTTTTTCGTTGAATAAAATGTTTGTAAAATCCCAAAAGACAAAAAGACAAATCCCAAAAAAATCCCAAATTTCAAAAATCAATCGGTTTGTCCTGCTGAGCAACGCGAAGCATCTCTTTTAACAGTCGTGATTATTTTTAAGATCCTTCACTGCGCTGCGCTTCGTTCAGGATGAACTGTGTTAAAAAGCAAATATTTTTTCATAATTTTCTTCGTATTTATTCAATTTTGTTCCAATAGCATAGGCCTGTCTTAACAACTTATTTGCAATTGCAATTTTTATAACTCTTTCGGGCTTTCCTTTTTCTGATAATCTATCATAGAGTGCTATACATTGACTATTGTGTTTTTTTGCTGACCATGAACATAAATACAATAGCTTGCGTATATATCTGTTCCCCATTTTTGTAATGTGTCCTTTTCCGTTTATACTTGTCCCTGATGAAAATATCCTGGGAACCAACCCTACGTAAGAAGATAATCTCTTAGCATTGTCAAATTTTTGAAAGTTATTGGTAATTGCTATCAGGATGGCCGCTGTTTTTGGTCCAATACCCGGAATAGATGTCAGCGCATTAAATGTATTGGCATAATGTATTTTTATTTTTTCAAGTATTCCGGCTTCCAGTTTAGCTATTTTCAGTTTAATCGTTTTTAACAATGCTCTTAACTCACGCATTACTTTCTTGTCGCAATCAGGAAACCGGGAAAATGCTTCCAGTTGATTATGAAGCATGGTTGCCTGTTTTTGCAAACCTTCAATGGCAGAATGAATTTGCTGAACCTGCATAATCACCGGCTCATCGGGTTGCCACAAAACGGGTTGTTCTGATTGGCCATATAAAGCGATCATCAGGGCATCTTTTTTATCCGTTTTGGCTTTTACCATTCGCATTCTTACGAAGTGTTTAATCTGCAATGGATTAACTACGGATACTTTTACCCCTTGTTTAAAAAGAAACCGGGCTAAAAACAGATAATAAGGGCCTGTTGCTTCCATTACACAGAGATCCTCTTTATCAATAATCTTCATAAACTTTGTAAACCCTTTGGCATCATTACTGTATTTGAAAAAAGAGAACTTTTCATCTTTTTTTTGAAAAGCAACATCAAAAGTTAATTTTGATACATCAATTCCTATAACTTTGCACATGACAAGATGTTTTTATCAGAAGGGATTCTACTTTGTCTTTTCAATCCTAAATACAGGCTTTCATGCCTAACGAACTGTTCAAGATTGAGTAGAAAGGAGAAAGGGACTATCATCCTGAACGGGCTTTTTTAGCCTAATGACAACCATTAGTCTTTATCTTTCTCCTTTTTCTCTTCTGATTGGTTAATAATTTTCAAACTTAACACTTCCTGTAATTATTTCTTTTTGCAAACATAGGATGACAATAAAATATGGTAAAACACTGAAAATCAACGGTTCACTATTCGCTATTCACCATTCATCACTCAACATTCATCATTGACATCAAACATACGAGTACCTCAAATACCTAAAGTGGGAAATCACAAAAAGACAAAAAGACAAATCCCAAAAGAAATCTCAAATTTCAAAAATCAATCGGTTTGTCCTGCTGAGCAACGCGAAGCATCTCTTTTAACAGTCGTGATTATTTTTAAGATCCTTCACTGCGCTGCGCTTCGTTCAGGATGACAATAAAATATGGTAAAACACTGAAAATCAACGGTTCACTATTCGCTATTCACCATTCATCACTCAACATTCATCATTGACATCAAACATACGAGTACCTCAAATACCTAAAGTGGGAAATCACAAAAGAAATCTCAAATTCCAAAAATCAATCGGTTTATCCTGCTGAGCGTAGCGAAGAATCTCTTTGAACAGTCGTGATTATTTTTAGATCCTTCACTGCGCTGCACTTCGTTCAAGATGACAATAAAACATGGTAAAACACTGAAAATCAACGATTCACTATTCACTATTCACCATTCAGCACTCAACATTTATCGTTCAACATTCATCATTGATATCAAACATACGAGTACTTCAAATACCTAAAGTGGGAAATCACAAAAAGACAAAAAGACAAATCACAAAAGAAATCTCAAATTTCAAAAATCAATCGGTTTGTCCTGCTGAGCAACGCGAAGCATCTCTTTTAACAGTCGTGATTATTTTTAAGATCCTTCACTACGCTGCGCTTCGTTCAGAATGACAACAAAATATGGTAAAACACTGAAAATCAACGGTTCGCTATTCGCTATTCACCATTCATCACTCAACATTTATCGTTCAACATTCATCATTGACATCAAACATACGAGTACCTCAAATACCTAAAGTGGGAAATCACAAAAGAAATCTCAAATTCCAAAAATCAATCGGTTTATCCTGCTGAGCGTAGCGAAGAATCTCTTTGAACAGTCGTGATTATTTTTAGATCCTTCACTGCGCTGCACTTCGTTCAAGATGACAATAAAACATGGTAAAACACTGAAAATCAACGATTCACTATTCACTATTCACCATTCAGCACTCAACATTTATCGTTCAACATTCATCATTGACATCAAACATACGAGTACTTCAAATACCTAAAGTGGGAAATCACAAAAAGACAAAAAGACAAATCCCAAAAGAAATCTCAAATTCCAAAAATCAAACGGTTTGTCCTGCTGAGCAACGCGAAGCATCTCTTTTAACAGTCGTGATTATTTTTAGATCCTTCACTACGCTGCACTTCGTTCAGAATGACAATAAAATATGGTAAAACACTGAAAATCAACGGTCAATATTCACTATTCACCATTCATCACTCAACATTTATCATTCGTCCTTCCCAATGACCAATGACTTTTTCCCATTCATCGGTTCATCATTCTACATTTATCGTTCATCACTTGTCATTGACATCAAACATTCCCACATTGTACATCCTCACATCTTAAACATCCTTCCATCCAAACATCCTTCCGTCCCACATCCCCACATCAAACATCCGGTAGGCAGTGCTAAATCCTCTCCTTCGAATTTTTCAGGATGTTGTACAAAAACTCGCGGGCTCTGAAAAGCTGGGCTTTCACCGTTCCGAGCGGAAGGTTGAGTTCTTTGGTGATTTCTTCGTAACTGTATTCTTTGAAATAGCGCAGCTCAATAAGTTTTTTGTAATGTGGTTTCAGCTTATCCACTACTTCGTGCATCAGTTTGATTTTTTGCGAACGGATGAATTGTTCTTCGGGGTCTAAATTTTCGTCCGGCAAACGGGTTGGCTGGTCTTCTTCGGTTTGGCCGGGTAAGCCATCAGCGGCGCGTGCTGTTTTGCTGCGGGTGCGCATGTAATCGATGCAGTTGTTGGTAGCAATTTTAAACAGCCAGGTGCTGAAAGCAAATTCGGGGGTGTACTGGTGAAGATTTTTGAATGCTTTCCCAAAAGCTTCGATGGTTAAATCTTCGGCATCATGCGGGTTTTGGGTCATTTTCAGCATCATAAAGTACAGTCCGTCGTAATAATGATGCAGTAATTCGGCATAAGCATGTTGGTCACCGTGATCCAGTGCCCTGCGGATAAGTTTATAATCCCTTCTTCCTTTTTCCGTAAGGTTTCTGCTTATTTCCATCGGGCCTGTTTCGTAAAAAATCCCATAAATCCGGTCATTGCCATTAAAATGAAGTGAAAGGGTTCCCACCAAAGCGAAAATAACAAGATTTGTTTTTCCTTCAACCGATTACTTAAATTTTTATAAATAATAATGCGGGTGATCAAACGCAGTAAAATTCCTGTTGCAAGTATTCCTGAAATGATAAGGTTGTCTATGAGAAATAGCAAACCCACAAGGCCGGTATAGTAAAAACCCATACTGGCAGTAAATATTCCCAACAGAAACTTATAACGAAGTTTATATTTTTTTCCGGTGGTCAGGTGGCGCCGTTTTTGTTTAAACCATTCGCTAAAACGGTGTTTGGGTTCCGAATAAACAAACGATTCGGGGGACAATTCCACCTGGGTGTTTTCTTTCCGGGCTACCTGATTGATAAACAAATCGTCGTCACCCGAAGCAATATCGTAATGCGAAATAAACCCTTTGTTTTTCAGGAAAAGTGACTTGCGGTACGACAGGTTACGCCCCACACCCATGTACGGTTTTCCCGCAAGGGCAAACGAAAGGTATTGTAAGGCAGTGAAAAAGGTGTCGTAGCGGATCATCCGGTTCAAAAACCCTTTTTGCGGATAATAAGGTCCGTAAGCAATAACGATTTCTGTTTGCTTGTTGTAATGAGAAGCCATCCGGCTGATCCAGTAAGGCGATGCCGGTTTGCAGTCGGCATCGGTCAATAATAAAACTTCGTGGGCCGCCGATTTGATGCCGATGGACAGCGGGAATTTTTTCCCGTGGAAAAAATTCAGGTCGCGTTCGATGGTAATTACCTTCAGGTGCGGATACCGGTTTTGCATCTCTTTCAGGTAGTCGGCGGTTTCGTCATCGGAAGCATGGTTAACCACTACGACTTCAAAATCAGGATATTTTTGGTCGAGAATTGCCGGCAGGTTTTTTTTCAGATGATGGTATTCGTTACGGGCAGCAATAACGACGGAAACCGGGGGTTGTTCTGTGGTGGCAGGCGGTTGTTTTTTTAAAAAAGCAAGTCGTGAAAAAATTCCCCAGTAAAAGATAAGCTGGACGAGAAGTCCGGTTAAAAACAACGATAAAAAGATGATTTCAACAAAAGTAAAGTGGGTCATTTGCCGGAAAATTTTAACGGCGCAAAGGTATTGAAAATCTCGGGGTGGTAAAGGCCGAAAATCGATTTTCCGTTTTGTGAAATTATTACCGGTAGTTTCCGTAAGATGGAAATGCCCTATCTTTGCCGAAATTTTTGAAGATCTATGCAGTTTGCGTTACAGAAAACCGATGACAAGACATCGGCGAGAGCAGGAGAAATCACCACAGATCACGGAAAAATACAAACACCGATTTTTATGCCGGTGGGTACAGCCGGAACTGTAAAAGGAGTGCACATCCGTGATGTGAAAGAGGATGTAAAAGCCCAGATTATTTTGGGAAATACCTATCATCTTTATTTGCGTCCGGGAACAAAAATCATTGAAGAAGCCGGCGGGTTGCACCGGTTTAACGGCTGGGACGGAGCCATTCTTACCGACAGTGGCGGGTACCAGGTTTATTCGTTGTCGGGAACCCGTAAGCTGGATGAGTCGGGTGTTCTTTTTCGCTCACATATCGACGGTTCAAAACATCGTTTTACACCTGAAAATGTGATCGATACACAACGTAGCCTCGGCTCGGATATTATGATGGCTTTTGACGAGTGTACGCCGTATCCGTGTGATTACGAATATGCTAAGAACTCGTTGGATATTACCCATAAATGGTTGGCACGGTGTGTAAAACGGGTAGAAGAAACATCACCGAAATATGGTTATGGACAGAGTTTGTTCCCCATTGTACAGGGAAGTACATTTCGCGATTTACGGATAAAATCGGCAGAAGTAATTGCCTCGTACGGGGCTGACGGAAATGCCATTGGCGGCCTTTCGGTGGGCGAACCCCACGAAGTGATGTATGAAATGACCGCACTGGTTTGTGGTATTCTTCCCAAAGACAAACCCCGTTACCTGATGGGAGTAGGCACGCCGGAAAATATTCTGGAAAGCATTGCCCTGGGGGTGGATATGTTTGACTGTGTGATGCCGACGCGTAACGGGCGGAACGGAATGCTTTTTACAAAAAACGGAATTATCAACATTAAAAATAAAAAGTGGGAAAATGATTTCAGTCCGGTTGACCCGGAGGGAACCTCTTTTGTTGACCGGCAATATTCGCGGGCTTATCTGCGTCATTTGTTTGCTGCCCGGGAACTGTTGGGCGGAATGATTGCCAGCCAGCACAATATTGCGTTTTATCTTTGGCTGGTGCGCGAAGCCCGGAAACATATTCTTGAAGGGGATTTTGCCCAGTGGAAAGCACAAATGATTCCAAAGATAAAACAGCGGCTGTAACAATAAACAGGGATGAACCGATAAAAAAAAGATGTATCTTTCACCATTGTTAAAATAATTTTTTCCCGGAGAAACAGGATGCGATGAAAATTCTTGACTGGTATATTATTAAAAAATATCTGGGAACTTTTTTCTATTCCATCACTTTGTTGATTTTGGTGGTGATCGTTTTTGATGTTTCGGAAAAAATTGATGATTTTATCAAAAACAATGCTCCGCTGCATGCCATTATTTTTGATTATTACCTCAATTTTATCCCTTATTTCGTCAATCTGTTTATTTATCTGTTTTCGTTTATTGCCGTAGTGTTTTTTACATCCCGGCTGGCGGGAAATACGGAAATCATTGCCATGCTCAGCAGCGGGATCAGTTTCCGGCGGTTGTTACGGCCTTACATGATGGTGGCGGTTTTTCTGGCTATATTTTCTTTTATGCTGCGCAGTTTTCTTATCCCGGTAACCAATCATAACCTGCGTATTTTTACCAACAAATACATTAAAAAACTGGTCAAGGATCGGGAACGGAACATTCATGTTCAGCTGGCTCCGGGAACTTTTGCTTACGTGGAGTCGTATAATATTAAGCGGAAAACCGGCTATCGTTTTGCTCTTGAAAAATTCGATGGGGAACGGATGGTTTATAAACTGAATTCCAGAAAGATCATACGGGATACAGTAACTCACAAATGGGTGATTTACGATTACTATATTCTGAAATTTGACAGTCTGGGCAATCAAAAACTGCTGAGCGGATACATGAAAGATACCACGTTGCCGCTAAAGCCTACCGATCTGTATAAAATTAAGCATCGCTATGAAGAGATGAACTATTTTCAGCTGAACGAATATATCCGAAAGGAAAAAGAGCGAGGCTCCCTGTCGTACAAACATTACGAAGTGGAAAAATACAAGCGGTTTGCCGGTCCGGTGGCTATTCTTATTCTGACATTGTTGGGTGTGGCTCTTACCAGCCGTAAAGTCCGGGGTGGGATAGGAATGCACTTGGGGCTGGGGCTGTTGCTTGCTTTTTCGTACATTTTGCTGATGCAGATTTCGGTGGTTTTTTCCACTCAGGGAAACCTGCCTCCGTCCATCGGAGTTTGGATTCCCAATTTTATCTATTTGATTATCGCCCTTTATCTGTTGAAAAAAGCGCCGAAATAACCGGGCGAGGATGTTTGGATGGAAGATGTGGGGATGGAAGGATGTTTGATATTTTGGCATTTCAGGCTCAAAGATCAGGCATTATTTTTTACAAAATCAAATTAACATCCGGTTTGTAAAGGGTATTCAGTAGCGCAAAGATTAACACCGATGCCAGTTTGGCGGTTTGTTCGTCATCGTCAAAACGGGGGGCTACTTCGGCAATGTCGAAACTTACCAGATGGGTGTTTCTTGCTACATGTTTGATGAGCCGGAGTCCGGTTTCGGGAAACATTCCAAATGGCTGAGGTGCACTTACGCCTGGTGCGATGGCCGACGAAAAAACATCGGTGCAAACGGTCAGATAAGTCTTTCCCCCTTTGGCAAAAGCATCGATTTTATGAAAAGTGTCTTCCAGGGGTTTGTTTCGCATGGCTTTGCATAAAACATATTGTGCTCCCAGGTGATTGGCACGGTTGAACAAACTTTTGGTGTTGGCTGATTGCTGAATGCCCAAAACGAGATACCGAAATGGTTCTCCGTTTTTCCGGTTCATATCCGCTATTTGGCTGAACATGGTTCCTGAACTGATTCCGTTGTGCCAGGGACGTAAATCGAAATGAGCATCCAGGTTGACAATAGCCGGTAAAGGTTCACCCCGTTCTTTAAAAAACCGGTGCAATCCCAGATAATGTCCAAAAGCTATTTCGTGACCGCCGCCTAAGAGCACCGGAAACATTTCTGCCTGAAGAAGTTTATAAACCGCTTCTGCCAACAGTTCCTGTGACTGTTCCAGATTGTTTTCGCATAAAATATTTCCGGCATCAAAAAGGTTGACATCCGAATTAAAATAAGAGGGCAGGTTGGCCAGCTGTTTGCGAATGCTGTCGGGTCCTTGTTTGGCTCCCGGGCGGCCCAGATTTCGTTTTACACCTTCATCGGATTTGAATCCTAAAAAACAAAAACTGAGTTTTCTCTCTTTTTGTAAAGGTTTCCGTAAATCCAAAAACTGCATCAGCTGGTGCCAGCGGTAAGCATCCGGATCATGAAGGTCATCAACCCGGCCTGTCCATATTTCCTTTTGGGCGGGTTTGTATAAATGCTCGAAATCGGTCATTTTTTCAGTACTTATTGAAATGAAAATAAGAAAGGTAAAAATAGGTTTTTTGGTGAAAATGGCGGTTATTTTGGCGTTTTTTGCCGGTGGATTTCAGATGGGCTGGGTTTGCAAAAAATTATTCACGGTTTTCCTGTTTGAATTTGTACTTTTGCATCCGGAAAAAATGATAAGAAACTTTTATGGCACAAAAACCATCCATTCCGAAAGGAACCCGCGATTTTGGTCCGTTGGAAATGAACCGCCGGAACTATATTTTTACCACCATCCGGAAAGTATTTGAAAAATATGGTTATCAGCCGATTGAGACGCCGGCAATGGAGAACCTGAGTACTTTACTGGGAAAATACGGCGAAGAAGGAGATAAGTTATTATTTAAAATTCTGAATTCGGGTGATTATCTGGCAAAGGCTGATCCGGCGTTGTTAGAGCGTAAAGATTCGTTGCGGTTGAGTACCCAAATCAGCGAAAAAGGACTGCGTTATGATCTAACGGTTCCGTTTGCCCGTTTTGTGGTGCAGCACCGGAATGAAATCTCTTTTCCTTTTAAAAGATATCAGATGCAACCGGTTTGGCGGGCCGATCGTCCCCAGAAAGGGCGTTATCGCGAGTTTTACCAGTGTGATGTGGATGTGGTGGGCTCTGATTCGCTGTTGAATGAAGTGGATTTGGTGCGTATGATCGATGAGGTGTTCCGGAAACTCCAGATCAACGTGGTAATTAAACTGAATAACCGGAAAATCCTGAGTGGGATTGCCCAGACTATTGATGCGCCTGAACTGCTGACCGATATCACGGTGGCGATGGATAAACTGGATAAGATTGGCGTGGAAAAAGTTTACGAAGAGTTACGGGCAAAAGGTCTTTCGCAGGAAGCCATTGATCAGCTGGAACCCATCTTGAATTTGAGCGGAAGCAATACCTCCAAATTAATTTGTCTGAAAGAACTTATTGGTCATACTACTGACGGCTCAAAAGGAATTCAGGAATTGACGACTCTTTTTGATTATCTGGAAGATGTGGATTTAAAGGCAGAGGTTGAACTGGACCAGTCGCTGGCACGTGGACTTAATTATTACACCGGGGCCATTATCGAAGTAAAAGCCGCTGATGTGCAAATGGGAAGTATTTGCGGTGGCGGTCGTTATGATAACCTGACGGGTATTTTCGGTATGCCCGGGGTGTCGGGCGTGGGCGTTTCTTTTGGCGCTGACCGGATTTATGATGTGTTGACCGAATTACAGCTGTTTCCCCAGGAAGCCGCGGCATTGACACAGGTGTTGTTGGTCAATTTTGGTGAAAAAGAAAGCCGTTATGCTCTGAAGGTTTTGCAAAAATTACATCAGGAAAATATTGCTGCCGAATTGTATCCTGAACCGGCTAAAATGAAAAAACAGATGAAATATGCCGATCAGAAACAGATTCCTTATGTTTTATTGATTGGCGAAGAAGAGATGAACAGCGGAAAACTGACATTGAAAAATATGCAAACCGGTGAGCAGCAAAAAGTGGATGCCGATGCATTATCCGAAATTTTGAAAGAATGATCTTTGGTGTCACGGGTTATTTTTTGTGACCTGTGAGATACGAATTATAAACCTGTGAAAATATGGACAATTTTCATCTTATCAGTAATCAAAAACTCACTTTTAAAACCGTTTTTACGATTCTGAAAAACGGATATAAATTAAAGCTTTCTGAGGAGTCGAAAGCGCAAATTATTGCCTGCCGGAATTATCTCGACAAACGTATTGCGGAAAATGACGAGCCCATTTACGGTATTAATACCGGATTTGGTGCGTTATACAACAAAAGTATTTCGTTTGAAGACCTAGGGCAGTTGCAAGAAAATTTGGTAATGTCGCATGCCAGTGGAACCGGCGAAGAAGTGCCTTCCGAAGTGGTGAAGCTGATGTTGTTGCTGAAAATCAACTCGCTGGCTTACGGTCGTTCGGGCGTGCAGCTGATGACGGTTCAGCGGCTGATCGATTTTTTTAACGAAGGAATTTTTCCTGTCGTTTACCAGTTGGGATCGCTGGGTGCTTCCGGTGATCTGGCTCCGTTGGCGCATATGTCTTTGCCCTTGCTGGGAAAAGGAGAAGTAATTTATAAGGGCGAGAAACGTCCGGCCATGGAAGTGCTACAAGAAAAGGGAATGGAACCCATCCGTTTGCAATCGAAAGAAGGGCTCGCATTACTTAACGGTACCCAGTTTATGAGTGCTTACGGGATTTATTCCGTGCTTAAACTGTTCCGGCTTTCCGATATGGCCGATATTATCGGGGCTTTGTCGCTGGATGCTTATGACGGTAGGATAGAGCCTTTTTACGAAGGATTACATACCATCCGGCATCATTTGGGGCAAGTGCAAACGGCCCAGCGTTTTCGCGAACTGCTTGATGATAGTGAGATCATTAAACAACCGAAAAAACATGTTCAGGACCCTTATTCGTTTCGTTGTATTCCCCAGGTTCATGGCGCTTCAAAAGATGCCATTAATCATGTCGCTTCGGTGTTGTCAGAAGAGATGAATGCGGTAACGGATAACCCGACGGTTTTTCCTGAAGAAGATTTGGTGATTTCCGGCGGGAATTTTCATGGTCAGCCACTGGCTTTGGCATTGGATTATTTGGCTATTGCTGCTGCTGAGTTGGGAAATATTTCGGAACGCCGTACGTATCAGTTGATTGCCGGAAAGCGCGGACTGCCTTCTTTCCTGGTGGCTAATCCCGGTTTGAATTCGGGTTTTATGATCCCCCAATATACGGCCGCTTCCATTGTGAGCCAAAATAAGCAACTTTGTAGCCCGGCTTCGGTGGATTCCATTGTTTCGTCACAAGGACAGGAAGATCATGTGAGTATGGGGGCTAATGCTGCTACCAAAGCTTACAAAGTGGTGATGAATGTAGGAAGAATTTTGGCCATCGAACTGTTTAATGCGGCTCAGGCATTGGAATTTCGCAGGCCATTAAAAACGTCGTCGTATCTTGAAGATTTCCTGCAAAAATACCGTCAGCGGGTTCCGTTTGTTCAGCAGGATAAAATCATGCATGATGAAATAGAAAAGTCCATTCAATTTCTTTATGAAGTGGAATATGAATTACCGGATGCTTTGATTCCGGGAATTTAATTCTCGAAGATCATGCGGTAAGGACGCTCTATTTCAGCAGCCAGCTGGGGAATAGAGATATATTTGCTTTCGCGACGATACTCACGGCCGTCAAAAAACAAAATGAGAGTGGGATTGGAAAAAACCTGATAGCGAGCCGGAAGTTCCGGGTATTTCTCCGAATTGACAAAAGCCAGTTTGATATTTGGAAATTCTTCTTCAACCAGTTTAATCACTTTTGGCCGTAAACTCAAACAAGGGGCACAATGGTCGTTGTAAAAATAAAGCATGGTTGCCACATTGTCTTTTACATGTGCTTCCAGTTGCTCCGGTGTCTGCAGTTCGTTTTTCATTTTAGATGCTGTTTTTGAAAAATGGCTGCAAAAATACAATTTCCGGATAATCGTACAATATTTTTTCAGGGTTCCCCAATTTGCTTTAATTTCGCGCTGTCTTTTTACAAAAACAGACCACATGACAGCAGAAGAAAAAATAAAACCCGGATTTTTGAAAGTTTTGCTCATTCTTACTTTTATAGGAAGCGGAATGACAATGTTGTCTAATTTGCTGATATTTACCTTTTTCGATCAGATGAAAATGGTGGTAACCACACAAATGGCAAATTATACTTTTATGGGAACCAAAATGGATTTCACTCCTTTTTTTGAGATCAGCCCCCTTTTTTATCTCATACAAGGTCTGCTGTCGGCACTTTCGCTGAGTGGTGCTATTTTGATGTGGGATTTAAGAAAACTGGGTTTTCATCTTTATACCATTGCCCAGATTTTATTACTGATTGTACCCAAGCTGTTTATTAAAGGACTTCCTTTTCCGGGAATGGAACTGCTGATTAGCTTTATTTTTGTGTTTTATTATTCGCGGTTCTTAAAAATCATGCGTTAAAACCAGATGAATCCCGTTTGCTTTTGATGGAAGGTTGTGTTAATTTTGTCTGTAAACTTTTTTTGGATTTTATAGAACAGAAAACATGAACTTTTCCAGATTTTTCGTTTTTGTTGCTTTTTTGTTGGCTTCATCGGGCTTATTTGCCCAAAGCGAGTCAACGGTTTTGACGTATGGAGATTTTATCCAGTTACGACAAAGCCGGCCGGTGGGGAAGCAATCGCTTAGCCTGTCGGAAATTTCGGGCTCTCCGTATCTTAACGTAAAGTATCAAACCGGCTCGGTATTGACCAAAAAGGGGGTAAAATATGTTCATATCCCTCTGCGCTATAATATTTACAGCGATGAAATGGAGTTCAGAAACAAGAACGGGAATGCACTAATTATCACTTCTCCGGATAATATAAAGGAAATTAAAATGGGAGATACGGTTTTTGTTTACGTCCCTTATCTTGCTGATAAAAAGCTGCATAAGGGTTATTTCCAGCTACTTAATCACGGAGCCGTTGAAGGGCTGGTCCGTTACCGGGTTGAATTTCAGCCTGCCCAGCAGGTTGGTGCTTATACAGAATCCCAACCGCCTAAGTTTATCCATTATTCTCCTCTTTTTTATGTGCGTCCTGCCGGTCAACCGGCTGTTGAAGTACATAAGGTAAAAACCCTGATCAACTTATTGGGAGACCACAAAAAAGAATTGCAGGCTTTTGCCAAAAAAGAAAATATTAAATTACGTCGTGCCGAGGATTTAAGGAAAATACTGGATTATTACAATAGTCTGAAAAATTAAAACGGTCTGCTGAAAAAGATGGCTGTTTAACCTGTTGGTTTTAACATTGTTTATCCGGTGATGTTTCTTGCGTTAGTGTGAAATTTTATGCCTGGTTTTCTTTTTTTGAGCGGGGCGAAATTACCGGGCTGCCGGATTTATTCTTTGTTTCCTGAAAATTATGGGATAAATCTCCCCTTTTTCTGATTATTTTTTATTAAAAAACCCTTTCGTTTTTTAATTCCCTGCAACTTCTTAAATAATTAGCTTGTAGCTTGTTGTAAAACAGTGTATTACAGCGCAATGTTAAATATTTTTTAAAATAGTTAATAAATGTTAAAGTTTTCTTTTATATATTTGGATGATGATTGTGCGAGCAATTATGCATTTTTCTAAAATTTTCATTAACCAAAATTTATCATTATGAGAAAAATTACTTTTATGTTCGTGTTCTTGTTGTTTGCAGGGCTTAATTTTGCCTGGGCACAAACAAGAACCATCCATGGTAAAGTTACCAGCTCAGAGGATGGCTTGCCCATTCCCGGAGTAACTGTGAAGGTCAAGGGGACTACGGTAGGAACCACTACCAACCTTGATGGTAAATATGCCTTGGAAGTGAAAGCAGGCCAAAACACGCTTGTTTTTTCGTATGTGGGTATGAAAACCCAAGAAGTTACCCTTGGCAACAGCAACGTCGTAAATGTTGTTTTGCATCCTGATGTGTTGCAAATTGACCAGGTGGTGGTAACCGCTATTGGTATTACCAAAGAAAAGAAAGCATTGGGATACAATGTGCAAGATGTTACCGCTAAAGAAATTGCCAAGAGTGGAAATACCGATGTGGTAAATGCTCTCCAGGGTCGTGTTTCGGGAGTGACCATTACTCAGGCCAGTGGTGCTGCCGGTGGAGCTACATATATTACGATCCGCGGGGCAACATCTATTATTGGAAATAACCAACCACTTTTTGTGGTAGATGGTGTGCCGATTGACAACTCCGGTGGAGCCGGTGGCGTGGCTGGTGTGGCTACTTCTAACCGTGTTCAGGACCTGAACCCCGATGATATAGCCAGTGTTAGTGTACTGAAAGGTGGTGCTGCTACTGCATTGTATGGTATTCGTGGTGCTAATGGGGTAATTGTAATTACCACCAAAAAAGGAAAATCAACCAAAGGAAAGAAAATTAACGTTACCTTTAATTCCTCTGTAACTATTCAGAAAATTAGCCAGGTTCCGGATTTAAATACTGAATATGCTCAGGGATGGAGCGGACAATGGTATTCCGGCTTTTTTGCTTCCTGGGGACCAAAAATCTCAGAATCGGGTTACAGTAAAGATCCTTCTGTATGGTATTATCCGGGATTTGATGTAGATGGAGCTATCGTACCGAAAGATCAGGCCGATCCTAGCTTGGGCCCGGTAAAAGTTTACGATCAGTTTGATTTCTTCCAGACAGGTGTAACCAATAATAATTTCCTTAGCCTTTCCGGTGGAAATGACAAATCGACCTTTTACATTTCGGCTTCTGACCTGAGGGATGAAGGGGTAATCCCAAATAACCTGATTCGAAGAAATACTTTTAAAGTATCCGGTTCTTCTGAATTGAGTGACCGGTTTAAAATTTCTGGAAATGCAAATTATTTAATTGATAACGGAGAACGTATCCAGCAGGGATCCAATACGTCGGGTGTGATGCTGGGATTAATGCGTACTCCGCCTACCTTTAATAATGCTGCCGGATACGAATTTCCGGATGGTACCCAACGGAATTATCGCCACGGCGGTGGTTATGATAACCCTTACTGGACAGCCAATAAAAACCTTTATAACGACAAGGTAAATCGTATCATTGGTAATTTGCAGATGGATTATTTTGTAACGGATTGGTTGCATTTGATGTTCCGTCCGGGTGTTGATTATTACAACCGGTATGTAAAAAGTCATATTGCTATTGGTTCAAGAACTTATTCTGCTGGACAGGTTACGGTTTCTAGTTATAACCATTTTGATTTGAACAGCGACCTGATTGCTTATATGAACTGGAATCTGAGTGAAAATACCAGCATGTATGCCAATGTGGGCTTTAATATGCAACAACGGAAATCAAATTATGTTTGGGGACAAGCCAACGGACTTTCTATTCCTGATTTTTATAATTTGAGTAACAGCCCTAATATCCAAACGGGTGAAAGTACCTACGAAAAACGGATGATGGGTGTGTTCTTTGATGTGGGAGTAAGTTATAAAAATATGCTCTACCTGAATGTTACCGGACGTAATGACTGGTCAACAACACTTCCCGAAGAGAATAATTCATTTTTCTATCCGTCTATCAACGGTAGCTTTATTTTGTCGCAACTTCCTTTCCTGAAAGGAAACAAAGTGCTTCCTTATGTTAAAATTTATTCTTCTTATGCTATTACAGCTAATGATGCTGCAGCTTACCGTACTTTAACGTATTACGGACAGGCAGGTATCAGCGACGGATGGGTTAGTCCTTCCGGGGTTAATTTCCCGATTACTACTGACGGCGTTAGCTATAACGGCTTTACTTATGGAAACACCATGGGAAGTAATGATCTGAAACCGGAACGTACACGTACTTTTGAAATAGGAACCAACTTGAAATTTGTCAATAACCGGTTGGGACTTGATTTCTCATACTTTAATAATTTGAGTACAGATTTGTTGTTGCCGGTAGATATTGATCCTTCCACTGGTTTTTACAGCATGTATGAAAATGCAGCTTCGATGTCTTCAAAAGGATTCGAATTTACTTTGTATGCCACACCGATAAAAACCAAAAACTTTTCTTGGGATATTCAGGTGAATTTCTCCAGAATTAAAAACGTGGTCGAATCGTTGGCTCCGAATGTAAATTCTATTTTCTTGGGTGGATTTACCGATCCGCAAGTTCGTGCTGTGGCTGGCGAAGAGTATGGAACCATTTATGGTTATGACTGGCAGCGTGATGCTAATGGAAATGTCCTGATTGACGATAATACCGGATATCCGGCAGGTGATTACACGATGAAACCGTTGGGAAAAGTAAATCCTGATTGGACAATGGGTATCAGTAACTCTTTCCACTTCTTTAATTTTACGGTTTATGCTCTCCTGGATATCCGCCAGGGAAATAAAATGTGGAATGGTACCCGTGGTGCCCTGGATTTCTTTGGTGCCGCCGCCGAAACCATGAGCCGTGATGATGATTATGTATTCAGTGGAATTAAAGCCCACTGGGAAGATGGTGTTTTGGTTCCTGATGATGGAAATCCGGTAAATGATATTGTAGTAAAACTGGATCAAACCTGGCGTACCTCTGGTGAAGGTAGTGGATTTACTGGTCCTACTGTTGATTATATCGAAGATGCAAGCTGGGTTCGTTTACGCGAACTGACAATTTCCTATTCTTTTAACAAGATGCTGAAAGGTACCTTTGTTGATAATCTGGAAATTTACTTTACGGGAAGAAACTTGTGGCTAAGCACCCCCTATACGGGTATTGATCCTGAAACCAGTTTGTTGGGTGCATCCAATGCCCAGGGAATGGATTACTTTAATATGCCGGGAACAAAATCATATTTGTTTGGCGTACGCTGGTCATTCTAATCATTTTTATGGAATACAAACTAAAAAAGAATAAAATCATGAGAAAAAATATCTTAATAAAAATAGGTTTGTTCATTATGATTGCACTGGCTTTTACCTCGTGCGACAAATGGATAGACACGAGCATAAATATAAATCCTGACGCTCCGTCGGATGTGCCCATGAACCTGATTCTTCCCAGTGTGGAAGCCCGGTTTGCTTTTACACTTGTGCAGGGAAATGATGGTTTTAGAACGCTCTCTTTATGGGATCAGCAAATGTCGGGTATTGCTCGTCAATCACAGGCTGAAGGAGCCTACTCTTTCCGTGCCGGTGATGCGAACAATAACTGGGGCGCTTTGTATGCTGGTTTCCTGATGGATGCCAAACAATTGATGGACAAAGCCTCATCAGCTGAGTCTAAATCGCCTTATTTTGAAGGAGCGGCAAAAGCTATTACGGCAGCTGCCCTTGGATATGCTTCCGATTTGTGGGGAGATATTCCTTATTCTGAAGCTTTGCAGGGTTCTGACAACTTAACGCCGAAATTCGATTCGCAGCAAACCATTTATGCGGATATCCAGAGTTTACTTGATGAAGCCATTGCTGATTTTTCGCAGCCCGCTTCATCCAATGTCTTCCCTTTTGAAGGCGATATCATTTATCAGGGTGATGCTGAAAAATGGGTGAAAGCATGCTATGCACTGAAAGCCCGCTATGCTTTGCATCTTTCAAAGGTTGATCCGACCAATGCTTATAAAACAGCACTGGAGTATATTGCTAAAGCCTTTACCAGTAACGATGGTAATATGTACTACCATTACAGTACCAGTAATGATAATGCCAATCCGTTGTATTTGTTTATGTACGATCGGGGTGATGTTAGAGTAAGTAAACTGATTACGGATACGCTTACCAAATACAATGATCCTCGTTTGCCAGAATACGCTGCGCCTATTCCGGCTGATGTTGTGATTGACGGGGTTACTTATCCGGCAGGATCTTATGTGGGTTCGCCCATTGATCAGCCGATTAGCGGAGCTTCTGAACCAGGTCCGGGAATTGCAAGTATCAATACACCGACTCCGATTATAACGTATGCTGAGCTGGCTTTTATCACTGCTGAATGTAAATTTAAGCTGGGTGATGAAGCTGGTGCTAAAACTGCAGCAGAGGAAGGTTTAAAAGCTTCTCTTGACGAATACGGAGTTTATGATGATGCTTGGTTTGCAGATATGAAAGCTAAATTTGATGCAAAAAGTGGTGATGAACTTTTCCGCTTTATTATGCTTCAAAAATATTTGGCTTTGATGTATAATTTTGAAGCCTATAACGACTGGAGAAGAACCGATCAGCCGGCTCTTATCCCGAATCCGTTGGCCAGTGGCCAGGCTATCCCGAGAAGATTTCCATATCCTACGGACGCACTTACCTATAATCCTAATACACCACAGGATGTAACAATATGGGATAGAATATGGTGGGATAAATAAAATTCGATGGGTTTTTAATTAAACCCGTTAATTAAAAGGGGCGCAATTTTATTGTGCCCCTTTTTTTATCCCCGTTTTGATTTGAGATAAACTTACCTGCCGGCTTTGTTTCTTTATGGATATATCTGTATTTAAAATGGATAGGTTATCAATCAATTCTTTTTTTGTTTTTTTCTTTAGATTTATAAAAACTTGTTATACTTTTGATATTTGGTTTGACAATGTGAGGCTAGTGAGTAATAAAAATATTGTTGTGCTGTAAAAATTTAGTTTGAAGTATTTTAATTGCCCTAAAAAGATAATAAACTGGTTAAATTGCCACTCAGTAAAAAGGTTCTTGAAATTCTTTTGCAGTGAATAAAATAAAGAAGGGTTATTGGACGGTAATTTATAAAAAATCAATAATTTATAAATGAAAAATTTTACAATTAAAATCAAACTGACCCTGTTCCTGTTGCTTTTCTCATTAGCAGTAAATGCACAAACGGTCAATCCTCATGCCATTGATGGAGAAATTTACTTGATGACAAAAAAAGATTTTTCCTTTAAATCTCAGGGAGTTGATGGAAAGGTTAGTCTTAGTCAGCTTCCCTTTTTAAATGGCTTGAAAGAAAGTTATAAGCTGTATAAAGCGGTTCGCCCTTTTTATTATACGGGTGATTCGGTTTTGAAAAGAACCTACTTATTGTATTTTTCAAAAATTAAAGCCGTTGACAGTCTGATAGCTGTTTTAAGAAAAAATCCGGACATTGTTTACGCAGAAAAGGCTCCTTTATTCAAAGCTTTTTATACGCCCAATGATCCTTACTTTAATTCAACTTACAGCAAACGGTGGTATCTGTCGGTAATTCATGCCCAGGAAGCCTGGGATATCCAAAAAGGAAACCGCCATGTAGTGGTGGCTGTGTTAGATGACGGAGTTGATATTGATCATCCGGATCTGCAAAGTAAAATTGTATCGCGGGTTGATTTGGCCGATAATGATCTGGATCCTACACCGCCGGAAGAGTCGTATGACTGGACGCATGGAACTCATGTGGCGGGATTGGCCGGAGCGGCTACCGATAATGGGATTGGTATTGCCTCTATCGGTTTTAACGTGGGGTTAATGGCGGTAAAGGTAGCCAGTGATACTTCCAGTGGGGAGAATATGACCTATGGATATCAGGGGATTGTTTGGGCTGCTGATCATGGTGCCGATGTGATTAATATGTCTTGGGGAGGCCCCGGTTATTACCAAACGGGTCAAAATATTGTCAATTATGCTTATAACAAAGGTTGTGTTTTGGTTGCCGCTGCCGGTAACGACGGAAATTCGGATATTTCCTATCCTGCCGGGTATCACCATGTTATATCGGTAGCTTCTACGGATGGTGATGATAAAAAGTCTTCCTTTTCACAGTACGGCAGTACCATTGATGTTTGTGCTCCCGGTGGTCAGAATCAATATGCTTCGGAAGGCATTTACAGTACTTTTTATACGACCAGCAGTGCCTATGGCTATATGCAGGGAACATCCATGGCGTCTCCTATTGTTTCTGGTTTGTGTGGTTTGATGCTTTCGGAAGATTCTACATTGACTCCGGAAAAATTAACCCGGATTTTAAAAGCTACTTGTGACAATATTGATGCACAAAATCCGGATTATGTCGGAGAGCTGGGGGCTGGACGTATCAATGCTTACCAGGCTTTGCTGGCTGTGAAGGACAGTATGATGAATCGTACGGTGGTAGCTAATTTTAAAGTTTCTAAGATTTCTATTCCGGAAGGAGACACCGTTCACTTTACTGACTTGTCTATCGGAAATCCGACCTCGTGGTACTGGACTTTTGAAGGCGGTACTCCCGAACATTCAACAGAACAGAATCCGCCTCCTGTTCAGTATGATAAGGCGGGTTCTTACAAAGTAACCCTCACGGTTTCGGATGGTACAAATACGAATACAGAGGTAAAAACAAATTATGTTTTGGTTTATCCGTTAATATCAGGTGCCTGGCAGCCACAGGCAACCGGATTTTCAACGGAGAGCAGGGGAATCAATTATATTTATATTGTAAATCCGGATGTGGTTTGGGCCAATGCCTATGACGGAACGGGCAAAGATGATAATGTTCAGGAATTTACCAAAACTACTGATGGCGGAAACACCTGGAAACCGGGAAAATATACCGGTGTTCCTTACGGATATGCTGTTTCTTGTATTGCTGCTACCGATTCGCTTCACGCGTGGATTGCCATGTACAACAGAAGTGCTCCCACCGGCCACGGAGGAGTTTATGTGACTACTGATGGCGGAAAAACCTGGAGTTCTCAACCTACAGCCTCCTTTAGCGACGCGGCATCATTTCCGGATATTATTTACTTTTGGGATAATCAGAATGGGGTGTGTATGGGTGATCCGGTGAATAATGTTTTTGAAATCTATACAACCACCGATGGAGGGGCAAACTGGGTCCGGGTTCCTTCTGCCAATATTCCTGTTTCGCTCTCTGGAGAAGCCGGATGGACAAATTTGTATGCAGTGGAAGGAAATACCATTTGGTTCGGAACGAACAAAGGAAGAATTTATCGTTCTGTTGATAAAGGATATCATTGGACGGTGGCTTCTACGGGTATGGATAACATTACTTCTTTGGGATTTCATAATGATACCTTGGGCGTTGCAGCAGAAACAGTCTATCAGTCAGGAGCTATTACGGCTTTTCATTTGGTAAAAACAGAAGACGGAGGAAAAACCTGGAGTGAAATTCAGCCCTCAGGCGCCTATTTTAAATCGGATCTGGCGGTGGTTCCCGGTGCTCCCGGATGGCTTGTGTCAACCGGAATTTCCAGTGATCTTGCAGAATGTGGCTCCGCCTATTCGTTGGATGAAGGAAAAACATGGACGCAACTGGATGATTCAATTCAATATACAGCGGTCAAGTTTTATAATAGCGCAACCGGATGGGCCGGCGGGTTTAATGTAAGTGCTACCTCACGGGGTATCTGGAAATGGCTGGGAATCCCTGCCACAGGTGTTCGTCGCGTAATTAATAATAATAAGGTATTGGTTTATCCGAATCCGGCTTCCGGTAAGGTTCATTTTCATGTGACCGGGGCAGATAAAGTGACGGAAGTTTCAATTTATAATGAATCGGGAAAAAATGTGGGGACCTTTCGTTACCCGGTTGCACGTGAAGATGTGGTTCTGGATTTAAAAAAGCTGAAGGAGGGAATTTATATTGCTGTTTTGAAAGGAAAACACATTGTGGCGGTGAAAAAAATCATACTGAAATGATCGGATAAATGCAATTTGTTTTCTTTCTTTGTAGGCAAAATGTAGTGTTTTCGGTGCATGCAACACCGGTTTGGATTTTGACCTGTTTTTTGGCGGATAAGAGGGATGAACAAAAAATTTAACATTTCGCATGTGAGTATTATAGGGGGTAATGGTTTGTTTAGTAGGTTGTTATGCGCTAATTTAGAAGCGTTAAAAAAAAATAACATTTTTTATGATTTTTGTGAGAAAGTTCTAATTTTACACTTTAAATTTTTAACAAAAAATTATCGTTATGAGAAAAATTACAATGATGCTTGCGTTCTTGTTATTTGCGGGGCTAAATTTTGCCTGGGCACAGACAAGAACGATTAGCGGTAAGGTAACGAGTGCAGATGATGGTTCTGCGCTTCCAGGTGTTACTGTTGTGGTCAAAGGGACCAACAATGGAACAGTTACAGATGCTAATGGTAAATATTCCTTGCAAGTTGGAAAAAACGCCACGACGTTGGTGTTTTCCTTTGTGGGAATGAAAACTCAGGAAGTTCCGATCGACGGAAAAACCACCATTAATGTGGCTATGTCAAGTGAAGCCATATCCATGAATGAAGTTGTGGTTACCGCTTTGGGTATTTCCCGCCAGAAAAAATCACTCGGTTATGCCGTTCAGGACGTAAAAGGTTCTCAGCTGGCCGAAGTGCCGAAACAAAACGTACTGAATGCTCTTGCTGGTCGTGTTTCGGGTGTACAGGTAACTGCTAGTAGTGGTGCTGTCGGTGCTTCTACTCGTATTACCATCCGTGGTAACAGTTCTTTCCGTAGTAACAACCAGCCGCTGTTCGTAGTGGACGGTGTTCCGGTAAGTAATGCAACCACTGGTGCTTCCCAATGGGGTGGTGTTGACTTTGGTAATGCCATTGCCGATATTGATCCTGAAAACATTAAATCCATGACCATTCTGAAAGGTGCTTCCGCTGCTGCTCTTTATGGTAGCCGTGCTTTGAACGGGGTAATCCTGATTACCACCAAAACCGGTAGCGCCCATAAAAAAGGTATTGGAATTACTTATGACTTTAGTATAGGTTTTAGTAATGTTTACATTCTTCCTGATTACCAAAATAAATATGGTCAGGGATACTATGGTAGTGAATATTGGTACAACCATTTTAAAGATGCTGGATACGGTTTTGCTCAGTTTGATAACTATACTGATTTTATTGAGCAGAACGGTGTTGTTGGTTTCTCCTATTACGATGGTAACTGGGGTGGCGTTATGGACGGTATGGATGAATCCTGGGGTCCTCGTTTGGACATTGGGATAAAACTTCCTCAGTTTGACAGTCCTTATACACTGGATGCCGATGGTAATCCTGTATATGAGCCGACTCCGTGGGTTTCACAACCTGATAACGTAAAAGATTTCTTTGTAACTGGTGTACATCAGACTCATCACATTGCTTTAACCGGCGGAAGTGACAAAGCTTACGGACGTATTGCTTACACCTATGATGATGTTACCGGTACCGTTCCGAATACGGGTGAAATCAAACATAACTTTAATGTTAGCGGTCATCTTCAATTATCTAAAAAATTGAGCGCCAGCGCTAACGTAACTTATGTGAACAATCACAGTGACAACCTTCCGGGACAGGGTTACGATGTAAACAACGTAATGCAGTCTCTCGGTTCTTGGTTTGGTCGTCAGGTAAACATTAACCACCTGAAAGAATACTGGAATACTTTGAACCCTTGGGGAAATCCTTATAACTGGAACTCCTCTTATCATAACAACCCTTACTGGACCGTTTATAACAATACCACTTCCCGCGTAAGAAACCGGATGTTTGGTAATGTTTCTATGAAATGGGACATTCTGGATTGGATGAACTTGAATTTCCGCGCTGGTACTGACTTCTATGAAGAACGTCGTAAACATGTGGATTATAACAAATCACAAGATTATCCTCATGGCCACTTCTGGCAGAACAAACAGTTCAACCAGGAAAATAACATTGACCTGTTCTTGAACATTGACAAAAACCTGACCAAAGACATCCGCTTAACCGGTATGATTGGTGCTAACTATCGTCAGGATTTGTACAACTACACCAGCATGGAAGCTAATGAGCTGACTGTTCCGAATTTCTTTGACATCAGCAATGCAAAAGGAACTCCGATTTCTAATATGTATACCAGCGAAAGAGAAACCAATAGTATTTATGGTCAATTGGACGCTAGCTACAAAGATTTCTTGTTCTTAGGTGTTACTGGTCGTAATGACTGGAGTTCTACGCTGCCTAAAGGAGAATGGAGCTATTTCTATCCTTCAGTAAACGTAGGCTGGATCTTTACCAATAACTTCCACATGACTGGAAAAATCTTTACCTTTGGTAAATTGCGTGCCAGCTACGCTATCGTGGGTGGTGATGCCAGCCCTTATTCTTTGAGCAATGTTTATTATGCTTCTTCCAGCGCCTTCAAGGGAATTACCCAGTACTACTATACTCGTACACTGGCTAACTCCGAATTGAAACCGGAAAGAAAATATTCCTGGGAGTTGGGTACGAACTTGAAATTTATGAATAACCGTATTGGGTTAGACTTTACCTATTATGATTCTTATACTAAAGACCAGATTATGGCCATTCAGATTCCGACCTCTTCTGGTTTTGGAAACCGTTGGATCAACGCTGGTCAGATTTCGAACAAAGGGGTTGAAATCACTCTTTATGCTGACATCTTCAAAAAAGCTAACGGCTTTAACTGGCGTGTAACTTTGAACTGGGCTAAAAACGACAACAAAGTTGACGAATTGTACGGTGACCTGCAATCTCTGCAGATTGGTAGCTCTTGGAGCGGACTTTCCGTACAGGCTCGCCCGGGTGAAACTTACGGTGTAATTCGTGGTATTGGTTACCTGGTTGATTCTGCTACTGGTGCTTATGTAGTGGGTAGTAATGGTATGCCGCTCAGAACTCAAAACAATGTTACTTTAGGTAATGTTACTCCTGACTGGACTGGTGGTATCGCCAACGACTTCAGTTACAAAGGCGTTACTTTGCATGTTTTGATTGACGGACGTAAAGGTGGTGACCTGTTCAGTGTAACCAAAATGTTTGGTCTCTATTCTGGTATTTTGGAACAGACTGCTCAGGGTAACATTCGTGAAACTGGTGTTGTGGCTGGATACAATGCTATGCAGCAATATACTTTCGTTCACGAAGATGGAACTCCTTTGAATACAAACCTTGATGACCCGAATAATACGGATATTGTAAGTGCCCAGAGTTTCTATGAAAACTATTACGGTATTAAACAAGAAAGTATTATTGATGGTTCTTTCATTAAACTGAGAGAAATTTCACTGGGTTATACTTTACCCAAATCGTTGCTTGGTAGACAGAACATTATGCAGTCACTTACCGTTTCGTTTTATGTACACAATGTAGCTCTGCTGTATGTGGACAAATCGAACGATGTGAAGATTGATCCGGAAACCGGTTATGGTAATGGTAATAGTGGTGTCGGTTTTGAGCAATATCAGTTGCCGCCCTCACGTACCTTTGGTTTCAAACTATCCGTTAAGTTCTAATTTGAAAATATAAAGTTATGAAAAGAATATATATTAAAACATTCGCAATTTTGTTCTCGATGTTGTTTGTGGCAACATCTTGTACAAACGATTGGGAACAGCTGAACACGGACCCGAACAACCCGGTCCAGGCGCCGTTTACCAATGTGCTTGCTCACTCGATCCGTTTAACCGGTGATGCTTTCTTCGATGATTGGCAGGGTATGAATAACTTCTGTAGTTATGCCGGTGAGATTACTAAGATTCAGTACATTGACGAAGCCAAGTATAACTACCGTGACAATGTAGTATACACGGCTTGGAGTAACTACTATGAAATTCAACTTGACCTTAAAAAGTTGATCGAAGCTGCTAAAGCTGATGGTAGAAACCTGAGTGAAGGTGTTGCTTTAACTTGGTCAGTTTACTTGTGGCAAATGGCTGTTGACCAGTGGGGTGATATTCCTTATAGCGAAGCTTTGATGGCTGAAGAAGGAAATAATACACCTAAGTATGATGCTGCATCAGACATTTACAAAGATTTGCTTAACAAAATCGAAGAAGCTAATGATCTGTTAAGTAAGCCGAATATTACTGATGATTTGGGTGATGGCGATATTCTCTATAATGGTGATGTAGCCAAATGGCGTGAATTTGCCAATGCTATTCACTTGCGTATTGCTATGCGTCTTTCTTATGTAGAACCTGCTACCGCACAGGCTGAAGTAGAAAAGATTTTGACCAATCCGGATAAATATCCGTTGTGGGCAGGTCGTTCTGATGAAGCCAAATTGCAATGGCAGGGTACCAACCCTTACGACGAACCTTATTACTATAACCGTTACGTAAGCAACCGTGATGACCATGGTATGGCCAAAACAATGATTGATACTCTGTTAAGCTTTAACGATCCTCGGATCTCTGCCTTTGCCAAACCGGCTACTTTGGATGGCGTTTACCGTGGTATGGTTGAAGGTGGAGCTCAGGTTGACCTGAAATCGATCTCCCGTATTGGTGCTATGTATCGTGATGATCCGGCTGGATATACTTATTTCCTCCGTTATGCTGAGGTAATGTTTGACATTGCTGAAGCTGCTAACAATGGCTGGAATACCGGTTCTTATACTAAAGAAGGCGCTTATGAAGCTGGTATTAAAGCTTCGTTTGACGAAACTTACGGAAGCACTTATTCTCCGCTCTATGGTCAGGATGAAGCTGCTGCTTTGGCCGCTTATATGGCTAATCCGAAAGTGAAATTAACCGGTAATGCCGGTACACATTTCGACCTGAACCTGGACAACGACATGACAAAAATCTTTGTTCAGAAATGGATTGCCATGTTTAAAGAAGGTCAGGAATTGTGGGCTTTCCAGAGAAGAACCAACTATCCGCCGATGTCGGCTGCTCCTGAATCAGTTTATCCTGGTCATACAGTAGGACCTTTCCGTTATCCTTACCCAAGTACAGAATTCAACTTGAACAAAGAACATGTTGAAGCTGCTGCTCAGGGTATCGTTGACCACTTCTGGGGTAAACAGATTTTCTGGGATACTCGTCAGGGCGTTCAATAGAAAATTATTTTTCTTCATAACAAAAAAGGCTGTTCATTTTTGGACGGCCTTTTTTGTTTCATTTTCTTATCTTTGTTTTATATTGATTTAAGGTGTGATCTTATGGAGAAAAAGCCTGTTCAGCCTGAATTTATTGATGTGGCCAACGTCATTGAGCGGAAAAGTCCTTCTTTGCGGAAGCGGCTTCCGGGTTTTGTGATTAATTATTTGCGTCGTATCGTTCATGAAAATGAACTCAATGAGTTTTTGGCACTGTATGGTCATCTTGAAGGAATCCCTTTTATTGAAGGGGCCTTGTCATTTATGAATACAACGGTGCATGTACAAGGTCTGGAGCATATTCCGGAAAAAGGAAAAGTAATTGTTGCTTCGAATCATCCCTTGGGCGGACTGGATGGGTTGGCTTTGATGATGACGGTAGCCAAACGAAGAGATGAACTGGTATTTCCGGTGAATGATATCCTGATGAACGTGAAAAATCTGGAACCGTTGTTTATTCCTATTAATAAACATGGCTCTAATACAGAGAATATCCAGATCATTAACGATACTTTTGCCTCGGATAAAGTGATTTGTTATTTTCCTGCCGGGTTGGTTTCGCGAAAACGTAAGGGGATAATCAAAGATTTGGAATGGCATCCGACTTTTATCACCAAGGCTAAACGGTTTAAACGTGATATTATTCCGACCCACATTAGCGGGCGGAATTCTAATTTCTTTTACAATCTGGCTAATTTGCGGAAATTGTTGCGGATCAAAGCCAATATCGAGATGTTATATCTTGTGGATGAGTTTCATAAACAGAAAAACAAGTCCATTACGATTACTTTTGGAAAGCCGATTTCTTATCAGGTTTTTGATCATCGGTTTACACGGCAGGAGTGGGCATCCAAGATGCACGATTTTATTTACCGGTTAGAAGATGACCCGGATGCTGAGTTTCAGCCTGTTTAAGGACTTTAAATTTTAAAATGAGCACAAAACGTATCCTGGATTTCTAATCGCTATGATTCGTATCTTTGTAGTCTCAAAATAAAGTGGATATGGAAACAATTATTCCTCCGGTGGATAAGGAGCTGTTAATGTCGGAGTTGAACGAAAAAACCTTTTTGCGGAAAACCAACAGTGGGGGCAATGAGATTTATGATTTGTCGGCCGACGAGGCACCGCATGTCATGCGTGAAATCGGACGTTTACGTGAATTAACATTCCGGGATGCTCAGGGGGGAACCGGTAAGAGTGTGGATATTGATGAATTTGATACCGGCAGGGGGGCTTTCCGGCAAATGATTGTTTGGGATCCGAAAGAACAAAATATTGTTGGTGGGTACCGTTATAAGCATTGTAAGGAAATGGAAGTAACAGATGGTGAAGTGTCAACACCCACTGCTCGTCTTTTCAAATACAGCCGGTCTTTTATTGAAGAATATTTGCCTTATACCATTGAGTTGGGACGTTCGTTTGTTCAGCCCTATTATCAGCCTTTGTATAATCTCCGGCGTGGATTGTTTTCGCTTGATAATCTTTGGGACGGGTTGGGAGCCGTAATGATGAAATATCCCGATGCAAAATATTTATTCGGAAAAATCACCATGTATCCGCATTTTGATTCTTTTGCCCGTGATCTGATTTTGTATTTTATGGGAAAATATTTTCCGGATCCGGAAGAATTGGTTCGTCCCAGAAATCCGTTACCCATAAAAACCGATAAAAAAATATTGGAAAGTATTTTTACGGGGGACAATTATGATGAAGATTACCGGATTCTGGTACAGAAAGTTCGAAAATTGGGCGAAAATATTCCCCCTTTGTTTAATGCATACATGAGCTTGTCATCCACCATGAAGACTTTTGGTACGGCATTGAACGATCATTTTGGTAATGTGGAAGAAACAGGGATCCTGGTAACTTTTGAAGATATCTACGGGCCGAAAAAGGAACGTCACCTGCATATTCCGGAATAAAACACAGGAGAATTCATGGAAATACAACAAGCAGAATTTATTACCAGCTCGGTTGCTGAAAGTCAGTGCCCCAAACCATTGCTTCCGGAGTATGCCTTTATTGGCCGTTCAAACGTGGGGAAGTCACGTTTGATTAACATGATTACGGGGAGTAAAAAGCTGGCTAAGGTTTCGGGCAGCCCTGGCAAAACCATTACCATGAACCATTTTTTAATTAATAAATCGTGGTATTTGGTCGATTTGCCGGGTTATGGCTTTGCCAAACGATCAAAAACCGAACGAAAAAAATGGGAAAGGATGATTCGGCATTATATCCTTACCCGGTCGAATCTGCTTTCGTTGTTTTTGCTGATCGATATTCGTCTGGAGCCGCAGAAAAACGATATGGAATTTATGGAATGGCTGGCCATGTCAGAAATTCCTTTTGTTTTGACCTTTACCAAAGCCGATAAGCTGGGGAAAACAGGCGTCGACAAGAATCTGGCTGCTTACAAAAAGACACTATTACAAAAATGGGAGGAACTGCCTCCGATTATTGTTACCTCATCGGTTACAGGTGCCGGCCGGGAAGAAATTCTCCGGTACATTGAAAAAACGAACGCGGTGTTCCAGCTTTAATACCGGATTGTTGAGACTTATAAAACAGAATACGTAAGCTGGCTAATTACTCGATCTCCACCAACAGTTGATCTTTGGCGACGAGATCCCCTTTTTTAACCCATATTTTTCGGATGTAACCTTCTTTAGGAGCCGTAATAATGTTACGCATTTTCATGGCTTCCAGTAACAACAGGGGTTCTCCTTCATTTACTTTTTGCCGCCGTTTTACTTTTATTTCCACAATAGTTCCGGGGATAAAGGCTTTAACCTTTCCGCTGTCCGGTTCCTCATAGCGTTTCCGGTTTTTGTATTTCCGGGTAAGGGTGGTTTTATAAACCATTCCGCCAATGGTGAAATCTTCCAGCTTCTTCTTCTCCGGTGTGTTGTTTTGTGTTTCAGACATGCTTCGTAAAGATTAAAATGGTGGAATTCCGTGTTTCTTTTTGGGAAGATAAACTTCCTTTTCCTGGGAAATAGCCAAAGCGCGGATCATCATTTTCCGGGTTTCCGAAGGCTCAATAACCGCATCGATGTAACCATAAGCAGCAGCTACGTAAGGATTGGCAAATTTCTCTTTGTATTCTTCCACTTTTTGCCGCCGGTACTCATCCGGGTTTTTGGCTGCCATGATTTCTTTCCGGAAAATAATATTAGCAGCTCCTTCCGGTCCCATTACAGCAATTTCGGCTGTAGGCCAGGCAAAAACAAAATCGGCCCTTAGATGGTGCGAGCACATGGCAATGTATCCGCCACCATAAGCTTTTCGCATGATTAAGGTAATTTTGGGAACCGTGGCTTCAGAGTAAGCATAAAGTACTTTCGCTCCATGACGGATTACCCCGGCATGTTCCTGATCCACGCCAGGCAAATATCCCGGTAAATCTACCAGTGTTACCAGCGGGATATTAAACGAGTCGCAATACCGGATAAACCGGGCTGCTTTGTCTGATGAATCCACATCCAATACACCGGCAAGCACTAACGGCTGATTGGCTACAAAACCAACCGTTTCTCCTTCCATCCGGCCAAAGCCGATCACCATATTTTGAGCAAACAATTCCTGAACTTCCATGAAATTGGAATCGTCGGTTAACGACCGGATGACGTCACGTACATCATAAGGTTCGCGCGGGTCAGATGGGATGATATTATCGATGTTGTATTTTCGGGTTTTGGGCCTTTTAGGCGGGTATTTGGCAGCTTTCCGGGTGTTATTCCACGGAATGTAGCTCACCAGTTCTTTGATTTGGGTAAAGCATTCTTCTTCGCTTTTGGCAAAGAAGTGAGCATTCCCTGTCGTTTCACAGTGAACGCGGGCACCTCCCAAAGCTTCCATGGTAATTTCTTCACCCAGTACCGTTTTAATCACTTCCGGTCCGGTGATGAACATTTTGGAGATGTTTTCTACCACAAAAACAAAATCGGTGAGTGCAGGAGAATAAACGGCACCTCCGGCACAAGGTCCGAGAATGACAGAGATCTGAGGAATAACACCAGAGGCCAGTGTGTTACGGTAAAAAATTTCACCATATCCGGCCAACGAGTTAACCCCTTCCTGAATACGGGCACCGCCGGAATCATTAATGCCAATTAACGGGACTTTCAGCTTTAGCGCATGGTCCATAATTTTAGTGATCTTTTTGGCATGCATCCAGCCAAGAGAACCACCGGCTACCGTAAAGTCTTGTGCGTAAATGCAAACCGGATGGCCGGAAATGGTTCCGGTTCCGGTAATAACACCATCACCCGGAAGATACTTTTTGTCCATATCAAAATCTTTTCCGGCGTGTTCCACAAACAGATCATATTCGTGGAAAGTGTCTTTGTCAAGCAGAGCGAGAATTCTTTCCCGGGCCGTGAGTTTTCCAATGGCCTTTTGTTTTTGGATGGCTTTGTCACCGCCGCCCTTTAAAGCATTCCGCATGCGCTTTCGCAAATCGGTTGATTTTTCTTTGAGTCCCATAATGAAATTTTAATTCCTTGCGTATTTACGAAAAAAAAGAGATAAGTAAAGCTTTACAGCTCATGGCTTTCTTATCTCCGCATGCAAAAGTAATGGAATTTGAAAAAATATCAAGTTTTCGTGAAAATTAAATCACTGGTCCAAGCGGAGGCTTGAATCACTGAGAAACAGCGGATGTTGAACCAGAAGCAGAAATATTTTCCTTTCCCTTTTCATCGTTCAAGCATCCGCTTGGACGATGAAAGATCCAACAAATAAATCAAAAAAGCATATTCCATTGCGGTTTCCTTGTGTTGTTCAAAACGTCCGGATGCACCGCCATGCCCCACATTCATATCGGTCCAAAGCAGCAGTAAATGATCGTCGGTTTTCATTTCGCGGAGTTTAGCCACCCATTTGGCCGGTTCCCAATATTGTACCTGACTGTCATGTAATCCGGTAGTGACCAGCATGGCCGGGTAGTTTTGTGGCTGTACATTGTCGTAAGGAGAATAAGAAAGCATGTATTCGTAATAGATTTTGTCGTTTGGATTTCCCCATTCATCATATTCTTCTGTGGTGAGCGGAATGGTTTCGTCCAGCATCGTGGTAACGACATCTACAAAAGGAACTGCTGCGATAATCCCTTTAAATAATTGGGGAGCTTCATTTGCAACAACTCCCATAAGCAAACCGCCGGCGCTGCCTCCCATGGCAAAAAGGCGATCCGATGAAGTATATTTTTGTTTGATGAGATCCTGGGCGCAGTCTATAAAATCGTAGAATGTATTTTTCTTTTTCAGCAATTTCCCTTCTTCGTACCACCAGCGTCCGAGTTCTTGTCCGCCACGGATGTGGGCTACGGCAAAAATGAACCCTCTGTCAAGAAGACTTAAACGGGCAGAACGAAAAACCGATTCCATGCTGAGTCCGTATGAACCGTAGCCATAAAGCAGGAGAGGCGCTGTTCCGTTTTTTCGAATCCCTTTTTTGTACACCAAACTGACCGGAACCTGTTTTCCGTCGCGTACTTTTATATGAATGCGTTCGGTTTCATAATTTTCCGGCTGATATCCTCCTTTTACCTTTTGCTGTTTGATCTGTTTTTGCTTTTGTGTTTTCAGGTTGTAATCAAAGAGCGTGTGCGGTGTTTTTAATGACGTAAACCCATATCGCAAAACCGATTGACGGTAAGCATAATTATCATCGAAATAGATAAAGTAATCCGGTTCGTCGAAATGGATATAATGGTCCGACTGATTTTTTGTATTGAAAACATGGAAACGCAAGAGCCCGTTTTTTCTTTCTGCTACCACAAAGAAATTTTCAAACACTTCTACTTCTTCAATAAATACATCTTCGCGATGAGGAATAACTTCTTTCCAGTTTTCGCGGCTGGTTCGGTCCAATGGGGCTTCCATCAGCCTGAAGTTTTTTGCGTTATCGTTGGTTCGGATAAGAAACCGGTTTCCCTGACGGGCGATTTCATATTCCAGATCTTTTTTGCGGGGAGTAAAAATCTGGAACTTCCCCAATGGTTTTCGGGCATCTAAAAGCCGGTATTCGGTAGAGAGGGTGGAATCGGATGCGATAATGATGTAATCGCCCGATTTGCAAAGGTATACACCGGTTTCAAAAGCGGCATCCCGTTCATGAAAAACCAGTTTGTCGTTATCTGTTTTTTCTCCCAGAAGATGGCGGTAGATTTTGTCCGGACGTAATGCTTTGTTTTTGTGAGCGTAAAAAATGGTTTTACTGTCGTTGGCCCAGGCAATGTCTCCGGAAGTATTCTGGATTTTGTCCGGAAGAATTTCTCCGGTTTCCAGATTTTTAAAGTGAAGGGTGTATTGCCGGCGGCTTACCGCGTCCACACTATAAGCCAGTATCTTGTTGTCCGGACTAACTTCCCAATTGTTAATGTCGAAATAAGAAAACCCTTCTGCCATTTCGTTTACATTAAGCATCACTTCTTCCGGAGCGCTTTTTTTCTCTTTTTTCCGGCAATATACCGGATACTCTTTTCCTTTCTCATAGCGTGTGTAATACCAATATCCGTTACAGAAGTAAGGAGCGGTACGCTCTTTTTGCGGAATCCTTCCAATGATTTCATGGTAAATGGTTTCCTGCTGTGTTTTTGTTGGCTCCTGAAAAACCTTTTCGGTGTATTTGTTTTCGGCTTTCAGGTAATCCAGTACTTCCGGGTTATCCCGTTCATTGAGCCAGTAGTAATTATCTATACGTACATGCCGGTGTTTAACAAGCTTTTTGGGAATTTTTTTTGCCACTGGCGGGCGGATATCTTCTTTCTGCATATGTTCAAGCCGTTTATTTTTCTTAAAATCGACGGGAAAATTTTTTGCAAAGGAAGGAAAAAAGCATGAAAAAACCCGGCATTTTGCCGGGTTGGAGAAAATAGGTAAAACCGGATTATTCTGAAATCAATAGCGTTCGATATGGAAACTGGATACTGCGGCATCCACTTCCAGATGGATTTTGTTTTTGGCTGAATTGTAGTTTTCGGTTTGGTAATGACCATTTTCTGCTTTTTCAAATCCCGGAAAACTTTTTCCGGAAAGGACTGCCGTTATTTTCAGGTCACAACCGGTGTTTCTCGGAATCCGGATTGTGATGGATGATGCCCCGGCATTAATTTCAGCTTTTACATCCGGATAACGGTTTCCCAGGGTGATTTTAAATGAACCGGCGCCTCCGTCCAGTTCCAGCTTTTTTACTTTGAAAGGAGAAAGGTCATAATTTACTGCACTGGCTCCGGCATCCAGGTCGATATTCCATACCGGTTTGGGATTGAGTTCGATGGTGACAACCTTATGATTGTTATTATGAAAAACGTGGTCTTCTTTTTCATGGATTTTGATAACTGCCTTGTGGTTTTTGCGGCTGTCAAAGTATTCGTAACTGCCTGCATAGCGCCCTTTTTGTGAAAAATAAAGCAGATTTGAAGTAGTGTCTTTTAAAATAAACTTACCGGCTGCTGCATCCATTTTCAGTGTGGCTTGCTCAACAGAATCCGAAAAAGGAATCGTAAATTCCTGGTTTACCTTGGTATAATGAGCGTCATCAATGTCAAATCTTTTGTTGATGAGAAATTCAAGATTATTATACCGGTTGGTTCCTGAATAGTCCATTACAAACCAGGTAGCACCACCAAGCAAAATTACCATTATTCCGATTTTGATATTTTCACGAATGGGAAGTACTGAGAGGCCCCATAAAATGAAGATTAAAGGCCACAGGCGTATAATATTCATCCAGTCGAAATTGATCCATCCCAGGTTACGGCCAATCATAAGGGTGCCGATCAGAATAAGACTTAATCCCCAGAAAACGTTTCTAAATTTCATGATTTTTCGTTTTTGTTTGATTTTAAAATGTTCGGGTCAATAATAAAGAAGCCGATAATAATCAGTAATACAGGCCAGAAATTGGCAAGATTTACCCAAGGCATAATACGGTTTATCAGTAAAAGGGTTCCAATCATAATGAGTAGGATTCCGGCAATCAGTCCGGTATTGGATGCATTATTTTTGGAAGAATGAGAATCCGTTGGTGTTGATGGTGGCGTTGCCGGATTATTTTTTGTTTCGGTATTTTGATCCGGTGCAGGAGGCGTTTGTGCCGAAGCGGTTTGATAACCAGTAGGCACAGGTCCGGGGGGAATAACAATCCACATCACAATATAAGCCAGTAATCCGCCGCCGCCAAACAGCACCAGCAAAACAAACAATAACCGGAAAACCACCACATCCACATCAAAATACTCGGCCAGGCCGCCGGCAACGCCACCAATTACTTTGTTGTGGATGGTTCTGTATAACTTTTTATTCTGTGTCATTTTTTATTGATTTTGAATTCATGGCAAAAATAGTATGGCCGGGGAGGGGATGAAACAAAAAATCGGTCATTGGCCTTGTTTTGTCGGTAAACGGATGATGTTTCTTTTCTCCTGAAGAAAAGATCCTGCACAAAAAAAAGGCAGCCGGTAAAAGCTGCCTTTTAAAATTTGTATTTCAGTCAGATCATTAAATGTTGTCAATGATGGCATTTAACGTGGCACTGGGACGCATGGCTTTTTCAGCTAACGCATCGTCTGGCAGGTAGTAACCGCCAATATCCGTAGGTTTGCCTTCAGAAGCCATGATTTCACTCAGAATTTTTTCTTCATTTTCTGTCAGCTGTTTGGCTATATCGGTAAACTGTGCTTTCAGTTCTTTATCATCATCTTGTTCTGCCAGTGCTACAGCCCAATATTGTGCCAGGTAGTAATGACTGCCGCGGTTATCGAGTTCGCCAGCTTTACGCGAAGGTGATTTTTCGTTTTCAAGATAAGTTTCCACGGCTTTATCCAATGCTTTGGAAAGGACTTTAAGCCGGTTTACCTGATATTTGTCACCCATAAATTCAAGGGAAACCATCAGAGCCAGAAATTCACCCAACGAATCCCATCTTAAATGGCCTTCGTTTAAAAACTGCTGAACATGTTTAGGTGCAGAACCACCGGCACCGGTTTCGAACAATCCGCCACCGGCCAACAGCGGAATAATGGATAACATGCGGGCACTGGTTCCCAGTTCAAGAATGGGGAACAGGTCGGTGAGGTAATCTCTGATCACATTACCCGAAACAGAAATAACATTGTTTCCTTTTCGTACTTCTTTCAAAGTGAAACGCATGGCATCCTGGGGTGACAGGATACGGATATCCAAACCGTTCAGATCGTAATCTTTCAGATAGGTTTCTACTTTTTTGATGATTTGTGCATCATGGGCTCTGTTTTTATCCAACCAGAAAATAGCCGGATATCCGGTTGATTTTGCCCGGTTAACCGCCAGTTTTACCCAGTCTTTTATGGGAATGTCTTTTACCCTGGACAGTCTCCAAACATCACCTTTTTCCACGTTGTGTTCCATCAGTACCTTTCCGTTGCCGTCAACCACTTTAACGGTTCCGTCGGCAGGAATTTCGAAAGTGGTGGGATGTGAACCGTACTCTTCGGCCTTTTGGGCCATCAGTCCGACGTTAGATACGCTGCCCATGGTAGCCGGATCAAACTGTCCGTTGGCTTTGCAGTCGTCCATCACCACCTGATAAAAAGTAGAATAACAGCGGTCAGGAATGACGGCTTTGGTTTCGTGCAATTGACCGTCAGGACCCCACATTTTTCCGCCATCGCGGATAACTACCGGCATGGAAGCGTCAATAATTACTTTATTAGGGGCGTGCAGGTTGGTGATGCCGTTATCGGAATCTACCATAGCCACGTCGGGTTTTTCTTTAAAGGCATTCTGAATGGCTTCTTTAATTTCATTTTGTTTGTCGGCAGGAAGTTTTTCCAGCTTTTTGTAAAGATCGCCCAATCCAAAATTAGGATTGAATCCGATGGAGTTAAGTTCTTCGGCATATTTTTCAAAAACTTCTTTGAAGAATACGTCCACGGCATGACCGAACAGAATAGGATCGGAAACTTTCATCATGGTCGCTTTCAGATGAAGCGAAAACAAAATGTTTTGTTTTTTGGCATCTTCAATCTGTTCAGCATAAAAAGTCCGTAAGGCTTTTGTGTTCATGAAAGTACCATCCAGAACTTCTCCGTCTTTTGATTCCAGTCCGTCTTTCAGTACAATGGTGTTTCCATTTGGCTCAACCAGTTCAATTTTGAATGGAACCCCTTTTTCGGTAACCACCGATTTTTCATTTCCGTAGAAATCATCTCCTTGCATGGTAGCCACATGGGTTCGGCAGTCGCTGCTGTAGGGTTTCATCAGTTTATGCGGATGCTTTTGTGCATTCTTTTTTACGGAATCGGCTGCCCGGCGGTCGGAGTTACCCTGTCGCAGTACCGGGTTTACAGCGCTTCCCAAAACTTTTGAGTAGCGTTCAGCAAGTTTTTGTTCTTCTTCTGTTTTGGGTTCTTCGGGATAATCAGGAACAGCATAGCCTTTGCTTTGCAGCTCTTTAATGGCATCTTTCAGCTGAGGAACCGAAGCACTGATATTGGGGAGTTTAATTACATTGGCATCCGGTTGAAGAACCAACTCGCCTAAGCGGGCAAGGTCGTCTTCAATTCTTTGGTCTTCTTTCAGGTAATCCGGAAAGCTGGCCAAGATTCTGCCGGCCAGCGAAATGTTGCTGGTTACAATTTCCACTCCCGAGGATTTTGTAAAAGCTTTTGCAATAGGCAAAAAGGAATAACTGGCCAATGCGGGTGCTTCATCTACTTTTGTCCAATTGATTTTTAATGATTTATCTTTCATTGTACGCTTATTAAAGGTTAAAAATATGTTCGATAAACAGCAAAAATATCATGTCATCGTTCCATTTGCAAAATTGCAGTAAATTCTTGAAATAACAACCTGTTTTTGTTATTCATATTGTTTCTTACTTTTTAAGGATGTATGGATTTTTTATTTTTCGGGGAATGTTTTGACAAGGAAAAGTTGGTCTTGTTGATTGGCGGAAAACACCCGGAGTGAAAGGACCATGGTGAAATGCCGGATATTTTCTCTTTATGAATTAACCGCTTGGAAATCACATGAAATAATTTGTGTTTGAAGCCGGTTTTGCAATTTAGAACACATAAAAATATAGCCCGGGACTCGATATGATGTAAATATCCGGGGGTATTTTGTCGTATCTTTGAGGCATGTTTAGATAGGCCCGTAGTGGAGAATGAAGGGCATATCTTTTTATAAAAAATGTTAGTTCAATAATTTAGCTTAGGCTGAATAAAAAATTTTAAACTTATGGCAACTTTAAAAGAAAAGTTAAGAGAAAAAATTGAAGCCCACAGACCGAGAACAACCCGTCTTCTGAAAGAATACGGTGATGTGAAAGTGGGTGAAGTAACCATCTCTCAGACAATTAACGGAATGAGAGGGGTGAAGGGCCTGACAACCGATATTTCCTATCTTGACCCTTACGAAGGAATCCGTTTTCGCGGAAGAACGATCCCCGAAGTGATGGAAGTGATTCCTAAACCTGAAGGAAAAGATTATCCTTACGTGGAAGCTTTTTGGTATTACCTGCTTACCGGTGATGTTCCTACATTGGAAGAAACCAAAGAGATTGTGGAAGAGTTCAAACAAAGAAGGACCGTTCCGCAGTATGTTTTTGATATTCTGAGAGCTATGCCGCGCGATACACATCCGATGACCATGTTCTCGGCAGCTGTTTTGTCCATGCAACGCGAATCGAAATTTGCCAAATTCTATGCCGAAGGTTTCAACAAAATGACGGCATGGGAACCCATGTACGAAGATGCTACTGACATTATTGCCCGGCTGCCGATTATTGCGGCTTATATTTACCGCATGAAATATAAAGGTGATGTACATATTCCGGCTGATCCTGATTTGGATTTGGGTGGCAACTTTGCCCATATGATGGGATTGCCTGAGCCTTACGATGATGTAGCCCGTATGTATTTCATTATTCACTCCGACCACGAATCCGGAAACGTTTCGGCTCATGCTACCCATTTGGTGGCTTCGGCTTTGTCGGATGCCTATTATTCATTATCTGCCGGTTTAGACGGTCTTGCCGGTCCGTTGCACGGTTTGGCTAACCAGGAAGTGCTGAAATGGATCCAGGGTGTGATGAAGAAAATGGACGGCAAACTGCCTTCAGAAGAAGAAATGAAAAAATTTGTTTGGGATACGCTGAACAGTGGTCAGGTTATTCCTGGATACGGACATGCCGTACTGCGTAAAACCGACCCGCGTTACATGGCACAGCGTGAGTTTGCCCTGAAACATCTGCCGGACGACCCGATCTTTAAATTTGTATCGCGTCTGTACGATGTGGTTCCGGATATTTTGCGCGAACATGGTAAAGCCAAAAATCCGTGGCCGAATGTGGATGCTCACTCTGGTGTTATCCAATGGCACTACGGCTTGCGCGAATATGACTTCTACACAGTATTGTTCGGTGTTGGAAGGGCTATGGGCGTACTGGCCAATATTACCTGGGACCGTGGTCTTGGTTATGCCATTGAGCGGCCGAAATCGCTTACTACCGATATGTTGGAAGAAATCGCCGGCATCAAAAAATAAATTTTGTTGGCGTATAAAGTTTTTGTTAAAGCCCTGCGAAAGCGGGGCTTTAATTTTTTCTGCTCTTGCCTTCCGTTATTCAAAAGAAAACGTTCACCTGCACACAGCCAGGTTTGCAAAGATAAATTACGGGAATAATGTTACGTTTATTTAAAGTGAGAACATCAAAGCAATGTTCTCTTTTCGGATCGAGCCTGAAAAGGGTAGAATACCAAAAACTTCGTTCTTTAGCCTGATCTTTTCAAGGCTTTCCTATGGAAATACGTCCGCGTTTATACAACGCGGACGAGTATTTGTATGGCCTTTTGAACAACGTGTGCCGGCCTGTGGGAATCTTGTTGAAAATAGCTTCGCTACGTTCTCCAAAGAAGTCTTCCGGAAGGGAAGACCGGTCAAAGAAAGCAAAGTTTATATGAGCGCAGAAACTGACCAGCTATTTACAGGCGTTCCCGAAGCGCTTGGTCATGACTTTCAATAACGAATCAACCGGAGCTTTTTTGGCATTAAGTCCCAAAGCAGAGGCCCAGCTTCCATACATTGCATTAGGCAGGACAATATATTTTACGCCGAATTGTTTACGGAGTGTTTCTGCTTGTTTATTGCGTTGCGGATATTTCCCGGAAGCTTCGTACAGATCGCCCAGGTTATCTCCGGCCAGCAAAACAATGTCATATTTTTTGGAGATCATTTGACGACGCGGCTCTTTATTGCTGGTTGTTGTTCGCATATACATGTGGTCATCTGTAACCTGGGGGAAACCAAATTTGCGTAGATTTTTCATCGTAGCCGCTTTCAGTTTTATGCTGCGGTTGGTTACATAAAAAACATGAAAACCCAGCGAATCGGCGTATTTCAAAAAAGAAACAGCTCCCGGAACAGGTCGGGCTACCGCCAGGTTACACCATGTGTCCCAACACGAAGGGAAATGACCGTTTTTCTCTATGATGTGGGCAGGGTACGGACTATTGTTCAACACCGTTTCATCAATATCCACTACTACTGCCATGTTTTTCTTGCGGGGAAACTCCTTATGCAAAAGGGCTATTCTTTCTTTGGCCACATTGTAGGCCTGATAACACAAAGCCTGGTATTCGGCAGCGTAATAATTGTAAAGAGTTGCCATAAGCAACGCATTGTCAGCCGGTTTATAGGTCGGCTTTTGCTGTTGAACCTGAGTACATGAAAGCAGTACTCCCGACAGCAACACCAAGAGAAAAAATTTAATCTTCATCGTCTTTAATTTTTTTGCAAAGTGAAGTAATATTTTTGATTTTTAAAAGAACTTTATTCGAAATTTTGCCGGTTTATTCAGCCGGATAGGCCTGTTTTTGTTTTAATGTGCTCAAAATGACTTATTATCCGGCTTTTATTTTTTTTTCTGTGGAGCAAAGCGCGGAAAAACGCATGATTGCGTAAAAATGCAGACGAGTATTCGTGTATCTTTTTAACAGAAATTGTTTTGTGCGTTTTTTATTTTGTTGTTGGGAAACTGAAAAACAAAATACCGGTTCGGTATGTTTGTAAAAATTGGGCAATAATGTTTAATTTTGACCTAAAATTATACGGTACATGATACTACAGAAAGAGATTCTTCTGCCTCCCTTCTCCAGGGGATTTCATTTGATCGATGATCTGGTGCTTGATGCTTTGGGCCAGCTGCCCCAGACCGGACTGCTTAACATTTTTCTGAAACATACCTCCGCAGCGCTGATGTTGAACGAAAATGCCGATCCGGATGTGCGTACCGATTTAGAGACCCTGCTCAACCGGATGGCTCCCGAAGGGGCTTCTTTTTACACCCATGTGTTAGAAGGTGCCGATGATATGCCGGCGCATTTTAAATCAGCAGTGTTGGGGACCTCTCTTACGCTTCCGGTAACCGATTACCGGATTAATACGGGAACCTGGCAGGGGATTTACCTTTGTGAATTTCGCCGGCATGGTGGTCGCCGCCGCTTGGTTTTAACTCTTTATTCATAGGATATTATGTTGAAAGTAATTATTCTGGCTGTGATTCTGACAGGCCTGGCCTTTGCCGCGCTTTCGATCACGATTTTGTTAAAAAAAGACGGGAAATTTCCCGAAACCAAAATCGGTCATAATAAAAAAATCAGGAAAAAAGGCATTGAATGTGCTTTTACTCAGGATTATAAATCGCAAAAGCAATCTCCCGGGTGGAACCGTCCCAACTAATCGGCAGGGAGTGTATAGCCGGTTTCTTTTACCCGGTTTTCCAACAAGGGATAAAAAGTATTGAAATTTTTCTGAAGTTGGTCATAGTGTTCTTGTAAAACAGGAAGGGCATTTTTCATTCCTGACCGGAAACCAGTTCGACGATCCATATTATAGAAGATTTTTTCCAGCTCAACGGGTGAAGCATAACTATGCAGCCAGTTCTGTGCTATCATAAAAGGGATGATGCGCTTTATGCGGGCAGGTAACAAAAAGAAATTTTTCCCCAATACCCGGTAGATGTGCCGGGTAAAATCCACCAGTTGTCCGGAAGAATAAGCCGACCAGTTAACCGATAAAAAATGATCGAAATAGAGATCAATAACAACACCGGAATAGAGTCCAAAATAAGGACGCAGAATAACCCGGCTCTGTTTTACAAGCGGATGTTTGTCCGTAAAATCATCAATAACCCGGTGCAGCAGAATCCCGTTTTGGATTTTTGAAGAGTAATTTTTCCATTGATTTCCTTTTACAGCGTCGGCTATTAAATTGCCTGTTAGTATTTTGTCGTCGTCTCCGGAAAGATGGGCGTGTGCCAGAAAATTCATTGTTGAAAATTTGCTTAAAATTAGTTTTTCTTCGGAATTGATTTCCGGCAAGAAATCAAGATTTTTTGCTGAAGCAACAAAACAAGAATTTGTCTTTGCCAACGGACATTATCTGCTTTTAAAATCCGATTTTCATACATACCGTTTTTAGTTGTAACTTGCACCCGTTTTTATTAACGGCTTTTTGTCTTTGGTAAAAACCGGAAAGTGTTGAGTGTTATGATGTTTTAGTGAGAAAATGTTGAGCCGGTTCTGCTGGTTGTAAACGAAAAACAGCGTTTGCAAAAAGCGAAGCGGATGAAATAAATTTTAAATGTATGAAAAACATAGAAGTTGCAGGTAAAACTTTTGGCGAAAAAGAACTTTTCCTGATCTGTGGTCCTTGTGTTATTGAGGAAGAAAAGATCATGATGGATGCCGCCGAACGAATAAAAAAAATAGCCGAGCGTCTTCATTTGCCGCTGATTTTCAAGTCGTCTTTTATGAAAGACAACCGAAGTTCGGTGGAGTATTATCAAGGGCCCGGGCTGGAAAAAGGTTTGCGCCTGCTCGAAAAAATAAAAACAACTTTTGATATGCCGGTACTCTCGGATGTGCATTACCTTTCGCAGGTAAAACCGGCAGCCGAAGTGTTGGATGTTATTCAGATTCCGGCTTACCTTTGTATGCAAACTTCGTTGGTTACCGAAGCAGCAAAAACCGGAAAACCGGTGAATATTAAACACGGTCAGTTTATTGCACCTGAAAATATGATTAAACCGGTGCAGAAGGTTGAACATTACGGCAATAAAAATATTATACTTACCGAGCGTGGTTATACCTTTGGATACAATGACTTAATTGTGGATCCGCGCAGTTTTTATGAGCTGAACCGTATTGGTTATCCGGTTGTATTTGACATTACTCATTGTATCCGGCGGTACGGTATTCCGAGTGCCGATCCGGCCGGTGGAACCCGCCAGTATCTTGGCCCTATTGCCCGGGCTGGTGTGGCTGCCGGTATTGATGGTATTTTTGTGGAAGCACATCCTAAAGCTTGTGATGCCTTGTGCGATGCTGCCAGCCAATTGGATATTGACCAGCTTGAAGAATTCCTGAAACCTCTTATTGAAATTCATTACACCGAAAAAAAATATAGAAAATAACTTAAAAGCGATAATTATGATGGAGTTATATCTGGATTCGGCCGATGTTAACGAGATTAAAGAAGTCTTTAAACTCGGTTTTCTCGACGGATTGACCACAACCCCCACTTTTATGCACCGGCACGGTATTACCGATATCGACGGTACTATTCTTGAACTTTCAAAAATTGTTCCGGTTTTGCAGATTGAAGCACTGGGCGACACGGCTGAGGAAATTGTTGCCGAGGCACACCGCCTGCTCGATTTGGGGCTGGATAAGAAAAAAACCGTTTTTAAAATTCCGGCATCGTTGGAAGCGACCCGTGCCTGCAAAATGTTGCGCGACGAAGATATTATGGTAAACATCCATCTGGTTTACAACCTGCAACAGGCTTACATGGCCATGTCGGCCGGAGCAACTTATGTATGTGTACTCGTGGGCAGGATGCAAGACCAGGGGTATGATGCTTTGAAACTGGTGGAAGATATTGTCAATGTGATTGATCATTACGGTTACGATAGCAAATTGATGTTTTCATCGGTACGTCATCCTGAGCATGTGAAAAATGCCCTTGAACTGGGTTCGCATTGCTGTACCATTCCCTGGCGTGTGATGAAACAAATGAATACCAATAACTTTACCACTATCGGAACAGAGCAGTTTGTTTCGCACACCCGGCAAATTACCATGCGGGTAAAAGATGCCATTCCTGAAGGTGTAAATCCTGTTGTTACCTTGAACAATACGGTAAATGATGCCATTGTGGAAATGACAAAATCAGGAACCGGCGCTGTGTCTATTGTGGACGAAAAAGGAAAAATTGCCGGTGTTTTTACCGATGGCGATCTGCGTCGTTATCTGAAAAACGAAGGCGAATCCATTTTGTCCAGAACCATGGACAGTTTTAAACTTTTTGAACCCATTACGGTGGATGCCGATGACTTGCTGAAAAATGCCACGGCTATTTTTAAAGAAAAACAAATCGATAACATCATTGTAACGGATCATCAAAAACCGGTCGGGATGCTTGATGTGCAGGATTTGGTGAAGCTTAAAGTGTTGGATTAAGAAGGAGAGGATCGATCAGTAAATTTTTTGCAGACAGATAAATGGCTTACCGAAAAACATGAAAAATAAAATAAGGTTCCACATAAAACAGAATGCATGAATGATATAGAAGCCTTATTTATCCGGACCGGTGGCCGGTTTGTCACCGCTGTTACTGATCTGCAAAAGAAAGTTGCCGCCTTAAAAGCGGTGATCTTCGATTGGGACGGTGTGTTTAATGCCGGCTACAAAACCGATGCCGGCAGCAGTCCTTTTTCTGAAGTTGATTCCATGGGAATCAATATGCTCAGGGTTGACTTTTGGTTACGTTATCACCGGATACTTCCTGTTTTTGTGATCACCGGAGCTGAAAACGAAATGGCTTTGCGTCTGGCACGTCGCGAACATTTAAACGGGATTTTTATGAAGTATATTCATAAAACCCGGGCTCTTGAGATGATCTTACATGATTACGGTTTGAAAAAAGAGGAAGTGGCTTTTGTTTTTGATGATATTTTGGACATTGAAGTGGCCCGCCAAGTAGGTGTTTCTGTTCTTGTGAACCGTTCAGGAAGTCCGCTTACCACTGATTATATCGTTTCAAACAAAGTGTGTGATTATATCACTGGCAATGAAAGCGGAAATTTTGCTGTACGCGAAGCTTGTGAACTGTTCATCGGCCTTGGTGGCAATATGGTTCAAACCATCGAAACACGGATTCGTTTTAAAGGCGAATACGAACAGTACCTGACCAACCGGAATCGTACCGAAACCCATCTGTTCCGTTTCGGCGAGCAGTAATTTGTTTATTCTTGTTTTGTTTGTAAAACACCTGGTATTCAGATGTTATACGGGGTGTTTTTCTCTTGGCTTCGATGTGAATATTTCGAAATTCGTAAGAGAAAATTTTTCCGGGAAAATCAATTTAAAATTATTATAGATTTCGGTTTTTCCCGGAACAAACGTTTGAAAAGTGGTACCTTTGCGTGCGATTTTTTTAAGCTTAATTAAACAAAAAAATAAATGGATAAATTACTGCTACTTGGTGATGAAGCAATTGCCCAGGGTGCTGTAGATGCCGGAATTTCCGGTGTTTTTGCATATCCGGGTACTCCTTCCACCGAAATTACCGAATATATTCAAGCTTCAAAAGAAGCCAAAGAACGGCACATTGCCTCACAATGGTCGTCCAATGAAAAAACAGCCATGGAAACAGCTATTGGTATGTCATATGCCGGTAAGCGTGCCTTGGTATGTATGAAACACGTGGGTTTAAATGTAGCGGCCGATGCATTTATCAATTCGGCCATTACCGGAGCTCACGGTGGATTGGTGGTCGTTTCGGCCGATGATCCTTCCATGCACTCGTCGCAAAACGAACAAGATTCGCGGTTTTACGGAAAGTTTGCCCAGATCCCGGTGTTGGAACCTTCTAACCAACAGGAAGCTTACGACATGACCCGTTATGCTTTCGATTTGTCGGAAAAATTCGGAACGCCGGTTCTGTTTCGTATTACCACCCGGTTGTCTCATTCTCGTTCGGGAGTAAAACGCGGCGAAATGCATCCGCAAAATGAGCTGAGCCTGCCTTCCGATCTGAAACAATTTATTTTGCTTCCGTCTATTGCCCGTAAACAATATGATGTGTTGCTGGGGAAACAGGCTGCTTTCCAGGAAGAAAGTGAAAAATCGGGCTACAACAAGCTCATTCCCGGAAAAGACAAAAGTATGGGAATTGTGGCCTGTGGTATTGCCTATAATTATCTGATGGAAAACTATCAGGGAGAAGAAATTCCTTATCCTGTTTTAAAAATCGGACAATATCCGGTTTCTCGCCGGTTGGTTCGTGAGTTCTACGATCAGGTAGATTCTGTTCTTATGCTTGAAGAAGGCTACCCGGTGTTAGAAGAACTTTTCCGTGGTATTTTGGATGAAGGGAAACCGGTAAAAGGCCGGATGGACGGAACCATTCCGCGTTCCGGCGAACTTAATCCCAATATTGTGGGAAAAGCACTGGGAAAAGAAATAGCCGAAGGTTATCCTGTTCCTTCTGTTTTGCGCGGCCGCCCGCCATTGCTTTGCGACGGATGTCCGCACTGGGATTCGTTTGGTGCGCTTAACGAAGCCATGAAAGACTACGGCCCCGGACGTGTTCTTTCCGACATTGGATGTTACACACTGAGTGCCCTTGAACCGTTAAATTCGATCAACAGTTGTGTGGATATGGGTGCTTCCATAACCATGGCTGTGGGTGCTGCCGAAGCCGGACTGGTACCGGCTGTGGCGGTGATTGGTGATTCTACCTTTACCCATTCGGGAATGACCGGACTTTTGGATGCTGTAAACCGGAACGTCCCTGTTACGGTTGTGTTGCTCGACAACAGTACCACCGGAATGACCGGCGGACAAGATTCTGCCGGACTTGGAAAATTAGAAAGTATCATTAAAGGAATTGGTGTGGATGAAAAACATATCCGGATCATCAAGCCTTTACGCCGCCTGCATGACGAAAATGTAAAAGTCTTTAAAGAGGAACTTGCCTATGAAGGGGTTTCGGTAATTATTCCGCGGCGCGAATGTGTACAAACGCTGGCCCGCCGGATGAAACTGAAACATGCTAAGAAGAAAGAGACCAAAGAAAGTGTCAACAATTAAAAAAGAAAAAACCATGAAAAAAGATATTATCCTTGGTGGTGTGGGCGGACAAGGAATCCTTACCATAGCCACTGTTATCGGAATGGCTGCTTTGTCAGAAGGTTTGCAATTAAAACAGTCTGAAGTGCACGGGATGAGCCAGCGCGGCGGTGATGTGCAGTCGAATTTGCGGATTTCTTCCGATCCGATCGCATCGGATCTGATCCCCGAAGGGAAAGCTGATATGATCCTGGCTGTGGAGCCGCTCGAATCATTACGCTATTTTAATATGCTGAACCGCGAAACAGGTTGGCTGATTACCAGCATCAACCCGTTCAAAAATATTCCGGATTATCCTCCTTTGGAAGAAGTGTTGGCTGAGATTACAAAACTTCCCCGTTATATTACCATTGACGCTGACCGGATTGCTCAGACGCAGGGCTCGGTAAAAGCGGCCAATATTGTAGTGCTCGGTGCCGCTTCTCCTTTTATCGGACTGAAGTACGAATCGTTGGAGAATGCTGTACGCCAGCTTTTTGGTAAAAAAGGAGAAGAGATTGTAAATCTGAACCTCCAGGCTTTGAAAGCCGGACGCGATTTTGCCGAAGAAAACCGGTAATTTGTGTTGAAAAAAGCCGATGGCAGTCCTGAATTTGTTTGTCAGGATTTCTATCGGCTTTTTTTATGCCGGTACTGCTCCTTTTCTTTTTGTGGGAAGTATTCCGGAGGGCAAATGTTAAAAAATCTGAAAACAAAAAGGCGCTTTCTTTTCCTTTTTCCCGTGGAAAAAAATAATTCTACTTTTGCACCTTCCAAGTTAATAATACGGATATGACTCAAGCCAAATCAAAATATTTCTTTTTCTATATATTTATTTTATCTCTTTTTGTTGCCTCTTGTCATCGTACGGAAAAGGCGCCGGCATCAACATCGCCGGTTTCTGCTGTTCAGCCTAAAACCGTTGCACGGGTGATTTATGGCATTAATGTGGATAGCTTGTTGGTGAAGAAGGGGAAAGTAAAACGAAATCAGCACTTGTCTGATATCTTGTTGCATTATGGCGTAAGTTACGCTACTATTGATTATCTGGCCCGTCATACCAAAAAAGTATTTGATGTCCGGCAAATCAGACGGGGACACTGGTATGTTCTCATTGCCCGGAATGACTCCCTCCAGACGCCGGAGTGGTTTGCTTATGAAATATCTCCGTCACGGTATGTTTTATATCATCTTTTTGATTCGCTTTATGCGGTGAGAGGAGAAAAACCGATAATCAAAAAACAGGTTGCTACCGAGGGCGTGATTACTTCTTCCTTGTGGAATGCCATGATGAAAAGCCATGATGATCCTAATCTGGCAGTGAAACTCTCTGAAATTTATGCCTGGACCATTGACTTTTTTGAGTTGCGAAAAGGAGATCGCTATAAAGCAATATACCAGAAGGTTTATGTGGACAGTAACTATGTGGGACTGGGAAAAGTAGAAGCAGCCGATTTTATCCGGAAAGATGGACATCATTACGCTTTTTACTTTGAACAGAATGGAAAAGGGGATTACTTTGATGAAAACGGAAAGAGCCTGGAGCGCACTTTTTTGAAAGCGCCGTTAAAATACCGTTATATCAGTTCTCGTTTTTCCAATCACCGCTGGCATCCGATTTTGAAAATATACCGCCCGCATCATGGGGTAGATTATGCTGCTGCCGAAGGAACGCCGGTGCATGCACTGGGCGACGGCGTGGTCATTAAAAAGGGATATCAGCGTAATGGAGCGGGGAATTATTTAAAAATCAGACACAACAGTGTTTATACAACACAATATGCGCATTTAAGGGCTTTTGCACGCGGAATTCGTGTGGGTGTTCATGTCCGGCAGGGGCAGTTGATTGGTTATGTGGGGCATACCGGTCTGGCTACCGGTCCGCATCTCGATTTCCGGTTTTATAAATATGGGAAGCCGGTTAATCCGCTTACGGTGAAATCGCCGCCGGCTAAACCGGTAGCACCGCAATACCGCCAGGCTTTCGACTCGATCGTTCGTCATTACCGCCCGATTCTCGATTCATTATAATTCTTTCTATATGAATTGATATTTTGTAGCCGGAAAAAGGGTTAAAAACTTATTGTAACTTTTAATTTTCCAGAAATGGATTTGACTTGATCAATTTTACTTTTTTGTACGGCACCAATAATTTTAACTTTCCAGTTTCCTGGTTTTTGTCTGCTGTTGTTAACAACAGATGCCGAGCATTTTAAGGGTTTTTGCCAATTGGGTAAATTAGACCAGGTTGAATTCTTGCATAGTACAACTTGGGTTGGTCCTGCTAATTCAACCTTTAACATTTGTGTTTGCTTATCAATTTCAACCTTTATTCGTTTTGCAGTCTTGGGTACGTTTATTGTAAAAACGACTTCTCCTTTTGGAGCAATATGAAAGGAAAATTCTTTTGTGTCTGATTTTTTTTCAGAAACTAATGGGTGGTTTTCAATAAAATGACCGTTGATATAAACAATTAAAGTGCCTGAAACTGATTTGATTTGATCAACTTTACTTTTTTGTACTGCACCAATAATTTTAACTTTCCAGTTTCCGGATTTTTGTCTCTTGTTGTTGGCAATAGACGCTGAGCATTTTAAAGGCTTTTGCCAATTGGATAAATTAGACCAGGTTGAATTTCTACATAAAACAGTGTTAGTAGGTCCTATCAGTTCAACTTTTAACATTTGGGTTTGGTTTATTATTTTGGCTTCAACAGTTTTTGTCCCTTGCGGTATAAGAATATTAAAAGTTTTTTCTCCGGTTGCGGAAACGGTAAAGTTTACTTTCGTTACAATTTTTTTCTCATTATTTTGCGAATAGGCACTTAAAGAAGCAGAAATAAAAAGAAAGAAAAAAATGAATTTGTTTGTTTTCATGAGTGTAATTTTTGTGTGATTATTTGTTGATGTAATATGTTGTTCAGGTTCTTAAGTCAGCAAAATAGTTTAAGTTTTTGAGTGCATGGCAGAACAATTATTTTACTTGTTTTTTGATTCATAATCTTTTAATGTCGTTCCGTCTTTTAATTTCCATTCTGTTAACCCATTTGCATTTCTCCCCATGACAATTGCCGCGGCAGTTGAAGGGCTTGAGAATTCATAATCTTCCACAAAAATTAAGCTGCCATTATCTTTTAATAAGCTTTTCCTGTCCAGTTTGATAATTCACATGTAATTCGTCCATTTGGAATACCATCGATTAAAAATAATGTTATTTTTTTTCCGAAATTTTTCATACAATTTTTTTATAGTGATGGCTAACTTATTAGTCCATCATCAAATATACACTTTTTTTATTAAAGAAAGTTTAAATAAAGGGTGTTTAATTTTGGTGTAGTTGTATTCAATAGGTTCTGAGTTACTAAGTATTTATAGCGTCGGTTGAAAAATATGGGAAAACCAAATGAGCGGCTTTTGTATCATGAAAACAGAAACCAAAATCAGAATAATTTCTAATGTTTTTTTGTTGCCAGTTTTAAGGATGAAGAAAGAATAACCCCGGTTTTTACGATGGAGTTATTAACAAACGGCCCCTTCGGTGTATTGTTAATAAGTTTTTGCCTGATTCTCTTGAAAGTCCTTATTGCTGATAATCAGCGTGTTGTCTTTTTAATGAAAAAGAAAAGCCCCCTTTTTTGTAACATTTTTTTAACAACGTGGTAAAAAGTGGTAAATAATGTAAAAAAGTGGTAAATAAGTAGTATATTTACGCCATAAAACTGCGTTTAATGCTCAATGTGATAGGAACATACGAAGCCAGAATTGATGCCAAAGGAAGATTCATGTTTCCAGTGGCTTACAAAACCCAAATGGGGGATGAGATCCGGAAGGGCTTTGTGGTGAAACGGAGCATTTTCAAAAAATGTCTTGAGCTTTTCCCGGCAGAGCAGTGGAAAATTGAATCGGCCATGGTGGCCAAGCTGAATATGTTCAAGAAAAAGAACGCAGAGTTTGTTACCAAGTTTATGGCTGGTGTTAAGCCGGTCGAGCTGGATGGTACCGGGCGGTTGCTTCTCCCGAAGGATCTGCTGCAATATGGCGGAATTACTAAGCATATCGTGCTCACATCAGTCGTAAACCGAATTGAAATCTGGGATAAAGAGGCCTATGAAAAGGCGGTGGATTATAACCCGGACGATTTTGCCGAATTGGCTGAAGAAGTGATGGGTGAGCTCGAAACTGAATAAAATGTATCACAATCCGGTTTTATTACATAAAAGCATTGATGGTCTTCGTATTCATCCCGGCGGGATATACGTAGATGCTACTTTTGGCGGAGGGGGACATGCCCGCGCTATTCTGGAAAAACTGGGGCCTGATGGAACGTTGGTGGCTTTTGACCAGGATCCGGAAGCCGAAGCCAATAAGCCGGACGACGAGCGGTTGATTTTTGTGAATCAAAATTTCCGTTACCTGAAAAATTTTCTCCGTTTGTATGATAAAGTGCCGGTGGATGGTATTCTGGCTGATCTCGGGGTGAGTTCCCATCAGTTTGATGAGGGCGCACGCGGGTTTTCCATTCGGTTTGACGGACCGTTGGATATGCGAATGGGAAAGCATCAGGAGATAACGGCGGCGGATGTGCTTAATGAATATTCGCAGGAAGAAATCCAACAGATTATCCGGCTTTATGGCGAAATAAAAAATAGCCGTTGTATGGCTGAGCAGATTGTGAGCCGGAGAAAACAAAAACCTTTTGAAACCACTTTTGAATTGATAGAAGCGGTAGAGAAGTGTATTCCGCCTACGCGGCGAAATAAAATGCTCGCCATGTTGTTTCAGGCGCTTCGTATCGAAGTCAACCAGGAGCTGGAGGCGCTTAAAGCTTTTTTGGAGCAAACCGTGGATGTGTTAAAGCCGGGAGGCCGGTTGGTGGTGATTGCCTATCATTCGCTGGAAGACCGGTTGGTGAAAAACTTCATAAAAACCGGAAATTTTGAAGGAAAAGTACAAAAGGATTTTTTCGGGAATGATTTAGTAGAGATGAAGCCGGTGGTGAATAAAGTAATTGTTCCCGACGAGGAAGAAATTATGCGGAACAGCCGGGCCCGTTCGGCCCGAATGCGTGTGGCAGAAAAATTACCAGAATCATGAAAGGAAATCAGTTTAAAAAAGAAAAGCAGGAAAAAGAAGGAGGGCATGCCGAAGGAGCGGGAACCTTTGTTCGTGCTACGCAGGATGTGTTGGGAGGAGGAATTCTGGAAAATAAAAAAGCAAAACGGGTATTCCCGTTTTTGCTTTTTTTGGCACTGTTGGCATTCGTTTATATCACCAACGATTATTTGTTGGAAAATAAAGTACGGAAAATTACCCGTATGGAACGGCAGATCAGAGAACTGCGGTATGAATACATCTCGGTGAAATCGGATTTGATGACGTTGAGCAAGCAGTCGCAGCTGGAAAAAAGGCTGGAAAAGATGGGGATAAAAGAAAACAAAGAACCGGTAAAAACCATTGTCATTTATTCTAAAAACGCAAAATAGCTTTGTCAGGAAACAAAAAAGTCATATTGCCCCGTGTGTATCTCGTCTATTTCGGGACGTTGATTTTTGGTGTATTGATTATCGGAAAAATAATCGAAATTCAGTACAAGGAAGGTCCTCAGCTGCTGGCAAAAGCCAAAAAACAAGAGATCCGGGTTTTTAACCTGAAAGCAGACCGTGGAAATATTTTGTCGGCAAAAGATAATCTGCTGGCTACCTCCGTCCCCGTTTTTGAAATACGCATGGATGTGGCTAACGGATATATTTCCAATGCATTGTTTCGCGAAAAAGTCGATTCGCTGGCTTTGTGTCTTTCCCGTCTTTTTAAAGACCGTTCAACCGGTTATTACATCCGGATCTTGAAACGTGCCCGGGCCAAAGGAAACCGTTATTTGTTATTGCATCGTCATGTGAGTTATTCGCAACTGAAACAGTTACGTACTTTTCCCATTCTGCGTCGTGGAAGAAATCGTGGCGGACTCATCGCCATTCAAAAAACCCGGCGCGAATTGCCCTTTGGACAGCTGGCTGCCCGCACCATTGGTTACGAAAACAAAAAAGAACATTTGTATGTAGGACTGGAAGGAGCCTGGTCTGATGTGCTCACCGGAGTGGATGGAAAGCAAATCCGCCGGCGAATCAACGGAGGGGCCTGGCTTCCTGTGCATGATGAAAATGAAATCCTTCCCCAAAACGGAAAAGATATCATCACTACCCTCGATATGAATTTGCAGGATGTCGCCGAAAATGCTTTGCTGAAACAGATGATCAAGCATGATGCGGTAATGGGATGTGCCATCCTGATGCAGGTAAAAACCGGTGATATCAAAGCCATTGCCAATTTGATGTATGATAAAAAAACCGGTTTTTATCAGGAAAGTTACAATATGGCCATTGGCGAAAAATATGAGCCGGGTTCCACTTTTAAACTGGCTTCCGTGATTTCGGCATTGGAAGATCACAAAATTAAACTGACCGATACGGTTTCTGTAAAAAAAGGTTATGTGATGTATTATGGGCGGAGGCTTCGCGATGTGCATGTCATTGGTAACGGACTGATTACCGTGCGGCAGGCTTTTGAGCATTCGTCGAATGTGGGAATCTCCAAAGTGATTGAACGGGCCTACAAAAAAGAACCTTCACGTTTTATACAGCATTTGTATGCGATGGATCTAAACAAACCGCTCGGTTTGAAAATTGCCGGAGAAGCCAAGCCGTACATTAAAAACCCGTCGGATAAAAAACATTGGTATCTTACTTCATTACCCTGGATGTCAGTGGGATATGGTTTGGAAATTACTCCGCTGCAATTGTTGACCTTTTACAATGCGGTAGCCAATAACGGCGTAGAAGTAAAACCCCGGTTTGTAACGGCAATTTCTGATGGCGGAAGGATCATCAAAAAGTTCCCGGTTCAAATCAGAAATCCGAAAATAGCCTCTTTGCCCACCATAAAGAAAGCGCAAAGCTTACTGGAAGGAGTGGTGTTGCGCGGAACCGCACAAAATCTGAAAAACGATCATTTTCAAATGGCGGGAAAGACCGGTACAGCTAAAATATCAGAAAACGGAAAATATATTCCGGGAGCTTATAATGCATCTTTTGTGGGATATTTTCCGGCTAACGATCCGCAATATTCTTGTATCGTGGTGATCAACAAGCCGAAACACGGCTATTACGGGAGCCAGGTGGCCGCACCGGTTTTTAAGGAAATTGCCGATAAAGTGTATGCAACCTCTGTGGCGCTGCATCAAAAACCGGCAAAAAAAGATTCGCTGAAAACCACCATTCCGGTGGCTGTCAATGCGGCCTGGTATCCTGATCTGAAAGAAATTTATCATCAACTCGGTATTTCCACATTCCGCTATTCTTATGCTGATGGTTGGACTGTCACCAGCGAAAAGAAAGGAAAAGTAGTATTTCATCCTAAGATGTTTTCGGCAAATCTTGTTCCCAATGTAAAGGGAATGACTGCTGAAGATGCTGTGTTTTTGTTGGAAAACAAAGGAATGAAAGTAATGGTCCATGGCAGAGGAGTCGTGTATGATCAGTCGGTGAAACCGGGTAGTCCTGTGGTAAAAGGGAAAAAAATCATTATCCGGTTGACGAATTTATAACAAAAGACATTCATGTTGAAAACATTACAAGACATATTATCTGGAGTTTCCGTTGAAAAAACAATCGGAGAAATCAATGTGCCTGTGAAGCATATCCGGTTTGATTCCCGTGATGTTTCTCAACAGGATCTCTTTGTTGCTGTTCCCGGTACCCAGGTTGATGGCCATCATTATATTGATAAAGCCATTGAAAAAGGAGCGGCGGCCATTGTGTGCGAACATCTCCCGGAGCATTTAAAATCAGGAGTAACTTATGTTAAAGTGCCGCATGCCGCCCGGGCTCTCGGAAAAATGGCTTCGGCTTATTTTGATCATCCATCGGAAAAGCTGAAAGTGGTAGGGGTAACCGGTACCAACGGCAAAACCACCATCGTCACTTTGCTGCATCAATTATTCCTGAAACTGGGGTACAAAGCCGGTATGCTTTCTACCATTGTCAATAAAATAAACCATCGGGAAATTAAAAGTACACACACTACACCGGATGCGGTTCACATTCAGCAGATGCTGAATGATATGGTGAAAGCCGGATGTGATTATGTTTTTATGGAAGTGAGTTCGCATGCCATTGTGCAAGAGCGTATTGCCGGTTTGCAGTTTGCCGGTGGCGTTTTTACCAACATCACTCATGATCATCTGGATTATCATAAAACATTCAAAGAGTACATTTTTGCCAAAAAACGATTTTTTGATCTTTTGCCCGAAAAGGCTTTCGCCTTGGTGAATGCTGATGACCGCCATGCTAAGGTGATGATACAAAATACAAAAGCCCGGAAGTACACTTATGGTATTCGCTCAATGGCAGATTTTCATGCCCGGGTGCTGGAGAACCGTTTTTCGGGACTGGAAATGATCATTAACGAAAAACCCTTTTTCTCGCTGCTGACAGGAATCTTTAATGCTTCCAATTTATTGGCGGTGTATGCGGTAGCTGTTTTGCTTGAGCAGGATCGTGACGAAGTTTTGCAGGTACTCAGTAGTTTGAAAGGAGCCGAAGGCCGCTTTGAAGTTTTGACTTCTCCTGATCAGGTAATCTGTATTGTGGATTATGCGCATACACCGGATGCCCTGAAAAATGTCTTGACAACCATTCAGGATATTCGTTCCGGTAATGAGCAGCTGATTACCGTGGTAGGAGCCGGAGGAAACCGCGACAAGACCAAAAGACCTGAGATGGCTGCTATTGCTGCTTCGTTGAGCAACCGGGTGATTTTGACTTCAGACAATCCGCGCAACGAAGATCCGGAAATCATTTTGCAGGACATGAAAGCGGGTATCGATCCGGTGCATAAGAAAAATACACTGGTTATTTCTGACCGGAAAGAAGCCATAAAAACAGCGTATGCTTTGGCTGCTCCGGGAGATATTATTTTGATTGCGGGAAAAGGACATGAGAAATACCAGGAAATAAAAGGAGTACGCTATCCTTTTGACGATAAACAGGTTTTGTTGGAAATTTTTGAAACACGATAAATATGCTGTACTATCTATTTAAATATCTGCATGATGCCTATTCTTTTCCGGGAGCGGGAGTGTTTCAGTATCTCTCATTCAGGGCGGCTATGGCCATCATTACTTCGCTTCTTATCAGCTTGGTTTTTGGTGAACACTGGATTCGATATTTAAATAAAAAACAGGTGGGCGAAACGGTTCGTGACCTGGGTCTGGAAGGACAGCTTGAAAAACAGGGAACGCCTACCATGGGCGGACTGATTATTCTTGCCTCGATCATTATACCGGCTTTGCTTTTTGCCCGGCTCGATAATGTGTATATCCTGCTCATGCTTTTTACTACCGTTTGGCTGGGCGCTTTGGGTTTTCTGGATGATTATATCAAAGTCTTTAAGAAAAATAAAGAAGGTTTACCCGGCAGATATAAGATTATCGGACAGGTAATTCTGGGACTGGTTGTCGGTTTGGTGATGTATTTTAATAAAAATGTGGTGACCCGCGAAAAACAGGTTCATCAGGTAACACAGGTTTATTCTTTGATGGATAAATCCGGTCCGTCAGCCCGCTTTTCCATTACTGATAAACATTCTACCAAAACTACGATTCCTTTTTTGAAAAACAATGAATTCGATTATGCGGTATTGTTAAAATGGCTGGGGCCCGGTTATGAAAAATGGGCGTTTTTGGTTTTTATCCCGGTGGTCATTCTGATTATTACCGGGGTTTCCAACGGGGCTAACCTGACCGATGGGATGGACGGACTGGCGGCGGGAACATCCGCCATTATGGGCGCTACATTGGGAATCTTGGCCTGGGTTTCCGGTAATATCATCTTCGCTGATTATCTGAATATCATGTACTTGCCTAATGTGGGTGAGCTGGCGGTTTATATCAGTGCTTTTGTGGGAGCCACGGTGGGCTTTTTATGGTACAATACTTATCCGGCGCAGGTGTTTATGGGCGATACCGGTAGTTTGGCTATCGGCGGAATCATTGCCGTATTTGCCATTATTATTCGTAAAGAATTGCTGATTCCCATTTTCGGCGGCATTTTTCTCGCGGAGAGTATCTCGGTGATTCTGCAGGTCAGCTATTTCAAATATACCCGGAAAAAATACGGAGAAGGAAAACGCATTTTCAAAATGGCGCCTTTGCATCATCACTATCAAAAGCTGGGTTTTCCGGAGCCCAAAATTGTGTTGCGCTTTTTTATTGTGGGAATTGCACTTGCCGTAGCCACCATTTTAACATTAAAAGTGCGCTAAATGAAAGATAATGAAAACAACAGACGACATAGTGGTTTTGGGAGCCGGAGAAAGCGGTACCGGCGCTGCTGTGTTGGCGAAAAAAAAGGGACTAAAGGTTTTTGTCTCGGATAAAGGAAAAATAAACGAAAAATATCGTCGCGTTCTTACACAGTTTGATATTGATTTTGAAGAAAACGGGCATACGTTTCCGCGCATTTTCTCTGCCCAAAAGGTGGTGAAAAGTCCGGGAATTCCTGATACGGTTCCCTTTATTCAGCAGTTGCACGAAAAGGGAATACCGGTAATCTCGGAAATTGAATTTGCGGCAGCTTATACCCGGGCTAAAAAGATAGCCATTACAGGAAGCAACGGAAAAACCACCACCACCTTGCTGACTTACCACATTTTGAAAAAAGCAGGCATGAACGTGGGACTGGCCGGCAATGTGGGGAAAAGTTTTGCCTGGCAGGTGGCTTTTCATGATTTCGACTGGTATGTGTTGGAGATCAGTAGTTTTCAGCTGGATGGAATGGTCCGGTTTAAGGCCGATATCGCCATTTTGCTGAACATTACACCCGACCATCTTGACCGGTACAATAACGATTTTCAGCAATATGTGGACAGTAAGTTCCGGATACTTCAAAATCAAACAGCGGATGATTATTTCATTTACTGGGATGATGATCCGGTGATCAAAAAGGAATTAAAAAAAAGAAAAATCACGGCTGTCCGGGTACCTTTTGGTGAACATTGTGCCGAAAGTAATCCGGGAGCCGGAATAATTAATAAGAAAATAAGGTTTAACAACGGTAAAAACAGTTTCGATATGACACTTGAACAATTAGCTTTACAAGGTAAACACAACACCTACAATTCAATGGCCTCAGGTGTGGCAGCTCATTTGATGGAAATCAGAAAAGAAACCATTAAACAGAGCCTTTCTGATTTTCAGAATATTGCTCACCGGCTGGAATATGTGGCCAGTGTTCACGGTATTACTTTTATTAACGATTCAAAAGCTACCAATGTCAATTCAACATGGTATGCACTGGAATACATGGAGAAACCGGTGATCTGGATCGTCGGCGGTGTGGACAAAGGGAATGACTATGATTTGCTCAAACCGCTGGTGGCCGAAAAAGTAAAAGGCATTGTTTGTCTGGGACTTGATAACCGGCGCATACATCAGGCTTTTGAAGGATTGGTGGATACCATTATCGATACCGAATCGGCCCGCGAAGCCGTGGCCACAGCCTATTATCTGGCAAAAAAAGGCGATGTGGTACTGCTTTCTCCTGCCTGTGCCAGCTTCGATTTGTTTGAAAATTATGAAGATCGTGGAAATCAGTTTAAAGCAGCAGTAAACGAATTATAAAAACGGGAGCTAAAATGTCAGTTTTCCATTCTAAAATAAATATTAAAGGCGACCAGGTAATCTGGGCGGTCGTATTTATTCTTACGATTCTCTCTTTTCTCGCCGTGTATAGCTCTACCGGAACACTGGCTTACAAATACCATGGGGGGAATACGGCGTATTATATGCTGAAACATGGTATTATCTTGCTTACCGGTTTGCTGTTGATGTATCTTGCTCATTTGCTGAAATATACATACTATTCCCGTATCTTCCAGATTGCTTTTTATATTGCTGTTCCTTTGCTGTTGTTGACGTTGCTTTTCGGGTTGAACCTGAACGAAGCCCGCCGTGCACTTCCTTTACCGTTTCATTTGAGTTTTGAAACATCCGACCTTGCTAAACTAACGCTTACCGTTTACCTTGCCCGGATTCTGACGAAAAAAGAAGAAGAAATTAAAGATTTCGGGAAAGTATTGTTGTATTTGATGCTGCCTGTTGTTATTGTTTGTGGCCTGATTTTTCCGGCTAACTTTTCTACTGCTGCCCTTATCTTTGTCTCCAGTCTGGTTTTGATTTATATCGGAAGAGTAAAATTCTCTTATATCCTGGCTATTTTGGGATTAACGGTTTTACTGCTTGGCTTTGCCATTGGCATTTTGTTTATGATGCCGGCCGGAAAACAGGCCCGGCTGGCAACCTGGAAAACCCGTATTGAACAGTACGTAAAAGGAGGCGATGCCAAAGACAATTATCAGGTGGAACAGGCCAAGATTGCTATTGCTTCCGGTGGTATTTTTGGAAAAATGCCCGGGAAAAGCACCCAACGTAACTTTTTGCCTCATCCGTATTCCGATTTTATTTATGCCATTATTGTGGAAGAGTATGGCCTTTTGGGGGGAACAGTGGTTGTTTTACTTTACTTGATCCTGTTGTACCGGGCGGTACGCATTGTAACCAAAGTCCCCAATAATTTTGGGGCTTATCTTGCTATGGGACTAAGTTTTAGCCTGGTTTTTCAGGCGATGATCAATATGGGGGTAGCCGTGCATCTTTTACCGGTGACCGGACAGCCGTTGCCGTTGGTAAGTATGGGAGGAACTTCCATTTGGTTTACCAGCCTTTCCATAGGCATTTTGTTAAGTGTAAGTAAAGAGATAGAAACAAATAATACAGAAACAGAACCAGAACCGGTGGCTTCATGAAAAAGGAAAAAACATATAAAATTTTGCTGAGCGGTGGAGGCACCGGAGGTCATATCTTTCCGGCAATTGCTATTGCCAATGGATTGAAGGAAAAATTGAAACCGGTGGATATTTTGTTTGTGGGAGCCAATGGCCGCATGGAAATGGAAAAAGTACCCCAGGCCGGTTTTCCCATTGAAGGGCTGCCCATTAGCGGAATTCAACGGCGGTTGACCCTGAAAAATTTATTGTTCCCGTTTAAGTTGATAGTGAGTTTGCTGAAAGCTAAAAAGATCGTTAAGCAATTTCAACCCGATGTGGTGGTGGGAACGGGGGGATACGCCAGTGGTCCTCTGTTGAAGATGGCTGCAAAAAAAGGATTCCCCACACTTATTTTGGAACAAAATTCTTATCCGGGAATTACCAACCGTTGGCTCGGAAAGGTGGTAGATGTGATTTGCACGGCTTACGAAGGAATGGAAAAATATTTCCCGGCCGAAAAAATTGTGGTTACGGGTAGCCCGGTACGGAAAAATATCCGGGAGATAAAATACACACCCGGTGAAGCCCGGAAGTTTTTTGGCCTGGAAGAAAACCGGAAAACCTTGTTGATTATTGGTGGCAGTCAGGGCGCTTTGCGGATTAATGAAGCGGTGGCTTTGCATATCGAAAAATTGCTGGCAAACGGAATTCAGGTAATCTGGCAAACCGGAAAATTTTCGCAGGAGATGGCTGAACGTTCATTGCTCAATGCAAAGTTTAGAAACCGGGTAGTGGTAAAAGATTTTATTTACGAGATGGATAAAGCGTATGCCGCAGCTGATGTGGTGGTGTCGCGGGCAGGGGCCATTGCCATTGCCGAAATTGTGGAAACCGGTAAACCGGCTGTTTTTATTCCGTTGCCATCAGCAGCCGAAGATCATCAAACCCGAAATGCCCGGGCTTTGGTACAAAAAGATGCTGCGTTGTTGCTCGAAGAAAAAAAAGCTCCCCGGTTATTTTTTGATGTGGTTTTCGGTTTACTGAAGGATGAAGAAAAACAACAGCTTTTTCGGAAAAACCTGATGCTGTTTAAGCATGGAGATGCTACAGAAAAAATTGTTCATGAAGTCATACAGTTAATACAAAAGCAGGCGTGAAAACAAAAAAAGACATACTCTTCTTTTTGGGTATCGGCGGAATCGGGATGAGTGCCCTGGCCCGTTGGTTTCTTGCCGGCGGCTATACCATTTACGGGTACGATGCTTTTCGTACACCGTTGACCCGTCAGCTTGAAAAAGAAGGAATGCATGTTTTTTATACCGAAGATGTGGCCCGGGTTCCGGAAACGGTAACCCGGGTGATCTATACGCCGGCGATTTCTAAAGATCATCCATTGTTTCGTTATTTTGTTTCGCAGAATGTGAAAATGGAAAAACGGGCAGCTGTCCTGGGTGATATCAGCCGCGATTTGTTTACCATAGCCATTGCCGGAACACATGGGAAAACCAGTGTGACTGCCATGGTTGCCCATATATTGAAAGAAGCCGGATTTCCCGTCACTGCTTTTATCGGAGGAATAGCCAAGAATTTTCAGGGGAACTTTGTCTTTTCTCCTGATTCAAAATATCTTGTGGCTGAAGCAGATGAATATGACCGCTCTTACCTTTTTCTGCATCCCGATGTAGCGGTCATTACGTCCATGGATGCGGATCATCTGGATATTTATTCCGGTATGGATGATTTGCGGAAAACTTTTATGCAGTTTGCCCGGCGGCTTCCTGAAAACGGCAAGCTGGTGCTTAAAGAGCGGTTGCCTGAGCCGGAAAATATTTCCGTGATAACGTATGGTTTTTCTGAAGAAGCGGTTCTGAAAGCCGAAAATATCCGGATAGAAAAAGAGAGATATTGTTTTGATGTAAAGCAAAATAAAACGTTGCTTTTTTCTCCAGCGCTGCGTCTTCCCGGTTTGCATTATGTGGAAAACAGCCTGGCCGCAACCGGTGTGGCTTTGCAATTGGGTATAGCTCCTGCGGTTATTCGGGAGGCATTAAAAAGCTTTACCGGTGTACAGCGCCGGTTTGATATCCGGATTCAAACACCGGAACGGATCTTTATTGATGATTATGCCCATCATCCCGAAGAGTTGCGGGTAACTTTGCAAACCGTTAAAACGCTTTATCCGGACAAAAAACTTACCGTGGTTTTTCAGCCGCATTTATACAGCCGTACCCGCGATTTTGTTGATGATTTTGCCCGGGTTCTCGAAACAGCGGATCGGATCATACTGCTGGATATTTATCCTGCCCGTGAGAAACCGATTCCGGGAATCACTTCGCAATTGATTGCCGATAAAATAAAACAGACCGAAACCATTTTGATGAACAAGGAAGCATTGTTGCCGTTTTTAGAAAAGGAAAAACCGGAACTGTTGCTTACACTGGGAGCCGGAGACATTGGACTGCTGGTTCCTGATATAGAAAAAATATTACGTGTCTCATGAAAAAAACATTGTCCATATTGTTTGTTTCGTTGTTTGGTGTAGCGCTGCTTTTGCTGGCGGCATTTGCCTTTCGTGAGTATCGTAATCAACGTGTCAAGGACATCGTTATCCACATCAACCGCAAAGGGGAAAAGGGATTTCTTTCAAAAAAGGAAATAAAAGCCCTGATCATCCGGAATGATTCAGTGATCGGAAAGCCGATAAAAAGGGTCAATACGGCGAAACTGGAAAAGCAAATTGATAAAAATCCGTATGTGAAACAGGCCGATGTTTATATGAGTATTGCTGGCCGACTTATGGTGAATGTCAGTGAGAAAACGCCTTTGTTGCAGGTTCTTAACCTGAAAAATCAAAGAGGATATGTTGATCATAACGGCACTTTTTTCCCGTTGAGTAATGCATTTGCTCCCCGTGTTTTGCCTGCCAACGGATATATTAAAACCGGGTGGCATAACGGCGAAAATATTTTTGACAAAAAATTCAGGAATACTTCGCTACCTGTTTTATTTTTGCTGGCCAAAAAAATTGAAGCGGATCGCTTGTTGCGGGTTTATATCAGCCAGCTGTTTGTCAATAGCCGGGGAGAAGTTGACCTGGTTCCTGAACTGGGAAGGTATGTCATCCATTTTGGTGACAGTACCCGGATGAATGTGAAACTGGAAAATTTAGAAGCCTTCATAAAGCAGGTTTTCGCTCATGGAGGCTGGTCAAAATACAGAAGTATTAATCTGGAATTTACCAACCAGGTGGTTTGTACAAAAAAATAGGCTTATGGAAGAAAATGAAATCATTGTCGGACTCGACATCGGAACTACAAAAATTGCCTGCATCGTCGGACAAAAAGACGAATTTGGAAAAATTAAAATACTGGGTTACGGAAAAACCGAATCCATTGGCGTGAAACGCGGCGTGGTTATCAATATTGAAGATACCGTTACTTCTATTAAAACAGCGGTGGCACAAGCCGAAGAAAAATCGGGGGTTGATATAAAATATGTTAATGTGGGTATTGCCGGTCAGCATATCAAGAGCATTCAACACCGTGGATCCATGATCCGGCAGGATGCCGACCAGGAAATTACCAACGAAGAGGTCGAAAAACTCATCAGCGACATGTATAAACTGAACATGTCTCCCGGTGAGGAAATTATCGAGGTAATCCCCCAGGATTTCATTATCGATGATGAAGACGGAATTCGCCATCCCGTGGGAATGCTGGGAAATAAGCTGGAAGCCAATTTCCACATTATTATCGGCCAGATTGCCGCGGCCAAGAACATTTATAAATGTATTGTGAAGGCAGGGCTTGAAATGGCCGATCTGATTCTTGAGCCTATGGCCTCGGCACAATCGGTACTCAGCGATGAAGAAAAAGAAGCCGGAGTGGCGTTGGTGGACATTGGTGGCGGAACCACTGACATCGCCATTTTCCAGGACAGCATCATCCGGCATACGGCGGTGATTCCGTTTGGTGGAGATATTGTCACCGAAGATGTAAAAGAAGGTTGTTCCATTATTCGCCGGCATGCCGAGGAGCTGAAAGTAAAATTTGGTTCGGCTCTTGCCGATGAAAATTCTGAAAATGAAGTGGTGGCTATTCCCGGATTAAGGGGCCGTCCTCCCAAAGAAATTACCTTGAAAAACCTGGCTTCCATTATTCAGGCACGCATGGAAGAGATTATCGAACATGTTCATTATGAAATAAAAACCTCCGGATTTGAAAAGAAATTAATTGCCGGCATTGTACTGACAGGAGGAGGAGCCCAGTTGAAACATATCAATCAGCTGATGGAGTTTAAAACCGGTATTGAAACCCGCATCGGTTATCCCAATGAGCATCTGGCGCAGGAAGTTCCTGAAGAAATGGCCAGCCCGATGTATGCCACCGGTATCGGATTGGTCATCGAAGGAATCAAACGGCTGGAGAGTGATATCAAAACATCCAAAGGCGATTTGGAAAAAGCTTGGGAGAAACCGGTTGTTCCGCGAAAAGAAGAGAAAAAAACAAAGACTTCCAAAGGAACCAAACGGTATATGGAAATCTTAAAAAAGTGGTTTGAAGATACCAATTAAATTAACTTTTTCATGTTAAAAACTATCTTCAGGTCAATAGGAAAAGCAAAAACAAACAATTATTTTTAATACGTAAATTATGGTTGAAAACAGTCGGGAAGAGAAACAAACCAATTTGTTAAAAGTTATGGAGAATAAAATAGCATTTGCTCCCAAAAGCGAACCCTCAATTATAAAAGTGATTGGTGTGGGCGGCGGTGGCGGAAACGCTGTAAACCACATGTTCCAACAGGGTATCGAAGGGGTTGACTTTGTGGTGTGTAACACGGATATGCAAGCCCTTGAAGCCAGTCCTGTGCCGGTAAAAATTCAACTCGGAAGTACGGGACTCGGAGCAGGCTCTATTCCCGAAGTAGCCGAAAAAGCAGCCAACGAATCGTTGGATAAATTGAAAGGTGTTCTTGACAGCGAAACACAAATGGTTTTTATTACTGCCGGAATGGGCGGTGGTACCGGAACCGGTGCAGCACCGGTCATCGCCAAATATGCTCGCGAACTGGGATTGCTTTCTGTTGGGATTGTTACCCTTCCGTTTCGTTTTGAAGGCCGCCGTAAAATGTTGAAAGCTGAACAGGGAATTGCCGAGTTGCGCAAATATGTGGATACCCTGCTCGTGATTAGCAACGATAAATTACGTGAACAGTATGGCGATCTGGGATTGAAAAATGCTTTTGCCCACGCTGACGACGTGCTGACCTCTGCCGCCAGGGGAATTGCGGAGCTGATTACGGTCCACGGTTATGTAAATGTGGACTTTGAAGATGTGAAAACCGTGATGAAAGACAGCGGTAAAGCCATTATGGGATCGGCTGTTAAATCGGGCGAAGACCGTGCTTACAAAGCCATTGAAGAAGCAATGCATTCGCCGCTGCTGGACGACAACGACATTACCGGAGCCCGGAATATTTTGTTGTATATTTCCACTGCCCATGATGCTGATGTGACCATGGATGAAATTACGGTGATCACCGATTATATTGCCGATAAATGTGGCGAAGGAGAAACGGATGTGATCTGGGGACGCGGATTTGACGATACCATGGGCGATAGCCTGGGCGTGACGATCATTGCCACCGGATTTGATTCTAAAGAGAAAAAGAACCCGTCGTTTACTGCTGTTTCAAAAAAAGAAAAAGAAACTCCCGAACCGGAATTGACTGTCCGGACAAAATCTGATGAAGAAGTTACTCCGGAGAAAGCAGCTGCCTCCCCGGAAGAAACAACTGAAAAAGTTTCGGATGAGCAAACTGCTTCCGTTGAACCTGTTGAGAAAGAAGAAAAGCAGGAAGCTCCAAAGCCGGATGTGACAAGCATTTCCGAACCGGTTCGCCCGGCAAAAAAGATAGTGCATACGCTGGATGAAAACAACGAAGAAGAGAAAAAGGATACTTTTACATCCGCTTCTCATCCTGCGTCGGAACATTCTTCTCAGGAGCAACATGAGCCGACAGTGGTGCATAAACTGATAAAAAAAGAGCCGTCAACATTTGATAAACCGGCCGGTTCTCCTTCCGGAAAAACGCAGGAGAAAGAAAATGAACTGGATGAGCGGGTACGGAAAGCTTCGGAAGAAAGAAAAAGAAAATTGGCCCAGTTGAGCATGCTGAAAAGTACACCGGTAGCTGAGCAGGAAAAGATCCCGGCTTACAAACGCCGGAATGTGCAGCTTTCAGAGCCCAATTATTCTTCAGAGTCTCAGGTTTCGCGATATACTTTGTCGGAAGACGGGAAGAAAAATGCCATTATTAAATCGGATAATTCATTTTTACATGATAATGTAGATTAAAAACAGGTTGCTTTATGGGGTTGGAACATTTGATTAATCAGGATTTGAAAGAAGCCATGCTGGCCAAAGACCGGCGTAAACTGGAAGCTTTGCGGGCAATTAAAGCAGCTTTGCTGCTGGAAAAAACCGGAGGCGGACGTGGTGATGCGGAGATTCCGGAAACCGTAGAGTTGAAATTGTTGCAGAAACTGGTGAAGCAACGCCGCGATACGGCAAAAATTTACCGGGAACAAAACCGTGCTGATCTGGCTGAAGAAGAGGAATACCAGGCTTCAATTATTGAAAAGTACCTTCCGGAGCAAATGTCGGAGGAAGAGATTCAGGCTGTAGTGGATAAAGTAGTTGCAGATACCGGCGCTTCTTCCATGAAAGAAATGGGAAAAGTAATGGGGATTGTTTCCAAACAGCTTGCCGGCAAAGCCGATAATAAAACCATTGCCTTGCTGGTAAAAAAGAAATTATCGTAGCGAAAAAGTGTGGAGTTTACATAATAAAGGCTGTCGGCTTTATGCGGGCAGCCTTTTTTGTTGGCAGAATAAAAAAAGCCGGTAAAGAAAATCTCCACCGGCTTGGAATTTATTCACTAAAAACAAGCTTTAACCTAAAGCAAGACGTTTAAAGTCAGTAACAGTCAGGTCTTTATCATAACCTTCCAGGTATTGTTTTACCGTTTTTTTGGAATCTTTGATAAAAGCCTGGTTCAACAGGGTGTTTTCTTTAAAGAATTTATTCAGTTTACCCATGGCAATTTTTTCAACCATTTGTTCCGGTTTTCCTTCCTGGAGCGCCTGTTCTTTTCCAATCTCCAGTTCGCGATCAATCACTTCCTGCGGAACGCGGTCTTTATCAACAGCTACAGGAGCCATGGCAGCAATTTGCATTACAACATCATGTCCGGCTTCGGCAAAAGCATCACCGGCTTTGTTTAACCCGGCAATAGCAGCAATGCGGTTTCCCGGATGAATGTATGCGTAGGTGCTTTCTGCTTCAACCACTTCGTATTTTCCGAGTTGGATTTTTTCTCCGATAACCCCGGTTTTTTCGATAACCGATTCTTCTACTGTGCGGTCACCCAGTTTCATGGCTTTTAATTCGTCCAGACTTTTGGCCTGTTGGGCTACAGCAAGGTCAATAACCGACTGAACATAAGCAATGAAATCCTGGTTTTTGGCTACAAAGTCTGTTTCGCAGTTGATCATTACAGCAGCGGCAAATTTTTTGTCGTCGCTGACTTTGGCCAGAACAACACCTTCGGCAGCTTCACGATCAGCTCGTTTGGCAGCCACTTTCTGGCCTTTTTTACGCAGGTAGTCGATGGCTTTTTCCTGGTCACCGTTGGTTTCAACCAAGGCTTTTTTGCAGTCCATCATTCCTGCGCCGGTAATTTTTCTTAGTTCGTTAACTTGTTGAGCAGTTATTTTCATTTTTTAATTTTTTTCGGAATTTATTTTACCTTTTTCACCACTTTAGTTTTTTTGCCTTCTTTTTCAGCTGCTCTGTCAGCTTCTTCTTCGGCCTGTTTCAGAACTTCTGATTTTGCTTTCAGATCAGCTTCTTTGGCTGCAGCAATGGCATCTTCTTTGGCTTTTTTCTCAGCAGCACTTTTTTCGCGGGCCATTTTCCGTTCGGCCAGTCCCTCAGCTACTGCAGAGGTAACTACATTCATAATCAAAGCAATACTTTTTGAAGCATCATCGTTGGCCGGAATGGGAAAATCAACCAGATTCGGGTCGGTATTGGTATCGACCATGGCAAAAATCGGAATGTTTAATTTGCGGGCTTCAGCCACGGCAATTTTTTCTTTGTTAATGTCCACAATGAACAAAGCTGCCGGAATACGGGCCATGTCAGCAATACTTCCCAGGTTCTTTTCCAGTTTGGCTCTTTCGCGGGTAACCTGCAGGCGTTCCCGTTTCGACAAGTTTTTCCATGAGCTGGTTGTCATCATTTTGTCGATGGCAGCCATTTTACGTACGGCTTTCCGGATGGTGGCAAAGTTGGTCAGCATACCGCCGGGCCAACGCTCCGTTACGTAAGGCATATTTACTTTTTTGGCCATTTCAGCCACAATGTCTTTTGCCTGTTTTTTGGTGGAAACAAAAAGAATCCGGCGACCGGACTTGGCAATTTGTTTCATGGCTTTTGCTGCTTCTTCCAGTTTAGCCTGGGTTTTGTACAGGTCAATAATGTGGATTCCGTTACGCTCCATAAAGATATAGGGAGCCATATTCGGATTCCATTTGCGTTTGAGGTGGCCAAAATGTACGCCCGCCTCGAGCATTTCGTCAAAGGTTACTTTTACCATTTTAATTTGTTTAATTTGTTTACATTCACTTAAATCAATTGCTGAATAGTCCGTTAAAACGGAGTTTCAGCAATTTGGATACTAAACGCATTCCAATATCCTGAAATATCCTAACGTTTGGAGAACTGGAATTTCTTACGGGCTTTGGGTTGTCCCGGTTTTTTACGTTCCACCATACGTGGGTCTCTTCTCAAAAGACCATGTTCTTTGAGTACCGGTCGGTATTCTTCTTCGTTAATTTTAAGCAGGGCTCTTGAGATGGCAAGGCGAAGTGCTTCAGCCTGACCATTAAAACCACCACCTGTTAAATTGACTTTAATGTCGTATTTTCCCTGGGTTTCGGTGAGGAGCATGGGTTGTTCCACAACATAATGCAGGGTGGCAATAGGGAAGTATTCTTTATAATCACGTCCGTTTACGGTAATTTTACCGTCGCCGTCTTTTACATAAATACGTGCAATAGCAGTTTTTCTTCTTCCGAGAGCATTAATGACTTCCATGCTGTTATCTGATTGAATTTAAATTAATTTTTTTCGGTTTTTGGGCTTCATGGTTGTGTTCGCTGCCTGCGTACACATGAAGGTTTCTGAACAACTGGCTTCCCAGTTTGTTTTTGGGTAACATGCCTTTGATGGCTTTTTCCACCATGGCAGTGGGCTTTTTGGCCATTAAATCTTTGGCTGGCGTAACACGTTGTCCCCCGGGATATCCGGTGTGACGAATGTATTCTTTCTGATCCCATTTATTACCGGTCAGGCGGATTTTATCGGCGTTAATGATAATAACATAATCGCCCGTATCGGCATGGGGGGTGAAATTGGTTTTGTATTTTCCCCGCAGGAAATTGGCAGCTACCGAAGCCAGTCGGCCTAATACCTGATTTTCCGCATCAATCAAAACCCACTCTTTCTTGGCGGTGGCTTTGTTGGCACTGATTGTCTTATAACTTAATGTATCCATCTATCTGTTTGTTTCTTAAGCCTTTTTACTATTTCGTCCGAAAATCGGGGTGCAAAAATAGAAACTATTTTCCAATTGACCAAAGTTTTAAACATTTTATTGTTGATTTTTTACCGGAAGATTTTCTTTTTTGTTTGGGGCGGGCTTGCGCACAGGCTGGCACGGGCTTTCTGTTATAGTCCCGGCGGCAGAAGCGGTGTATTGCCACCGCCGGCTGCGAGCTTCCTTCGGTCGCTGCAGCCGGGCCATTCCCCCGGTTTCAACAGGCGCTACATCCGCTTCTGCCACCGGGCGCTGCCACTTCAATCCCTGCGCCGAGATTGGCCATTGGGAAAGGATGAATGATGAGTGTAGAACGGTGAATGACTGATTTTAATGTTTTACTGTCATTCTGAACGGAGCGATAGCGAAGTGAAGAATCTCAAAAATAATCACGACTGTTCAAAGAGATGCTTCACTGCGTTCAGCAGGACAAACTAGTTGATTTTTAGAATTTGGGATTTTTTTTGCGATTTGATTTTTTGTTTTTTGGCATTTCCCACTTTAGGCATTCCTAACTTTTGTCATTAGTCATTGGTCATTGAAAAGAATGAGTTTAAGTGTGATTTACAGTTTTCTGTATTTTTTGGTGCCATCCTGAACGAAGTGAAGGATCTCTGATGTATTGAATGGAAGGATGTTTCGTGTCGATAATGAGTGTAAAATAATAAATAGGTGGTTTCAATAGTTTGGGATTTGTTTTTTTGTCATTTGGAATTTCAAACTTTAGTCACTTGAAGTACTTGAAATTACATCCCGTCGCGTTATCCGTTTGCAGCAGATACTTTACAGTATAAATGCATGAGTGAAGGTGAATATTCAGCATTTTGCGTTTGGTATTTCTCTTTCAGGTCGGTACAATTCTTTAAACCGGTGACATTGTGTAACTTTTTTTATCTTTGTAGATAAGGTGGAGAGGCTTTTGTTGTTTAATTTCTAAAATTTAATTCTCATGAAAAGATTTGTGCTCTTTTGTTTTTCTCTGTTTTTTCTTTTGCCAACCCTGTTGGCTGATGGGGTTAAAGGATTGACATGGCCTCGCGAAATTGTAAAAAACGGAACGGTAGTCGTTTTGTATCAGCCTCAGCTCGAAAAATTTGAAGGGAATATTTTGCAGGGCCGTATGGCTTTGTCGGTCACCCCGAAGGGCGAAGATATTGTTTTCGGGGCTTTATGGTTTAAGGCCAGAATTTCTACAGATTATGACAAGCGTACAGCGACCCTTGAAAAAATAGATATTACCAGAATTCGTTTTCCCAACTTTACGGATACAGCAAGGATAGAGCGATTTCGAAAATTATTGATTCAGGAAATAGAATCCTGGGATATGGTGATGTCTCTCGACCGGATTATGGCTGATTTAAAAAATACCGGCAATTTAAAGGTGATGGCTCAAAAGCTGAATAACGCGCCTCCTGATATCTATTTTCGTACCGAACCGGCAGTTCTGATTAGTATTGACGGTGAACCGATTATTAAAGAAATCCAGGGACAGAAATTTGATTATGTTGTCAATACCCCGTTTTTTATCGTAAAAAAAAGACATAAATATTATATAAAAGGGGGTAAATTCTGGTATGAATCATCCCAGCTGACTTCGGGATATAAACCGGTAACCAAAGTGCCTTCTGATATCAAAAAATTTGCTGATGAAAACATGCCGGAAACCGATCTCGATTCAATTTCGGAAAAAATGAAAACGGCTCCCGAAATAATTGTTGTCACCAAACCGTCCGAATTGATCAGCACGGAGGGAAAGCCCAAATATGCCGCCATCAACAATACCAATTTGTTGTTTGTTACCAATACTTCAAGCGATATTATCATGAATATCGATACGCAATATTATTATGTATTGCTTGCCGGTCGTTGGTATAAATCAAAATCGCTGGAAGACGGGAGCTGGGTTTTTGTGGAGCCTTCGGCGTTGCCTGCCGATTTCTCTAAAATTCCAGAGGATTCAGGTATTGCAGATGTCCTTGCCAGTGTGCCCAACACTCCGGAAGCGCAGGATGCATTATTGGAGCAGGTTATTCCTCAAACGGCAACGATTGACAGGAAAACAGCTACAGTGGAAGTGAAATGGGATGGCGCTCCCCAATTCGAAAAGATAAAAGGTACGGAAATCGCTGCAGCCAAAAACAGTGACAAAACGGTTTTGCTCGTTGATAAAAAATATTATGCCGTGGATGAAGGTGTTTGGTTTGTGTCTGATAACCCAACGGGCCCCTGGAAAGTTAGTGATAAACGGCCGGAGGGAGTTGATCAGATCCCGCCGGAATCCTATGCTTATAATGTGAAATATGTTTACGTGTACGAGTCAACACCGGATGTGGTGTATGTGGGTTACCTGCCGGGCTACAACTGGTCGTTTGCCTACAATGGTTGTGTGGTTTATGGTACCGGCTACCGGTATCATCCCTGGTATAACCATTATTATTATCCGCGACCGGTTACCTGGGGTTTTGGCGTACATTGGAATCCGTATACCGGTTGGACTTTTTCATTTGGATTGAGTTTTGGCTGGATCGGGTGGCGTTTTCATCCTTATCGTGGTTGGTGGGGCCCGCGGGGTTTTTATCCCGGATATCGTCGCGGTTATCCCGGATACCATCGGGGACCTGGTCGCAGGATGGCTTACAACAACGTTTACCGGAGACGTCCTAATGGTGTCGTTCGTACCGGAACTCCCGGTGGAACCCGGAACCTTAACGGAAAAATGCGACCTTCAACCCGCCCAAATAATGTTTATACAGATAGAAAGGGAAATGTTTATAAACGGGATAAAGGCGGTAACTGGATTCCTCAAAACAACAACCGTACCCGCCCGTCTGCTAAGCCGGCACAAAAGCCTCAGACCCGGCCGTCAACTTCACCGTCCCGGCCATCCATGACTCCGCAGCAGCGTCAAAATCTGAACCGTTCATACCAAAGTCGTCGTCAGGGAGCGGCAAGGGTTAACCGAACGCGGTCTTTCGGTGGCGGATCCCGTGGCGGAGCCATGAGAGGCGGCGGAAGAAGATAGTTGTGGATATGTTTTATCGCTTTTCTGTGTCTTGCAAAGGCAAATTTTTGTCTGGACAATCTCTCTTTTCAGGTTGATCCAAAACCTGAAAAGTGGAAAAATCAGGATAATGTTTATTGGAAATGCGTCCGCGTTTGACAAACGTGGACGATGTGTGTGCTTGCGGAAGGCGAGTGAAGAATCTTTATGTTGTGTCGTTTAGATCTTGCACCGCACGGGCACTTTGTTTTCCGAAAGGGTAATACGCCAAACATGGAATAACTTATCGGTTAATCGATATTAAATGAAAAAATTAGTTGCATAGTAAACTAATTTATTTTTATTTTTGCCGGTGGATTGATAATGTTTAAAGTTTTAATAATGGATGAATCTTCATCACGGAATCGAATGAAAAGCTATGAGCCGGGTATCGGCCGGTTGATTGCAGGAATCCGGCAGCGAATTTATAATATGGTTGCCAAGAAACTCAAAGATAGTGATTTGGATGTAGGGCAGTTTTTCTTTCTACACTTTATTTTGTGCCATGAAGGACAAACGCAAGAGCAGATTGCTTCGTCCCTTTTGTTGGATAAGGCAACAATTAGTAAAGGGGTGAAACGATTGGTGCAGTTGGGTTATGTTACTCGTAAAGTAAATGTTCGTGATAAAAGAGAGTATCTGATTTACCCGACGGATAAAGCCCTGGAACAAGCGCTTGAAATTGATGCTATTTTTTCAGATGTGCATCAGCGGCTTTACAAAAACCTGAATAAAAAGCAGGTTGAACAGTTGGAAATGTTGTTGACGCGAGTTTATAAAAATTTTGAGTAAAAACAGGTTGAAATAATGGACAAAGAAAAGACTTTAACTTCGGAAAATGCCCCGGCATCTGTCGAAAAACAGAAGAAAAAGAAAAGTAAATGGGGAAGTATTCTTACCGGTGTGATTTTGATCGTGATCACGTTGGTTTCGGGTGGGTATTGGTATATCCAGAAAACCGGTTTTGTGGAAACCGACGATGCTTATGTAGATGCCAATAAGTTGAATTTAAGTCCGCAAATGATGGGGCGTGTGGTGGCTTTGTATGTAGACGAAGGGGATCACGTAAAAAAAGGACAACTGGTGGCGGTGCTGGATTCGTCTGATTTAGTGGCCCGTTTGCATCAGGCGGAAACTTCTTTGCATGTGGCCCGTTTGGGGATTGATTTGGCCAAAGTGCGGCTCGAGCAGGCAAAAATCAATCTCGACCGGGCAAAAATCCAGTTAAAAGGCAATGTTTTGCCGCAGGCAAAATATGACAATATTTTTAAACAGTATCAGGCGGCAAAAGTGGAATATGCCATGGCCAAAAGTAAAATAAACACGCTGACTTCGAGTATTCAGGTGATTAAAACCCAGCTTTCACATACTCGTTTGTACTCGGCTGTTTCCGGGGTCGTGGCCAAGCGCTGGATTTTGACCGGTGATGTGGTAGCTCCCGGACAAACCATTTTTACCATTTATAACCTGAAAAATGTCTGGGTAACTGCCATGCTGAAAGAAACGGATGTGGCTAAAGTTTCGCCGGGTGATACGGTTCAGATCCATGTGGATGCTTATCCGAAGGTGAAATTTACAGGGAGGATTTTTCAGGTGGGCAATAATACCGCAGCGCTATTTTCGTTGATCCCACCTGATAATGCTTCGGGAAACTTCACTAAAGTAACCCAACGGATTCCGGTTAAAATATCCATCCATCCGGAGGGAAAAGAACCTTTAAAATATGGTCTGTTACCAGGAATGTCGGTGGAAATTAAATTGAAACGGAGAGGTGAAAAAGGACTTGCAATTTGGTAATTCTCCTGAAGTAACGTGGGAGACCGATGCTACCGAACCCAATAAATGGTGGGTATTGGTAAGTATAATGATTGGCACGTTCATGGCCGTGCTCGATTCCACTATTGTGAGTGTGGCTTTTCCGAAAATGATGGCCGCCTTTGGCGTTAGTGTGGATCAGATCGAGTGGGTAATGACGGCTTATATGCTGGCTTTTGCCGTGATACTCCCTTCTTCCGGATGGCTTTCTGACCGGTTTGGCTATAAGAAAAGCTATATGTTCGGATTCTTTCTTTTCACCTTTGGCTCTTTGTTGTGCAGTCTTTCGTGGAATGAAGAAGTTCTGATTTTGTTTCGGGTTTTGCAGGGCGTGGGTGCCGGATTGATGATGCCGGTAGGTATGGCCATTGTTACGCGTGTTTTTCCTCCCAAAGAACGGGGAATTGCGTTGGGATTCTGGGGCATTGCAGCTGCAGCATCCATCTCGTTGGGACCACTCGCCGGAGGATATCTTGTGGATAATTTTTCGTGGCATGCCATTTTTGATATCAATGTTCCCATAGGCGTAATCGGACTTTTGGTGGTCTGGATTATTCAAAAAGAATATAAAGCTGAAGAGAGCACCCGTTTTGATATCGGCGGTTTTGTGACCATGACCATTGCTCTTGGAGCTTTGTTGTTGGCTTTGTCAACCGCCAATTCCAGCTGGAATACCGATGGCTGGTCTTCGGTATTTATTCTTAGCTGTTTTTTTATTTCGGCGTTGAGTTTTGTGCTTTTCTTTTTGGTGGAAACGCTGGTGGAATATCCTATTGTGAATATCCGGCTTTTTAAAGACCGGAATTTCGGCTTGTCGTCCCTCATTATGTTTGTTTTTGGAATTGCTTTTTACGGCAACGCTTTTCTTTTACCGATTTATCTGCAAAATTCATTGTGCTATACGGCTTTACAGGCGGGATTGGTATTTTTCCCGGTAGGGATTCTACAGGCTTTTGTATCTCCTCTGGCAGGAAAAATTACCGACAAAGTGAATCCTAAGATTCCGGCAATTTTCGGAATGTTGTTAATGGCCCTTTCGTTGTATTTATTCAGCTTTTTCTCTTTGCAAACCATGCGTTCGCAGGTGATGCTCCCCATGTATATTCGGGGATTGGCTTTGGGATTTATTTTTACACCTATGACAACCATTGCCCTTTTTGATATTCCGAAAGCTCAGCTCGGCCAGGCTTCCGGACTATTTAATACGGTACGGCAGATTGGCGGAAGTTTTGGTATTGCCGTATTGGGAACCTTGCTGACACAACGGGTAACTTTTCATACGCAGGTTTTTGGCGGACAGTTAGATGCGTATTCTCCCACGTTCCAAAACGTGATGAAACATCTTGAAAACTTTGCCGGTTCGGCCGCCGGAGCTTCGCCTCATATAGCTGAACTGCAGGCGCAAATGTTAATATTAAAAAACGTAGTGGCACAGGCCTTTGTGCAGGGAATCAATGATGATTTTTATGTGGGAGCCGTGCTGACGGCTGCACTGATTATCCCCTTGTTGTTTTTAAAAACAAAAAGAGAAACTCATGAATAGAAAACAAAATATCATCCGGATGAAAACTTTTCTTTTGTCGATTGTTGTGGCTTTTATGCCTTTGTTTTCGCTGGCACAAAGTCAAATCAATGATTCGTTAACACTGGAAAAAGCCATTCGTTTGGCGACCAATAACCAACCGTTACTACACGAAGCGGAAGATTATGTGAAGATGGCCGAAGGACGCGTAAAACAATCGGAAAGCAGCAAATATCCGCAGATCTCAGCCGATCTTTATTACGATTATATCGGGCCGGTTTCTTCTATTACGATGCCTTTCCCCGGCGGAGGATCGTTCGATTTGACTCCGGCACATAATTATGATGGTCATGTGAATGTGCAGTACCTGATTTTTGATTTTCACCGGCGTGATGAATGGATACGCCTGATGCAATCGGCAAAGCTGGCCGAATCAGAGAAAATCAATTTGTTAAAAAACCAGTTGGCCTATCGTACCGTACAGGCTTTTTATTCTGTTTTGTTTTTGCAGGAGAGCCTGAAGGTAAAAGATGAACAGATTCACGACTTGTTGCAACATCTGGCTACAGCCAAAAAATTGGTGGAAACGGGTTCTGCAGTGAGTCTGGATACTTTGACCACGCGGGTGCGGGTAACAGCTGTTGAAACACAAAAAATCGGTATCGAAAATATGCTGAAACAAAACGAAATTGTTTTGAAGTCGTTGTTGAATTTTCATAAAGATACCCTGATTCATTTATCCGGCCGGTTTGTTAAAGCCGTTCCCCCGTTGTCGGTTGATTCGTTGATACAAACGGCTTTTGCCTATCGTGAAGAGATAAAACTGACAAAAATCAGCCAACAGTCGGCACAGATTCAAAAAAATCTGGCCCGTTTAAGTGCTGCGCCTACATTAAGTGCCATAGGAAGTTATGGGTTAAAAGACGGGTATCCCGAATCGTTGTACAAGTTACGGAGTAACTGGGTGCTCGGGATGGCGGCACATTTTCCCATTTTTGAAGGAAACCTGAAAAAGGCAAAAATGGAAACCGCCGACTGGCAGATTCAGGCATTACAAAACCATTTGTCGGCATTGCAAAAGACAATCAGCCGCCAGGTGCAGCAGGCCGAATCGGATTTAATGACCAGTGTTAAACAGCTGAAGATGGCCAAAGAAGAAATTATCAGTGCACAGGTAGCTGTGCAACAGGCCCGTGTGCAGTACAAAAGCGGATATGTAACTAACCTCGCTTTGCTGGATGCCGAAACATCGCTGACGCGTGCTAAACTGGCTTACCTTGCCGGTTTATATAAAATTACACTGAATAAATACCGGTTAATGGAAACCATGGGATTGAGAATTTGGTGACAAATTTGAAGTGCCTAAAATTTGAAGTGTGAAGTACTTAAAGTTTGAAGTGCCTAAAATACTTAAAGTTAGGAGGTGTTTTGAGCCGGTAACTATTTCATGTTAATTTCCACGGTTTTTCCCTGCCAAACAAAATTGATAACGATACATTTTTTGTTATGGTTGTAATACCAAACCGGTTTTTCTTTTTGGGTGGTGCGTAATCCGGTTTCCGGATGGGATTGACTTAACCGTTTTATTTTTATGGTTTTCCCGTTTTGGATCATTTTGTAAGTCCTTTTCCCGGGGTCGGTACGAAACATGATTTCCAATTGTATTTTCCGCTTTTCTGGCATTTTTTGGTAACCGCTACCGGTAAGGGTAAACCGGAAAATTTTATTGCCGGTACTTTGAAAATGTAAAAGCTGAAAAGCTCCTTTTTCGTAAGCCCCGTAAGTTTTTCCGTCATCTTCATACATTTCTCCTTGGGCTTCTTTTTGATAGCTCGGATAGTACCGGATAGTTAGTTTGCGGGAAGTGTAATAATCGGTGCTTATATCTCCTTTTTCGTTGTGTGGAACAGGAACAAGAGGAATAAAACTTCCGGCTTTCACAAAAACCGGAATGGTTTGCAGGTTTACCGGAAGAACAATCCATTGTTTGCCGGTATATTTTCTGCCGTTCCACCAATTGTACCAGACGCCTTCCGGAAGATATATCCTGCGGATTCGGATTTCTTTTTTCAAGACAGGAGCGATAAGAAAATCATCTCCCCACAAGTATTCGTCCATAACAGAATAAGTGATGCTGTCGGCAGGAGACGCAAAAAAGAGCGGCCGTATGATGGGCGTTCCGTTTTTATGAGCCTTCCAGGCGGTGGTATAAAGATAAGGCAGCAGCCGGTAGCGTTCATCCATAAAATAGCGGACAATGCGCTGGGTGGTATCATCGAAAAATACCGGTTCTGAAGGGATTCCGGATCCGTGTGGCCGTAAGATGGGAGAAAAGCAGGCAAACTGCAGCCAGCGGGTGTAAAGCGTGTCGTCTTTGACTCCTTGTGCAAAACCACCGGCATCGGCATGAATAAAAGGCATCCCGCTGAGACTCATGTGTATCATTACCGGAAGCTGTGCCTGTAAGCCGCCCCAGCTGCGGGCTACATCACCCGACCACGGAAAAACCGACCAGCGCTGCGAACCGGCATAACCGGCCCGGTTCAAATCGAAAAGACGGGTTTGCGGATAGTATTTCCGGTAATTGTCGAAAAGCATTTTTTCCCAGTAAAATCCATATACATTATGGATTTGCCAGGCACTGCCATTTATGCAGTATTGGTCAAAAGGATGACTTTCGGGTTCGCCCAGATCGCCCCACCATCCGGCTACGCCGATTTTAATCTGTTTCTGGTACTGTTGCCAGAACCATTGTCTGGCCCGGGGTTTGAAAATATCGATTAACGCTCCCGGACCAAAATAAAATTCATTGTTCACGTAAGTCTTTCCCAGACTGTCGGTGGCCAGAATATGCAAGCTGTCGGCAATGTGAAAGTTTTTCAGTGTGTCGAGAATGTAAGGCTCTGTGATAAGAATGGTTTTTACGCCTTCTTTTCTGAATTGGTGGATCATCTGTTGGGGATGCGGCCAGTGTGGTTTGTACCATGCCAGTCGTCCCATGGTTCCTTTGATGCTGTCGCCAAACCAATAAAAATCCAGAATGATGGCGTCGATAGGAAAACGTTTTTCGTGCATCAGCCGGACAATGGAATCGGTTTCCTTTTGGGTTCGGTAAGCCATGCGCGATTGCAGGTTGCCCAAGGCCCAACGTGGCGGCAGCGGTTGTGTTCCGGTAAGTTGTCCGTACGACCGGTAAAGGTCAGTGTAATTGTAACCGGCGATGAAAACATATTTCATCAGTCCGCCAATGGCGCCAAACTCTAATTGGTTTTTTATCGATTTGCCCAGGTCGGCGTAGCCTTTTTCATGATTGTCAAAAAAAAGCAGATACTTTTTTGATGAGAGTAAAATGGGAACCGAGAAATTCAAATTGGGTTCTCCAATTTGATAATTGTAGTGGGCCTGGTTAAACAGTTCAAAGTGTTTTCCTTTTAAATTGTCAACGGCCCGTTCGCCCAAACCATAGAAATGTTCTCCGGGTGCCATTTTAAATTGAAGTCCATTGTTATCCGAACGGCGGAAATAGCCTCTTGTTTCGCGTAGCAAAGTATCGTTGTGATACACAAATTCGATTTTCACCGGATTTTTATGGATGATAACCTGCAAGCTGTCGGTGCTGAAAATCAAGCTGGTGTTGGTATTTTTCAAAGATGAAATTCCTTTGCGTGGCGATAAAATAATGGCCACGGATGAATCCGGGACATCGGGAGATGCTTTGAAATTTTTGATTTCAGCCACTTTAGGTGTATAAAAGGTAATTTGGGTAGAACCGTGGTCGGTTTTCAGGGTTAGAACGCCGTTTTTAAGAGAATAATGCTGGATTTTCCGGTTTTGGAACAGGTAAACGGCCTTTTTTTTCACCGGTGGTTTGTATCCAAAAACAGGGATCAGGAAGTCCTGCCCGTTTTTGTCTTTGGCTACTTTGGAACCATTGGTATTACGGAAAACAAAAGTGAGTTGTTGTACAACTTCATCTTTGTGCAGGTTGTAGAACTTTTGGATTACAAAATGGAAAGCATAAAGGTTTTTTCCTACCCGTTGCATGTGTACATGCGGATCGGCTTTGCCCCAGTTGCCGACCACATTTTTCCAACTGTGGCTGTCGAGACTTTTGTTGGTGATGACTCCGGCATGCAGATACACTTCGCCGTTATAGTTTTTCAGCGCCTGGTTTCCTTTGGAAGCATCAAAAAAGAGCGTAACGCTGTCGTTGGGTCCCGGGTTGGCCGGTTTAAGCCACACGGCCTGAGCCCAAAGTCCGTTTTCCATGAGGATCACAAAAAGAAACAGGATAAAAATTCCGGGTAACGATGAGGTTGTTCTTCGCGAAAAAATGTGAGGCATAATTTCCATGTTTATCAAAATACCGGAAGGTCCCGGCCTGGCAAATATAACGGTTTATCAGGTAATAAAAGTTGATGGGATATAATTGTCTTTTGAAGCGCATACAGCAGCAGAAAAAGCAATGCCACTGTCGAGACAGGCTTCTAAATGTGCAGGTATATCTTCAAGTAGCCATTTTTCTCTTTCGATTTTTGCGATGAGTCCGGCATTAAAACCATCACCGGCACCAATGGTGCTGATCACATTGATTTTTTGTGCCGGCTTGTGTATTATTTTCTTTTTCCAGGCGGCCAAAGCCCCGTGTTCTCCCAGGGTGATAAAGATAATGGCTTCAGGATTGATCTGTTGCAAAGCCGAAACCTGTTCTTCCGGTGTGTTTGGCCCGAAAATAGCGTGAAAATCTTCATCGGAACCTTTGATAATGTTTGCGGATTTCAGGTTGTTCAAGAGCGCTTCACGGCGGAATTTGTCTGCAAGCTTTTCTGCCAACCGGATGTTGGGATCGTAAACAATGCGGGTTCCTGCTTTTTGTGCTGCATGAAGAATTTTTTCTATCTCCGGGCGGATAGCCGGATCCAGAGCATATAATGAGCCAAATAACAAGATGTCAGAAGCGCTAAATTTTTTAGGAGAGCGTAATCTGCGTTGTTTGGGGTAGTGTTTCCGGAAGGTGTAGACCGGTTTTTTCCGGAGATCCAATTTTGCCAGTGCTACCGAAGTGCGATGTTTGCGATACTGTTGAATATAGGATGTATTTACCTGATTGTTTTTCAAAAACCGGATGAGATAAGCTCCTATGGCATCATCCCCGGATTCTGAAATCAGCGCGGTTTTTATGTGGGCACGTGCCAGCGAAACGGCCACGTTGAGCATGGCACCTCCGGCATGGCCAAAAGAAAGATACTTTTCCGGAGGAATCTCCTCTTTTACCAGAACATCCAATAGCATTTCGCCCAGAGCATACACCATAAGGCAGCATAGTTTTTTACAAAGATAAAAATAAGACTGCTGTGCAAGAACTTCCGTGTTCAGTATTTTGTTTTTACCTGTTCCTTTTTTAGGCTTTTGTTTCCCTGAAAAGACATTCTTGTTAGAAAATAAAGCCGGGTTATGTCCCGGAAAAAGAGTTTCGGTTTGTATAAGGGCTCCGGGAAAATGATTCTCAACCTTTTTCTCTACTTTTGCCGGGCATGAAACCATTAAAAAAATTTGAAAAAGGCATGGACCTGACGGCCAAAACCTTTGCCGGGCTTGAAGGGGTACTGGCCAGTGAGCTGGAAAGCCTGGGGGCTGTATCGGTTGAAACGGGTAAAAGAGTAGTCTATTTTCGCGGTGAAAAGGACTTGTTGTACAAGGTAAATTACTTGTGCCGTACGGCATTGCGGATATTAAAGCCGGTGGGGGTTTTTACCGTGCGAAATGAAAAAGAGTTGTACGATAAAGTGAAACGCATTGACTGGCCGGCACTTTTTGATGTGCGGAAAAAATTTGTTGTTTCGGCATCGGTTTTTCATTCTTCACTTACCCATTCTCATTATGTGGCATTAAAAACCAAAGATGCTATTGCCGACCTGTTTCGCGAGAAAACCGGAAAACGGCCTTTTGTGAGTAAAGAAAACCCGCAGATCTATATTGATGTCCATATCAGTCAGGATAAGTGCACGATTTCGCTGGACAGCTCGGGAGAATCGTTGCACAAACGCGGTTACCGGATAGCAGCTGACAAGGCACCGCTGAATGAGGTGCTGGCAGCCGGAATGATACGGCTCAGCGGCTGGAAAAAAGAGGGCGATTTTATTGATCCGATGTGTGGGTCGGGAACGCTTCCGATTGAAGCGGCCATGGAAGCCATGCAGATTCCGGCCGGTTATTATCGAAAGCATTTTGCTTTTGAAGACTGGAAAGATTTTGAACCGGATTTATGGGAAAACGTAAAACAGGATGCCGCCGGACAAATTACAGAATACGATTATCCGATTATTGCTTCCGATAAATCATACAAAGCTTTTGGAATGGCCCGTATGAATCTGAGAAATGCGGGCTTGCACAAAGATGTGGTGTTGTTAAACAAACCTTTTGAAAAAGTAAATCCCGAAAGCGGAAAAGGAATCCTGATGTTTAATCCGCCTTACGGTATCCGGCTGGAAGATCGGGATTTGATTGAGCTATACCGGCATATTGGCGATGTGCTGAAAACGAAATTCCAGGGGTATGAGGCATGGATTATTACCGGTAATCCGGAAGTTGCCAAGTTTATCGGATTAAAGCCCTCGCGAAAAATTGTTCTGTACAATGGCGCCATTGAAAGCCGACTGATTCAGTTTGAGCTATATGCCGGCAGCCGGAGAAAAAGAAAAAACAGGGATGAGTAAACAGGATGGGCGTTCGTTATGTCCGTAAGATTCTCCGAATGGTATTTATGTCTTAGAGCCGGCCACTTTTCAAGTCGGACAACATAAGTCCATTGTCCGGGTGGACACTTGAACGATGGGGCTAAACGATTAACCCGAATATAAACCAGAGTGATGTTATTCGTTTGAATGATTGGGCAGAGTTGTTTATTTTTGAAAAAGTAAACGAAAGAAAAATGAAAACGATTTATGCTGTTTTTGCCGGCTTCTTGTTGCTTTTACCGGGATTTTTGAAGGCGCAGAAAAATAACACAGAAAACCGTTCGTATGTTTTTTATTTGGGAACGTATACACAGGGTTCAAGCCGCGGGATTTACAAGTATCGTTTAACAGAAGACGGCATTCTTCATCCGGAAGGCCTTCAGGCAAAAACATCCAATCCGAGTTATTTGACGTTTGGTGACGGGGAGCGTTTTTTGCTGGCGGTAAACGAAAATAATCCCGGAACGGTAAGCTCATTTGCCGTTTATGCCGATACGTTGGCTTTTTTAGGACAAAGCCGTTCCGGCGGAGATGCGCCCTGTTATGTTTCGGTAAGTCCTTCCGGTTGGGTGTTAACGGCGAATTACGGCAGTGGCACGGTAGGATTGTTAAAGTTAAAAGCAAATGGAAAACTTTCGCCGTTATTGTTTACGCAGAAGCATTTTTCGGCATTACGCACCCCTCATGCACATGCGGCAAAATTTATTCCGGGAACCAACCAGGTGGTGGCTACCGATTTAGGGACCGATCAGCTGTGGTTTTCGCAACTCGATCCGGTGAAAAAACGGCTGATTGCCGGTTCGCCGGCAACGTTGGCGCTGTCTAAAGGCTCCGGTCCGCGTCACTTTGTGTTTTACCGCGGGAATAAATCGCTGTTTGTGGTGGGAGAAGAAGGGAATTCGGTGACCCTGGTAAAAAAAGAATCTGACGGGCATTGGAAACCGGTTCGTACCTGGGCTACTTTGCCCAAAGATTTTCATGGAAAGAGTTATGCGGCGGACATCCATTTTTCTCCTGACTACCGGTTTTTGTATGTTTCAAACCGGGGCAGCAATACGCTGGTTGTATTTAGAGTAACCGACAATGGAAACGTTTTGCAGCCGGTAGCCTGGGAACCGGTTCGGGGAAACTGGCCGCGGAATTTTGCCCTTACACCTGACGGGAAGTATTTGGTGGTAGCCAACCAGAAGTCGAACAACCTGGTCGTATTTCGTCGGGATGCGGTTACCGGGAAATTGAAATTTGTCAGCGAAACCCAAGCCGGTTCGCCGGTATGTGTTTTGTTCTGTTCGCAAAACGGAAAACCGGATAAGCCTTAAATTTCGATGGTCAGTCGGTCGTAAGCCAGGTGAATAAAATCAGGTAATTCTTTTTCTACTTCGTCGTGGAAACCCATTAAATGGCTGATGTGGGTGATGTATCCTTGTTCAGGGCGAAGGAATTCAAGTGCCTTTATGGCTTCGGAGAGACAAAAATGGGAAGGATGGGGTTTTTTCCGTAAGGCATTGATAACAATTACTTTGCTGCCTGCCATGCGGGCAAGTGTTTCCCCCGGAATGTAATTGGTGTCGGTCAGATAAGAGAAGTCGCCGATGCGAAAACCCAATACTTCCATTTTCATGTGTAATGCGGGCAGCGGAATAATTTCGAGATCTTTAATGTAAAACGGGTCGTGGTTGATGGGAATTGTCTTGAACTCAGGAACCCCGCGATAGCGGGTTTCAGCAAAAGCATAGGAAAATTCGCGATGGATGGCTTCGATGTCGCGTGGAAGTGCATAAATCGGCATGGCCATTTTGTAGAGGTAATTGAATGACCGTACATCGTCGAGTCCGGCAATATGGTCTTTATGACAGTGGGTGATGAGTACGCCATCGAGTTGTTTGATGTTTTCGCGCAGTAATTGATAACGGAAATCGGGTCCGGCGTCAATGTTGAGATGAAGGCCGTGGTGTTCGATATGAACAGAGCTGCGCAGCCGGTGATCTTTTTTTGTGCCCTGTGTGCATACAGGACAGGGGCAGGCAATAACGGGAACGCCCTGAGATGTACCGGTGCCGAGAAAAGTGACCTTCATTTTTATGTTTTAATGACGGGGCAAAGGTAGGATTTTCGCAGGAAAATAATCACCGGGTTTATAATACTGATTGAAAATCAAAATGGGCTTTTGGGATTGAAATGAACCCAAAGTGCTTTGATTTAATATCGGCATTTACCATTGTAGATTTTAAAATACAATTGGTATAATTTCGCACACGGGATGGCAGTGGCAGCGCCCGGCAGCAGAAGCGGATGTAGTGCCTGTTGAAACCGGGGATGGCCCGGCTGCAGCGACCAAAGGAAGCTCGCAGCCGGCTGTGGCAATACACCGCCTCTGCTGCCGGGACTATAACGGACAGCCCGATAGGCGGCCCTGCGGGATAGCGTGCCCTGAAAAAAGGATAAAAACGCCTGAAAAATTGCCTATTTTTGCATGAGATACGCATAACAAAAATTTACAGACATGAGTGTAGAGTTAAAAGGCCGGCTGATCAAAAAGTTGCCGGTGGTTTCGGGGGAGAGCCGTAACGGGAATAAATGGGAAAAGCAGGAATTTGTGATTGAGACGGAGGAACAATATCCGCGGAAAGTCTGCATCAGCTTGTGGGGCGACCGGGTGAGAGAACTGGAAAAATACCAGGAAGGCGATATGATCATTGCTTCGGTAAATATTGAGTCGCGCGAATATAACGAGCGGTGGTACACGGATGTACGTGCCTGGCGTTTGCAGCGCGATGAGGCCGGAAGTACTTTGCCGCCTGTTCCGCCGGAAGCCCAGCAGGACGATTCGAACCTGATGGATGAAGGTGCGGATGACCTTCCGTTTTAGGCACTTACCGGTGTTTGGCGGATGAAAAGAGAAAACCTTTCTGCCCATTTTGCGGTGCTGGGGGCCAATGTGATTTTTGGCCTGAATTACGTGATTGCCAAAGGGATCATGCCGGTGTGGATGGCGCCGCGGGCCATTATTTTTTTACGGGTGACAGGTGCGGCGGCTGCTTTTTGGCTGACGACGATTTGGGTGAAAAAGGAAAAAGTAGCCCGTGCCGATTTGAAGCGCATGTTTGTGGCGGCTTTCTTCGGGGTGGCCCTGAATCAGATTCTGTTTTTTGAAGGACTTAATCTGACCACGCCCATCAACGCTTCCATTATTATGGTAGGAACGCCTATTTTGGTGTTGGTGATGTCGCATTTTATCATCAAGGAGTCTGTTTCGGGGATGAAGATGGCCGGCATTTTACTCGGATTTAGCGGGGCGGCATTTCTGATCTTGCGTAACGGCCAGTTTTCGCTTCGTTCGGATACTACCCTGGGTAATTTGCTGGTGTTGATTAATGCGGCTTCGTACGGTTTGTTTTTGGTACTGGTGAAACCGCTGATGTCGCGTTACCGGCCACTCACCGTGATGCGGATTGTTTTTTCTTTCGGACTGATCTTTGTCATTCCGGTGACGATTGGTCCTTTTCTGCACACCGATTTTCGGGTTATTCCGTTAAACATTTGGCTTTCGATTATTTATGTGGTGATTTTTACCACCATTCTGGCTTATTTGCTGAACAACTATTCGTTAAAGAAAATTTCGCCTTCGGCCAATAGTTCTTACATTTACCTGCAGCCGGTGATGGCTTCGCTGGTGGCTATTGCTGCCGGAAAAGACCGGTTGACGTTAACGGAAGTCCTGGCTTCATTGCTTATTTTTGCCGGAGTTTATTTTGTGAATGCCGGCAGACGAAAGAAACACTTGGCGTAAACGGGACATGGTCCTTCCTTAACGGATTGTCGTTTGTCTGGTCATTTCTTCTTGAAATTCAGACAGTAATGATGAAAGGTGTTGCTGACAAAGGTGTTGCCGTAGCCATACGGTGCCAGGTTAATGTCGTCTTGTAGCCAGAAAAATTCCGGAAGAAGAACAAACTTTTTACTGAGCGCTTTGGCCAAATCCCAGGCGAATGGATAATTTACTCCTTTTTTCTTGATGTTTTTTACAATGATGGTCATGTATCCGTTCGGTTTGAGTTGTCCGGCCAGGTGAAAATAGATGTTCACCAGCTCAGAAAGAAACCGGTCGTAATCTTCCATATTGCCCAGATCGCCGGCATCGTCAGAGTAGTTTACCCTCAATCCTTTTTGTTTTCTTTTGGCCTGGTTTTCGGCTCCTTTCATGTTCAGCATGTTCCAGTAAGGTGGTGAAGTAATGATGTAGTCGAAAGCCGGAAAATCGTTTTTTCCGATGTCACGGGCATCTTTGTTCAGAATTTTGTAGTCGGGTTGTTCGGTTTTTTGTGAAAACAGCGACGGTGAAAGAAATTCTTGTAACCGGTTGTTGGCAATCCGGGTAAAGAATGAGCTTAGTTCGGTGCCGTAAGCGTTTCTGCCCAGTTGAACAGCTGCCAGCTGGGTAGAGCCGGTTCCGGTCATGGGATCAAAAACATTATCATTTTCGCGGGTGTAAAAGGAGATGAAGTCTTTGATGAGGTTTTCCGGAAACTTGGCCGGATGGAGAATCTCAGTTTTGTCGCGTGGCGGGGGTTTAATGATGCCCCACTGCCGGGGAAAACATTCTTTTTTCGAAACCGGCGCCGTTTCCCAATGAATGGTTTCACTTTCAAACCGGCCGTTGGCCCGATCGTCTTTTCGGAAATTGATGACGTAGAAAATGCCGTTTTCAAAATGTGGATCTGTGTTTTCGGGCAGGCATCCTATTTTTTCATCTTTCAGGCTCAATCCTGTGGCGATGGAATAAGCCAAATCCCATGCTGCAGGGAAATAATGATCTTGTAAAAAGTGATTGGGAATGAGAATGGTAATAAACCTTTTGGGCGTAAGCAGCGGATAAAGCTGTTTGGCCATGGAAAGGATTTGTGCCTTCAGGGTTTCCCACTCTTCGATGGTCCGGATTTCCTGAACGGTTTTTCTGACATCAATCAATGCATACTGAACCGGTTCGTCGAAGCCGGAAACAATACGGGCTCCGTTTTTTTCGGCTACGCGCAACAGGCTTTCTTTGTTTTTACCGTAGTAAAACAGGGTAGGGGCGTGTTCCGGATCGTCATATTTTATAAAAAACCGGATGTGTTTTTCATAAAGGGTTTCGGTACTGTCAGACAAAAACCATGATTTTTGAAACGGCAGCCACTCTTTGGATGAGATGTTATTGAACCGGTTTTTCATTCAGATCAATTTGACAGGAACAGGATTGCAAAAATTCGTTTAACTTGCGGGCAAAAGTAAACAATTCCTGTAAATTATATTGTATTGATTGATAGTGAATTAAAAGGTATTCTTGAACGTAAGGTATTGTTATATAATACGCCGGAATTTATTGCACCGGATCCGGTGAGTATTCCGCATGGTTTTACCCGAAAGGAAGATATTGAAATTGCCGGTTTTTTGACGGCATTGATTTCGTGGGGGCGGCGACCGGCTATTTTAAAAGCTGCTTCCCGGATGATGCATGCCATGGATAATGCACCCTACGAATTTGTAACCGGATATTCGGATGATGATTTGAAACGGTTGGCAGGTTTTGTTTATCGTACTTTCAATGATTCGGATTTGTTGTTTCTGGTGGAAGCATTGCGATGGCTTTACCGGGAAAAGGGCGGACTGGAAACGGTTTGTACCGCATATTTTAACCGGCAGGGCTTGATAAAAGATGCCATTACGGGCTTACGAAAAGAATTGCTCAGGGTGCCTCATCTCAGTCGTTCAGAAAAGCACCTGGCTGCCCCTGAAAAAGGTTCGGCAGCCAAGCGGATAAATATGTTTCTGCGCTGGATGGTGCGAAAAGATAACCGCGGGGTGGACTTCGGATTGTGGAAGCAAATTCCACCCCGGGCACTGATGATCCCTCTGGATGTTCACTCGGGAAATACCGCGCGGAAACTGGGATTGCTAAAACGAAAACAAAACGACTGGAAAGCCGTGGAAGAACTTACGGCCCGGTTACGCATTTTTGATGCAGCCGATCCGGTGAAATATGATTATGCCCTGTTTGGTACCGGGATCTACGAAAAATGGCCGTAAATCTACTCCAGATCTTCGGGCAACTCAATGCCTAAATCGATCCCCAGACTTTTGTTGTACATGGCCATGGCTTTCAGGCTCATTCCCATGCTGGAAAATCCGCCATCATGATACAGGTTTTGCATGGTTACTTTGCGCGTCAGATCGCTGAACATCACCACGCAGTAATTGGCACATTCTTCGGCATCGGCGTTGCCTAATGGCGACATGCGATGAGTGAAGTCCATCAATCCGTCGAAACCTTTTACCCCGGAACCTGCCGTGGTTTTGGTGGGTGATTGCGAGATGGTGTTTACTCTGACTTTTCTTTCACGACCGTAAATGTAACCGAAGCTGCGGGCAATGGATTCGAGCAAAGCTTTGGCATCGGCCATATCGTTATAACCGTAAAGTACACGTTGGGCTGCAATATAGGAAAGCGCTACCACCGAACCCCATTCGTTAATGGCATCCAGTTTGTACGCTACCTGCAGCATTTTATGGAAAGAGATGGCTGAAATATCCAGCGTTTTTTGAAGGTAATTGTAATTCAAATCGTTATAAACCCGTTTTTTGCGCACATTGAGTGACATGCCAATGGAATGCAGCACAAAATCTACTTTTCCGCCCAAAACTTCCATGGAACGTTCAAAAACATGCATCAAATCATCCACGTTGGTGGCGTCGGCAGCAATGACTTCGGCATTGCATTTCTCTGCCAGTTCGTTCAGCTGACCAAAACGCAAAGCTGTGGGCGTGTTGCTCAGGGTAAAAACGGCGCCTTCTTCATAAGCCTTTTCGGCTGTTTTCCAGGCAATGGAATTTGAATCGAGTGCACCGAAAATAATTCCTTTTTTTCCTTTTAATAAATTGTATGACATTTCCGCTGATTAAGTTGTTTACCGCGGCAAAGATAAAAGTTTTTAGAATTTTAAAGCCGGAAAGTCAGTTTTTGACGATGGAAAAGCAAGGCCGGAAAATAACAAGTAGAGTTACAGGATATTATGATTTGATGTGCTCCTGAAGAAACCGGATGAGTTTGACCATGGCACGTCCACGATGGCTGATCTTGTTTTTGGTTTCCAAAGGCATCAGGGCAAAAGTTTCCTGATATCCGTCGGGAAGGAAAACCGGATCGTAACCAAAACCTCCGTTGCCGGTGCGATGAGGTAAAATGATTCCCTCTACTTTTCCTTCAAAAAAGTATTCTTTCCCGTCCAGAATTAATGAAACAACTGTTTTAAAGCAGGCTTTTCGGTTTTCAATTCCCTGAAGTTCTTTTAAGAGTTTTTCGGTGTTTTGTTCGTAAGTGGCGTTTTCTCCGGCATACCGGGCAGAATAAACGCCGGGGGCTCCGCCAAGGGCCTCTACTTCCAGTCCGGTATCGTCTGCAAAGCAATCCTGACCATATTTTTCATAAATGAAACGGGCTTTTTGGGAAGCGTTTTCGGCAAGGGTTTGGCCTGTTTCAGGAATTGTTCCCTGGAATCCCAATTCCTTTAATGAGATGATTTCAATCAGTCCCTGTGAAAGGGCTTTTACTTCATCCAGTTTGTGTTGGTTGTTGGTGGCAAAAATAATTCTCTTCATGAATGGTTTATTTTCTTTTTGGTAACCACGTTAAACCCCCCGGGCGGGTTTGTACGTTTTGGGGCAAAGATACTTCTTCTTTTTTCAGGTGAAAGCATAAAAAAAGGCCTCCCATTTCAAAAATGAAACAGGAAGCCAAAAAGTGGACAGGTTTTATCGTTTATTATCTGCCGCAGTGTTCTCCACTGCTGTTAATAATGTCGTCGAATTCTTCCTGGGAGATGTAAGCCGGAGTGTAGGTAGCTCCATTAGCTGTCAGTTGCGATACGAAAGCCCGCATGTGATTGCGTGAACCGCAGGTGAGGCGGCTAAATGTTGCCAGGATAGCTTCGTTGGTTGTTTTTGTACTGAATTCTTCCAGGTCATAGATATCAAGATCTTCGATGGTGGCACCTACGGTTAAGGCATCTACCAGTGATGTTGAACCTTTTTCAACTAAGGTTTGGTAAAGATCCTGCAAGGTACTGTTGCTAAACTCACCCGGTTCGGGTAAAGCCGGATCCGGAATGTTGTAAGCTTCGAGAAGGCTCAAAATAGCATCCATGTGTGTTTGTTCAGCATTTGAGATGTTGTCGAATACCTGAGCACCCCATTTTTCGTACAATGCATCATAAACATCACGGGCCAGTTTTTCTTCTTCACGCATTTGCAGTAACATGACGGAATCTTCAGGAGTCAGCGGAGCATAAACCAAGGTGTCAGAGGAGTAGTAATTGGAGCTGTCGCAGTTATAGGAAGATGAGGAAGAAAAAGAAGAAGAAAATGAGAGCCCGCAACGTTCATGTGCACTGTTAATGATGTCATCAAACTCTGTTTGGGAAATATATGATGGGGTATAAGTTTCGCCTTCTGCTGCCAGTTGCGATACGAAAGCCCGCATGTGGTTACGTGAGCCACAGGTCAAAAACTGAAATACTTCCTGAATCAGTTCGTTATCGGTTTCCTGGACAAATTTTTCCAGATCGTAAATATCGAGATCTTCAATGGTAGCACCTACTTTCAACGCATCAACCAATGAGGTGCTGCCCTGATTAACAAGCGTAGTGTACAGGTCCTGTAATTCAGGATTGGAGAATTGACCAGGTTCTGGCAAAGCAGGATCAGGAATACCTAATGTATCTAACAACATTTTAACGGCATCCATGTGTTTTTGTTCAGCATTGGAAATATTATCAAAGACTTTAGCTCCCCATTTTTCATACAAAGCATCATATACGTCTCGTGCCAGTTTTTCTTCTTCACGCATTTGCAGAAGCATGGTGGAGTCGTCGCTGGTAACAACTTCACTCTTTTCAGTAAGAGTGGAAAGGTCAACGCTGTCAGAAGTTTTGTCGCAGCTTGTGATAAATACGCTACTACCGATAAACAGTATACCGGTGAATAAGAGGGAGAATACCTTTTTCATTTTCTGTAACTTTTTCATGATTTTTTATTTTTAATGATTGAATAAATTTTTCTTCTGCCCCCTGTATGTCAAAAAGGCTGCCAAAAATTTTTTCGGGCCGGGTTTTTAAGAAAATCTTAAGAAAACAACCGGTTGTTTGAATGGGGTTTCTTGCGGCTGTTTTTTAGAAAACAAAGAAAATTTCCATGTTTATAATTGGTTGTTTTTCAATATTTTATTGTGTAATTTTTCTGACCGTAATAAAAGTGTTGGCACGAGGCCTGGCGGGTGTTTTAAAGCCGGAAAAATTTTTTTAGAAAAAATTTCTTTATTTTTTCTTTCCCCGGATTGGGTTTTTTATTTCTGCGTTGCTGGTCGAAGAATACGACCGTTTGGGCGAATTGTTTGGAGAAAGATTAATATCCTTTATCTTTTTGGGAGGCGTCTGAAACAAAAATCAGATAAAGATGTTTTGAAATGCCCGGATAATGTAGAATGAAATGGGAAAAACGAAAAAAGCTTCCCGGAGAGGGAAGCTTTTTTGAAGGTTGATGTTGTATCAGGTTATTGCAGTCCGCATTGCTCGCTGGGACTGTTAATGATATCGTCAAATTCGGTTTGTGAAATGTACACCGGAGTATAGGTGATGTCGTAAACCTGTAATTGGGAAACAAAAGAACGCATATGGTTACGTGAGCCACAGGTCAGAAACTGGAAAGTATTTAGAATATCCTGATTGGTGGTTTTACTCATATACTCTTCCAGGTCGTAGATGTCTAAGTCTTCAATGGTTGCTCCCACCAACAAGCTGTTGGTGAGGGAACTGTCGCCTTTGGCTACCAGACTGGTATATAATGCCTGTAAATCCGGATTGTTAAACTTGCCGGGTTCGCTGCTGGCCGGATCGGGAATGCCATATTTGTTTAAAAGTTTTAGTACTTCATCCATGTGGGTTTGCTCACTGCGGGCAATATTGGTAAAAACCCGTAATCCCCATTTGTCGTATAAGGCCGTGTATACATCGCGGGCCAGCTTTTCTTCTTCACGCATGTGAACTACCATGGTAGAATCCTCTGCGTTGAGTTTAGGGGTTGGGTTGTCGGAAGAATCATCACATCCTGAAAACAAGAAGGTGTTTCCTATAATTAAGGCAAGCAGGATGGAAGGTATTATGCTCCACAACTTTGAATACTTTAAACTTTTCATGACTTTATTGTTTTAACGTTGTTATTATGGTGCTAAAATATTTTTAATTTCCATCTCCCGGTGAATGTTGGTTGTATTTTAAGCTGATTTTAAGATAAAAACGTGTTTTATTTGATAAAAATACTGTTTTTTTGCATTTTAGATAAAAGTACATAAAATATTATAAAGGCCGTAAAAAAATTGTGAAAAAAATATTGATTATAGAAGACGAACCCGGTATCAGCACCTTTTTAAAAGAAGGGCTGGAAGAAGAAGGTTATCAGATTGAAATTGCTGAAGAAGGGGAGTCCGGACTGAAAAAAGCATTGTCCGGAAAATTTGATTTGATTCTGATGGACTGGATGCTTCCCGGATTGAGTGGCCTGGAAATTACAAATAAGCTTCGCGAAACAGATGTGGTTACCCCGATCATTTTTTTAACGGCTAAAGATACGGTGCAGGATACCATTCTTGGGCTTCGTTCCGGTGCCAACGATTACCTGAAAAAGCCGTTTAGCTTCGAAGAACTTCTTGAACGTATTCATGTTCAGTTCAGAAAACCTCATGCGAAAACTACGGTATTTCGCCATGGGCCTTTGACCATTGACGATGCTAAACATGAAGTGAAATGGTTTGATAAAACTGTTTCGTTAACGCAAAAAGAATATGACCTTTTACTTTTCCTGATTAAGAACAAAAACCGGATATGTACCCGTAAAGAAATCCTGAAGAAAGTATGGGACATTCATTTTGAATACAGTTCGGGGGTTATTGATGTGTATATTAACTCGCTGCGGAAAAAGCTTCCTGCTGAAAACAACGGAGAACTGATTGAAACGGTCAGAGGGATTGGTTATATCATTAAAGATAAAGAAGATGAAAGCGGGATTTAAGGAGCGACTGGCTTTTTTGTACCTGATCAGTACAGCAGGAATTATTTCCATCTTGTTTGTGGTGATTACTTTTAAGGTGAAAAAAAGTGTTTTTCAGCATCTTGACCATGATATATACATAGAGGCTGTAAAACATTCAAACGATATTTATATCCATAAAGGAAAGCTTCGCTTTAACCGAAGTGCCTGGTTGGAACGGGAACATCAAATGGTTCAGGTGAATCCGGTTTTTGTTGAAGCTGTTGATAGTAACGGGGAAGTCATTGCCCGTTCTCCTAATTTAAAAGAAGACTCCCTCCGGTTTTTACCGGAATATGTCGGGAAATACCGGAACACGACCCTGGCTAACGGGCCGGTTCGTCAATATCAGTATGCTATTCGGAAAAACGGAAAGACGTATGGATATTTGCTGGTCGCCATGTCACTCGACAGTGCACAAATGGTGCTGAAAAAATTGAAAACCACCTTGCTTATTGCTTTTCCGGTGGTGCTGATCATATTGTTTTTCTGGGCGCGTTTTATTGCCGGGAAAAGCATTCGTCCGGTGATGGCCATTATTGAAACGTCAGATAAAATTACCCGGACCAACCTGCATCAGCGGGTGCCGTTGCCGGGAAACAAGGATGAATTGTATTTGTTATCCACTACCATCAACCGCTTGCTCGATCGTATTGAGCAGGCTATGGAGCGTGAAAAACAATTTACTTCTGATGCGGCTCATGAGTTAAAAACCCCGCTTCAGGTGATGAAAGGTAATATGGAAATTCTGATCCGGAAACCGCGAAATCCTGAAGAATACCAAAGCAAAATTAAAAGTTGTTTGCACGAAATCAATCGCATGGCGCATCTGGTAGACCAGTTGTTGTTGCTGGCCCGTTTTGAAAGTCAGCGTGAAGCGCTGGATATCCGTGAAGTACCGTTGGATGAACTTGTTGAACAGGTTATTCAGAAAAAATTATGGCAAATTGAAGAGAAAAAAATCAACCTGAAAGTTGATATTCAGGAATTGGTAACCGTGAAAAGTGATCCGTATCTTTTGCACATCATTTTTGAAAATGTGTTGTCCAATGCCATAAAATATACCCCTGAAAAGGGTACGGTTACCGTGAATATGGGGAAAGAAAATCATAAGCCTTTCTTGAGTATTCAGGATTCAGGACCGGGAATCAAACCGGAAGATCTGGATAAAATTTTCGATCGCTTTTACCGTTCCGATCCCTTAAAACATCCGCATATCAAAGGAACCGGGTTGGGACTTTCCATTGTAAAACGGTTGAGCGAAATCCTGCATCTTGAATTTGTTCTGAAAAGTAATCCGGGAGAAGGTTTGTTGGTTTACATTGCTTTTCCGGAGAAAGAACCGGTAGAAGCTTAAGGGTAAATCCGGTTGTAAAACGGACTGTTGGTTTCTGGCGGATGAAGTTGCCCGACGGTTTGTGGCTTTCTTTTTTGAACTTGTACAATTCCGGCACATCATCGTTTTTCCATTCTGGTATTTTCTGGGTTAGTGAATTTGTTATTTTCTGTGTAATCCGGTTTTTCGTTGTTTTTCGGTAATTTTTACAAGTAAACAAAAACAACTCAACGGCTCTTAATTTCTATCTTTTTGATACATAATTATTTTTAAGAAAATCTTAAGGATAAAAAAGGCAATTGAAAAAAGCGGTTTATTACTTTTGCCATATCATATATCTCCCAAAAATATGTTAGAAAAAATTATTCAATTCAGCTTGAAAAACAAGCTGATCGTCATTCTCTTTACGCTGACGGTCGTAGGATTTGGTTTATTTGCCATTTCTCAGATTCCCATCGGGGCAGTTCCCGATATTACTAATAACCAGGTGCAGGTGATTACTACCTCGCGAGATCTGGCCACCCAGGATGTGGAACAATTCATTACTTATCCCATTGAGCTGGAACTATCGAATGTTCCGGGGGTAAAAGAAATTCGTTCGGTATCCAAATTTGGATTGTCGGTGGTTACCGTGGTATTTGACGATGCCATGGGAACTTATCTGCCGCGGCTGCTGATCAGCGAGAAGTTAAAAAATGCAGAGGAAAAAATTCCGAAAAAGTTTGGAACGCCTCAATTAGGCCCCATTACCACCGGATTGGGTGAGATTTATCAGTATATTCTGGATACTAAGCCGGGATATGATACACTGTATTCGGTGCAGGAATTGCGTACGATCCAGGACTGGATTGTTAAACGGCAATTAGCCGGGATTCCCGGAGTGGTGGAAATCAATACCTGGGGCGGTTATCTGAAACAATATGAAGTAGCGGTAGATCCGCAAAAACTCCGGGCGATGAATACTACCATTGTGGAAGTGTTTGATGCCCTGGAAAAAAACAATGCCATTGCCGGCGGAAGTTATATTGAAAAAGGAGCCCAGAGTTATTTTATCCGTGCAGACGGTTTGGCCAAATCATTAAAAGATATTGGCAATATTGTGGTAAAAAATGTAAACGGTGTACCAGTGCTGATTAAAGATGTGGCACAGGTCAAACTGGGACATGCCAATCGTTTCGGCGCCATTACCGGTAACGGACAGGGCGAGAAGGTGATGGGACAAATCATGATGCTGAAAGGAGCCAATTCGAAAAAGGTAATCGAAGCGGTAAAAAAACGGATTGCCAAAGTGCAAAAGAATTTGCCCGAAGGCGTGTACATTAATCCTTTTCTGGAAAGAAGCGAATTGGTAAACAAAACAACGTTTACTGTAGCCGAAAACCTGATTCTGGGATTTATTATTGTTCTGGGTGTGGTTATCCTGTTGTTGGGTAACCTTCGGTCGGGTTTGCTGATTGCATCGGTAATTCCTTTGGCTTTGCTGTTTACGCTTTCGTTGATGTATATCTTTGGTGTGGATGCCAACCTGATGAGTCTGGGTGCCATCGACTTCGGGATTATTATTGACGGATCAGTAATTATTGTGGAGTTTATCAGCCTTCAAATTCTGCGAAAGTGGGATACGCTGAAAATGATGCCCAAAGAGAACCGGCAAAAGGAGATAGATGAGATAACCTTTAAAAGTACCAACAAAATGATGCACTCGGCAGTGTTTGGCCAGCTCATTATTTTGATTGTGTTTATCCCGGTGTTGACACTTACCGGGGTGGAAGGGAAGATGTTCCGGCCTATGGCATTGACGTTTTCTTTTGCCTTGCTCGGCGCCATGCTGTTTGGGTTTACTTATGTTCCGGTGGCGGCTTCTCTTTTCCTGAAACCGGCCAAAAACCCGAAAAACTTCTCCTTCCGAATGATTGAATGGTTAAAAGGATTGTATATTCCCAGCATCAAATTTGCCTTAAAACACAAAGCGCTTGTGTTATCGGTTTCGGCAGTTTTGTTGATTATCTCGGTTATCACTTTTGGCCGGATGGGGGGTGAGTTTGTTCCGACACTGGATGAAGGCGACTTTGTGATACAACCGATCCTGAAAACAGGAACCTCATTGAGTAAAACCATTGAAACAACGACGCGCATTGAACGTATTTTGCTGAAACAGTTTCCGAATGAGGTTGATCAGGTGGTCAGCCGTATCGGAGCAGCTGAGGTGCCTACTGATCCCATGTCGATGGAAGATGCGGATATTATTATTAAGCTGAAAGACAAAAAGAACTGGACAAAAGCCCATACGAAGGACGAATTGGCCAATGAGTTTAAAAAAGCACTCGAAGTGATTCCCGGTGTGGGATATGAATTTACCCAGCCGATTGAAATGCGCTTTAATGAATTGATTACCGGGGTGCGGGCCGACATTGCCGTGAAAATTTACGGAGAAGATCTGGCCATCCTGAACCAGAAAGCCAAAGAAGCCCGTAATCTGATTGAAGGGATTCCCGGAGCTGCTGATATCAGCGTGGAAAAAGTAGAAGGTCTGCCCCAGATCAGCATTAAATACGACCGGCAAAAACTGGCTAAATTCGGAATGAATGTGGACGAACTGGATAAAATTGTTTCACTGGCTTTTGCCGGTGTGAAAGCCGGTGTGATTTTTACCGGAGAAAAGAATTTTGACCTGGTAGTCCGTTATCAAAATGATTTTAAAAAGAATATCGAAAATGTAAAAGACCTGCGTGTAAAACTGCCTTCCGGAAACAGTATTCCGTTTACCGAATTGGCAGACATTACTTATACCGAAGGTCCGGCAAAAATATCGCGTGACAATACCAAACGGAGAATTGTAGTGGGAATTAATGTCCGTGACCGTGACCTGGAGTCGGTAGTGAAAGATATTCAGAAAAAACTGGGAGCTAACTTGCATTTGCCTTCAGGATATTACATCGAATATGGCGGTCAGTTTGAGAATCTGCGTACGGCAAAAAAACGGCTTACTATTGCCATTCCGGTGGCTTTATTGCTCATCTTCATTCTGTTGCACTTTGCGTTTCAGTCTATCAAAGAGGCCATTATGGTTTATACAGCCATTCCGCTGTCGGCTGTCGGAGGCGTTTTCCTGCTGTGGTTGCGTGATATGCCGTTCAGCATTTCTGCCGGTGTAGGTTTTATTGCCTTGTTTGGTATTGCGGTGCTCAACGGAATTGTACTCATTGAGCATTATAAGAGTCTGAAGGCACAAGGAATGACGAATGTGGATGAACGAATTATCAAAGGTTCGTCTGAACGGTTACGCCCGGTATTGTTGACAGCTGCTGCTGCCGCACTTGGATTCTTCCCCATGGCTTTTTCTCATAATGTGGGAGCCGAAGTACAACGTCCTTTGGCTACAGTGGTCATCGGCGGATTGTTTACTGCCACCCTGCTGACCATGATTGTCTTGCCTGTTCTCTATTCTATTTTTGATAAACCGTTAAAAATCAAAAAAATGAAAAAACCTGCTGGTACGGTTATGCTGATTATTCTGATGCTTGGAATCTTTTACCCGTCAAGCGGATACAGCCAGTCACAACCGGAAGGATTAAAACTTTCGGCCGCGATTGACAGTGCGCTGATTCATAATCAAAATTTTCAGTCGGCCGTGAGTATGACCAAAGAACGGAAGGCGATGATTGGCACTGCCGTTGATTTTGGTAAAACGGATATTTATTATTCGGTAGATGAAAACAATCAGGCAGAACAAGGGTTGCCCTTGCATGTGATGGGCGTTCAGCAGACCTTTGCCTATCCGGGAGTTTATTCGGCCCGGAAAAAGGCACTGAAGAAATCTTACGAAGCCGGACAGGCTGCTTTGAATATTTCCAAAAACAGATTGAAAAAAGAAGTGTCTTCGGTTTATTATCTGATTGTTTATTATCAGAATAAGCTGGAAGCCTACCGCTTTTTGGACAGCCTTTATACCCGTTTTTCGACAGCAGCCGGAAAAAAACTGAAAGCCGGCGAAGGAAATTATCTGGAGAAATTAACGGCAATGTCTAAAAAACAGGAAATCCATACCCGGCGGCTTCAGATCGAAAAAGAACTGGAGATCGCTTACCAGGAATTGTATAAACTGATGGGTGTTCAGCCCTCGGCCCGGATTACCATTACCAAAATGGAGCCGTTGCCCTACCGCGATCAGAGTCTTAGCACCAATCCGTTTTTGCTGAAATTGCAAAAGGAACGTGAAGCGACCTTGTATTTGCATAAAACAGAAAACCGGAAACTGGTTCCGGACCTGAAACTGGAATATTTTACGGGAAAAACCACGGTAGCTGATGCCAAATGGTATCAGGGCTTTACGGTGGGGTTGGCTATCCCGTTGTGGTTTGGTCCGCAAAAATCGCGGGCCAAAGCTACCGGTTTAATGTACCAGGCCGTACAGCAAAAAGAGGTCTATCAGCAAAAAGCGTTGGAAACCAAAAAGAAACAGCTAAAGCAAAAGCTGGAAAAATACCTGGAAGCCATTCGTTATTATCAGGAAAACGGAAAAAAACTGTCGCGGACGCTGCTGCGTACAGCCGACAAGAGTTTTATGGCCGGCGAAATCAATTATTTTCAGTTTATTCAGAGTATGAAAGCCGCTACCGATATCCGTTTGAATTATCTGGATAACCTGCAACAATACAATCAAACCGTTTTAGAACTTCAATACATCGAATTATAATATCATCATCATGAAAAAAAGAAATATTTTAATCATAGCTGTTCTTGCCATTTTTACCCTGGCTTCCTGTGGTTCTTCGTCAACAGAAAAAGAAGCTGCACAAAAACAGACAGCAGAAAAAACAGAGAAAAAAAATCCGGATCAGTTTCTGATTACCGACAAGCAACTGAAAGATTCCGGAATGGCACTGGCCAAAGTAAAAACCGATACTTTTCATTACCAGGTTTCGGCTCAGGGCTCGTTGGAAGTTCCTCCGTACAACAAAGCAAAGATCAGTACGTTTATGCCCGGAAAAGTGGAAGATTTACATCTTCTGGCCGGCGATCATGTTAAAAAAGGAGAGCGGTTGATGGTGATCAATAATCCGGATTTTCTGATAATGCAACAGAATTATCTGAAAGCAAAAGAAGATTTGGTTTATTTGAAAAAAGAATACCAGCGTCAGCAATCACTGGCGGCAGACAGCATTACTTCACAAAAAAAGTTGCAGAAAAGCCGGAACAGCTATTTGAATACGCTGGCTAACTACCAGACTTTAAAACAGCAATTAAAATTATTGCATTTTGACCTGAAACAGATTGAACAAGGGCATTTTTCAGCTTCAGCACCGTTGTATGCGCCCATAAGCGGTTATGTTACCATGCTGAATGTAACCCGAGGCTCGCATGTGAACCCGTCGGATGTAATCATGGAAATTATTGACGATTCGCATATTCATCTTGAATTGAAAGTTTTTGAAAAAGATGTTTTAAAGCTGAAACCGGGGCAGAAGATCGAATTTATGATTCCGGATATGGGTAATCAGACTTTTTGGGGATATGTGCATCTTATCGGGAAAAAAATTGACCCGGAAAGCCGGACGGTTGTAGTACACGGCCATTTAACCGGCAAGCATCCGGCTTTTATTACCGGAATGTATGTGGAAGCCAAAATTTTGACAGGGAGTTTTACGGGATTATCGGTTCCGACTACGGCCATTATCAAACAGGAAGAAAATTATTTTATCCTGAAACTGTTGAAAAAGGATGATAAAGGATATCATTTTGAGAAAGTTCAGGTGATGCCCGGACTGGTAAAAGGAAAAGAAACTCAGATTAAAGCCAATTCGATGATCAAATCCGGGGATACCATTCTTGGCAAAGGCGCTTTCTTCCTTTTGTAAGAACTTGTTTTACAGAATCAAAAAAGCCGGCAGATATTGTTCTTGCCGGCTTTTTTTGATTTTAAGTAGAGAAAATTCTATTCCTTCACCCGGAAAAGATCCAAATCCTGAAAGTCAAAACTAAAGTCGGTAAGCGGAGAGATGGCTTTCATTTTTATTTCCGAAGGGATACCCTGAAAATTGGATTGGAAAAGAACAAAAGCATCGGCATGCATACTGCGGTCCTGCCATTTGGCAATAAAAACATGATCTTTATACCACAACAGCTGTCCTGCCATGCGGGGCGAACGTTTGGATGCCAGCCAAAGGGTATCGTTTTTAAGACTGACGGTTACATCACCAAACCAACGATCGCGGTAAGTTCCGGTAAACATTTTTAAATCGGGGGCTTTCTGTCCGGTTTTTTGCTGCGCTTTGATTTTTTCCCATACCGCTTGGGTAATGGCACGAGCCCGTTTTTCGGCCTTGTCGGTCTTTTGTTTGTATAGCGCTACTCTGTCTATGCCGTGAACGCCGACGTATCCGTCAATAATCTGGTCGCTGACCGCATAAAAGGCTGCACCCGATTCCTGGTTGGTAAGTACAATGATGCCCAGTTTAAGCTCAGGAATCATAACAATTTCCGTAACCATGCCGGCCAGTCCGCCGGTGTGCCAGATTTCTTTGTATCCTTTTACGTCTTTCATAAACCATCCCAGCCCGTAATCAAAAAAATGGGTGTGGTAAATGGTGTCTTTTCTTACGTGAAGAATGGTTTGTGGCGAAAACATTTCATGAGCCTGTTTTTCACTAAAAAGATGATATTGGAGATTGTTCCCGTAACGGCCGTCATTTAACCGGCACTGTACCCATTTGATCAGGTCATGAATGTTTGAGTTAATACCTCCGGCCGGATCGGTCAACGGAAGGTTATAGCGTTCCACAATGGTCAGTTTCCCGTTGGCAAAGGCATGGGCTTCGGCCAGGTCTGACCGGTCTTTTACCCGCTGCAGGCTGGGCGCGCTTTCGGTCATTCCCAGCTTGTCGAAAATATTCTTTTGAACGAAATCTTCCCAACTCAACCCGCTGACGCGATGAACGATTTCTCCGGCAACAACGTACAGCAGGTTGTCGTAAGCAAATGTACTCCGGAAAGGTGTAACCTGCCGGAGGTAACGAAGATTATGAATGAGTTCGGGAAGGGTGAAGTTATTCCCGTCCGGAAAAATCATAAAATCACCGGCCCCCAGTCCCAGTCCGCTACGGTGTGTAACCAAATCGCGAATCCGGAAATCATGAGAAACATACGCACTGTAGAGCTGAAACTCAGGAATGTATTTTTGTACCCGGTCGTCCCAGCTGATTTTTCCCTGATCCACTAAAATGGCCAGAGCCGCTGTGGTAAAAGCTTTGCTGTTGGAAGCAATGGCAAAAAGTGTGTGGGTATCTACTTTTTTCCCGGTTTTAATGGAACGTACGCCGTAACCTTTGGCAAGAAGAACTTTTCCGTCTTTGATGACGGCTACTGCCATGCCGGGCACATCAAAGGTTTTCATGGAACGTTGAACCAGCTGATCGATTTGATGAACCGAAAGGGGTTGCGCCTGACTGATGGTAAAAAGGCCATTGAAAAACAGGGCCAGAATAAAAAAGCGTAAAGTAAACTTCATGATGAATAATTTTTTAAGTACCATACAAACATACGAAATAAGCAAAAGCAGGGATGATGTAGAACGACGAAGCTTTCATACACCATTTCTGCCTGATAACCGGGTAAATTGTTGTTTTAATGTAATGTTTCTGAAAGAAAACCAGGCCTGCAGATAAGCAACTGGTGGTAACTTCACTCGTTTGCATCGGGCTTTTCATCAACCGGAAGAAATGAATTGATGTGCTGGATGCTGAACAGCTTGTTCTTTTATTGTAGTACTGCAAAATAATTCTCACTTTTGCATGGTAAACCTGAAAATCTGAATTTATGTCTTCAACTGCTTTTGATGCTGTCATTTTTGACCTTGACGGTGTAATAACCCAAACAGCTACGGTGCACAGCCGGGCCTGGAAAAAGATGTTTGATGAGTACCTGAAAGCCCGTGCAGAAAAAACCGGCGAACCGTTTCGCGAATTTACCCAAGAAGATTATCTGGCTTATGTGGATGGAAAACCGCGTTATGACGGAGTAAAAAGCTTTTTGGAATCTCGTGGTATTCAGCTTCCAATGGGTACGCCGGAGGATGCCCCGGACAAAGAAACCATCTGTGGGTTAGGAAACAAAAAAAATGAAGATTTTAATGAAGTGTTGCGTAACGAAGGCGTGGAAGTTTATCCTTCCACCGTCGAATTTATGAAGTCTCTGAAAGAAGCGGGAATTCATATTGGTGTAGCATCGTCAAGCAAAAACTGTGAAGCTGTGCTAAAAGCGGCCAAGCTGGAGTATCTTGTGGAGACACGGGTTGACGGTGTGGTATCGGCAGCATTGCATTTGCAGGGTAAACCGGCTCCGGATATTTTTTTGAAAGCTGCTGAAAATCTTGGGGTGAAACCGTACCGTGCTGTAGTAGTGGAAGATGCTGTTTCGGGCGTAGCTGCCGGAAAAAACGGAAATTTCGGATTGGTTCTTGGCGTAGCCCGCGAAGACAACCGGCAGGCTTTACGGCAAAATGGCGCAGACATTGTCGTTGCTGATCTGGCGGAGATCTCGATTGAAAAAATATCCGATTGGTTTAAAAACGGATTGGTCGCCGATAGTTGGAAACTGGAATATTTTGATTACGATACACAAAAAGAACGTTCACGTGAGGCGTTGCTCACGGTAGGAAACGGCTATTTTGGTACACGCGGAGCGATGGAAGAAGCGGATGCCAATGCGGTAAATTATCCGGGAACCTACATTGCCGGGGTGTACAACCGGCTGGTGACTCCGGTTGCCGGAAAGGATGTGGAAAATGAAGACTTTGTCAATTGTCCCAATTGGTTGCCGGTACGGTTTAAAGTGGAAGATGGTCCCTGGCTGGATGTAAATAAAGCAGAAATTCTGGAGATTCATCGCGTGCTGGATTTTAAAACCGGGCTTTTCAAAAGAAGTATGTTGGTAAAAGACGAAGAAGGCCGTGTTAGCCGCGTGGAGTCGGAACGGTTTGCCAGCATGGATAATCCGCATATTGCCGGTTTGCGTTACCGGATTATTCCTCAGAATTATTCCGGAAACATTACTTTTATGAGCGCGTTGAACGGGGCCATTGAGAATGCCGGAGTGGAACGCTACAAGGATTTGAAATCGAAACATTTGAAACCCCTGGAGCAGGGTAGTGACGGAGAAATTGCTTACCTGAAAGTAAAAACGGTACAATCCGACATTGAAATTGCTGAAAGTGCCCGGTTACGCCTTACCAAAAACGGAGCTTTTATCGATGATAATCTGGTACATACCACCGAAAACGGAATGGTTTTTTCGTTTGGTGATCAGTATATTGCGCAGGGCGATGTTTTTGAGATGGAGAAAATCGTCACGATTTTCACTACCCGCGAAGAGCGAAATCCATTGATATCCAGCCTTTCGGCGGCTAAGGCAGCCGGAACTTTTGATGAATTGTTTGCCGATTCTGTCCGACAGTATCAGAAAATCTGGAACGAAATAGATGTTCGTGTTGAAGGAAATCGTCTTTCGCAAAAGCTGTTGCGGATGCATTTATATCATCTGATGGTGTCGGCTTCGCCGCATAATGAAAAACTGGATGCCGGCGTGACAGCACGCGGATTACATGGCGAGGCCTATCGTGGACACATCTTTTGGGATGAATTGTTTATTCTGCCGTTTTATGATATTCATTTTCCAAAAACAGCCCGGTCGTTGTTGATGTATCGTTACCGCCGGCTGGATAAAGCCCGTGAATATGCCCGCGAATACGGATATAAAGGCGCGATGTTCCCTTGGCAAAGTGGTAGCGATGGCAGCGAAGAAACCCAGGTGATGCACCTGAATCCGGTTTCCGGTGAATGGGGCCCGGATCATTCTTCATTGCAAAGGCATGTCTCGCTGGCTGTGGCGTATAATGTGTGGCAATACTTCCATATTTCCAACGACAAAGCTTTTCTGGAACAGTACGGAATGGAAATGATTCTGGAAATTTGTCGTTTCTGGGAAAGCAAAGCCCGGTGGGACGAAAAAACCGGTCGTTATAGCATAGACAAAGTGATGGGCCCCGATGAGTTTCATGAAAAATATCCGGACAGCGACGAAGGCGGATTAAAAGATAATGCCTATACCAACGTGATGACGGCCTGGCTGTTTAAGATGGCCCGTAAATTATGGAACGGGATAAGTGCTGATGCCAAAGAAAAACTCAAACAGTCCATCCATTTTGATGAAAAAGAATTGAATCAGTGGGAAAAAATCCGGAAAAAATTACGGCTGGTGATTTCTGAAGAAGGCATCATTGCACAATACGATGGTTATTTTCAGCTGAAAGAACTCGACTGGGACTATTACCGGAAGAAATACGGCAATGTGTATCGTATGGACCGGTTGCTGAAAGCCGAAGGGAAATCGGCAGATGAGTACAAAGTAGCCAAACAGGCCGATACGCTCATGATATTTTATAACCTAGAGAAGGAAGAAGTGGATGCCCTGCTTGCAGAAATGGGATATACGCTTCCGGAAGATTATCTGCAGAAAAATCTGGAGTATTATCTGGCCCGCACTTCTCATGGTTCTACACTTAGCCGGGTTGTCCATGCGCAATTGGCACAAATGACCGGTAATGAGCAGCTGGCCTGGGAATTGTATTCGGATGCTTTGGCCAGCGATTACAATGATATTCAGGGCGGTACGACAGGTGAAGGAATTCATGTAGGAGTTATGGCCGGAACGGTGATGATTGCGCTCAACACGTATGGAGGGATTAACCTGAAGAAAGAAACCCTGGAGGTTAATCCGCACTTGCCCGAAAGCTGGGATCGGCTGGTTTGTCGGTTTCATTTCAAAGAAACGGCATTTGATGCAGATATCCGGCGAAATCAGGTGAAACTTTCTGCCAGCCGGAAAACCACGGTGAAAATAGCTGAAAAGGATGTGGTAATTGAAAAAGACTACGCTGGATAAATTCAGGGATAAGACTGCTCTGAATGAGTTCAGAAACAACAATCGAGTCGTCTCTCCGGGACTCGGGATGCGGAATCCCGTAGGGATGATTCAACAAGAATCAGGGAATTTATTCCCTGAAAAGACTTAGAGTAGAACACAGATACACAAATCAAAAAATAAAAAATCATGTTAGAAGATGTTTTGTTAATTCAGGATAAACACCGTCGCGTGGGGAATGCCATTGTGGACGAGATTTTAAAGAACAAAAAAGACAAGTTTATTATTGCCATTTCCGGAGAATCGGGTTCCGGAAAATCGGAGCTGACCCATGTGATAGCCAAGTCGTTGCGTCAATATGATATTTTTGCCAAACCGGTGCATCTCGATAATTTCTTTAAAACACTGCCTTTGGAAAGACGGGCCTGGCGCGAAAAACATGGTATTGAGAAAGTCGTGGGAATTCAGGAAATTGACTGGGATGCCGTGCAAAAAACGGTAGATGATTTTAAACACGGACGGACTTCTTCCATGCCGTGTGTGGATTTGGTGACCGAACAGGTAGATACGCTGATCACCGATTTTAAAAATATTGACATGCTGGTATTGGATGGTTTGTATGCTATGCATACCGAAGGAGTGGATTTGCATGTTTTTATCGATCTGACCTATCACGAAACAAAAAAAGCACAAACGGCCCGTGGCAAGGAAAAAACCGATGAAAACCGGATGCGTACACTGGAAGCTGAACACAAAGCTGTCCGGTCGCTTCGTCCCAAAGCCGATTTGCTGGTAACCAAAGCATACGAATTAGAAAAAGTCAAAAAGTAAACCACGCTTGTTGTTGGTGAAACAACAAGCGTTAAAGGTGTGTCCGGTATTTTCCGTTACAATACACCAAGCCACACAAAACCGTGAGGCTCAAGGGTAAAGGTGTGTTTGTCTTCGTTGTAGGCAAAACCATTCAGATTCAGCACAAAAACATGATTGTCCGGTAACGGATGGTTGACTTCCACCGTTTTATCCGACAAGTTGTTTAAAACCAGAATATTTTCTTCCGGGGTTGTTCGTAAATAAGCCAGAATATTTTCGGCAGGTTGTCCGTCAGCACTTAAAACCTCTAAAAATTGGGTTTCTCCTCTGCCAAAAGCCGGATGTTCTTTCCGGGTATTTAACAGTGATTTAATGGTTTGGTAAACTTTTGCATGAAAGTTTTCCGGATCTTTTAAATCGTTTTCCAGTTTTTGCCAGTCAATACGTCCGCGTACCAAAAAGCGGGTATCATCTTTTCCGGTTTTTTGAATTTGTTCGCGGTAATACGCTTCATCATTCAACTTCCCGAATTCATCGCCGTAGTAAACTACCGGGCTGCCGGTGATGGTGAGCATCAACGAGTAAGAAAGTGCAATTTTTCGTTCGTCACGCTGGAAGAGCTCCGACAGCCGGGCTGATATACCTTCGCCTACGCGGAAATCCCATTCGGGTTTGTGGCAATAGTGTTCGTGGATATATTTCCGGTCTTCTTCACTTACGTAAACCAATTCAAGACTCAGTTCGTCGTGGACACGCAAAAAGGTAAGCCATTGGCCAATAGCCGGAATTTCGGGGGTGACTTCCGGACTCAGGGTGTGTATGATAGGCTGCCGGTTTCCCATGGCAATGGCTTTGAACATCATGGGCATTAACGGAAAATGATAAGCAGCATGACATTCATCGCCGTTGCCCATGTATTTGACCACTTCTTTGGGCTTTTGGCAGGCCTCGGCCAGCAACAGCGACCCGGGCTGCACATAGTCAAGGATAGCCCGGAAAAATTTGACGATGGTATGGGTTTTGGGAAGATTCTCGCAAGAGGTTCCTTTTTCTTTCCAGAGGTAAGGGATGGCATCGGCACGAAATCCGTCTACTCCCATGCTTTGCCAGTACAACAAATTCTTAGACATGGCCAGCAACACATCCGGGTTTTTGTAGTTCAAATCGGGCTGAAAGCTAAAAAACCGGTGAAAATAATACCAGTCGCCCAGTGGTTCCCAGTTACTGTCTTCAATGCCTTTGAAAAGCAAACGGGCTTCTCCGTACAAGCTGGTATCTTTGCTCCAGATGTAATAATTACGGTAAGGATTGTCTTCTGATTTTTTGGCTTCCTGAAACCATGGATTTTGGTCAGAAGTATGGTTAATGGCCACATCAAAAATTACCCGGATACCGCGGGAATGGGCTTCTTTCAGGAAATTTCCAAAAACAGCTTCTTGTTCTTCTTTCTCAAAGTTTTCGGGTAAGCCCAGCAGATCGGCACGGATACGGTCGTAATTCCGGATGTCAAAACCGGCATCCCGCATAGGCGAGTCCAGAATGGGTAACAGCCAGAGGCAATTTACGCCTAAATCTTCAAGATAATCGAGTTTGTCGATTAGTCCCGAAAAATCTTTATTGAACAAGTCAACGTAAAGAGAGTAGATTACTGCATCTTTATACCAATCGGTTGGTTCTTCTTCTCCGGATGAGGTTTTTCTGTTGAGTTCCGAAAGAAAATCATCCAGTTTTACGGTTGTGTTTTCAGGATACAGTTCCCTCCAAAGGGTGTATAAACGTTCTTTGTTATTTGTCATAAATGCTGTTTCTGAAAATGAAAATTTGTGGAGCAAAAATAAAGAAATAGCCTGTGGAAAAGAAGATTGCCGCATAACAGATGGACTGTTGCCGAAAAATCAAATAGTTTTTCAACCGGGGTTCATATTTCAAACGTTTGTTGAAAGGGGTTTCCGGGACCTATGCAATTTCTTTTTGTTAAATACCGGGTTTCCGGCATTGATTTTTACGACAGTAAGGGCATTTGGCGTATTTTTGATTTTCCAAATATTAATCCGTTTACCATGAAAATCAAATCTGTTCTGTTTATTTTGCTGTTACTTGGAAGCAGCCTGTTTTCTTATGCTCAAAAAATTCATGTCAACCGGGTAGATCCCCCTTCGTGGTGGACCGGTATGCACAACCCTCATTTGCAACTATTGGTTTTTGGCCCGAAAATTTCGGAGACGCAGCCGGTAATCGATTATGACGGTATTCGGCTTGCAGAAGTTATTCATGTGGCCAGTCCTGATTACCTGTTTCTGAACCTTGTCATTTCTCCCAAAACACAGCCGGGCACTTTTACCATTCGTTTCAAAAAAGGCAAAAAAGAAATCACAAGTTATCAATACACGCTTAACAAAAGAGATAAAAATCCCAAGCTTCATCAGGGTTTTGACAATTCGGATGTCATTTATTTGCTGATGCCCGATCGTTTTGCCAATGGCGATACCACCAACGATAACATGCCCGGCATGCTCGAAAAAGCTGACCGCAGCAATCCCAATGGCCGTCATGGTGGCGATATTAAAGGCATCGAAGATCATTTGGATTATCTGAAAGATCTGGGGATTACCACCATCTGGAGTACCCCGTTGATGGAAGACAATTTACCGACGTATTCGTATCATGGCTATGCTCAAACGGATTACTACAAAGTCGATCCGCGGTTTGGTACCAATCAGGATTACAAAAATCTGGTACAGGAAGCGCATCGGAAAGGACTGAAAGTAATTCAGGATATGGTTTTTAATCATTGTGGCACCAATTATTTCTGGAAAAATGATTTGCCCACTCCCGACTGGTATCATCAGTGGCCGAAGTTTACCCGTTCAAATTATCATGGCGGAGTAGTGTCTGATCCGCATGCATCAAAATATGATTATCACCGTATGGTAGCCGGTTGGTTTGATACTAGCATGCCCGATTTGAATCAGGACAATCCGCTGGTGGCCAATTATCTTATTCAGAACAGCATCTGGTGGATCGAATATGCCGGTTTGGATGGCGTAAGGCAAGATACGTATCCTTATCCGTACAAAGATTTTATGGCAAAATGGATGCAGCGTATTCTGGAAGAATATCCTCACTTTAATGTGGTGGGTGAAACCTGGTTTTCCTATCCGGCCACCGTGGCGTATTGGCTCGAAAACAACCGCAACAAAGATGGCTATCATTCGCATTTGACCAATGTGTTTGATTTTCCGCTGATGTACGCCATTAACCGTGCGTTTAACGAAAAACCCGGTTGGGATACCGGATTGGCCCGTTTGTATGAAGTGATTTCACAGGATTTTGTTTACAACGACCCGATGAAACTGGGAATCTTTTGCGGGAATCACGACAGCAACCGTATCTTTTCTTCACTGCACGAAAACCTGAAAGCCTGGAAAATGGCCATGGCTTTTTTGATGACGACCCGCGGGATCCCGGAAATTTATTACGGAGATGAAATTTTGATGACCGGTGAAAAATCAAAAGGTGACGGTAACCTGCGTAAAGATTTTCCTGGTGGCTGGCCTGGTGACCAAATGAATGCTTTTACTCCCCAGGGCAGAACGGCAGAACAAAATGATGCGTTTAATTATTTGAGAAAATTACTTCACTGGCGTAAAAATACACCGGCAGTCCAATACGGAAAACTCACCCATTACATTGTGGAAAACGGGATTTATGTTTATTTCCGTTCGTACAAAGGACAAAGAGTAATGGTGATGCTGAACAATAACAATAAGCCGGTTACGGTGGATATGGCCCGTTTTGCCGAAGATTTGAACGGATTTTCAAAAGGAAAAGATGTTATCAGCGGGAAAGTTCTGAATTCATTGAACCGTATAGTCATGCCGGCAAAGTCACCGTTGATTGTGGAACTGATGAAATAGAGAAACGGCAGTAAATTGATCCTGCAGGAGATAAGTGTTGCTGTCTGCTTTTTTAAGGCTGCGGTACTCAGAGAAAGCGGTAACTTTTCTATATTTGGCTTATGAAAAAGCAATGGTTTTTCTCCCTGGCATGGCTTTTTGTATTGCTTTTGGGAACAACAAATGTGAAAGCCCAATATTATCTTACCGGGCAGGATCCGGCTTCGGTAAAATGGCAACAGATCACAACCAAAGAATTCCGGATTGTTTTCCCGGAAGGATACCGCAAAGTGGCCAATGAGTACATGAATTTGTTACAGCTTTCTGCGCCATACATTAATACGCCGTATCATGCCAAACTACGGCGTTTGAATGTTGTGTTGCACAATCTCTCCACTACTTCCAATGCCATGGTGTCGCCGGTACCGTTTCATGCTGATTTTTTTGAAATGCCGGCACAGGAAACGTATGCACAAAGGTGGCAAAAACAGCTGACGCTTCACGAATTCCGGCATGCCGTTCAGATGGATAAAATGCGGCAGGGATTTGGAAATTTTATGTATTATTTTTTGGGAGAGCAGGGAACTGCCGCTATTTTCGGCGCTTACTTGCCCTTGTGGTTCATCGAGGGCGATGCGGTGTGGAGCGAAACAGTGCACAGCAACAGCGGCCGGGGACGGCAGCCTTTTTTTATTTACCCGCTGAAAGCCCAGGTGCTGGATAAAGGAATTTATAAATACGATAAAGCCCAGTTTGGCTCGTACAAGAATTTTGTGCCCGATCATTATACGTTGGGTTATCAGCTTTTTCTCGAAGGAGTGAAAAATTATGGGACCGGCCTTTGGAACGATGTGCTGAATCAGGTAGCCCGTAAAGGATATACCCTGGTGCCGTTTACCCACCGGCTGAAAAAAAATACGGGAAACAAAAAGGTGAAGTTTTATCATGCTGCCATGAACGATTTAAAAAATCAATGGAAAAAAGCAGATACGACATCCGCACTGAAAGGAAAAATATGGCCGGTTTCCGATAAATTTTATACCAGTTATCTTTTTCCCCGGATGCTGAAAAACGGGTACATCATTGCCGAAAAAGTATCCATTGATGATGTTCATCGTTTTGTGAAAATTTCTCCTGACGGGAAAGTAACCCGTTTGTTTACCCCCGGTTTGGATTTTGCCGAGTCGTTGTCGGCCAACGACAGCCTGCTATGCTGGAATGAAAAGACGTTTGATCCGCGCTGGAGCAACCGCGATTATTCGGTGATCAAAATTTACAACTATAAAACAAAAAAACTCCGGCAAATCACCCGCAAGAGCCGTTATTTTGCTCCGGCACTGTCGCCTGACGGAAAAATGGTTGTTGCTGTACGGATAGATGAACAGCAAAGATATTTTCTCGATTTTCTGGATGCAGTTACCGGAAAGAAGATCAAAACATTTCACACGCCGGACAATCTTTTTTTTATGACCCCGCACTGGTCGGCCGACGGAAAAAAAGTGGTGGTAACCGTTTTGGGCAATAAGGGGAAATCCATTCTGTTGCTCAACAGCCATACGCTTCAATCGCGTTTGCTGCTTCCTTTTTCTTTTGCCGACCTAAAATGGCCGGTGATCCGTGGCAATCAGGTGGTTTACACTTCCAGTTATGAAGGGAAAGATAATTTGTATGTTTTGAATATTCAAAGCGGGAAAACATCCCGGGTTTACAACAGCCGTTTTGGTGCCACGGGACCTGTTTTTTCGCCTAACGGACAAAAGTTGTTTTTTAGTTTGTACACTGCCGACGGGTTTAAACCGGCTGATGTAAAATGGCATCCGGACACTTTTGTTCCTTTATCGGTTTCACAAAAGCATTACACTTATCCTGTTGACCGGTTGATTCCTCCCAAAACCTTTAATCTGGACGATTCCATTGTGCCGGATTCCCTTTATCCGGAAAAAAAATACAGCCGGATTGGTCATTTTTTTAATCCACATTCGTGGTCGCTTCTTTCGCTGGATTTGGACAGTTATACCCTTAGGCCGGGAGTTATGGTACTGTCGCAAAATGTGTTAAGTACGGCAGTGGCGATGGCTGGCTGGACGTATAACCGGAATGAAGAAGCCGGGCAATTTAACCTTGGCCTGCGTTATCTGGGGTGGTATCCGACGCTTGGAATGGATTTTACTTACGGAAACCGTCATGGGTATTACATGGATACAACGGGTTATTACTATCTGTCGTGGCACGAAACGAACCTGTCGTTAAATACCAGTGTGCCTTTGAACTTTACCCGAGGGAAATGGTTTTTTGGCGTTCGTCCGTACGTGGAGTTTACAGAAAAATTTCTGGATATGTTCAATGGATCTCCTTTTGAATTTCAGGACGATCATATTGTTACCATGCAGTACGAGTTGTATTTATATAATCAAAGCAAACGGTCGGCAAAAGATTTGTATCCCCAATGGGGACAGAGTATTTGGGCCGATTATGAAAATACGCCTTTTCTTGACCGGCCCACCGAACAATTTGCCGTGCAAGGCTATTTGTATTTTCCGGGGTTCGTCCGCCATCAGAGTCTGGTCATTTACGGTGGATACAATTACCAGAAAAAGGAAGATTATTATTTCAGCACTTTGGTGGATATTCCGCGGGGATATTCCAATCTTTATGACGACCGGATGACGGTACTGAAAACCGATTATGTTTTTCCTATTGCTTATCCGGACATGGACTGGCAAAGTGTGATGTATTTAAAACGGATTTACGGGCATGTTTTTTACGATTATATGCGGGGTGAAACGGCCGGAAAAATACATTATTATACCAGCGTGGGGGCAGAGTTGCATACCGACTGGCACTTCTTGGGGTGGTTTCCGACGGTGACCATGGGCTTGCGTTACTCGTATGCTATCGACCGGGAAACCAGCGTGTTTGATGTTTTAATTGGAATGCGGTTTTATTAAAAATCAGAACAAGATACTTCCGGCTTCAGACTTCCTGCTTCCCTCTTCTTAACTTCTCACAAGAAAATCACCTATTTACCTATTTTCTGCTAAATTTGCAGGAGTACCATTAAAATCGTAAAACCATGATGTATTCTATTTTGAAGTTTTTAAGTACAGTTGTTTCTATATTGATCATCAGTGCTTTGTTGCCCGGTGTGCACATCCGGGGAAAATCATTTTGGACAGCTGCACTTATTGCTGTGGTGCTGGCCGTACTGAATTTTTTGGTTTATCCTTTTATGCTTATCATTACGCTTCCGATCACCTTGCTTACTTTCGGGTTGTTTTTGCTGGTAATCAATGCGTTTATTATTCAGTTGGCCGCCTGGATGGTTCCTGATTTTCAGGTGGATAATTTTTGGTGGGCCTTGTTGTTTAGTATTTTGCTGAGTCTGGTCACGCTGTTTTTCGAGATGGTACTTTTTCCGGTGAGCATCTTTTCGTAAACCGAAGATTCTGATGCAATTATAATGCCGATCCGGTTTTTAAATGGTTGTAATATTTCAGCACCCGGACCAGATCATTGATATTGTAAAAGTTGATGTTGTTTTGCCTTAGCCACGCCTCCAATGGTTTGTTTTCATCCGATAAAACGGCCAGAATGCTTTTTTGGTTTCTTTTTACTTCTACGGCCGGATGATTTCCTTTTTGGATAAAATAGGTTTCGTGAACTGTTTCGAAAGGCGCATAGCCGTAAAGTCCTTTTTTGCCTGCTTTGCGCAAAACATTCCGGCGCAGTAGCAAATGGGTATCTCCTTCCGAAAGGAGTTGAAAATAAGATTCTTTGATAGCTCCGTCTTTGGTTTGGTACGATGTGTAAACAAACACTTTTCCATCGATGTTGATACGCCGGACCACTTTCGGATTCACCACGGAAACAATTTCGAATTGTCCGGTGCTGATATTATAGCGTAATTTTACCGGATTGAGCTTGGTGTTTTGCGTCGTAATGATCGATCCTGTTTTCCATTCGCTGTTCAGATAACGGTCCGGGAATCCCGGCGTGGCATTTTCCGGCATTGTGCTCAAATAGAGGGTGGATGAGCCGCTGCCAACATATACATTATGTACCTGTGCTGTACCAAGGAAAGAAATCAAAATAAAAATGACGGATAATAAAAGTTGTTTTAACATAATGGGTTTTGTTTTTGGGGATTGTTCATAATGATCGGAATTGAACTTTTGCTGCAACGGATACGGCTATGGTACGTGCTGCTTTTTATTGCTTGATTTTCGCATTTGTCAATAGATTAATTATCTTATTTACAATTATTTGCGTGTGTGGTATGACTGATGTTGCAGCCGGTTTATTCATTTTTCAATTCATATTTTGTACTTCTTCCCCCAGAATTTGATTTGATTAATATTCCTTTATCAATCAAATCTTGTATATCTCGTAATGCTGTGTCTTGTGAACATTTTGCAATTTTAGCCCATTTGGAAGTTGTTAAATTGCCTATAAATCCATCGAATAATTTATTCAATATCTTTTTTTGCCTTTCATTTTTTATTTTCGTTCCGTAAGTATTCCAAAATTTATGCTTTTTAATCACTAACGAAACATTCTGTGATGTCGAGGTTTCCCTTTTGTGTTTTTTCAAGTATGTCGTAATATGATTTTCTCTCTTTTTGTATTTGAGAAGACATGCTGTAAAATCTTTGTGGAAGCCCATCTGAACGGGCAAGCAACATATCGGTAATCGCTCTGGTTATTCTTCCGTTTCCATCTTCGAATGGGTGTAACGTTACAAACCATAAATGTGCAATACTGGCTTTTAAAACCAAATCAATGTCTGTTTTGTTATTAAACCAGTCTAAAAATCTATTCATTTCATCATCAATCACCTTTGCAGGGGGCGCTTCATAATGAACCTTTTCTTTTCCCATAGCACCGGAAACAACTTGCATTGGCCCGGTAGAATCATCTCGCCATTTCCCAACAATGATTTCATACATTCCGCTTCTCCCCATCGGAAACATAGCGTAATGCCAGTCAAATAGTCTTTTTTTTGTTAGCGGCTTCTCGAAATTCTTTGTTGCATCAAACATCATATCAACAATTCCCTCGATATTTCTGTTGATAGGCGGCAAACCACCTAAATCAATTCCTAATCTTCGGGCAATAGACGAACGAACTTCTTCCTTATTCAGGATAATACCTTCGATCTCATTTGATTTTAATATATCTACCGTTAATGTTTCAAGGAAAGCCTCATTTTGCAAATGAAACCCCAATGCTTCCATTTTCCCTATTAGCCGGCCTTGTTTGTTTCTTACTTCGGCTAACAAATCCGATAGTTTGTTAATGTCCCAAGTAAAATTTGGCCAATTTTCCTGCTGATATATGTATGCTTTTCTATTCATTTATATTCTCCGCATTATTTGCGGCAAATATACCTATTATTCTCCGCAAATTGCCATCTTATTTTTTTTCAAGTTGCTACAACGTACAGGGTTATACGATGTGCCACAATTGGTTTTCTTTTTCTGGTTGTAAATATTCTCAAATTTACGATTTATTTTCAATTTTAGTACAATTTGCGGCATGCACTATGAGCCGCTGTTAGGCACTGTGGTTATTAATATGGCCATGCATAAGGAAATATTTTTATATGTCTTGGGTTGAAAGGTAATGGTAAATGTTCAGTAATAAAACCTTCTTTCATGTTATTTTTACCAATTTCATTTATTCTCAAAGTAGATTTGAAACTATGTGAAACAATGTCATATGCTGATTTTGTAAAAAAATTCTTATGCCACTTTTTTTTGCCTATAATTTCAACAAATTGGTCAATTGACCGGGGAATAATTTCTCCTTCAACTATTTTTAGTGGTGTATTTTCTTCTATAAGTTGAATCGCAATTTTTTCTAATATTGATATGTTCTCAAAAATCTCAAGATTGAGTTTGCGAGTTCTTTGACTTGAGCCATGGGCTAGTTTTCCTCTTATAGCTCTACACTTGTTAAATACTTTATTGTTATATCCATTTTTTATAAAAAATTCCCTCATCTTACTTCCAGTAGCTTTAAGAGGAATTTCATTTATCGCTCCACAAGACTTGCATTTGTAATTAACATTTTCTGTTGTTAAAAATTGAGCTATCCTTTCAATACAATTATAGTAATGTTGGAACTTTTGATAAATCGAAGAGTTGTTAATCGCCAAACTAAATTCACTAATACAATCATTTATGTCTTGTTCATCAATATTCGAAAATAAAAATGGATAATTTTGGGCACTAAATGCTTTTATCTTTGGCTGCACAATAAAATTAGCAGTAAGTAACATGGTGAAATTTTCATTTTTCTCTGCTCTAAATTGGGTTACACTAATGGGTGAAACAATCTTACATGACCTAAAAGTTGCTATTGAAATTCTATCAAGCACTTTATTTAGAATATCTAAAGAATTATGAAAAGCAGTTTCATTGTCTGAATATTTAGATCTAAATGAATAAACCTCTGCAACACATAGATCCTGAATTCTTCTATCACTAGGTTTGAAAATCCTAATATAGTGTTCATTAAATTGTATTTGTTGTTCTTCTATGTTTTCTATTCCTAGATCAACAACAGCACAAAATTTCCAATCTTTAGATGTGATTTGTTTTTCCATTGTGGCTAACTCCTTATATCAAACATATTTGTTTATTATCTTGTTCCGGCAGGAATTTTTGTAAGGGAAAGGAACAACCCTATGGATGATAATCATACCGGGTTTTTATGCCTGTAAAGTTAAGAAAATTTGATGGATCGGGCAGTCGAGAGGTTGTCCCGGTTTTTGTATTCAGAAGATATGCCAAAGCCGATGATAATTGTTTCATCCGGGGGCGGCGAAATTCTTTTTTGAGGATATTTTGCCGGTAAAAGTATCCGTTTTTCAATTAATTCCTATTTTTGCAAGCCTTGAAACGCTCCTACCGGCAAAATGGCCGGATATGTAAAAATGGTATTATGGAAAAGAAAGATCAAACCAATCAAAATCCTGTAAATGTGCAGGAGGAGAAGTCCGGGACAGAAAATGCCCCTGTTGTGAAACAAAATGAACAACAGTTAAGTGAAAAGGATAAAGAGAAGATCAAATCGCTGATTCAGGCTTCCGCACCGGAAGAGAAGACAAAAAAGACATCTCCGGGCCGCCCGAAAAAGCAAATTAACAAGGCATTAAAGACCAGGATATTGCATCTTTTACGGGATGGGGTTCCTGTCCGCACAACTTCCCCGGTTCCGGATAAACCGAAAAAGGAGGCGAAAACGACCGTAATGAGTGAAACGGAACGCCTTTTTGTTTTGAACCTGTTGCGTGATACGGCTAAAAAACAACAGGAGAATAAAGAAACAGCGGTACAGGAAGAGATTGATTATGATCAATTGAATAAGCAGGAGCTGGTGGAAATGCTGGAAGAAGTGGTCCAGGAAAAAGATATCACGCAGATAAAAGAAAAAGTAGCCAAGATCAAACTGGCTTTTCATCGTCTGAACAAGGAAGAGATCGACCATCAAAAACAGGCGTTCCTGGCCAATGGCGGAAAAGAAGAAGATTTCAAACATATTCCTGATCCGCTCGAAAAACGTTTTGATGAAGCTTTTGCCACTTACCGGCATAACCGGGCCAAATATTCGGAAGAACTTGAAAGGGAAAAACAGCAAAACCTGAAAAAGAAGCTGGAGATTCTCGAAGAACTGAAACAGCTGATTGCTTCCGAAGAAACATTGAAAAAAACATACGATGAGTTTCGCCGGCTGCAGGAAAAGTGGAAAGAAATTGGCGTGGTGCCGGCTTCCGAACTTAATAATCTGTGGCAGAATTACCACTTCCTGGTCGAGAAGTTTTTTGACAAGGTACGTATTAACAAAGAGCTTCGTGATCTGGACCTGAAGAAAAATATGGAGCAAAAGCTGGCACTTTGTGAAAAAGCGGAGGCTTTGCTCGAAGAAAAATCCATTCTCGGATCGTTTAAGAAACTTCAACAATATCATGATGAGTGGCGGGAGATCGGTCCGGTGCCCCGCGATATGAAAGAACCTTTGTGGGAACGCTTTAAAGCGGCTACCGATAAGATCAACCAAAAAAGACGGGAGCACTACAAAGAGTTGCATCAGGAGCAGGAAAAAAATTACGAAGCCAAAGTGGCGCTTTGCGAAGAAGCCGAAAAGCTTTTGGCCGAAGAACAGCCGTCCCGCATTAAAGAGTGGCAGAAAGCGACCGAGAAGTTTAACGATCTGTTAACCCGCTGGAAAAGTATCGGACGGGCTCCCAAATCGAAAAACGATCAGGTCTGGAAACGTTTCAAAACGACACTCGATACCTTTTATGCCAATAAACGGGCTTTTTTCCAGGCGCTGAAAGAGAGCCAGATGGAAAATTACAGCAAAAAGCTGAAATTGTGCGAACAGGCTGAAGCCATAAAAGACAGTACGGACTGGAGAAAAACGACCAACGAACTGATTCAGCTGCAAAAGAAATGGAAAGAAATTGGTCCGGTACCGCGGAAATATTCCGATAAGATATGGAAAAGATTCCGGGCTGCCTGTGATGAGTTTTTTAACCGGAAATCGGAATTCTATAAAAACAGCCATCAGGAAGAAGAAGAAAACCTGAAAAAGAAAGAAGCCCTGATTGAATCGATGCTGAATCATGAAGTGTCTGAAAACAAGGAAGAAAACCTGTCGGCATTAAAGGCTTTTCAACAACAATGGCTGGAAATTGGTCATGTTCCGTTTCATGCCAAAGATAAGATCTACAAAAAGTACCACGATGCATACGAAAAGCTTCTGAAAAAGATGCATCTTTCGCAGGCCGAGCTTTCGGCTCAGGGATTTGCCACCAAGCTGGAAGCTTTGAAGAAATCGCCGGAAGGTGAACACCGGCTGTTGCGCGAACGCTCGGCACTGGTAGCCAAAATGAAAAAATTGCAGGAAGATATCACCCTGTGGGAAAATAATATTGGCTTCTTCTCCAGCTCCAAAGCCAGCGAACTGGTGAGCGGTTTTGAGAAAAAAATCGAACGGGCTAAAAAAGACCTTTCTCTGCTCAAAGAGAAAATCCGGTTGATAGACAAAGAATTGCGTTAATTCTTGCCGTTGCCGGATTGTGTTGGATTTTTCTTTCCTTTTGAGAGGAAGGACCGCTTGTCTTCTTTGCAGGAAACGGTGTTTGACGGCGTACCGTAAAATAATACCGAACCGATGGAACAAATTGAACTAACCGGCAACTTTGAAGTTTCGCGGATGGCTATGGGATTCTGGCGACTGAAAGAATGGAACCTGTCGCCTTCTGCATTGCTTGATTTTGTGGAGACTTTGCTGGATTGGGGCATCACCACTTTTGATCATGCTGATATTTACGGCGACTATTCGTGTGAATTGCTTTTTGGGGAAGTTTTAAAACAAAAACCGGAGCTGCGTCAGCAGATGCAGCTGGTTTCCAAATGCGGTATTTTGTTGCCTTCGGAGAAGTTTCCCGGGCGAAAGATCAATTTTTATGATACCGGATACGACCACATTATGGAGAGTGTGGAACGCTCATTAAAAAATCTGCACACCAATCATCTGGATTTGCTGTTGATCCACCGGCCCGATCCTTTGATGAATCCGGCGGAAACAGCCCGTGCTTTTGAAGCGTTGCATCGTGCGGGAAAAGTACTGCATTTTGGCGTTTCTAATTTTACACCGGCCGACACCGAAATGCTTCAGGCGCATCTTTCTTTGCCGTTGGTTACCAATCAGGTGGAGATCTCCCCTTTACAGCTGGAGCATTTTGAAAACGGAAATATGGCCTGGTTCCGGAAAACAGGAATGCATCCCATGGCCTGGTCGCCTTTGGGCGGCGGAAAGCTTTTTAATCCGGAAGATGAAAGAGGACTTACGCTTTACAATACTCTTTTTGAAATCGCTTCGCAGAAAAATACCCGCAACCTGACGGCAATTGTCCTGGCCTGGTTACTGAAACATCCGGCCGGAATAATTCCGGTATTGGGTTCCGGAAAATTAAACCGCATAAAAGAAGCGTTGCAGGCTTTTGATTTGTCCCTTTCACAGGAAGAATGGTTTGAGATCTTGGTGGCAGCTCAGGGGCACCGCATGCCCTGAAAAAGGGATTACGCTGAAACAGCATCTTTGCCCGGCTTTAAGAAAAAGTCCAGAATGATTCCCTGTAATACGGAAACCAATACGGTTACCAAAGTCAGTACAATCACGTATTTCATCCCGAAATAAAGCATCATCAAAGGCAACCAGTTTAATTTTATACCGCGATTGTACAGAAATACGGCAATTAGTCCGGGTTTAACGCCTTTGTCCATAAGGGTTTTCAGGATAGGAAACCACATGTAAATGGCACCAATGGATAAAATTCCGGTGAGGATGGAGATGATCCAGCCTTTAATGCCGGAATCTTTTCCCATATATTTCAGCAGGATTTCCGTTTTCAGAAACAGGTTGATCAGGGTCATCAAAACAAAGACAACCAAAAGGAGTGGTGCAATTTCCAGGACCAGGTGAATAAAACGCTCCCCGGCTTCCTGGGCTTTTCCACTATTGAAAAGAGCTGTCAACAAATATAAAAGTCCGGTTGCCGCTAAAAAAATCCACGGGCCTTTTCGCGGGCGTTTCTTCCCGGGCTTTTGTTGTTTATTTTTTACCGGTTGATTGGGTTTCATATTATAGACAGTATAAGAACGGTTAAAACAGCCACAACCAGTGAGAGAACGAAAGCACTCAGGTTGCGGAGCAAAGCAAATTTTTTCCCGAAGAACTGAATTTCTATGGGAAGTTGTATTACTCCAACAGTTACCCATGCCGTAAGAAAAGCGGTAACCGTAAGCAGACTGATGCCTTGTCGGAGCAAGTCACCGGAGATGATGTAACTGGTTACCGGATTTCCGGCAACCACGCTTCCGAGTATAGCGCCCAAGAGCGGATCAAAAGCGGTGCCCCGAAATAAGATGCGATAGGAAGAAACCGGTACCAACGTGTTGAACAGGCTGATCAGCATTAGTATTCCCAGAATCATGGGAATGGCAGTGCCCAGCGTTTGGGCCGATTTCCGGATAGCGGTTTTTAAATTCATTTTCTTTTTTTCAAAATATCCTGATAAATTTTGACCAGCATTTGTCCGGTAGCTTCCGGAGAAAAGTGCTGCCGGGCAAATTGTTTGATCTTTTTTTTGTCAAAAGTAAACTTTCCATCTAAAAAGTCGGCCAAAACTTTTTTAAGCGCTTCTTCATCCCCACGGGGAACAAGCCGTCCGTTGTTCTCATTGATCATCTCGTCAATTCCTCCCACACGGGTTGAAAAAACAGGAACCCCGAGAACAAAGCTTTCGTTAATCACCACCGGCATGTTTTCATAATGGCTGAAAAGTACCAGGGCATCGGCTTGCGCCATGGTTTCGGCCAGTGCTTTTCCTTCCAGTAATCCGGTAAAGGTTAATGCTTTATCCGGAATGTTAAGCATTAAAGCTTCCTGTTTCATTTGCTCAAGATCAGCACCTTCACCTACCAGGGTGAAATGAAAATCGCTTCTTTCCTGCGCAAGTTTTTGTATCACCCGAAGCAGCCCGCTGATGTTTTTCTGTACATCGGTAAAACAGCTGACATGAACCAGTTCTTTGATTGCTTTGTTTTTATCCTTTTGTTTGTCAGGTTCTGTGGTGAAGAATACCGGATCCACCACATTGTAAACCACCCGGTAATCGGGATGCGGCAGCCCGCTTTGTTTCATGGCTCGGGTTAAATCTTTTGAAACCGTGGTAACTACCGATGCTTTTTTAATGACCTGCCGGGTGAGTTTTTTTCGCCACCAGCCGTTAAATTCATTTCTTACCGGCAAATAACGTGTCCAGTGTTCGGTAATGATATAAGGCGTGTTGTGGCGCCATTTGTAAAAAAGGGCCACCATTCCAAGCCGGGTCAACACATGTACATGAAGGACATCGAAATTTTCTCCGGCAGGCTTTACTTTTTTGATGCCTTTAAACAGGGCTCTGTAAAATCGCCACAAGCCGATGGCGGAAGAGACAAAAGACAACCGGATACGGGGAAGCCGGTAGTAAACCCGGGCGGTACGAACACCGTTTTTTTCTTCGTATTGTACGTCGTACAACGGAACAGAAGTTTTTGCTGGAAGACCATGAGCATAAACCAAAGCTGCATCGGCATATAATGCGGTAGATTCGGCATGCTTTTGAATAAAAAGTCCGGGCATGGGATCGGTCCGGTTGGGATACCACCGGGCCAGATGAAGAATATGTAGCCTGGATTTTTTATTGCTCATGATGCCAGCATTTCATCCACAAAAATACAGGCATTTTTTAAACGCACATTTCCAAGTCCTTTTACAATACGAAAAGGCAGTTCGTTTTTCTTCAAGATGTCCAGATAGATCCCGAAAAGTTCTTCCCGGTTATCCGGATTTTCACGCAACGGATCCGGCTCCCACGGAATGTCCGGAAAAGAGAGCAGGTATAGATCGTACCGGTGTTGACGGAATTGTTGGTCAATCCAATGGGGGCACTTCCCGAAGACCACCTCGCACCATACTTTGGTAACCAATAAATCGGTATCGCAAAAAAGTAATTTGCGGGCTTTACCGGCCAGCCGGTTTTCTTTTTCCAGTTGTCCCCGAGCAATGGCTTCCACATCATTTAAAGTGTAATGCGGCCCTTTTTTTTCAAGATATTCGCGGGCATACTCGGGTACCCAGACAGTTTGGTATTCTTTAGCCAGCTGGCTGGCCAGCCAGGTTTTTCCCGTAGATTCCGGACCGGTGATGGAAACCCGTTTAAGCATGGATTTCCAGATTTTCTTTGGCCAGGCGTCGCCATTCGAAATAACCCAATACTGCCAAAACCAGAAAAACAAAATATTGCAAACTGGTAAATACCAGTCCTTTGTAAAGGTATAGCGGAACGGAAACAACGTCGGCAGCAATCCAGAACAACCAGTTTTCCACTTTTTTGACCGCCATGAGCCACATGCCCACGATGGCGACTGCTGTGGTAAAAGTATCGGTGTAAGGAACAAAAGAAGACCAGTACACCGTATCGCCGGCTTTAAAAATGCGTAACAGGATCTGAATGACGACCAGCGACAGCAGAAATACACCGATGCTGATCATCCATGTTTTTTTATCCGAATAGGTTACCGGAAGCTCTTCTTTATTTTCATCTTTTTTTGACCACATAATCCAGCCGTACACGCTGAAAACGAAGTAATAGGCATTGATGCCCATATCGGCATACAACTGCGCATTATAACAAATGTACACGTATATTAAAACGCTGACGATTCCTGTTGGATAAACCAGGATGTTGGCCTTACGCGCATACCATACACTCAAAATTCCCAATGCGGCCGCTACAATCTCCAGCCACGACGAATCCATAATATTTTGATAAAGCAGCTGGAGGTAATAATGTATATCCATTGTATTTATTCTTTTACCACGTGATTTAAATCGGTATTAATAATCTTTAAAATGAATACCGAATGAGGAAGTTCAAAACTTTTATGGATTTCGTTGGTGATGGCTTTCATTACCTCGAAATATTCACCAAAAACCTGGGTGCTCATCCCGTTGGTCTTTACCACCAGTCCTTCGTAACGATGCAAACGATCAATAAAATCTTTTATCGGGGGAATAAATTCCTCTTTCAACGGATAATAACTAATATCAACAGATGTTTTCATGACAGACATTTTTAATTCGGGCAAAGGTACATTTTTTTGATTTTTTCATTTTTCCTGCCCGGAGTATCTCCCTTTAACGAAATCTGTTCCGGTTTATTTTGAATGGTTTGGCCAGATAGCGGATCAAGGCGGAGCGGAGCATCTGTTTTTTGTTTTGGAAGTAGATTTACAGCAAATTTCCGGGAGGTTTTAATCGTTTTAAAAAGAAGAAGATAACTTTCTTTGTGTTATCCGGTCAAGGTGGTTATTCGTCTTAATATTCCCCGTACCTTTGCAGCCCGAAATTTTTAGCACATAAACGACGATGGAAGAAATCAAAAACATTGCCATTATAGCACACGTTGACCACGGAAAAACAACGTTGGTTGACCGGATTCTTTACCAGGTGAAACTTTTTAGAGAAAACCAGAATATGGGAAACCTCATTCTTGACAACAACGATTTGGAGCGGGAAAGAGGCATTACCATTTTGTCAAAGAATGTATCGGTTCGGTATAAAGGCGTTAAAATCAATATTATTGATACTCCGGGGCACTCTGATTTTGGCGGAGAAGTGGAACGGGTCTTGAATATGGCTGACGGAGTTTTGTTGGTGGTGGATGCTTTTGAAGGTCCCATGCCTCAAACCCGGTTTGTCCTTCAAAAAGCCATTAACCTGAACCTTATTCCGGTGGTGGTGATTAATAAAGTGGATAAGCCCAACTGTCGCCCTGAAGAAGTGCAGGAAGCGGTTTTTGATTTGATGTTTAATCTGGGAGCCAGCGAAAAACAACTCGACTTTCCTACAGTTTACGGTTCATCCAAACAAGGATGGATGGGCCCCGACTGGAAAACTCCGACTTCAGATGTTTCGTATCTTTTGGATGTTATTTTGGAACATATTCCTTCGGCAAAATATGTGGAAGGAACCCCGCAAATGCAAATTACTTCGCTCGATTATTCGTCTTATGTCGGACGTATTGCTGTGGGCAGGCTGCTTCGCGGCAAGCTGAAAGCCGATATGAATGTGTCGTTGGTAAAACGGGACGGAAGTATTGTGAAATCGAGAATTAAAGAATTATACCGTTTTGAAGGCCTGGGAAAAGAAAAGTATAAAGGAGAAGTGTATGCCGGTGACATTATCGCACTGATGGGACTGGACGACTTTGAAATTGGCGATACGGTGGCCGATTACGATGAGCCTGAAGGGTTGCCTCCCATCAAAATTGATGAGCCGACCATGAGCATGTTGTTTACGATTAATAATTCGCCGTTTTTTGGAAAAGAAGGAAAGTATGTGACTTCGCGCCATCTGCGTGATCGTCTTTTTCACGAAACGGAAAAAAACCTGGCACTGCGGGTAGAAGAAACCGAATCACCCGATGCGTATCTTGTATATGGCCGTGGCATTTTGCATTTGTCTATTTTGGTAGAAACCATGCGCCGTGAAGGGTATGAGTTTCAGTTGGGACAGCCCCGGGTAATCATTAAAGAGATTGACGGGGTGAAAAATGAGCCGATTGAAGGACTGACGGTTTTGGTTCCGGAAGATTTTTCCGGCCGGGTGATTGACATGGTAACCCAGCGGAAAGGTGATTTTGTGAATATGGAGCCTAAAAACGACCGGATGATGCTGGAATTTAATATTCCGTCACGTGGAATTATCGGATTGCGAAATGCCATTTTAACGGCTACCGAAGGCGAAGCCATTATTGCTCACCGTTTTAAACAGTTTGAACCCTGGAAAGGGGAGTTTGAAACCCGTAACAACGGGGCGCTGATTTCCATGGAAACCGGTACAGCGGTGGCTTATGCCATTTGGAAACTGATTGACCGTGGCCGTTTTTATATTTCGCCTAACGACCAGGTGTATGCCGGACAGGTGATTGGCGAAAGCAATCGTGATAAAGATATTGTGGTGAATGTGAATAAGGGGAAAAAACTGACCAACATGCGGGCTTCCGGTTCCGACAATAAAGTGTTGATTCCGCCGGCGGTAAAATTCTCGCTGGAAGAGTACATGGAAATTATCCGGAAAGACGAATATCTGGAAGTAACCCCACGCTCGCTCAGGCTGCGTAAAATTATTCTGGACGAAACCCAACGCAAAAGAGCCAATAAAAACTAATTGGCAACAGGATTTCTTACTTTTTTCTCACATTAGGTTTTGCCTTTGTTTGTCGGGGCAATGGAATAATTCTGCACCAGACTCCGCAGGAGTTCCTTTGAAGGGGGGTACAGAATTAGCCGATACGGCTTTTGACCAAGGGTATAAACGACAGCCCGTTTGAATGACGCAGCCGGGCAGGCCCGTTCGGTGCCCAAAAGAATTTGCATTCCCTCTGTGGATTTTGTTTCCTTTTGTCGTGTTGTTTCCTACCGGTAAGCCATAGAATTTATTACTTTTGCCCACCTAAATCAAAGCACTATGTTTGAAGGATTAAGTGACAGACTGGACCGCTCGTTTAAAATATTAAAAGGACAGGGGCGGATTACCGAAATTAACGTAGCCGAGTCGGTGAAAGAGATTCGGAAAGCGCTTATTGAAGCGGATGTGAGCTATAAAATTGCCAAGCAGTTTACCAACGAAGTAAAAGAAAAAGCACTGGGACAGAATGTGCTTACCGCGGTGAAACCGGGCGAACTGATGGTGAAAATCGTTCATGATGAGCTGGCAAAACTGATGGGTGGCGAGCATGTGGACATTAACCTGAAAGGAAGTCCTGCCGTGATCCTGATTGCCGGTTTGCAAGGTTCCGGTAAAACCACTTTTTCTGCAAAACTGGCAAATTACCTGAAAAACAAAAGATCCAAGCATCCGTTGCTGGTGGCTGGTGACGTTTATCGTCCGGCTGCTATTGAGCAGTTGAAAGTACTCGGCGAACAAATTGATGTGGAAGTTTATACCGAAGAAGACAATAAAGATCCGGTAAAAATTGCCAAGAATGCCATCAAGCATGCCCGTGAGAGCGGAAGGAACGTGGTTATTATTGATACCGCCGGTCGTTTGGCTGTGGATGAGCAAATGATGAAAGAGATTGCGGCCATTAAAGAAGCAGTAAAACCTACGGAAACACTTTTTGTGGTGGATGCCATGACCGGTCAGGATGCGGTAAATACCGCCAAGGCATTTAACGAAAGGCTTGATTTTGACGGTGTTGTACTGACTAAGTTGGATGGGGATACCCGTGGCGGAGCTGCGTTGACTATTCGTTCTGTGGTGCAAAAGCCCATTAAGTTTGTGGGGATTGGCGAAAAAATGGATGCCCTGGACTTGTTTCACCCCACACGTATGGCCGACCGGATTCTCGGAATGGGTGATATTGTTACCTTGGTGGAAAAAGCCCAGGAACAATTTGATGAAGAAGAAGCCCGGAAGCTGCAAAAGAAAATTGCCAAAAATCAATTCAATTTTGATGATTTCCTGAAACAAATTCAGCAAATCAAAAAAATGGGAAACATCAAAGATCTGATGGCGATGATTCCAGGCATGGGGAAAGCCATTAAAGATCTGGACATTGATGATGATGCATTTAAAAGCATCGAAGCCATCATCCATTCCATGACGCCGGAAGAACGGGCTAACCCGCGTTTACTGAACGGCTCGCGACGGAAACGGATTGCCCGGGGCAGCGGAACGACCATACAGGAAGTCAACCGGCTGATCAAACAATTTGGTGAAACCAGCAAAATGATGAAAAAAATGACTACCGGTCGTGGAAAAAATATGATGCGTATGATGGGAGGAGCCCGGTAAACCTTTCATTTAAAAATATTACAAACCATGGCAAAGAAAAAACAAACCGTTATCATTGACGGGCGTCAGGTAGCTGCTGACGTAAAAGAGTCGATTAAAAAAGAAGTGGCACAAATAATCGACCGGGGCGAAGATGGCCCTCATCTTGCTGCTGTGTTGGTGGGGAATGACCCGGCCAGCGAAACGTATGTGGCCAGTAAAGAAAAAGCAGCCCATGCCGTGGGAATGATGTCATCTACTTATCGTTATCCGGCGGATATTACGGAGAAAGAATTGCTTGAAGTAATTGACTATCTGAATAACGATGAGGAGATAGATGGTTTTATTGTGCAACTTCCTTTGCCTCCGCATATTGATGAGGATAAGATTATCCGGCATATTCATCCGGCCAAAGATGTGGATGGTTTTACCCCTGAGAATGTGGGGAAAATGGTTCTCGGACAACCGGCTTTTCTTTCGGCTACACCTGCCGGAATTATGGAGTTGCTGAAATATTATAAAATTCCGGTTGCCGGAAAACATGTGGTTGTTTTAGGCCGTTCCAATATTGTGGGGCGTCCCATGAGTATCCTGCTCTCGCAGAAATCAGAGGACGCTAATGCTACGGTTACCCTTTGCCACAGTGGTACCAAAAATCTTGAAGAGATTACCCGCTCTGCCGATATTCTCATCGTGGCCATTGGAAAACCGCAGTTTGTTACGGCTGATATGGTAAAAGAAGGTGCTGTGGTGATTGATGTGGGCATTCACCGTTTACAAGATGCTACAGCCAAAAAAGGGTATCGTCTGGTAGGCGATGTTGATTTTAACGAAGTGGCCAAAAAAGCGTCGTTTATTACGCCTGTACCAGGAGGCGTTGGCCCGATGACAATTGCCATGTTGTTGAAAAACACCTTGTTGGCCCATAAAAAAGAAATTTATTCGTAAGTCAATTAAAATGCAATTTATTTTTTCTTTTATAAGAAAGGGAATCCCCTTTCTGCTCGTAAGCCTGACGCTGGTAGCGTCGGCACAGAATCGTGTACCTCAGGAGTTCAAACCGAAAGTGGTTTGTCATCTGCCGAAAGAAGTAGATGAAACTTCGGGATTGATATTTTGGCGTAACAGCCTTTGGACCCATAATGACAGTGGCGGACTTCCGGTAATTTATCGCCTGGATACGGCAACCGGAAAAGTTGTTCAGCGGATTACCATTGCTGGTGCAGTAAATCATGATTGGGAAGATATTTCTCAGGATGAAAAATATATTTACATCGGCGATATGGGAAATAATTCCGGAAATCGTCATAACCTTTGTATTTATCGCGTCAAAAAATCAGACATTCCGGATCATGGTGATGTCTCGGTGCCGGCAGAAAAGATTGCCTTTTCTTATCCGGATTATAAAAGACCGGTAAAAAACAGAAGAGAGAACAACTTTGATGATGAAGCTTTGATGGCTTATGGCGATTCGCTTTATCTTTTTTCCAAAGACTGGAAGGATCAGCAAACGCGTTTGTATGCTTTGCCCAAAACTCCCGGAACGTGGACGGCTCGTCTTTTGCTGCAGTATAATGTTCAGGGACTGATTACCGGAGCCGATCATTTAGGCAGCCGGACGGTTTTGCTGACCGGTTACACCCGTGGTACCTGGAAACCTTTTCTGGTTTTGCTGACCAATTTTTCCGGTTCAAACTTTTTCTCAGGAAACGTACAAAGGATCAATTTACGGGCTAAGGCTACACAAATTGAAGCGGTGGCTTTTGCCGGGAAAAACCGGGTTTTTCTTTCGTCTGAAGGTCGTATGCCGGCTTATAAACAAACCTTGTATGTTTTTGACCTCAATCAATTGCCAAGCGGAGAAAAGAATGGAAAATCCGGAAACTGACGTGTTGGACGGTGGCCGGAAACTGCCGGTGATGGAGAGGTTTTATACCCTGCAGGGCGAAGGTTTTAACATGGGTCGTGCGGCTTATTTTGTTCGCATCGGTGGATGTGATGTGGGCTGTTCGTGGTGCGATAGTAAAGAATCGTGGAATGCAAAACTTTTTCCGCCTGTGCCTGTTGAAGATGTGGTAAAAGAAGCGGTTGCCGTGCCTGCCCAAACGGTGGTGGTTACCGGCGGTGAGCCTTCGCTTTATCCGTTGGATATTTTTACCGATGCTTTGCGCGAAAAGGGAATAAAAACCATGGTGGAGACCTCCGGTGCACATCCATTATCCGGCAAATGGGACTGGATCTGTCTTTCTCCCAAGAAAAATTCACCGCCACGGGCTGATATTTTTCCTCTCGCCCACGAGCTGAAGGTTATTATTCAGGATGATTCGGACTTTTTGTGGGCCGAAGAAAATGCTGCCCGGGTAACTCCGCAGTGCCATCTTTTTTTACAACCTGAGTGGAGTGTGGCGCCAAAAATTATGGAAAGCCTGACCCGTTATGTGATGGAACATCCCCAATGGCGCATCTCGCTGCAGGCACATAAATACATGGGGATTCCGTAAAAAAGAATGGTTTTTCCTTTTGCTTTTCGTTACTTTTGTCTTTTCTACCTATACTGATTTTGTCTGACATGGAATATCCGGTCTTTTGTCGGCCTTTTTTTGCTGCGGTTTCTTTTTTGCTCCATAAGGCGCGAAAGTTCCGGGTTTTGTCTCTTCTTTGGGTTTTTCTTTTTTCTCCGGTTTTTTTGTTGCCGGTAAGAGCACAACAGGAAGTGCCTAAAAAAACACGGAAAATTTTTCTGCAGGCTGAAACATTTTATCAGCAAAACCGGCTTGACCAGGCGGCGCAGATGGTAGAAAAAGTACTTCAGCGAAGCCCAGATTTTGTAAAAGCTTATTTCTTGCAGGGTGATATCTTGGCTGCCCGGAAACACTTATCGGCATCCATAAAAAGTTACCGGAAAGGATTGTCTATTGATTCGGTTTCCTGGCCATCGGCTTATTATGTTTTGGCTTTAAGAGAATACAAAACCGGCGATTATGCAGCGGCCTTGCAGCATATCCGTCATTTTTTGCAATTGAAAAATAATCCGGTTTTTCCGGAAGCCATGCATTTGCAGCAGGCTGCAGCTTTTGCGTTGCAGGCAGAAAAGTATCCGGAAAAAACCCGGTTGATCAGGCTGGATAGCCTGATCAATACAACAGCTGATGAATATGTCAATTTTGTGAATGAGAACCAATCAGAGATGATTTTTACCCGGAAAAAATTCTTTTTGAAGAATGGACGGAAAACATTCCGGGAAACTTTTTATGCATCGGTCTGGAAATCCGGTTTTTGGCAAAAGCCACAAAGAATGCTTTTCCCCTGGGATTCTACTTTGAATATGGGAGCGATGAGTTTATCGGTTGACGGACGGACAATGTATTTTACCGGTTGCTCGTGGCCGGGAGGTTATGGCCGTTGTGATATTTATGTGAACCGCAAACGGGGAAGAAAATGGTTGTATCCGGAACATCTTGACCGGAATGTGAATACTTCATCGTGGGAAGCACAGGCGGTTGTTTCGGCAGATGGGAAAAAGTTGTTTTTTGCATCGAACCGTCCGGGGGGAAAAGGCGGGTCCGATCTCTGGATGTGCTATCGAAACCCGGATGGCCGCTGGGGAAAAGCCATTAATTTGGGAGACAGTATCAATACTTCCGGAAATGAAATGGCCCCATTCCTGCATCCCGATGGAAGAACGCTTTATTTTTCTTCCAACGGTCGTCCGGGTTTGGGCGGATATGATTTATATATGTCGCGGCTCGATGCTGCCGGCCATTGGTCTAAAGCGGTCAATCTGGGGTATCCTGTAAATACCAAAGCCGACGAAATTAATCTCTTTGTAAGTCTTGATGGCCGCCGGGCATGGTTGTCATCGGACCGGGATACAACGCATACCGGATATGATATTTATACTTTTCCGGTTTATAAAAAGATGGCGCCTCGTAAAGTGCTTTTTGTGAAAGGGGTGGTCAAAGATTCCCTTTCCGGGAAAAAACTGTCGGCAGCAGTGGTACTTACCGATTTGTCTTCCGGAAAAACGGTGGATTCTTTGATGTCTGATCCGGTTAACGGTACGTTTTTGGTTGTGTTACAGGATAGTGCCGATTATGCTTTTCATATCCTGAAGAAAGGATATCTGATTTATTCGGAAAACATAAACCTTAAACAATTTCCTGCCGAAACATCGGTAAACCGGACTTTTTTCCTCCAACCGGTGAAGAAAGGAGCTGTTATGCGGCTTGAAAATATTCGTTTTGCTTTTGATCAGGCGGTATTGTCTGCCTCTGCCTATCCCGAGTTGAACCGGTTGGTCCGGTTTTTAAAAGAGAATCCCCGGCTTGACGTGTTGATCGTCGGTTATACCGATAATGCCGGATCTCCGGCTTATAATCTGAAACTGTCGCAGGCCCGGGCCAAAGTGGTTTATGATTATCTCGTTTCGAAAGGAATTGACAGGGCGCGTTTAAAATACAAGGGATTGGGTAATCAGCATCCGGTGGCCTCCAATGCCACAGCCCGCGGGCGTGCTGTCAACCGGAGAACAGAAATCATTATCCGGTAGCCGTTAATTTTTACAGTTAAGCTTGTAAATAAAGAAAAGAGAAGAAAGCACCAGGATCATAAAAAGTCCGAAAAAAGGAAGAAATCCCAGGTGTTTGATAATCCATCCGCCGGCCAGTGGAAAAATAGCCGGTAAGATACTGCCTGCACCGGCAATGCCGGTATATAGTGTACGGTTTTCCGTACCGGAAATTTCCAGTAAAACGCCATTCATTGAAATGCTGTACGAAGTATACACGATTCCTCCAATGAAGAAAATGACGGCCAGTGCCGGAATGTGAAAAGGCAAAAGCATCAGAAGCGGTAAAAGAAAAGCCAGTACAGCACCTCCGTACAAAAGCGAACGGTATTTGTATTTCCCGGCCAGGAAAAACAAGGTGAGCGCCGTAATAACGCTGCCGGTGATCTTTACCAGTAAAAACCATCCGGTAGAACCTCCCTGGGTGTGATAAACTTCTTTCCCGTAAAGGATAATGAATGGCAACAGGGTAATGCTAACGCCCATGGTGTTGATAAAACCGAGAAAATATTTTAACCGCGGGTTGTCTTTTAACTCGGTACGGACAAGCCGGATAAAATGTTTGGGCCCTTTTACTGTCAGTTTGGACGGAATAATCTCTTTCAGGTTCCAGAATCCCAGCGAAGCGGTAAGCAGCGCTCCGAAGGCGATAAAATACATGATGGCATAATTTCGCGGATAGTCGTAGGCCGAAAGAACCTGCTTGGCAGCCAGTGCTGCTAAAAATAAAACCACACCGTTGATGGCTTGTCGTAAAGAGAAAAAAGGTTTCCGTGACTCCGGCAAAACCGATTTGCCAAAAATATCCATGTAGCTGACATTGGCAAATGCCCCGCTGAAAGAAAAAATGGTGATCAGTACAAAAATGAGCCAAATGATCATTTGCGGTTGCAGTAAGGAAGAAAAATAGAGCATCAGCCCCATGCCAAGCAGGGCCATAACCCGCAAATTAATCCCTAATAGCAGAAATCCTTTTTTGTAATGGAAATTACTGACAAACGGCGCAAAAAACAACTGGGTCAGGCTGGCACCACCTACCATGATGGCCGTCATAATACCAATTTGCACGGCTGTTCCGCCGGCATCCACCAGCATGGAAGGAATGACGGTGTCGGTATCCATAAAGGGTCTCGACAAAGCAAGAAAAGCCGAATGCCAAACCAGCGAATAAAAGTTCCGTTTGGATATTTTGGGCGTTAAAGTCATTGATGCTAAATTGGGGTGCAAAGATATTGAAGTTTCAGAATTGCACGGTTTGCCCCTGGCGTTTTTCCGTACTTTTGTCAAAAACAGAAAAATACAGTTTAAAAATGCAGTTTAAAGAAAAGCTGGTTCACGGGAAATTGATCAAACGGTATAAACGTTTTTTGGCCGATGTGGAACTGGAAGACGGAACCGTGGTAACGGCGCATTGTACCAATTCGGGTTCCATGAAAACCTGTTTGGAAACGGGGGCTCCTGTGTGTCTTACGCCGGTAAACGATCCGAAACGTAAAACCAAATTTACCTGGGAGATGATATTTATCAATGGCGGCTGGATAGGCATTAATACCTCCATTCCTAACTTGTTGGCTTACGAAGCCATCCGCGACGGGAAAATCAAAAAACTGCGGGGGTATACTTCGGTGAAGAGGGAAGTAACTTTTGGCGACAGCCGTTTTGATATTTTTGCCGAGAACGACCGGGAAAAATGTTTTGTGGAAGTAAAAAATGTAACCATGAAATCCGGTGATTTTGCTCTTTTTCCGGATGCCGTAACTACCCGTGGGAAAAAACATCTTGAAACCCTTATGGAAGTAAAAAAAGCCGGAATGCGTGCCGTGATGCTGTATGTGATTCAGCGAACGGGTGTTCACCGGTTTGGCCCGGCACGGGAAATTGATCCGGCTTATGCCGATGCTTTGGAAAAAGCCGTGACTGCCGGGGTGGAAGTGATACCGGTACAGGCTGAGGTTTCTCCGGAAAAGATTGAGATTGTGCGCGAATTACCTTTTGTTCTCCGGTAAAAAAAAGACCGGATTGTAACAAATGGTATCTGTTTTTCGTTTCATCAATAATGACAGCAATTTTACCCTTGAATGAACATACGTGAATACAACCGTTGTGTGGATGAAGTAGCCGACGGGCTTTACCGGTTCCTGTTGAAGAATACGAAAGAACATGAACTGGCTCAGGATTTGGTGCAGGAAGCTTTTATGCGGTTGTGGGAACATCATGAAGAGGTAAAAAGGGAAAAAGGAAAATCGTGGTTGTTTACAACAGCTTACCGGGCGATGGTGGATCATTTCAGAAAATACAACCGGATGGAAACATTGGAACCGGAAAAAAGTGCCGGAACGGTTTCTTCGGGTTATTCCGATTTAAAGGAAATTCTGAATAAAGCCGTGGAGCTGTTGCCGGAAATACAACGGTCGGTGATTCTGCTGCGTGATTATGAAGGTTATTCATACCGTGAAATAGGCGAAATTACTGGCCTGAATGAGAGTCAGGTAAAGGTGTATATCTTCAGGGCAAGAATGTTTTTGAAGAAGTTCATCGGTAAACCGGAAGTAGTAATATGACAATTGACAAGGAAAATTACGGACAATACATCATTGATTATTATGATGGGAACCTTTCTCCGGAAGAGAAAGCGGAACTGTTATTGTTCCTTGAACAGCATCCTGATTTGCAGGAAGAATTCAATGCATTTGCTTCCGCACCTTTGCTAAAAAAAGAAACCATTCGTTTCCCGCTTAAGGCAAGCCTGAAACAGCCCGAAGTGGTTGCCACAGAACGTATTCACGAACAAAACTATCCGGCGTATTTTGTATGGGCACACGATGGAGAACTTTCGTCGGAAGAACAGCAGGATTTAACCGCTTTTTTAACGGCTAATCCGCAGCTGAAAGAGGAATATCTTGTTACCGGAAAAGCAAAAGTGATTCCCGACAAAAAGGTTTTGTATCCGGATAAAGAACAGTTAAAAAAACGGACGGTTTTGTTTTGGTGGCCTTATGCTGCATCGGCAGTGGCTGCTTTGTTACTGCTTTTTTGGGGGCTGTCGTTGTTGATTCCGCATAAGCCGGTTCGGCAAATTCATTTGGCTTCTGTTTCTGAAACCGTTAAAAAGTTGCCATCTAAATCAGCACCGGTTGTTTTTGCAGAGAAAAAAGTAGACATCAAAAAGAAAAAAATAACGTCGCCAAAAGAGGAGAAACAAAAAAAACATCCGGTTTCCAGACATTCTCTGTTGCCGATCCGGCGTTACAAACCGGTGAACATGCTGGCTTCTGCTGATATAACTCCGTTTTTTGAGCAGGAACGGGATTATGCACCACTGCGTTTTCCTACAACGACCTTACACACGGAGACTTTAATCTTGTCGGAGCCTGTGGTTGTTGAGAATGTCCGGAAGGATAATTTACTTCGCAAGACCCTTGGTAAACCTTTCTCAGAGCTGGCTACCGTTTTTGCACTGCAAAAAAAGAAAAGAAAGGCAGAAGAAGTCCACGACAAAGGTTTTGTGAAAATACTTGAAAAAGGAGTGGATGCCGTAAATGCATTGACCGATCATGATATGGTAATGGTGAAGACTTACGATGCCAAAGGGAATCTGATTGATTATCATCTGCTTTCTGATAATTTTAGCATCAACCGGTCGGTAAAAACAGCTTCGTTAAACCGGTAAGCCGGAAGGAATTCCAATTTATCCCCATACATTTTTCTTTTCAAACTTCTGTGCAAACAGGCTATAAAACATGGGAATTACATTCAGCGAAAAAATGATTCCTGTGATCATTCCTCCGATAACGGTGACGGCAAAAGGCTGATGAATGGCCGATCCCAGGCCGGCAGCTGCCGGCAGCAGGGCAATGATGGTGGTTAATCCGGTCATTAAAATGGGGCGGGTTCGTAAATGAACGGCTGCTTTCAGGGCCTCCGGCAGGCTGTAATTTTCTTCCTTTCGTAAACGGTTTATTTTATCGATTAAAAGAATGGCATTGTTCACCGAAACACCGGTTAAAGTCAGCAGCCCAAGGGCAACAGAAATGTTTAGTTGTTGCCGGGTGATGAGCAGAATGATGAAAACGCCGATAAAGTCCAGCGGAATTTTTAAGAGGATAACAAAAGGCTGCCAGAAAGAGTTGAATTGTAAATATAGAATGATGTAAATCAGGATAATTGCGATTAGAATCACAAAAATAAACGACCGGAATGTCTCCATGAGGGTTTGATACTGACCCCGTATTTGCAGATGATAGCCGGTAGGCAAAGCATGAATTTCCAACGCAGTTTTTAACTTTTTTACCGTATTAAAAAGATTTCCCTCAGGATCAGCCACGATGGTGATTTCCCGTTCGCCGTTTAAGTGGTTGATGAAAGGCAAAACGTTAATCATTTTTACAGAAGCTACGTGGTTCAGCGGAATATATTTCCCGGTCTGCGTACGAATGGCCAGGTGTTCCAGTTTTTCAGGGTTGTTCCGGTCAGTTGGTGGTAAACGCAAAAAAACAGAAACCGGAATTTGTTCTTTAATAAAACGGGTAACGGTTTCTCCGCGGAAAGCCAGTGCCAGTTCCCGGAATAAATCAATGCCGGAAATGCCGTACCGGGCCATTGCAGCACGATGGGGCAAAACTTCTATCTGTGGAACAAGGTATTTTGAACGGTTGATGATTTCGCTGAAATCCCCTGTTTCTTTGAGCGTTTTTTCAACAGAAGCCGCAAGGCGGGTAAGCGTGTCCAAATCCGGACCGGTTACGGTGACGCCGAAAAAAGCAGGCAGTCCGCTGAAACTTTCGTCGATGTTTTCCTGTGTTGGCTGATGATAAAGGATTACTATCCCATCGAAAGCTGTCAGTTGTTTCTTGAGTCTGCTGATCAGCTGGGATGCGGTTTCTGTGCGATGTTTTTTATCAACCAGTTTGATAAACATTTCTCCGCGGTTGACGCCTTCTACATAGAAAGTGTTCGATGGGGAACCCGTACGCAGATAAATATTATCTACGTTGGGATTTTTTTGAATGATCTGCATCAGTTCTCCGGCTACTTTTTCAGATTCTTTTAAAGAAACCCCAGGCCGCATCACGTATTCGAACAACAGGGCGCCTTCGTCCACAGGCGGGAGTATGTCGGCTTTGTTGGTAACGGGCAGCAGGCTGGCTCCTGCAACGAATAAAATAAACAGCAAGAGAATAATTGTTTTTTTGTGGGATAGAGAAAAGGTCAGCAGTTTGTCGTTGTAAAAGTGAAATCTTTGTAAAAAGACCGGTTCTTTCAGCTTTTTGTTTTTCAGTCCGTTGGCTCCTGCACGATAAACCAGAGCTGGAATAACCGTGACAGAAATCAAAAAAGAACCGGTTAGTGTTAGGGCGATGGTTGTCCCGAAAGGAGTGATTAGATCTTTCAGATATCCTGAAATAAACAGTAATGGGAGAAAAACAATGATCGTAGTCAGTGTGCCGTTCAGGTCGGCAGCAAAAATTTCACGAATTCCATTTCGAATGGCTTCAACAAGAGATTCTCCTTTTTCCAGGAATTTTTCGATGATCTCCAGCACGATAACCGAATCATCCACCACCATTCCCAGCGAGAGGGTCAGCGCAGCCAGGGTGATCATGTTCAGCGTGTAGCCCATGGCATACATGATGGTTACGGCAAACATTAAAGCCAGTGGGATGGTTACGGAAACAATCAGGGTAGGAGTGAGGCGTTGAAGAAATAAAAATAAAATCAGCATAGCCAGGATGGCACCGATGTAAATTTCTTCGCGAACACCCGACATGGATGAACGGAGTATCTCCGACTGATCATAAAATTTATGAATCTGTGTGCCCGGTGGCAATAGTTTTTTTAATGTTTTCATCGATTTCTGAACCGATGAAGCCACCCGAATGGTGCCTGAACCGGCTGTTTTTTGTACCAGCAGGGCAATGGCCGGATATTTTCCGGCGCGGACGATGTAATGTTTGGGTAATCCGCCCTTTTTTATGTTGGCGATATCCTTTAGTAACACCGGTAAGCCGTTGGGCCGGGAAGCTACTTTCAGCTGTTGTAAATCGGAAAGCGATTGATACTGGCCATTTCCCTGAATCGGTACATCATAATAATTCAGAGCAAGGTATCGTCCTGAAACGATGATGTTATTGTCTTTCAGTACCTTTTCAATATCGGCGAAGCTTAAATGTAACAAACGCAGTTTTTGTGCATCGGGTTCTACGATAAAAGCGGGGCGTTCCCCTCCAATGACTTCTATGCGGGAAATATTCCCAAGACTCAGCAATGCGGGTTTTATACGGTATTGAACAAGATTACGAAGTTTCCAGGATGGGATTTTTGGGTTGGTAAAAGTGAATCCGATGATTTCCTGCATGCGGCTGCCAAGGTTGTCAATTACCGGCACTACTCCTGCCGGCAACTGACCCGATAACCGAGAAAGAGCGGCTGCAGTAAGCTGGCGGGCTTCGGTAATCGTATAATTGCTGCTGAATTCTACGGTAACTTCGGAATGTCCCATGGTGGTAACCGATGAAGTACGTTTTATCCCGCGGATACTTTGCAATGCCTCTTCCACAGGACGGGTGACTAAAATTTCCATGTTGTTTGGCGAAACCCCGGAATATTCTGTCACAACGTTGATTAAAGGATAGTTTAATCCCGGAAAATAGTCCACGGGCATTTTGTACAAACTCCAGGCTCCGAAAAGGATCAGAATAACCATCCCGGCCAAAGTGTAAAACGGATGTTTAATGAAATTTTCAATAAACCTTTTCATCGGCTTGAACTTTTTTAATTGGGCCTTTGGTTAGTCGTCCACTTTCATCGTCCGGGAAAGGTTTCCGTAAAACACTTCAAAAGCCCCTTCCGTTAACACGACCATGCCGTTTTTTAGCCCTTTTTTGATTTCTGTTTGTCCGTTTTGGGTTGGTCCGGGGATGACCGAGATTTTTTGGTAGTGATGATCAACCAGTCCCATCACATAAAAATGATTATTCTGCCGGATAACAGCTGTTTGTGGAACGGATACGGCCTTGTGCCGGTTAACAAGAAAAGAAAACGAAACGTAATTTCCGCATTTCAGCAGGTGGAGCGAATCTTGCAGCGTGATCCAGAGTGTGTGTCCGCCAGTGGATGGATTTACCGCTTTTTCTTTGTAAATGATTTTTCCTTCAAAAGTGTTTTGACCAATCTGTAGTTTTATTTTGTTGTGGGGTAAACGGTTGATATTTCCATAGAACGGTGCAACAAGTTTTACATGGTCGTCGTCCTGAAAAGTTCCGAGAAGCTGGCCGACAGCGGCGTCTTCTCCCTGGGGTACCTGCAAATTGTCGAGATAACCACTGAACGGAGCTTTATAGCGGGTCATGGTAAGAAAATAATTCAGTTCGTATTGCGCGTTGTTCAGGTTGTTTTGCGCTTTTTGTAAGTCGCTGGTAACTTTTTCAAATTCAATTCTTGACAGAAAAGATTTCTCCGCCAGCTTTTTTTTGGCTTCATAAAACTGTTTGTAATACAGGTATTGTGTCTGGGCAGTGGTGAGCGCTTTTTCCAGCTTTTCTCGTTTTAAGTCGATTTCCGGACCATTGATCGTATAAATAACCATTCCTTTTTTAATGTGACCTTGCATGTTTTTGAAGTGTACAATACCCCCAAATTTGGCTTCCAGGTCCAGCGTTTTAACGGCTTGGATGGTTCCAAAACCATTGATTCTTTCGTAAAAAGTTTTTACAGTAGCTGTGGCGGTTTCGGTTTTAACATGAACTTTTTCGTGGACTTTTGATTCCTTGTGTCCACAGCTTACAAGAAAAAGCAAAAGAATAAAACCTATTGGTAATATCTTGATGAAAAAACGTTTTGTCATGAGTTTTTGAATTATTCTAAAACAATTTGGTTCAACAAAAAACAAGAATAGAAAAAGAATCTAAAGGAAATTTAAAGAGCAGGCTTCCTTAAATGCAGATAAATTCCAAAAAGTTTGTTAATTTTTTGGAGTAATACTCCTAATAATTCAATTATTTTTTGGAATCTACGTATAAATAATCTACTTTTGTATTAAAAAAGATGAAGCTGTACCGCAAATACGGAAATCTTGCTCCCTATTTAAAACCAAACAAAGCACTCATTATATTGGGGCCTCGTCAGGTGGGAAAGACCACTCTGATGGAAGATTTCCTTTCAACAACCAGCCTGAAAATTAAAAAAGTAACCGGAGATAACATTACTATTCATCAGGCACTTGGTTCACAGTCGCTAAAAGAAATAACGTCTTTTTGTGAAGGTTACGATTTAATCGCCATCGACGAAGCACAAAAAATTCCTCATATTGGAATGGGGATGAAATTAATGGTTGATCATATTCCTAATATCCGGATTATTGCAACCGGCTCTTCTTCTTTTGAGCTTACAGGTCAGACTGGTGAACCGTTAACAGGGCGAAAAACCACTTTGATGCTCTATCCTGTTGCACAAATGGAAATGCTTCATCATTTTAACCGTTATGAATTAAAAGAAAAAATAGATGAATTTTTAATCTATGGTAGTTACCCTGCCGTGATAACGGCAGAAACTGTTACGGAAAAAAAGAATATTTTGGAGGAACTGACAGGTTCCTATCTGTTTAAAGATATTCTTGAATTTGAGAGAATTAAAAGTCCGCAAATTTTGATCGATCTCCTCCGATTATTGGCATTTCAGGTGGGTAGCGAAGTGTCCATCAATGAATTAGCTCAAAACCTGAAAATTGATAACAAGACAGTAAAACGTTATATCGAATTACTCGAAAAATCTTTCATTATTTTTACGTTAAGAGGATACAGCAGCAACCTACGAAAGGAAATCTCAAAAAAAGCAAAATATTATTTTTACGATAATGGTATCAGAAATACTGTTATTGCCAATCTCAATCCTTTAAACATGCGAAACGACAAAGGACAGTTGTGGGAAAATTTCCTTGTGCTGGAACGCTTAAAAAAACAAGCTTATACATCCCTTTATGCCAATAATTTTTTCTGGAGAACATGGTCGGGTAAAGAAGTTGACTTTGTAGAAGAACGTGATGGAAGACTTTTCGGATTTGAATTTAAATGGAAAGCCAAAAACAGTAAGCCTCCCCAACTATGGTACGACATTTATCCGGAAGCTTCGTGGCAGGTAATTGACAGATCAAATTATTTGGATTTTGTAACCGGTTAAAACTATCTTTTTATCGTAAAGCAATGTATCCCTTTCGAAAAGGTGTATTTGATTTCTAACTGATGGGTTTCGCAGATACGTTTCACGATGGCTAATCCAAGTCCCAGTCCCTGAGAATCTTTTTTTACAAACCGTTGAAAAATAGTTTCTTGTGGTAGCGGGTTTTCATTTCCTGTATTACAGATTTTCAATGTCTTGTCAGTAAGGATCAGGTGAATAACGCCTTCTTTTTTATTGTGTTTTATGGCGTTGGAAAGCAGGTTGTTGATGAGTGTTTCTGCCAGTGTTTCATGCATTCTTACCCGGAAACATCCCTTTTCTTCTGTTTTCACCTGGAGCTTTGCGCTTTCAATGAGTGGCAGGAGCACGGTATATCGGCTTTGGATGGTTTGATTCAGACAAAGGCTTTTGGGAGTAAATTGTTTGTTCTCTATTTTGGTGAGCAGAAGCAGATGCCGGTTGAGGGCAGAGAGCCGTTTGGCGGCCTCGTAAGTGTGGTAAATGCGGGTTAATTCTTTTTCCGGAAGGTCTTGCTGTAAAACTTCCTCCAGATTCATCAAAATAACCGACAGTGGTGTCTGAATCTCGTGTGATGCATTTTCGGTAAACTCTTTCAGACTTTGGTAGTCGTTTTGTACTTTTTGTGTAAGCTCAGAAACCACGTGGTTTAGTTCGTCAAATTCGGCAATGCCGGTTTTTTGCAAAATGACTTTTTGATTTTCTTTCAGGGAAAAAGCTTTGAGTGCCGACAGGTTCTGGTAAAAAGGTTGCCATATTGCAGATGCTGCCTTTTTGTTGATGAAATACAGGGTAATAATGAGCAATAAAAAAATAGCGGTAATGCTGAGAAAGATGCTGGAAACAATATCTCTTTTTTCGACAGCCAGTGCCCGGATGACGATATGATAATTTTCGCCGTTAATTCTCCGGAAAGTATTGAGTTCTTTAAATACTTCGTTTTCGTTTTCTACCGGATCAAAAATGGTGGTGTCTTTTACATATTCCGGGCCGGTTTTGGACGTTCGCGTTACTTCGATCAACGGATAAAGCCGGGGTACGGCTTTGTGATTTTTTAATTCATGAACAATGCGGGTTTCACTGGCATGCAGCCCCTCCAGGATTTCGTGTGAAGCAATACGGTTGATCAGGAAATAAAAAATAAGCAATCCGACCAATAACACAATGGCAGAGCTGATAAGATAACTCCGGTTTATTTTTTTTAATAGTTTCAATGGGCTTCCATTTTATAACCAATGCCGTAGATGGTTTTGATGTAGTCGTTTCCTCCGGCATTTTTTATTTTTTTACGCAAGTTGTTCAGGTGGGTATAAACAAAATCAAACCGGTCGGCCATATCCATATAGTCGCCCCACAAATGTTCGGCAATGGATTGCCGGGTGAGTACCCGGTTTTTGTTAATCACAAAATAGAGCAACATTTCGTACTCTTTTGGGGTAAGTTGTAGTTTTTTTTGATGGATAAAAACCTCCCGTTGTTCAGGAAATAATTGAAATTCGTTGAAAACGAGTTTACGCGTTCCGTCAAATTTTCTTCTGCGCAGTACGGCCCGGATACGTGCATTTAGCTCAGAAAGGTGGAACGGTTTGGTAATGTAATCGTCGGCTCCCAGGTCAAGACCGTGGAGTTTGTCGTCTAGTGCATCACGGGCCGAAACGATGATAATACCGGTGTTGTTGTTTTTTGTTTTGATTTTCTGAAGTAAATCCAGACCGTTGCCATCCGGCAGGGTAATATCCAGGATAATGACATCATAATCAAAAGCTGCCAGCTTATCTTCTGCCGTGAAATAAGAATCTGCCTTTTCGCAGACAAAACCTTCCTGTTGCAGGAAAAAAGTGATTCTTTCCCGCAATTCTTTTTCATCTTCTACAACCAGTATTTTCATTTCCGTCAGGCTTGCATACAAAGATAACAGATAAAATCTAAAGAAAATTTGAAGGATTGATTTTTGAGCTAACGGATAATTTTACCGGATGCGGTTCTTTCAAATTTCGTTTTGAAAACAATGTTGTCAGGTATTTCAATCTTTTTCAGAATTTCCTGCATCTGCTTTTTCAGTTGAAGAATTGAATTTTCCGGCCAGGGTTCCGATTCGATAAACAACACCGGACGTTCGCCAAGCAGACGGTCCGGTTGTTTCCCGATATAAAACGGTTTTTGAATCCGGGTTGACAGCTTTTGTTCAATTTGTTCCGGAAACAGTTTTACTCCGCCGCTGTTGATGACGTTGTCGGTTCTGCCGAGCATCCGGAAGCTGCCGTCCGGCAGAAATTCGACCACATCGTGGGTTTCCAAATCGAAAACGCCAATATGCGGAGCGGTAATTTGCAGGCAGCCGTTGGGAGTTTGGCTGAGCGAAACACCCGGCAGCGGCTGAAAGCCGGTGGTTTTATCCGGCCCGTTTACTTTGCGCAATGCCACGTGCGTCAGTGTTTCCGTCATGCCGTAACTGTGCCACACTTTTGTTTGCAATGTTTGTAATTTTTCTTCCAGCAGAAGAGAAAGTCCTGAGCCACCCAGTAACAGTTTTTCAATGCGGTTTAAGAAAGCAGTTCCCTCTTCTGTTTCCAGCAGCTTTTCCGCCTGGGCGGGAGTCATGGCGGCAAAATGCAATTCCGGAGTCCATTCGCTGTAAGGATACAGTTTCGGCTCAATGCAGTACAAATCCAGTTGCCCGGTAAAAGCCCGCACGACCATCATTTTGGCAGCAATGTACCGGACAGGAAGGCAAAGCAGTATTTTATCGCCGGGTTTTAAATCAAAAAAATCCAGCGTCATTCGGGCACTGGCTTTCATGGCTTTTTTGTCCACCCTGATTTTCTTCGGTGTTCCGGTGCTGCCCGAAGTTTGCACCGTTATGGTTTCTGTATCCGACAGCCAGTCGATAATAAAATACATTAGTTCCTTTTTCCAGGGCGCCGGTGACCAGTTCTCTTTCAAGTGCGTGTAAGCGTACTGTAAATGCCAGGCTTCATCAAAAGCCCGGGTGTTCAGGCGGAGTATTTTTTTTTCTCTGGTCAAAATATGAAGTTGTTTTAAATTCAGTTTTTTATTGATGTATACGATAATATTATCGGGTGGATTTATTCATTCTAATTTTGTTAATAGCTCTATTGCTTCCATGTCGAATTTTGAAAACCCAAACCATTTTTTCCCTAAATCTTTTAAACTTGCCCCAAAATGATAAACTTCTTTGTTGTCTATTATCAAAAATCTGTCGTGAGCCTGGTTGAATTTTTTTATTTCTATTGATTTATATTGGGCATTGTATTTTTCTAAATCCAGTTTGAGTTGTTTAGTAACATTTTTCGTGTAAATCTTTACATCTACTTTTTGATTCTTACTAAACAATGTCAATACAGTTTCATCAATATAATTATCAATTAACACGATTGATTTTTTTGCTCCTTTAATCAATTCGGTTATAAATTTATATGCATCAAATATTTGCCCGTTATAAAATATTCCTTGTTTTGGCTTTAGGTTGTTGTTCTCAAGAGCTTTAAATATTCTTTCTATTTTTTCGTCCGTTGCTATTTGTTTCATTTCAACATTTTCAAGCCTTTGGAATATTGCGGCATTCGTAGAAATAAATTTTTTCAATTCGACAAAAGCTCTCATTATTTGGATGCTGGCCCTTATTGCTGTTTCACTTCTTAAAACAGTAGATAACATGGCAACCCCTTGTTCGGTAAAAGCATATGGATTTACGGATGAATGTTTTAATTTTCTAAACCGGTCACAATTTGTGACCAGTTTATGTTTTTCATAATCTGTAAGTTGAAATCGAAAATCATTAGGAAATCGTTCAATGTTTCTTTTTACAGCCTGATTTAGCACTTTCGTTCCCACACCATAAAGTTCGGCCAAATCTCTGTCAATCATCACCTGAAGTCCGCGGAATGAAAATATCATACTTTTGATATTTTCAACGGGAACTATTTTATTTTTATCTTTCATTTCTGCATCAGGTTAACTCTTAACAGAACTGTTTTTGAATTATTTACAAAGATACTTCTTGTAAGCAAAAAATAAAACAATTTCTCTTTATGTTTTCCTCTTTTAAATTTATAAATGCCATCCGTTATGGTTCAAGGAAATCTAAGTCCCATCGGTTTTCCGGGGCAAATTTTAACTGGTCGCCTTCGATAAACAGTGGTGAAGAGATGTTATTGGTAAAAAGTTGTCCGGTGCCGAGTCCCTGTGGCAGCGGGTTTTCCAGCAGGAAAGTCCACTGCGCAATGGCATTCAGCCCAATATTGCCTTCCAGTGCCGAGGTTACCCACCAGCCTGTGCCGCTTTGTTCCGCCATTGCTATCCACTGCCGGCTTTTTGCAAAACCACCCAACAGCGAAGGTTTTAAAACCAGATACTGTGGCCGAACGGTTTGCATCATCTTTTGCATCTCTTCTGTGGTTTTCAGCCCGATGAGTTCTTCGTCCAGCGCCACGGGAACGGGTGATGTTTCGCACAACCGCGCCATCATTTCCCATTGTCCCTGCCGGATGGGTTGCTCAATGGAATGAAGGGCAAAATCCGACAGCCTTTTTAATTTTTCCAATGCTTCATCCGGTGCAAAAGCGCCGTTGGCGTCCACACGCAGCTCCAGCTCTTTTTCATCATGTTCGAGACGAATCATTTTCAACAGCTCCAGCTCTTTTTCAAAGTCAATGGCCCCAATTTTCAGCTTAACACACCGGAAACCGGCATCCAGCTTTTTGCGGATTTGTTGTTTCATAAAACCGGCATCGCCCATCCAAATCAGTCCGTTGATGGTTATTCCTTTGCGGCCCTGTGTGAATTCAGAAGGGAATAAGATGCGCCGGCCTCCTTTTTGACGGTCGAGCAAAGCCGTTTCCAGTCCGAAACGGATGGAAGGGAAATCTTCTAATCCCGCCTGCAGCCAGTATTCCGGTGGTTCCGGACCGTGGCAAACAGCATCCAGTGTTTCTTCGTAACGGTTCCACGGGTCGGGACTCAGTCCTTTTATTGTGCTGCACTCGCCAATGCCGGTAATCTCCGGATTTTCTGTGTCGCGAACCAACAGATAATAAGAGGTTTTTTGTGTAAGTACTCCCCGTGAAGTGCCGGCCGGACGCTTAAATTGTAAAACATGCTTTTTATAGGATAGCTGAAGCATAAAAATGTTTTGGTAAAAATAAAAAATATGGCGGTTGTGAAAACCGTTTTACACCATCATATGGCAAATTATCGTAACCTCAGTTCGGTAGTTAATTTTTTTTACAGGGAAGCCTGTTTTGAAAACCGGATTAGCAATTAAAAGTCCCGAATAAGTACAGTCGAGCATTATTTTACCATCATTCCGATGATAAAAACCGTTATGAAAATAAGCAGGATGTAAGCCACGTAAGCACTGATTTTGCCGTTCATCAAAACCGACGCTGTTTTTTCGCCCACTTTTCTGACCAGTCGGGTAATGGCTTCTGTGGGACGTATTAAAAGATCTTCCACCTGAATACTGCTGCGTGTTTTTGATTTTGTTTCGTGGGTACGGTAAAATCCGCGCAGGATATGTTCCAAAATTTGTGAATAGGCGGGAGCACTGAAAAATTCGCTTTCCTGCAGCTCAATTCCGCCATTCCAGGAGGGAACTTTCCGTGTTTTTTTCTTGTTTTTCATAAACAACCACAACGGAATTATCATCAAAACCAGCATGATAATACCAATAAAAGTCGGTGAAATGACCCCGAAAGCAGGCATCCCCGAAGCCAGCACCAAAGGAGCCGGAACAGCGAGAAGCCCGATTAATAGGTGCGGAAAACCAATAAACAGGATAAGCAAAGGCAACCCGATTCCTCCCAGCACAATAAGTGATTCCAGTGCTACTTCGGCAATATGCATCAACCGATTGGGAATGGGCCGGCTTTTGCGACCATGATCATATCCCAGGGCGGTATAACCGATGAGTTTTATCATGGCAAAGCCAATCAATCCGATGGCCAGTGCAATGAGTATGCCGGCCAGTGCCGAAAAAAATGCCACGGCAATACCGGGAAAACGATACGACTGAAACAACGTTTCCAGGATCATCCATTCGCCGGCATAACCAATCAATGGCGGAAAGGCACTAAAAGAAAGTGCCGAAATAACAATGCCCAAAGCCGGAATTCGGCCCACACCGCTCCAAACGCCCCTGGCCTCATCAATGGTGTGTACATTGTAAGCTTCTTTGGCATGCCCTACCGACATAAACATCAGTGTTTTGGATAAAGTATGCGATATCACAAGAATAAGCGAAGCTGCCAGGGCAAAAGTGGCCAGATAATGTAAGTTTGGCAAACCGGAACCCTCCGCCAGTGCATAAAAACCGATGGCTGTCAATATCATTCCGTTATTTTCAACCGTTGAATAAGCGGGAAGTAACCGTATTTTGTCGGCCGCCGCTGCTTGCAAACCGCCCCAAAAGGCAGAAAAAGCTCCCAGCAGAATAATAATCATATCCCATAGCTGGTTGTGCGGCAGCAGAGGCATAATTCTCTCCAGCCCATACACACCCATGAGTGTTACCGGAGCACTGAGCAGGGCTGCCGTGTTATCCGGAATATCCCCGTAAATACCCCGCATCCAGCTGTGGAAAGGCACAATATCCATTTTTATGATAAAACCGAGTGAAAGCAGTATCAGCACAAAGAAACTTCCTTTATGCAAAGCATCAAACGACAGACTTCCCGTAAAAGCATATAATGCGGCAAACCCCATCACCAGGCAAATGGTGGACAATTCGCCAAAAGCCAGAAAACGGTACGAACGTTCGAAATGTTTTCCGGTTCCCTGCATCATTAAAAAAGCAAAGATTGTCATGATTTCCCAGCCAATCAGCAGGGTGATGCCATCGTGTGCCGTCAAAATCAATAACATGCCGGCCAGCGACAAATTAAACCCTGTCGAGAGCCTTTTTTTTGAGTAAAGTCTGGAATAATCAACAGAATATAAAGCCAGCGCCATCCACGATACAGCAGCGATGATGATAAAAATACCCGACAAATGATCGATATACAAAGAAAGTTCAACAGAGGGCAACAGGTGAAAATTCCACAATACCTGTGTGCGAACCAGCGCAAAACAACCGATTAAAAACGCACTTACAGCCCCGAGAAATCCCAGAATATAGCTTAGTTTGGTTTTCGGGGAAAAGATGGCTCCGAGAGCAAACAGAAATAATGTGATGACAAATAAAAATTTCATGACTGTTTTCTTTTTGTTTTGGCTATATCCAGGAATAATCCTAAAATTTGTGATGGGGAAGGCACTCCGGTTATGGCGGCTATGTGATTCGGCAATGCCGGATAGTCAACACCGCCCGGACGTTGAGGGTTGTCGTCTATGGTAATGGTGTAAAAAGGTTGCGGAAGTTGCGACAGTGTTTCTTTTAAAGGATTTATCATGGCTTTTACGGGATGTCCCAGTATTAAAAGCACATCCGCATGCCGGGGCGAATCGGTCCAGTAAATACCGAAACGATGCATGTTGTACTGCGGCGCTTCCAAAGCACTGATTTCAAAATTCAAGGCATTGCTGCTGCCCACATCAATAATGTACACAAATAACGAACGTTTAAAAACAGTTGTTGTCGGAAGACGTAATTTTACGGAAGAGAGATACTCCCTTTGTTCTGTCAGTTTCTTTTTGAGTCCGTATAAAGGCCACCACCGTATCATATCACTAAAATTATTATCTGCTTAATCATATAATTTGTTTTCAACATGCTGCATCGGCAAAGTGCACGCCAAAAGAGTCAAATACAAAAGGAAAATCGGTGAAGATTAATCCTTCCAACACATGCGAAACCGCATGCATCCCCGGGTAAGACGGGGTAAAAATGTCAACTTTTTTCATTTCCCCCTTTTCCACTTCCACATAATAGCCCAAAGCTCCGCTGGGCGAATTGGCCACAGCATAACCTGTTCCTTCAGTATTTGTCTCCTGGTTCTTGTTTTCTTCAGTATCATACCACGAATCGCTGGCACGCAAATGGTCCACAAGATACAGACATGAGTTTACCAGTTCTTCGGCTCTGACTTCCATTCTGGCTAGTGCATCTCCCTGATTTTGAGTGATTACAGGAAGGCTTACCAGATGTTCTGTTGTTTTGTTTAAACAGTCTTTTATTCCGCAGGCCCGCAGAGAAGGTCCGGTTAAGCCCCAGGCTTCGGCCAAAGCGGGGGTGACAATTCCTGCCGAATGCAAACGGTCTAAATAATTGTAATTAGACAGACTGTGTTTGTATAATTTGGTAAAACGATCGGCCAGCTGTTGATAACCGTTGGCAATTTCCTGAATGCCGGATAGGTCAGGCGTATGATTTAACCGGCCGATGTTGTTAATTCCCATCAGATAACGCGAACCGGTTAAGCGCTCATTCAGCCGAAGTGCTTCTTCGAAAAGAGCACTTACATGAGCAGCCAGCACTTTTTGTGCAGCCGCCGAAGCCAGTTTATAAATCAGATGTAAATGATTATAAATGCGTTCGGATTCGATAAAAAGGGTACGCCAGTTTTTGGTAAGAAGAGAAGGGGTTATGCCCAGCGACATTTCCACCGCCCGGCTAAAAGCAACGGAATGGGATAGGGCAAAATTGCTACACACATTCTCGGCCATGCGCAGGGCATTTTCGGGCAATTGCTGTTCCATGGCTTTTTCCATTCCTCTTTGTTTCCAGCTAATATCAATGGTTGCACGTAAAATCTTTTCGCCGTAAGTGTATAAATGAAAACTGCCGGCTTCCCGAATACCTGAAGTAACCGGACCATAACGAAATTTGAATACCCCGGGTCCGTGTACAGGCTCATCATTAATTTTAACCGGATGCTGCTTTAAAAGGGCATAGTTACGATAGGTTTCTTCCGGATTGTCGCCTTTTTCCACATTGACCAGCGCTGGCTGTCCGTTGTCCAGAATAAAAAGCTTTTCGCCTTCGTGCGTGGCTATAATCCCGATCAATAATTTCATGGTTACAACAGATTTTTTAACAACAGTTCGAAATAAGGAATAAACAGTATCACCAGGAAAGACAAAATCAGATTAACAATGGCAATCCATGATTCCAAATGTGGTTTTTCCCGCTTAATTTTTTCGTTTTCCGAAAAAATCATTTTGCCGGTTTTAAAATTGACAGCAATAAAAGCAATGGCCAAAAATAAAATGATCACCAGGGCCATCAGCCATCCGTATTGTGCAATGAGTGCCGAAAAAATAAACAGTTCGCCAACGAAGATGGCAAAAGGCGGAGCGCCGGTAACAGCCATGGATCCGATAAACAGGGAAGAAGCTGCACGGGGCAGTCGTTGCATCAGGCTGTTTACATCCCGCATTTCAGTGGTATGATAACGCGACAACACATCTCCGGTAAGGAAAAAGACACCCGATTTTGCCAGTCCGTGCGAAACAATGATAATGACGGCTCCGAGAAGCCCGTAGCCTCCTAATGAAAATCCAATCAGAATCATTCCCATATTTTCCATGCTGGAATAGGCAAACATCCGTTTGTAATTCGTCTGTACCGTCATCATCAGCGAGGCTGTTATAACCGTAAGTGTGCCGAGGATGAATGTAAACAAACGAACGGTGCCAACAGGATAAATTTGTATGAGCCTTGCCATGGCATACAGGGCTACCGGCAGCAGTACACCCGAAAAAATAGCACTTACTGGAGCGGGTGCTTTTCCGTGTACGTCAGGCAGCCAGGTGTGCATGGGAAATATTCCGGCTTTGGTTCCAAATCCCACAATGCCCAGCAAAATACCAATCAGGAAAACCCGGTTGTCCGGATGCGTCAGCAGTAACTTGTGCAGGCTGAGTGTGCCGGCCGAACCGTAAATAAAAGTGATGGCAATAAGCGAAATAACCAGTCCGGTGGATACAATGATAACATATCGCCATGCAGATTCTACGGTTACCTGATTGTTTTGTGTGGCAATCAGCAAAGCGCTGCTCACGGTGGTGGCTTCTATGCCAACCCAAATAAGTCCCAGATTATCCATGATAACGGAAAAAAACATGGTGGCCACAAAAACATTCAACAAAAAATAATACAAACGATGCTGAAACAGAAGGTTCCCGAGATGCTTGATATACGGTAACGAATACAGGACGGTGCTGATATACACCATGGCAATCGTCAGTATTAACAGTTTGGATAGGCCGTCGATATAAAAATAACCGTTGATATAAGAAGGCTGAAACAGAAGATATATGGCCGAAGACAAAGTCAGTACCGAAGCAATAACCGACAGGGTGCGGTCCATATAACGAAAGGGCAAAATACACAATAAAGCTCCGAAAAGGCTGAAAAATATCGGAAGTAAATAAATAATATGTTGATTCATAACCATAACCTGCATGTTTAACTTATCCGCGTAATTCTGCTTCGGAAGAGATGCCTTCCTGAAGAATGGTACGCTCTCTTACCCGTATAATAAGACTGGAAACCACTACCAGTCCCAAAAGATCTAATATCACTCCGGCTTCCACAATAAAAGGTAATCCGCCAAAAACCCAGCCCGAAAGCATCACCACGGCATTTTCCATCACCAAAAAGCCAATCATTTGTATGTAAGCATGCTTATGTGTAATGATGAGCAGCGAAGCCTGTAAAAACAGAGCAAAAGGCACCGAGCCCGACCGGACTTTTAATATGGAATACAAACTGTTTTGATAAATAAAATATCCAATGGCAATCAATACAAGCGACAACAGAATAGAACCGCCCACGCCCAGCATAGGTTTGTCTTCACGTACTCGCCATGGTTTTTCGTACAGCCGGTGTAATGCTTTGTTCATAACCACGGGAATTGTAATTCCCCGAACCGCTATGGTAAGTCCCGCCAGAATAAACAACATGTATTCTTCCTGTGGCCGGCTCAGGCCCAGCAATACCAAAAACAGGGCGATGATGAAAGACGAAGCCGCAAATAAAAAGATAATTCGCTGCACATTGATCTCCCATTGCATGATAAGCGTAAGTACGATGAGCAGAAATCCTAATATTTCAAATACCTGATTCATAAACGACTATTTTATAATGTAATAAGCCAGGCTTGCAAGAAAAGCCAATGCGAAAGCCACAGCGAGAAAATCAAAATTCTTATATAACCGGAATTTGGAAACCGTTGTGTTCAGCAGTGCAAAAACAACAATCATTCCCAGCAGTTTCAGTAAATGAATGCCCATATACACCACAATGGCCAAAAAACCACTATGGGCAGTAGGAACGCCAAAAGGAATGAAGTAAACATTCAAAAACACACTGAGCAAAATAAACGTTTTCATGTAAGAACCTAACTTATACATAGCCAGATCCATTCCGGTATATTCAAAAGGCATCGCCTGGTCAATCATGCCCAATTCACCATTGGTATGTGATTCAACGGGTAACTGACCCGTTTCAATAATCAAAATCATAAAAAATGCCGCCAGCACAAATCCGTGTACCAACGAGTAATACCATTGCGGCGAAGTTCTGAGTACATGGTTGATAACAAACGGATTGTTGGTGTTGGAGATGACCCCGAGCATGATGAATATAAGCACCATGATGGGTTCGGTAAATACAGCTAGACTGGCCGAACGCGATGTTCCTAAGTGCGCATAATTGCTTCGGCTGTCGATAGCCGAAAACTTCTTGATAGCTGCAGCAGCGCCAAAGAACAGTCCGCCCCCGATAAAGTCGGCACTCGGAGCAAACGGTAAAGGAAAGGCTGTGATAATGGGTAAAATCATTGCCAGAAAAGCATAAAACATGACAATGACATAAGGCCCTAACCGGAAAACCGGCGAAGAAATCTGCGGCACCAGACTTTCTTTACGGAAGAGTTTAATCAGGTCGTAATAAGGCTGAAAAATTGAAGGACCTTGTTTGGATTCTATGCGTTCCTCGAGCGATAACTGAATCCCTGCAATCAGCGGAGCGGCAACAATTACGTAAACTATTTCCAGAAAACTATACAAATACACCATGGCACATCTACCTTCAATAAATTAATAATTCTCATTACTAAGTAGGTAGGAGCCATTGGTTGTAAAGTACAACGATAAAGCGAGTTCCTCCGCTATTTTAAGGCGGCAAAATTAAATAAAAATTTTATTATGCAACAATGAATTTATTTTTTTGGCTTCTTTTTTGCCCGGCGCTTCTTTTTCTTTTTCCGCACCGAAAACCCGAATTTCCCCACAAAATCGCCCAGCACATAATATTTCCCGTGCGCATAGGCAATGGGTTCGGCTTTAGCCAGGTTGAAAGCCCCGGTTTCGGTATCCAGATATTTTTTATCGCCGTGCACCGCCACAATTTCGGCCAAAAACATGTCGTGTGTTCCCAGTTCCACAATCTCTTTCACCACGCATTCCAGGTTTACCGGCGACTCGGCAATCATCGGCGCTTTCACTTTGTCGGCCGGAACCGGATGCAGTTTCATCTCCTTGAATTTATCAAAATCACGACCCGATTTCACCCCGCACCAGTCCGTGGCAAAAGCCAGCGCACGCGTTGTCAGGTTAATAACGAACTCCCTGTTTTTGCTGATAATCGCATGCGAATGCCTGCTCTTGCGCAGCGAAATGTAACACATGGGCGGGTCGGTGTTCACAATACCCGTCCACGCCACGGTAACAATGTTGTATTCATCCGCTTCCGCTCCACAGCTCACCATCACTGTCGGCAACGGATAAAGCATGGTGCCTGGTTTCCAGGTTGTTTTTTCCATAGAACAATATTTCTAAACGAAAAGGGAAGATACAATTTTTTTTGTTTACGGAATTTATGGGGTGGCCCCGCCTGAACCCGGTTCAGGCGGGCGCGCTGTCCGCTTTATTCCCGGTGGCAAAAGCCGTGTTTCGCCACGCCGGCTCACGAGCTTCCTGTGGTCGCTGTCTGCCGGCTGTCTCTGCATCGGCTTTCGCCACCGGGCGATGCCGCTTCCATCGCTGCCACGGACAAATGGGTTCTGAATATTTTACAGAACTTCTAATTCATAACATTTTTCGATTACACCGGAAAATATAGAAACCTTCCTGCTTTAACCTGTTTTTGCTATGGTTTCCGGAGAAAAGCATCACTTTGGTATAGTTTTGGTATTTTGAAAGGTATAACCGGAAAAAATAGTCGTCATGAAAAAGATAGTGTTTTGGCTCGGAATTTTGCTATTGGCTGCTTCCTGTTCGTCGCAAAAGAAAGTGACGGCAAAAAAAACGAAACCTGTTGTTGAAATAGCAAAAAAAGACAGTGTACAGTACAAACTGGAAACATTTGATCAAAAATTTGAAAGCTGGTATGCTATGCACAATAATCCGTCGCAATACCGTACCTTGTCGTATTACGAATATTGGAACAAGCAATATGTTGCTGCATGGAATGCCAAAGCATCGGATCCGATAAGAAATCCGTTTTTTGAAACCATCATTGGTTATGATCCCAGTGTTAATTACGGATTGAAGTTAAACCATAAACTGTTCTACTATTTTCAATATGTAGAACATGTTTTAAAAATCCCGATTCTTCCCAACGGCGGGCCGCACGTGGCTTTGTGATGGATTTTTTAAGCGTTCGTGCTGAATAAAAATTTTTTCTTTTTGTCCGTGTGTCAATTTAAGCGGTTTGTACGAAGCTAACCGTGCTTTTCAACCGTTTCGGGTGTCTTTCGCCCGAAACAACTTCCTGCCTTCCAAAAAGTTTCCCTCTTTTTTCCTTTTGTGTTTTTATATTTTTTACTTTTGAACTGGTAATACCACCAACCGATTGAATTATGACAGAAAAAATATTAGAACCCATTACAACGGAAAGTCTGAAAGACGTTTTCGTATCCCGTTTTGAAGAGTTGATCCTTTCCGGAAAGATTTCCATCGGCGAAACACTTCCTTCCGAAAGAGAACTGGCCGCCCGCCTGAAAGTAAGTCGGCCCGTGGTGCACGAAGGACTGATTGAACTTTCGCTGCGCGGACTGGTGAGCATCCGCCCGCGTTCGGGAACCGTGGTGAACGATTTCAGAAAAGAAGGAGCCATTCCTCTGTTGCTTTCGCTGCTGAACTATCATGGCACCCTGGATCCCAAAATCCAGCAGGATATTCTCGAAATGCGTCTGCTTTTTGAAAATGAAATGGTACGGCTGAGTGCCCAAAACCGGAATGATGACCATCTTCGCCAGTTAAACGAGATCATCCGGCAGGAAGAAAATGCCGATACAAGCCAATATGCCGAAGTCGCCCGGATGGATTATAAGTTTCATCAAATCATTGCGGTAGCTTCCGGTAATTTTATCTATTCACTGCTATTGAATTCCTTCCGTGAAATTTATCTGCATCTTTCCTCCCTGTTTTTTTCCGATCCGGCTGTCTGTCCGATGGTTTTCGTCACGCATAAAAAAATAGTGGAAGCTGTCCGGCAGCAAAACGAAGATGAAGCCGTCCGGTTGATGACCCGGCTGCTGAACCACGGTGCCGAGCATCTCGAAATGGCCATCCGTAAAAATAATCTGAGAAACAAAAAGTAAATATACTGCCATGGAAACAATCCTGCAGGTTCCCAAAATCAAAGAACCTAAAAAACTGAGTAAACGCATCCAATGGCTGCGCGACTATTATTTTTCGGGCGTGAACCGGAAATGGAACAACGAATTTACAGCCTGGACCACCGGTACGCCGTGGGATGTCCAGTACGATGAGCTGACGTATTACATTGTCCCTGAAACCTATCCGTTTCTCGAAACTTTTAAGTCTTCCATGAAACAGGCGGCCAGGAAAGTGAAAACCCCGGACGATTTTTTCCGGTGGAGCCTTCCCGAACGCAAAGCCTGGTTTGTAAAAGAAACCATCGTGAATTACGTGCCGCAGGAACTGTTGCCCGGCGATCTGATTGCCGGTGCCCGTTTTAACCTGATGACGTCCATGTGCTGGACTGAGCAGGAAGCCAAAGCCGTCAACAAGCGGATTTACGGCAAAAACGGTTCCCGTGCCCAAATGAAATGGTTTCACGACCACGGTTACGGCAATGCCGGCGCCACTTCGGGACACATCATCCCCGGTTACGACAAAGCCCTGCGCATCGGATGGAAAGGGATTTATGCCGAACTCAACGACTTCTATAACAATCTGTCCGACATGGAAAAAGGCGGAGCCAAAGGTGCGCAGCTTCGTGCCATGATGACCGCCGCTACCATGCCGCGCGACCTTGCGGTAAAATACAGCGCTCTTTGTCGCCGTAAAGCGGAAAACGAACAGGATGCCAGTCGTAAAAACGAGCTGTTGCAGATGGCTGCCAATCTGGAAAAAGTTCCCTGGGAACCGGCCGAAACTTTTTGGGAAGCGGTTCAGGCACTCTGGCTGACCCACATGCTCGTGATGAGCGACGAAAACTATCCCGGTCCCGGTGTTTCTTTTGGCCGCATCGACCAATACCTGTTGCCTTACTGGCAGAAATCACTGTCCGAGGGCATGGACAGGGAGCTTGGCAAAGAAATCCTGAAAACTTTTTGGATTCATGCCAACACCGCTTACGATGCACTCATCCGTGTGGGGGCCAATCAGGGTATCACCGCCGGTTACGGCCAGTTGATTACGTTGTCGGGATTGGGTGCCGACGGTAAAGATGCCACCAACGACCTGACCTATGCCATCCTCGAAGTAATTGATGAAATGTCGCCGATACTGGAACCCAAACCCAACGTCAGGCTGCACCGCCATTCGCCCGAAAAGTTGCTGGACAAGCTGATCGATATGATTTCGGGAAGCCAGGGTTCGCCATTTTTACTGAATTTCGATGAGCGTTCCATGGCCGGCCTCATGCGGGAAGCCAAAAAAGGGAATTACGAAAAACTGATTACACTGAAGAATGTTTACGATTACGCCCCCGTGGGTTGCCTGGAGAACACCATGACCGGCAACGACCGTTCGGGAACGGTGGACAATAACCTGAACCTGTTGAAAGCGGTGGAACTGGCACTCACCGGCGGAAAGGATATGAACCGGTTTGTGGATCCCATCACCGGGAAAAAAGAAAAAATCAGACAGGATGGCCCTAAAACCGGCGATGCCACTCAATTTAAAACCTGGGAAGAATTTAAAAAAGCCTACATCCGGCAAACGGAATACATCGTCAAAAAGATTGTTGACTTGTACGAAACTTCCGAATCCATTCGTGCCGAATACATTCCTACCCCTTATTTGTCGTGTTTGGTGAAAGGCTGTGCCGAAAAAGGAGTGGATGTTACGCAGGGAGGGGCCGAAATCAGTTTTACGACCATCGAAGCCGTTACTTACGCCACCACCGTTGACTCGCTGCTGGCCATTAAACATCTGGTTTTTGATAAAAAACTGGTGAGCATGGAAGAACTTATTAAAGCTTTAAAAGCCAACTGGAAAGGTTTTGAAGTGCTGCAGGCCAGAGCCAAATATAAAACCCCGAAATATGGCCGCGACGATGATGAAGCCGATGCCATGGGGCGGTTTGTGATGGAAACCTGGACGGATGAAGTGTGGAAATATAAAACCCGTTCCACAAACCGGCAGTTTCGGCCCGGCATGTTGAGCTGGAACTATTGGGTAGGCGACGGCTATGTGCTGGCGGCCAGTGCCGACGGACGCGAAAAAGGACAGTTTTTGTCCAATGCCATTTGTCCGGTGAACGGTACCGATGTCAACGGGCCGACTTCCAACACCAATTCGGTGGGAAAAGTCCTTGGCGGCCGGACGGAAAACGGGGATTACGAAGATTTTGTCAATCTTGTTTCCAATGGCACCAGTCACACCATTACGTTTAACCCGTCGTTTATCAAAGATGCCGAACACAAAGAGAAATTCAAGGCTTTCCTGAAAGGCTACGTCGAAAACGGCGGAACGGCTTTGCAAATCAACATCCTTGATCCGGACATGCTGCGCGATGCCCAGAAACATCCGCAAAACTACCGCCATTTGTTGGTACGCGTTACCGGATACAATGCTTATTTTACAGCCATCGGAAGAGAGTTGCAGGACGAAATTATTGCCCGTATCAGTCACGAAAAATTTTAGTCCCGTATGACGGAAACAAATGCCATCAATGCCCGTTTGCTGGAAATCCAGCGCATGTCCACCGAAGACGGTCCCGGTATTCGTACGACTGTTTTTCTGAAAGGATGTTCGTTGCATTGCTCGTGGTGTCACAATCCGGAAAGTATTTCCCCCGCGTCGCAATTGTATTGGATACGAACCAACTGTATGGGATGTCAGCTTTGTGTGGAAGCCTGTCCGAACAAAGCTTTGTCATACACAGATAATCAAATTGTTATTGACCGGACACTTTGCGAAGCCTGTGGAATTTGTGTGGAAGAATGCCCCACCGGTGCACTGGAAATTTGGGGGGATGAGGTTACCGTGGACGAGCTGGCGGAAGAAGTGCTGAAAGACAAAATATATTTTGAAAAATCCGGCGGCGGGGTGACCGTTTCGGGCGGTGAACCGGCACTTCAGGCCGGTTTTGTGGCAGCTTTTCTGAAAAAGATGAAAGAAAACGGCATTCATACGGCTGTGGATACCTGTGGACAGGCATCGCCGGCAGCCTACGAAAAAATGCTGCCTTATACCGATTTGCTGCTTTTCGATATCAAAGAAATCGACAGCCGTAAACATCAGGAATTTACCGGAAGCCATAACGAAAAAATACTCAACAACCTGCTTACCATTTCCGAGTGGATGAAAGTTCATGGTTTGCCGAAAGCACTCTGGATACGTACCCCGGTTATTCCTGATGCCACCGACACGGAAGAAAACATTGCCGGCATCGGCCGGTTTCTGGCCGAAAACGGATTACATCCCGATCGTTGGGAACTGTGTGCTTTTAACAACCTGTGCAACGACAAATACCAGCGGCTTGGAATATCCTGGAAATTTGAAAAATACGGCCTTCTCGAAGAAGAAAAGCTGAACCGGCTCACCACCGTTGCAAAAAGTTCGGGTGTAAACAGCGAAGTTGTTTTGTGGACGGGCTCGGCAAAAACGAAAGAAAAAATCATAAAAAATACCGGCAACCGGTCGCAACCGGTGGACTATTGCCGCATTACCGGCCTGCCGGATGAAGAATAACAGGTAAAACAAAACGGATATCATGAGAAAACAAGAATTACAGTGGAAAAGAAGAGATACCCAAAGAAAATTCTTTGTGCGCCTTTGTGATATCCTTTGTGTTCCTTCGTGGTGAAAATTCTAACTCAGAAAACAAAAAAGATGAAAACAAAAACCCAATTCAGTCCTGAAGATATTGAAGCGTTTAAACCCGAAAACAAAATCGGTTTACTGGCTACTGTCAACAAATCCGGACTTCCGCATCTCACGCTGATTACCACCCTGCAGGCCAACGGTCCGAAAGAAGTGGTGTGGGGACAGTTTACCGAAGGCGAAAGCAAGAAAAATGTGCTGACAAACCCCAAAACAGGTTTCCTGATCATGACGCTCGACAAAAACCTGTGGCGCGGGAAAGCCGTTTGGCGGGAATCGAAAAAAGAAGGCCCCGAATATGTTTATTTTAACAAATTGCCCATGTGGCGCTACAATTCTTATTTCGGACTGCACACCATCCATTACATGGATTTGGTGGAAACCACCGAAAAAGCTTCTTTATCGCTGGCGGGCATTGTGTTGTCGGCATTGCTGACCAAATTTTCCAAAGGGGCTGCCAAAACCCAAAAAGCAGAAAATGTAATGAACGAATGGACAGTAAGTTTATTGAATAAACTCGATTCGTTGAAATTTTTGTCGTACGTGGCGGAAGGCGGTTTTCCGGTGATCATTCCCTTGTTACAATGCCAGGCGGCCGACAGCCGGCAAATTGTCTTTCATCCCGGAGCTTATGCTGATGAGTTGTTGAAGCTGAGAGAAGGCACGGATGTGGCTGTTTTTGGGCTTACCCTGCAAATGCAGGACGTGTTGGTACGCGGAAAGTTCAAAGGCTATAAAAAATATCAGGCGGTTAAACTCGGTAGTGTGGAGGTTAACTGGGTTTACAATTCCATGCCGCCGTTGGTAGGACAGATTTATCCGCCGGTGGAAATGAAAACAGTGGAAGATTTTAACGTTTAAACAAAAAAGGTTGTCCTCATTCAGGCGTATCTGCTGATATTTTCGTTGAGAGAAATTTGTAGGGAAACAAAAAAAGCTGTCCTTTTCAGAACAGCTTTTAAGGATGGTGATTCGTCCGAGGCTCGAACTCGGGACCCTCTGCTTAAAAGGCAGATGCTCTACCTGCTGAGCTAACGAATCATCCGTCGTATTGAGGGCGCAAAAATACTACTTTTTTTAATTTTACAAACCTTTTTTGAAAATTTCATGAAATTTTTTTGTCCTCCGAAAAACAGACCTTACCGGTTTATTATTCAATCAGGATTCCTTTGCCCTGTCGGATGATCTCCGGTTCGCCTGAAGTGCAGTCCACTACTGTGGATGCTTCATTATCGCCATAGCCGCCATCAATGACCATATCTACCAGATGGCCATATTTCTCATGAATCAGTTCCGGATCGGTGGTGTATTCTACAATTTCATCTTCATCGTGGATGGAAGTGGTGACCAACGGATGTCCTAACTCTTCGACAATATCTATCAGAATCTGGCAATCAGGAATACGAACGCCCAACGTTCGTTTCTTGCTTTGAAAAAGTTTGGGAACCTGGCTGTTTGCATTCAGGATAAACGTAAAAGGACCGGGAAGATTTTTCTTCATTAGCCTGAAAAGAGAGTTGTCGATAGGGAGTGTATATTGCGATAGCATGGAAAGATCCTTGACAATGATTGAAAAATTGTTCTTGGCTTTTGACTGGCCTTTTATTTTTTCAATTCTCTGAAAAGCCTTATGGTAATACAGATCGCAGCCCATAGCATAAACCGTATCGGTAGGGAAAATAACGACTCCGCCTTTTTTCAGGATATTTACTGCTGCACGAATATGTCGTGGGGCAGGATTCTCAGGATAAACTTTGATCAACATGGTAAGCTGTTTTTCATTTCTTTGGCGAAGATAAGAAAAATGAACATGGAAAATCTGCGATGATAATAGGCGTTTTTTCTGTTAGTATTTCATAACTGGCATGGTTTTTATTGCTAATTTTGTAACAAAATTAAAACGCTTAGTCATGAATAAGATAATGATATCTGTCTTTTTCTTGTTTTTGACCGTGCAGGTTTCAGCACAGCAAAAAACAAATAAATCCCAAGGGGCAATTATTAAATTTGAAAAAACCAATCATGATTTTGGTAAAATTCTTTACCGTTCTGACGGATCGTATCGTTTTAAATTTGTGAATAAAGGGAAAGAGCCTTTGTTGTTGTCAAAACCCCGCTCTTCCTGCGGTTGTACGGTTCCTACCTGGCCCAAGGCCCCGATTATGCCGGGAGATACAGGAACCATTAAGGTTACTTACAATACGCATATTATTGGAAGATTTAATAAAACGGTTACGGTGTATTCCAATGCATCCAAACCGGTGGTGTTGCATATTCACGGGGAAGTTATTCCGCAACCTAAGCCGATGGTTCCGGTGAAACAGACAGAAAAAAATGCAACTCCGGTAAAAAAGTGAGCAAGTAAGATTAAAAAAGATTCATTATGCCAAAAATATCTGTAAAAGGGCAAAAAATGCCCGAATCACCCATTCGCAAACTGGTTCCGTTTGCTGAAGAAGCCAAGAAAAAAGGCCGGAAAGTATATCATCTGAACATTGGTCAGCCGGATATCGAAACTCCCGAAGTGGCGCTGAATGCTGTCAGAAATTACGACCATAAAGTGATTGAATACAGCCATTCGGCCGGAATGCTCTCGTTAAGAAAAAAGCTGACGGATTATTACAAAACGGTGAATATTGAGGTGTCGCCCGATGAAATTATTGTAGGAGCCGGTGCTTCCGAGGCGCTGTTGTTTGCTTTTCAGAGTATTATGGATCCGGATGATGAGGTCATTATTCCCGAACCATTTTATGCCAATTACAACGGTTTTGCTACCAATGCTGGCATAAAGGTAACGCCCATCATGTCGGATATCGAATCCGGTTTTGCGCTGCCGCCCATGGAGGCTTTTGAAAAAGCTGTTACGGAAAAAACCAAAGCCATTCTGGTTTGTAATCCCAACAATCCTACGGGATATCTCTATTCAAAAGAGGAAATGGAAACGCTGCGCGATCTGGTGAAGAAATATGATTTGTACCTGATTGCCGATGAAGTATATCGCGAGTTTACCTACGACGGGAAAACCCATTATTCGGCTATGTATCTGGATGGGGTAGATGATCATGTTATCCTGATCGACTCGGTGTCGAAACGTTACAGTGCCTGCGGTGTGCGTATCGGCTGGATGATTTCCAAAAACAAAGAAGTGATTTCCACTGCTTTAAAATTTGCCCAGGCACGATTGAGCCCGCCGACCTTCGGACAGGTGGCAGCCGAAGCAGCTGTGGATACACCGGACGAATATTTTGATGCCGTGTTAAAAGAATATATCGCACGCCGGGATACCGTCGTGGAAGGAATTAACCGGATCGAAGGTGCTTTTTGTCCCAATCCTTCCGGTGCGTTTTATGTGGTAGCCCGGTTGCCTATTGACGATTCGGACAAATTTTGTCGCTGGCTGCTCGAAGATTTTGAATATGAAAACCAAACGGTGATGCTGGCACCGGCTTCTGGATTTTACTCTACGCCCGGCAAAGGAAAAGATGAAGTCCGTATCAGCTATGTGCTGAATGTGGACGACCTGAAAAGTTCCGTTAAAGTGCTGGATGAGGCGTTGAAAGTGTATCCGGGCAGAACAAAATAAAACGGGAAAACATGAAATATGTAGGAGCTCATGTGAGCGCTTCTGGGGGCGTGGAAAACGCCCCCGTCAATGCGCATGCCATCGGAGCAAAGGCTTTTGCTCTTTTTACCAAAAATCAGCGTCAGTGGTTTTCAAAACCTTTGACCGATAAGAGCATTGCGCTTTTTCGTGAAAATTGTGAAAAGTATGGCTATCAGCCGCATCAGATTCTGCCCCACGACAGTTATCTGATTAATCTGGGCCATCCGGAAAAAGAAGCCCTTGAGAAATCAAGGATGGCCTTTTTGGACGAAATGCAACGCTGCGAACAACTCGGACTCGACCGGTTGAATTTTCATCCCGGATCACACCTGAAAAAAGTAACGGAAGCGGTTTGTTTGCAAACCATTGCCGATTCGGTAAATTGGGCGCTGGATAAAACCAAAGGGGTAATTGCAGTGCTGGAAAATACAGCCGGACAGGGTACCAATCTCGGTTTCCGGTTTGAACAACTGGCAGCAATTATTGACCGGGTGGAAGATAAAAGCCGGGTAGGCGTTTGCATCGATACCTGCCATGCTTACACTTCGGGATATGATATTAAAACGGAAGCCGGATTTAAAAAAACTTTTGAAGATTTCGACCGCATTGTGGGGTTTCAATACCTGAAAGGCATGCATCTGAACGACTCAAAAAAAGAGCTGGCTTCGCGCGTGGACCGTCACGACAACATCGGGAAAGGATTCATCGGACTGGAAGCTTTTCGCCGGATTATGAACGACCCGCGGTTTGACGACATCCCACTTATCCTTGAAACCCCAGACACTACACTCTGGCCGCAGGAAATCAGGTTGCTTTACGAATTGATGGAAGCGTAAGGCTAATTCCTGTTTGATGTGTTGATAATATCTTTGTTTTATTGCTTGGTTTCTGTTGCGTTCATAATGTGTGTAATTCCTTTGTGAAGTAAAAAAGATAATGTTCGGACAAGAACCCCATTATGGGTGGGGCATTGCGGGAAAGTGGCACGCGAGAGGAGAACGGGCGAAGTTGCAATGGAGCAAAATCACAAAAGACAAAAAACCAAATGACAAACGAAATCCCAAAACCAAAAAAATTTCAAGCACAAAACATCAAGCACAGATGAGATGTAGTGTATTGGAGTCCCGGAGGGACGACTTATTACTATTGACTCTGAATTTATTCAGATGCGCCAGTATTCAACCCCTTCGGGATTCGTAAAACCATTTTTGGGGAAAAACCAATGATGGGTATTATGGCAAAAGTCTTTTTCTTCATCAAAACCGGATGGTATCGCATCAAAATAGGAATGAGCCAAGCGTAATTTCTTGTTTTAGACTTATTTGTAAAGCAGGTATTTTTTCCTGATTTTTTCGAATTTTTTCAGGTCTTTTTTCCAGCTTTCGCGAATCTGTTTTTCGGTATAACCTTTTTCTATTTGCCATCGCAAACTGTCAGTCCCGGCCAACAAGTCGAACGATTTTCTGAAAAATGGATGTACATTCATGGCCGAAAGCTGATGATAAGCATCCAGCAGCCATTTGAGTTCGATATGGCGCGGATTGTGGCGGTAGTTTTCGGCATAGGCTGTTAAATCTTTTCCGGTGCAGGTTTTTCCCTGCCATTTAGGATGCAGGCTTGCCCCCGGAATACTTCGCGGGGTGAAAGTGTAATTTCCCTTCATGCCCGGATATCCGTATATCTGGAACGGTTTATCGGTGCCCCGGCCTACGCTGACCACTGTTCCTTCCAGAAAACAAAGCGAAGGATAAAGATATACGGCCTTCCAGTTTGGTAAATTGGGCGAAGGCTTTACGGGAAGTTTAACAATCAGATTATGGGTGTATTTTTTCAAAGGGATAACAGTCAGCTGGCAGGTTTCGCCGTTTTTGAGCCAGTGCTCGCCGTTGACCATCCGGGCATATTCGCCAATGGTCATTCCGTAAACCACCGGAATGGGATGCATGCCCACAAAAGATTTGTATTTGGGTTTCAATACCGGTCCGTCCACATAAAAACCGTTGGGGTTGGGCCGGTCGAGTACGATAATCGGAACGTGGTTTTCGGCACAGGCTTCCATCACCAGCGACAACGTGGAAATGTAAGTGTAAAACCGTGTTCCGACATCCTGTAAATCAAACAACACGACATCAACACCTTTTAAATCTTCTACGGTGGGCTTCCGGTGTTTTCCGTAAAGCGAAACAATGGGAAGTCCGGTTTTTGCATCCCTGCCGTTGCCGATGTGCGCTCCGGCGCTTTTGTTTCCGCGAAAACCGTGTTCAGGACTAAAAATCTTTACGACCTCTATGCCTGACGACAGTAAGGTGTCCACAAGGTGGGTTTTTCCGATAATGGCACTTTGGTTGGCCACAACAGCCACTTTTTTCCCTTGTAACATCGGAAAATAAACACTGGTTTGTTCATCGCCGGTAACAATGGAATGAAAATCGGTTAAAACCGGAAGGTGTTTTTGGGCAAATCCTGTGCTGGTAATCCAAAGCAACAGAACCAGGAATGCAGCAAATCGTTTCATAAAAACAGGCTTTTCTTTCGGACAAATGTAATAAACTCTGTTATGGAAAAGCAGGAAATGATAATTTTGTAAAAAATTCTGTTTTGAACGTCGCTTATTTCATTGCCAAACGTATTGCCCCCGGACGCACCGAAGCTTATGCGCGTCCTGTGGTGCGTATTGCGGTGGTGAGCGTGGCGCTCGGCCTGATGTTAATGATTATTTCCGTAGCTATTGTCACCGGATTTAAACATTCGGTCAGCCGAAAAGTAACAGGTTTTGCTGCTCCGCTGCAAATTGTTGCTTTTACCCGCAACGAATCGTTGGAACAAAGTCCTGTTACGTTGGATAACAAATTTTTAAAAAGGCTGCGGAATAATCCGGAAATTACGCATATCCAGTTTACGGCCCAAAAAGGTGGTGTTTTAAAAACCAAAGACCAGATTCAGGGGGTTGTGCTCAAAGGAGTTGGCCCGCATTATGACTGGAGTTTCTTTAAAAAAAACCTGATTTCCGGGAAACTGCCTGATGTCCGGGGAAATAAGCCGGGAAAACAGATCCTGATTTCCGGGAAACTGGCCAGACGACTCCGCCTTCACACCGGCGATGGGGTGAGAATATGGTTTATCGGCAAAAATGCCACGGAAGCTCTCGGCCGGAAATTGGTTATCAGTGGAATTTATGCTACGGGAATTGAAGATTTCGATAACCGTTTTTTGATTGGCGATCTGCGGCAAATTCAGCATCTTAACGGATGGAAACCCAATCAGGTGGGGAGTATTGAATTGGAAGTCAATGATTTTAAAAAGCTTAAAGCCATCGCTCAAAATATTTATAGTAGTATCCCGTATAATTTAAACATCAATACGATATACGATCAGTACCCGGAAATTTTTAACTGGCTCGATTTATTGGATACGAATGTGGCTGTCATTCTTATTTTGATGATTTTGGTTGCGGGTGTAACCATGATCTCCACCCTGTTTATTTTAATTATTGAACGGACGGCCATGGTCGGATTGCTGAAAACGCTTGGTGCGGGAAATCGTACGATTCAAAAGATCTTTCTGTATAAAGCAGCTTATATTATCAGCTGGGGAATGTTTTGGGGAAATGTGCTGGGGCTGACTTTCTATTTTATTCAGTTTTATTTCCGGATTTTCAAATTAGACCCGGTAAATTATTATGTGTCTTATGTTCCGGTAGAATTGTCGTTATCTAATTTTTTGCTGCTGAATGCCGGAACTTTTCTGCTTTGTCTTCTTATTCTTGTTTTTCCGTCATTTTACATTGTGCGCATACAACCGGCACGAGCTTTGCGATATGAGTAAAAGCTAAAAAAGGTAAGTTTACCTCCTAATAATCCTTATTTTTGCCTGTAGGAATCGTACTAACCCCTTTGACAAATGAAAAACCTTTTTTACGCTTTTGCAGGAACGATTATGGCTTTATTGTCTTTTACGGCCTGTAATCAAGTTCAGCATTCGCATCATCAGGATTCTGCTGCACTTACTCCGGATACCATAATTCACTATCCTCAGGAAAAACATCTGGCCCATGTAAAACAGCTTACTTTTGGCGGTGACAATGCCGAAGCTTATTTTAGTTTTGATGATAAAATGATTTCGTTTCAGGCAAAAAATAAGGCCTGGGGCTCCCTTTGCGATCAGATTTATTATTTCCGTTTTGCCGATGGTGATATGAAAGATACCATCCCGACGTTACTCAGTAACGGATTAGGGCGGACGACCTGTTCGTTTTTTATGCCGGGCGACACGTCGGTGCTATATGCTTCTACCCGGTCGGGTGGCGATGCCTGTCCGCCCGAACCCAAAAAACGAAAAGACGGAAAATATGTCTGGCCGATTTACGAAGATTTTGATATTTATGTGGCTAACCTGAAAGGACAGTTGATCGATACGCTTATCAAACATCCGGGCTACGATGCCGAAGCCACTGTTTCCCCTCAGGGCGACAAAATTGTGTTTACTTCCGACCGGTCGGGTGATTTAGAACTTTACACCTGCGATATCGACGGCAGTCATGTGCATCAGGTTACTCATCAGCTTGGTTATGATGGCGGTGCCTTTTTTTCGCCGGATGGCAAAATGCTTGTATTCCGTGCTTCGCGTCCCAAAACGCCGGAAGAGATTAAAACGTACAAACAACTGCTGAAGCAACATTTGGTGATGCCTACCCAAATGGAAATTTACACCTGCAATGTGGACGGCAGCAACCTGAAACAGGTTACCCATCTTGGAAAAGCCAACTGGGCGCCTTATTTTACACCGGACGGCAAACATATTATTTTTAGTTCCAATTTTGCCGGAACCCGTGGTTTTGATTTCAATTTGTACATGTGCGACCTTGACGGGAAACATCTTGAACGGATTACTTACGACAACACTTTTGATGCTTTTCCGATGTTTTCGTATGATGGAAAAAAACTCATATTTTCATCCAGCCGGAACAATCGTAATCAACATGGAATTAACCTTTTTATTGCTGACTGGAAGCCCTGAAAGAAAATTTTTTCAAAGAATAATAGTTGAATAAAAAAATGAATCGAGAAGAAAACAGAAAAAAAGTATTGGATTATCTTGAAAAACTGAATATTCCGTACGAAATATATGAACATCCTCCGTTGGATACCATCGAAATTGCCCTGCAATACTGGAAAGATATTGATGCCACACATTGTAAGAATTTGTTCTTCAGAAATCATAAAGGAAACCGGCATTATCTGGTAATTATTAAAGATACCACGCCGTTTGATATTCATAGTCTCGAAAAGCAATTGCATCAGGGAAAATTGAGCTTTGCTTCTGAAAAACGGCTGGTGAAATATCTTGGGGTAAAACCCGGCTCGGTTTCGTTATTTGGGTTGATTAATGATGAAGAGCATCATGTATATGTATTTTTGGATGAGCAATTGCAACAGGCCGATAAAATCAGTTTTCATCCGAATGATAATACGGCCAGTGTGGTAATTGCTTTTTCGGATGCCATGAAATTTTTAAAAGAACGACAAAACGGGTATGAATTTATTAATCCCATGCCTGTAAAATCATAAAAACAAAAAAACAGATGGACAAAATAACAGTAAGCGTAAACTCAGAGATTGGAAAAATCAAAGGTGTTATTGTGCATACGCCGGGTGCCGAAGTGGAAAATATGACCCCGGAAAATGCAGAAAGAGCCTTGTATAGCGACATTCTTAATTTGAGTGTGGCCATTCCTGAATACAATGAATTTTTAGGCGTTCTCCAGAAACAAACATCGGTTTTTGAAGTAACCGATTTGTTGCAGACCGTGCTTGAAAATGATACGGTAAGAAAAGATCTTATTGGCAAGGTTTGTGAACATGAACGCCATTCGCAAAAGCGGTTTCAGTTGTGCGATACATTACAGGAAATGCCGGCACGTGTGTTGGCCCGTAAACTGATTACCGGGGTGGAAATGCAAAAAAACAATCTGACCAGTTTTTTGGATGACGAACGGTTCTCGTTAAGTCCGTTGCCCAATTTCTTCTTTACCCGCGATGCCAGTTTTTCTGTGGGTAATGGCGTAATGATCAGTAAAATGGCTAATGCTGTCCGTGACCGGGAAGCTTTAATTATGGAAACCATTTTTTCTACTCATCCGTTGTTCGAGACAGCGGTGGTCAATCCGGTAGAGCAATTTGACAACAGCGGCAGGGCAACCATTGAAGGGGGCGATGTCCAGGTGGCTCGCGATGACGTATTGGTGATTGGTACAGGCGATCGTACTACCACGCAGGGAATCGATAGCATGATTGAGTACCTGAAAACAAAACCGGGAACAAAACATATTTTGGCTCAGGAACTGCCTTATAAACCAGAGTCGTTCATTCATCTGGATATGACCTTTACTTTTCTTGACAAAGATCAGTGTATGGTTTTTGAACCGTTGATATTGAATTCTTCGCGTTATCTGACTATTCATATTGTGATTGACGGCGATAAAGTTTCAAAAATTAAGGAAGAACGCAGCTTGCTGCATGCCTTGCGCAAACTGGGTATTGATATGGAGCCGGTAAGCTGTGGCGGTAACAAAGACCTTTATTTTCAGGAACGTGAACAATGGCAGAGCGGGGCAAACTTTTTTGCAATGGAACCCGGAAAAGTGATTGGATATGAGCGGAATGTACATACCATTGAAAATATGAACCGTCATGGCTTTGAAATTATAAAAGCGGCTGACGTAATCAGCGGAAAAGTAAACCTGGATGATTATAAAAAAGTAGTCGTTACCATCAAGGGCAATGAGCTTTCGCGGGGCGGCGGTGGTGCCCGGTGTATGACCATGCCGGTGGCCAGAGAAAAAGTCAACTGGTAGATTTTTCATTGACACGGGAAAAAAACGAATAAAACAATAAAAAGGACAAACATGAACAGGCAGGAAGCCAAAAAGCGAATAGACCAGCTTTGTGATGAATTGCGGGAGCATAACTATCGTTATTATGTGTTGGCTCAACCGGTGATCAGCGACTATGAATTTGACCAGAAACTCAAAGAGCTGGAAACCCTTGAAGCACAATTTCCTGAGTTTGTACGTCCTGATTCACCTACCCGCCGGGTGGGCGGCGAACCCGTGAAAGATTTTCCAACGGTAAAACACCGTTATCCCATGCTTTCGCTGGCTAACAGTTATTCCCTTGATGAAATCAGGGCATTTGATGCCCGGGTCCGGAAAGCAGTAGGGCATGAAGTAGACTATGTTTGTGAACTGAAATATGACGGGCTTTCTATCAGTCTTCAATACGACCAGGGATTATTGGTCCGGGCAGTAACCCGGGGTGACGGCGTACAGGGTGATGATGTGACCAATAATGTAAAAACCATCCGGAGTATTCCGTTACGGCTGCGGGGTGATTATCCGCCAGAGCTGGAGATCCGGGGTGAGATTTTTATGCCCCATGCTGAATTTGAGCGCCTTAACCGCGAACGTGAAGAGATTGGGGAGAGCTTGTTTGCTAATCCTCGTAATGCGGCGGCCGGTTCCCTTAAAATGCAAAATCCCAAAGAAGTGGCAAAAAGAAAACTGGACGCTTTCTTGTACTATATCCCTCATGAATTGCCCGGAGTAAAAACCCATTATCAGGCGTTGAAAAAAGCCAAAACCTGGGGATTGAAAATCTCGGATAATATGGCGATTTGCCGGAATATGGAACAAATTACCGAGTATATTAACGATTGGGACAAAGGCCGGAGGACATTGCCTTATGATATTGATGGTATCGTAATTAAGGTGAACGATTTGGCACTGCAACAGCAGTTAGGTTATACGGCAAAAAGTCCACGTTGGGCCATTGCTTATAAATTTAAAGCGGAACAGGTAGAAACTATTCTGGAATCCATTGATTTTCAGGTGGGACGTACGGGCGCCATTACGCCGGTAGCAAACCTGAAACCGGTACAACTGGCCGGCACCACGGTGAAACGGGCCAGTTTGCATAATGCAGATATTATTGCCCAGCTGGATGTCCGTATTGGCGACACGGTTTATGTGGAAAAAGGCGGAGAGATTATTCCGAAGATCGTAGGGGTAAATCTGGATAAACGTCCTGCCGGGGCACAACCAGTTCGGTTTATAGAACATTGTCCGGAATGTGGAACGCCTCTTGTCCGAAAAGAAGGCGAAGCAGCCCATTATTGTCCTAACGAAGATGCTTGTCCGCCCCAGATCAAAGGAAAACTGGAGCATTTCATCTCGCGAAAAGCGATGAATATAAAAGGCTTGGGGAAAGAAACTATTGACATATTATTTGAACATAAGTATTTACAGAATGTTGCTTCTTTTTATGAGTTGAAGAGCTATGAAAACAATTTGATTGGTTTAGAAAAGACAATAATTCCTACGGTATATGAAACCCCTAAAGTACCTCTTAAAAAAATAATATATGCTTTTAAGATAGGTTACCGTGGCATGACTTTGACAAATGCTGAAGCTATTGTTAATCATTTCAAAAATTTTCGACAATATGCTCAAGCAAGTCTTGAAGAACTTAGAAAAATAGAAAATTTTAGAGTTAATAAAACGATAGATAAGGAGAAAGTTTTTTATAAAATAATTGAATTTTTTAAGAACCCATTTAATCATCGGATAATAGAAATTCTTTTAACTGAGGGTGATTCAATTGATGGAATATCGTTGTTTACTACTCTAAAATTACTAGAGATTCCCATGTTTTCAGATGATGACCTGATGCTTTTGGTAAATAATTATGATTTTATTTATTTGATTTCTAAGGCGTCATATCAAGAACTTATTTCTATTGGTTTGGATGATGAGTTAGCCCATTCACATCAAAAGTTCTTTTCTAAAAAAGAAACCAAAGAATTGGTTAAGAATCTCAATGTTTTAAGTCGAACAGTTCTTCAAAAAACATCTGTTAAGAAAATTTTAGAAGGAATTGAAGAATCAAAAAAAGTTCCTTTTCCACGGGTCTTATATGCATTGGGAATAAGACATGTTGGAGAATCTACTGCGTTAATGATTGCAAAACAATTTCGGTCAATTGATAATATTATTCGGGCATCAAAGGAAGAATTATTAGAAATTCCAGCTGTTGGTGAAGAAATCGCAGAAAGTATTATTCAGTATTTTAAGGAAGATAAACATTTGATTATTGTTAATAAGTTGAGAAATGCTGGCCTTCAGATGGAGATTAAGGATGATATTGTAAAAACCAATATTTTGGAAGGAAAAACTTTTCTTGTAACAGGAACTTTGCCTAATTTAAAACGTGAACAGGTTAAAGATCTTGTTGAAAAAAATGGGGGTAGATTTGTTTCGTCTGTTTCTTCTAAGACAAATTATTTGATCGTTGGGGAAAATCCGGGTTCAAAATTGGAAAAGGCTAAAAGATTGAATATTCCTATATTGAATGAAGATGATTTTCTTAACTTATTAAAACATGGAAATACCTGATTTTACAGCGATTGATTTTGAAACTGCTACAGGAGCAAGAAATAGTGCATGTGCTGTTGGCATAGTAAGGTTTGAGGATGGTAAAGCCATTATTAAAAGACATTATTACATTCAACCTCCTGATAATAAGTACAGTTATAGGAATATTATGGTTCATGGAATTTATGCTAAAACAACAATTAATGAACCTACATTTGATATTGTTTGGGAAGAAATCAAACCATTTTTGGAAAATCAAATAGTTGTAGCTCATAATGCTTCTTTTGACCGTTCCGTTTTGGAGGAATCTTTAAAACTGTATGATATCATTTCGCTAGAAATTTTGTGGTTATGTACATTTGAATTGACTGGTATGAATCTTGAAAATGCATGTGAGTTGTATGATGTAGAATTATTGAATCATCATAATGCACTTGATGATGCATTAGCCTGTGGGAATCTTTTTGTAAAATTATTAAGTGGTTATAAACCTAAAGGTTATGAATATATACGCCATGAAAAAAGAGAATCCTTTCATGAAAAAATTTCTAAAGAATTTTACAAGCCAGATCTAGAATCATGCGATCAGGATAGTGTGTTTTATAACAAACATATTGTTATATCCGGTGTTTTTAAGAGTTGTTCTCGTAATGAAATGGCGAAAAAACTTCATGAAAGTGGGGCTTTTATTCAGACAAACGTTAATCACAAAACCGATTTTGTTCTGGCCGGAGCCAATATGGGACCGGCTAAAAAGCAAAAGGCAGAAAGTCTTGGGATTCCGATAATCTCGGAAGAGGATTTTGAAAAGATGATTGAACCGGAATGAAAATTCAAGAAATGGCCGTTTCACTTTTCAGGTCGGCCTAGACCTGAAAAGTGGGAAACGTAAAAGTTACCGGTTTTTTAAAAGTTTTGAAGATACAGCGCGTTTTCAGCCTTACGGCACAAATGCAGACGAATGGGGAAGATAAAGTTTATTGTTTAGTCGGGGATATCTTATCGCTTGATTTTTCCGGGTAGAGTAAATTCATATCGTTTTCCCAACATTTTTGTATTGACAAACCGGTTAGCCCGGCGAACGCTCAGGAACAATTCCCAGATAAATTTATCTTCTTTATAGAATTTTTTTACTTCTTTTTCTGTTATGGGCTGGCTTTGAAGTAAATCATCGTTTTCTTTATTGATAACTTCTATCCACAACGGAATTAATTCCGGTTTTTGCTCTTTATACAGATTGGCCGTCAGGTCAATAGCGGTTAACCGGAAATTGTAAAAGCGATCCATCACATCCTGCAGGAAAAATTTGCGCAAAACCGGACGTATAAAGGGTGGGGCACTTTGTAAAAACAAAAGAGGATTCATCTGTTCTATTCCGTTTTTCCGGATAAAAGGAGTACTGGTGTCAAGATACAATAATTTGGATGTAGCCTGAAAGGGAGCTCCCGGACGATAACCGGTAAGCGACCAGTTGGATATTTGCGAATCCATTCCAAGTCGCAGCGTATCGGTGTTGTGCTCCCAGAGTTCGCGCATCCTGGTCAGCACCATTCGCAACAGCAGCAGACTTTCTTCCGGACGACATGTTTGAATAACTTTATTTCCCACAGTTTCTGCAGGTAATTGTTTCTGACTAAGATAAGCCACAAACCGGTTTTTTCCTTTCACAACAAACCCATCGCTTTCCGGTGTTTCAACTCCTGCCGCACGTAGCAAACGGTTGTATTCCAAATATAAGTCGCAATAATCAGCAGCTTCTTTTTTGGAAGAAAACAGCGGCAGACGCTTGAAAGCCTTTCCTGCAACTGCCGATTCCGGAAAAGCCACCACCGTGCTGATTTCGCCATATCCCAGTACAGTTACCGGAACCGGTGAGTTTTCAATATGTGCCGGATCAAAACGATCTTCGAATACCTGTAAAAATTTTATTGTTTCTTCCTGGCTCGCCATGATGTGTATGATTTAAAAAAGGTGATCAATAAATTCTTTAATTCCGAAAGCCACACTGTAAAACTTTAATTTGGAAACAGCCTTGTCGATTTTTGCCAGTATTTCGTCGGCCTGTTCTTTTGTTATGATTAAGGGAGGCAGCAATTGACAAACGTGCATGTCGTTATTGGAATAAAGAGAAAACATCCCTGATTCGTAAGCTGCTTTGGTAAATAAAAGCCCATGTTTTTCTTTGTAAAATTCAATGCCAGCCATCAATCCAAGTTGTCGAAAGTTTTTGATGGTTTTGGGGTGTTTCTTTTTGAGCTTTTCAAAGCCGGTGTGTAAGTAGTCTGCTATTTTATTGACATGTTCCAGAAAGGATGGGGCGGCACTGATTTCAAGGACTTTCATAGCAACTTCTGCTCCGATTTCCGAACCGCCAAAGGTGCTGACGTGGATAAAAGGATGTTGGTTGAAGAAAGACTCCAACGGTTCACGAAAAACGGTTGCCGTAATGGGATAGATTCCTCCGGACAATCCTTTTCCGAGTACTACAATATCCGGTAGAATATCATAATGTTCAAAAGCCCAGAGTTTTCCGGTTCTTCCTAACCCGGTCTGAACTTCGTCGATAATCATGAGCGTGTGGGTTTGAGAACAGCGTTTTCGCAGGGCCTGCATGTATTTTTTGTCGGGAATAGCAATGCCCAGTGTGGCGGGAATGGTTTCCATGATGAATGCGGCAGTATCCTCAGTAATTTCTTTGTAAGCCGCTTCAAGGTTTCCAAAAGGAATTTGAACAAAATCCGGGCTGTTTTTCCCGAAAGGAGCGCGGTATTGTTCGTCACCGGTAGCAAGAGCAAGACCGGTGTGCCCGTGATACCCGCCTTTTAAACTGACAATTTTTTGTTTTCCGGTATAACCGCGGGCCAGTTTGATGGCCAGGTCAACAGCTTCGCCGCCTCCTACACCAAATACTGTATAGTTTAAGTCTCCGGGCATCAGTGAAGCAATTTTTTTAGCCAATTTTGCCCGCTGACTGCTGATAAAATGATGATTGCCGATATCGAATTTTTCTGTGGCCCGGATAAGTGTTTCAATGATTTGCGGATTACGATGACCGAGATTAAAAACTCCCCCGTTGCAGTGACAGTTCAACAGCCTTTTTTTGCCATCCACATCGGTCATATATATTCCCTGCCGTTCGCCCATGACAAAAGGCATGCGGTACTTTTTGTACAGGGCTACTTTGCCTGAAGAAACATGGTTTTTGAAATCTTCGATAATTTGCTTTTTTCTCGGTTTCATGACATTAATTTTTTAAGGTCTGTTCATATGGGCAAACTGCAGGAAACAGTGCTTTGTTTCGGAAAGGAGATGGGGCCGCGAAAAGTACATTTCGCAATTTTGTCCGGTAAGAATAAGAAAATCGATTACTCATAACCTGGTTTTGTTGGCTAATTTATAATACTTTACCATGAAAACCAAGTAATTTGCCGGTTTTTACCGAAAATCTTTCTTCTGTTTTAAACAAGGGGAAAACAGCCGTTTTGTTTTGGATGGTCGCTTTGTACACAAAATAGTGAAACGGTTATTTCTCTACTTTCTCCAATTGTTTTTGTTTATCGCCGGAAAGATTCGTTTTGTTGAAATCCCGGCTTTCGGATAGGACCATATAAAAACCGGTGAGTTTTTCCATCTTCAGCGTAACATTTTGCATGCGACAGGCCAAAACATGTCCGCCGGCTTTGCGGTCGGCCGTAATAAAATGGAAATGAAACTCCGGAACATTGATGCCTTTGATATAATCAGGGCACCAAAAACCAATCATTGTCCCTTTTACCTGATGAAATTCAAATACTTTTTGATGTTTTACCACTTCTGTTAACGGCGGATAAGGTTTGTGTTGTCCGGGCACGCTTCGGGTTTTGATGTAGGTAAAAGTTCCGTCAATACGAAAAGCATAAAAAATGTTTTTTGCCGGCATCTGTTTTTCAAGAACACTTTTCAGCTGCTCATAGTTTTTAATCGAATCGGTTATTTTAAAAGCAGTATCCGGTTTGAAAAATACCACTTCGGCAAAGGGGGTTCTCATGGTATCAGGAATCCGGTAAGCTTTCCCATCGGTTTTTATCTGATAAAACTTTCCGTCCAGTCCAATCATTTCACCGTCCAAACGGTTGACTGTTCCTAATCCCATGTTGCCGTGTTGCGACAATGTTTTAAATGTGGTGTTTCCGTTGTACACGCCCGCAAGAAGCGCATTGATGGTAGAGGTTTGGAAAAAAACTTTTTGTGGATGAGCTGTTCTTTGTTGGGGAGAAACGCATCCTGAAAACGGAAGAATAGCCAATCCCAGTAAAAAAATGAGTGTAGCAGGTGTAAATTTTTTCATGATGAACGATTTTACAGGAACCAGACTTAGTTTTTGATTTTATGGTGTAAAAGTAAAAAATTATACTTGTTTTTCCATTTGTTAGAAAATTGAATGCGAAAGGTTTCGGTAACTTATGGCGTTTTTATATTCCACAGGGCAATGGTAGATGCCGTAAAAAAGAGGACCAAAATCAAATTCAGAAATCCGCCGGAAACAATAATCCACATTCCTCCTGAAAACATTCCGGTGATGATGCTTCTGAGTAAAAACGGGACAAGCGGAAAGAAGAACAGTATCCATCGGGGGTAATGTGTTTTTTTCTTCCACACTTCAGTAATAAAGAAATAGGAAAAAATGGCAAAAGCAGGATAGACAAATAACCGTAATAAGTTATTGGCAGCCGTGGCCAGTTCGGTGGCTGCTTTTAAATCCAGATGATGTTGAACAGCAAGTTTTGCCGAAACAGCGATGGCTACGTAAGCTCCGTGAACGACTCCGTATGCCGACAGGATTGCCGCAAAACTTAGAACAACCACATTTCTTTTCCAGGCTTTGACGGGTTTAAAAGCGTAATAAACCGGTACAAGTCCTGCTAAATATAACCATGAAGCGATTAATGCAGTAGTTGCACTGGCCATTATCCTGAAATCGGAAGCATGTCCCATGTTCAGTTTTAAGTTCGTGCTGTCCGGGTTGTAATAAAACAACATATCCCCTGCAAAAAGGATTAATCCTCCCAGGATACCGGCAATTCCTAAAAGTCTGATCCCGCGTTGTGTCATGCTTGTTGTTTTGTTGACAAATTCATAATACCGATATTAAATCGAAATACACTTTTGGCGCATCTTATCCGAAAAGTCCTTTGATTTAATATCGGTATTTACCATTGTAGATTTTAAAATACAATTGGTTTAACCTGCTTTTTATCAGAAACAAACATACTATAAAAATCGGATTTTAACTTTTTATTGTCCCCGTTTTTTACAAACAAAAATTATTGCCCGTAAAACAGCATTTCCTGGTTGGCGGCATAATCCTGCATCACGTGCCATCCGTCGTAATAAATTTTCACGTGGGCTACCACCGTATTGCCGAGAGCTACCGGAAACGACCAGCAGGTTTCGGGGGCCATAAATTCGGCAGCAGGCAGAATTTTCAGGTGCGGTAAAATATTGCCAAGATTTGCCTTCACCGTTTGCAGGGAAACATTGTTTTGATAAACCTGTGGATTTATGCCAAGGGGCAGTACCTTGCCATTCAACGGGTTAAACTGCAATACGGCTACCGCTACGCCTTGGTACAACAAGCCGGCTTTAAGCTGAATGTCGCCGGCAGGACCGCGCATCATCCACACTTTTCCGGCTGTAAACAGCTTGTTGAGTTTTTGTGCTGTTTGCACGGCCTGTGCTAAATGGCTCAGCAACGTAGGTACCGGAATGGTTTGGACTACCTGAACTCCCTGTGGGGCGGGACCGGGTGGCGGTCCGGGCTGACCGGGAAGCATACCGGGCTGCGGCGGTAAAGCGGCAGGCGGCGCCTGTGCCGGTGTTTGTTGCATTAACAACGGAACTTTGTTGTTTTGCTGGGCCGTAACACGCGGCGTAAAACCTGTAACGAGAAATACGGTGGTTAGGATGCTGAGAATAATAGTTAACTTTTTCATAATGAATACCTTTCTGTTTATTTAGTGTGTGTCTTGTGCGTTGCTTTTATCTTCTTTTTTGTTCTGTTTTTCCAGTTGGTCTATTTTCTTTTCCAGATTTTTTAACTGACGATAAATGTCGTTAAGTACCTCGGTAAGATGGTCTTCTTTTTTCGGTTGCGACACATCCAGTTTCCGCCACAAAAGAATCCCTGCCGCAATAATCAATATGGCTACAATGATCCATTCAAAACCGGGAAAAAGAGGCGGCGGTGGCGGTCCGGGGGCACATCCGGTTGCCAGCAAAGCCAACAGAGGCAACGCCAGCCATTTTTTATTTTTTGTCAAAAACTGTTTCATCATTTATGGATTTATTGTTTTTGTCAAAAGTAACTCCGGACCATGAAGAAGTCCTGAGGAAAAGATGAAGAAAAGATGAAGATTCAAGCCACAAGAAAATTACAATGGCAAGGTGAAAAACACTGTTGTCCCTTTGCCCGGGCTGCTTTCAATACGGATTTTACCGCCCTGTGCTTCCACCATTGAGCGGGTCAGCGTAAGGCCGAGGCCGGTACCTTTGTCTGCTGATTTTGGCTGTACACCCGAGAAAAAAGGTTCAAAAACATGCGATATCGTCTGTGCATCCATTCCTTCTCCTTCGTCGGAAACGGCGATTTCCACAAATCCGGGAATCAGTTTCCAGCTGAGGGTGATTTTTGTGCCTTCTGTGCTGTGACGTACGGCATTGGAAAGTAAATTCAGCAGAATCTGTTCCAGAAAATCACGGTCGGCCATCACCGTAAGATACGGGCCTTCATCCACAACAAAATGATGACGGGTAACCCAATGCGTGGCTTTCCGGCTGAAATCCTTGAAAAAATCAGTTAAAACCACCCGTTGCTTGTCCACATGCGAAGTGTTTTCGAGTTGCGACAAACCCAGCAGCCGCTGGCATACCCGGACAAGATGACTTACTTCCTGATGCATGCCTTTCAAAAGCCGGTTTTGAGTTTCGGGGTCGTCGGCACCCCCGCGCAGCAACACTTCGATGGAACCACGCAAACCTGTCAGCGGGGTTAACAGTTCGTGCGCTGCATGGGCTACGAAACGTTTCTGGGCATGAAAAAGTTTTTCCAGTTTATTAACCATCTGGTTAAATGAGTTGGCGAGCTGACCGATTTCATCCTGCCTTTGGGTCATGGTGGCTCGTTGCGTAAGGTTTCCTTCGGCTATTTCGCGACAGGTGGTCATCAACCGGTTTAAATCTTTCAGGCTCCAGCCGATGAAACGAAACCCGAACAGAATCCCTACAATCAAAATCAACACCACAACAGCCAACTGCATCAGCCCGTAATGAAAAAGGATTTTATGAATCCCGGGAAGGGAAGTGCTGATTTGCAACACGCCGAATATTTTTTTGCTTTCGGGTGTGGTACGTAACGGGATAAGCAGTACCAAAACTGGTTTCCCGTTCATGCGGCTCCAATAAGTGATTTCGTTCTGGCCGGTAAGGGCTTTACGCACTTCCGAAAGATTCGGTTGGGGCGGTGAAGGTTCTTCAGGCAATTGTTTTCCTACAGCCAGTATTTTTCCGTGTTCGTCCAAAACCACGGCTACAGCCTGCCGCGAAGTCAGCCGGCGGGCCAGCACAAGTGCTTTTTGTGGTGAGAAACGAACCGGGACGGAATCTGTTTTGGTCAGGTTACCGGTTTTTAACCATTGTGCAATCATCGGCTTGGCCGTCGCCCGCAGATGGCTGGTTTCATTTTTGACAAAAAGCTGCCAGATATTCCAGTAAGAAAAGTAGCCCGTCAGTCCTACCGATAAAATCAGCAAAACAGCATAAAGCAGTCCCAGCTTTGTTTTTAACGAATATTTTATGTTCGGTTTACTCATCTTCTGCCGGATAAAAAGCATATCCTACGCCGTACACGGTGCGGATAAGCCGGGCGTTATTGTCTTTTAGCTTTTTGCGTAAATGATTGACATGTACGTCGATAATGTTTGTACCGCCATCATAGTCGTATCCTAAAACACGGTTTAGCAGGGTTTCGCGCGAAAACACTTTACGCGGAAATTGTAAAAAAAGTTCCAACAGGGCAAATTCGGTAGGTGTCAGGACAATTGGTGTTTCGCCTACCCGTACTTCACGTGTTTCGGTATCCAGCATAATGTCACCGGCCTTTTTTTTGTTATCGCCGGTTACTTTCCCGCTGCGACGTAATAATGCCCGGATGCGAGCCAGTAACTCATTGAAATCGAATGGTTTTGTCAGGTAATCATCGGCGCCACTGTCAAGGCCTTTTACCCGGTCGGCAATTTCATTTTTCACTGTAAGCATTAAAACGGGAATATCAAATCCCTGCTCACGAAGTCGTTGACAAAGCGAAAAGCCATCGGTATCGGGCAGCATAACATCCAGGATAAGCAGATGAAAAGTGTTCTGTTTCAGTGTGTTCATGCCGGTTTTCCCTTCCGCACAGGTCGTAACATTATATCCTTCGTATTGCAATCCGGTTTGCAGGAAAGAAGCAATGACCGTGTCATCCTCAATTACCAGTATATTAATCTTTTCATCCATTGGAAGGAAATCTTCTGATTTGCTATTTCCTTCAAAGTTAAGTGTTTTTCATCTCTTGGCAAAGAATATTTCTTTTTCATCTTTCAGGTCGAACCAGACCTGAAAGATGAAGGAAATAAATCTTTTATTCAACAACTTTTCATTATTTCCACATTTCAGGTTTGACTCAACCTGAAATGTGACTGATTATCTATTCTAGAGATATTTGGTCAATTGAGCACAACGTTATCTAAATTGCTATCAAAAGTGTACTCTCAGTGTACCAAAAAACTCTCTTCCGGGACCGGGCTGATAAGCATTACCGTCGGGGTCGGGTTCGGTAAAAGCCATGTATTCCGTATTCAGCAGGTTGCGAACGGTTAAGTTAAAATCGCCGTGTATTTTCCCGATGCGCCAAAAATAATCGGCTCCGAGATGTATCAGGGTAAAGCCTTTTTGCCAGTTTTGATAAATGGCCGGATCCAGCTTGCCTGCATAAGCATTGGCATCGGTATAAATGGCCCATTTCGACTGCATTTCGGTAGCAAAATGAAGCGTCAGCTTTTTAACCGGACGATAAACCAGTTCGGCATAAAGCTGATGCCGCGGCGAGTTGGGCAACCACTGACCCGAAGCCGGCGGTGTGGTCAGCACATAGTTGGTGTCGGTGTAAACCGGATCGATGCTGGCCGAAGTATATTTGTAATCGGCATAAGTATAAGCCACCTGTAAATGAAGGTTCTGAAGAATGTGATACCGGAAAGAAACTTCTATACCTTTTCGGGTACTGTTGCCGGCATTGCCGTAAAATACTTCCTGATTACCGCGGTTTCGCTGCTTAAACCGGAAAAAATCATTTTTGGTTTTCATGATAAATCCGGTAATCGAATAATACAACTTGTTTCCGACAACTCCTCTGAACCCCAGCTCAACACTGTTTGCCGTAGCGGGCACCAGATGGGTATTAAAACCGTGGTAAGCTGTCGGGTTGGCTGCCAGCTCCTGCGTAGACGGCGGAATAAATCCCTGACTCCAGTCGCTGAAAACGGTTACCGCATTATTAAAACTGTAACTGATACCTATACGGCCCGAAGTCTGGCTGAAATCTTTAGACGTGGTAGCGGTGTCGGGTGCCATCATTTTATCCGTGAGTTCATTATCCATTTTGTCGTAACGAATGCTGCCCGAGAGATTAAATCTTCCGATTTGCATTTGATATAATCCGTAAACTCCAACACTGTTTTGCGAGATAATCTGATTGGCCAACAGGGTATCGGTTTCCAGATTGGTTTCGTCAAGGCTTTCTTTCCGGTTGGGATCGGCAGCACTTTTGAGTTTGTACATGGCGATATTTTGCCATTTCAGGTCCACACCGGCTCCGAAAGTGTGTTTAATCTTTTTTCCCGCATGTAGCGTATATTGCATATTGAGTCCCGGTGAGCTGTAATTACGGTATTCGGCAGCTTTGTTACTGGTTTCTTTATAACGCCAGGGACGCAGATAACCGGTAACCCGCAATTGTTGATTTTCCCGAATAAAATAGGTGCCGATAAGTCCCCAGGTGGTACGATTGGTTTTTTGGTATTCGTTGAAAGGACGGGCATCGGGATTGGCCTGATGCGGATTTTCGGCCAGTTGTTGCAAATTTAATCCCTCAGGATTTTGTTGAAAGTAATCGGCATGCGAAAGAATCTGGGTAAATTTAAATTTCGGGGAAGGATAAAAATTGATTTTTTCATACAGGATGTTTCCCCAAAAGCCCTGATGATCGCGATAGCCCTGTCCTCCCGTGCGGGAAAAACTGATGCGGTAATCCATCTTGTGTTGTTTTCCGTTGAACTGCAACAGTGATTTGTAAAAACCGTGAGAACCAAATCCCTGGCTGAAAGATCCTCCGAAGGGTTTTTTGCCACCGTTCTGTGTGGTGATGTAAATTACGCCTGCTGCACCCCCTTCGCCGTAAAGACTGGCAAAAGGACCTCGCAGCACTTCGATATTTTTTACCGTACTCCAGTCCACGCTGTACAGGTCGGGTACAAATCCCGAAGGGTCGCTCAACGGAATGCCGTCAAGAATTACTCCGATACCGCGCAAGCCGTTTTCGGTTAGAATACCCTGTCCGCGGATAGAAATATGTACTTTTTCGCTGCCGTGTTGCTGGTCGATTCTTACGCCCGGAACCAGCCGCAGGGCTTCATTTACGGCGATACCGCGGGGCATGAGCGATAAAACCGGTTTGCTGACAAGACTCACCGCTCCGGGATATTGTTTTAAACGGACCGGTACGCGGCTGGCCTTAATGACCACCTCTTCAAGATTTTTAATCCGGGTGGTGTCGGATGTCTCTTTTTGGGCAAAAAGAGGGTATGCGACCATCAGAATGGCCAAAATAATGATGATTTTTTTCATTGTAAAATACTGATTAAATACCAAAAACACTGTATTGTAAAAACCTGTTAAGGCACAGAAGTTTTGTGTAACAGGACTTTTAGTCAGAACACAACAACTTCATCCGGTTTAAAAACAGCTAAACCGGATATTTAAAAAATGTATTGCCAGAAAATCAGCATTGGGGAGGAGGAAACTCGGGCAGATTTTCACTTTCCAAAGTGAAAAAATGATACGGTTTAAAGGAAAAGGCAAGAAAACCGGGATACGGCAAAGAAAAGGCCTGTATTCCGGAAATATATTTCAGCGACAGGATTTTTACGGCATGACGTACCGGGTTGTTTCTGTCGGAAGAAGGTGAAAAGAAATCTTCCAGCTCTTGTCGTAGTGCTGTTTCTTCCTTGTCGCAAAGGCAGGAAATCAGTACTTTTCCGTTTCCCGATTTTACCGAAATCACATCGTACATCTCTCCATGATAGCGAAATTCTTTATTTTTTCGGGTCCAGTTTATTTTTTTAAAGGCTTCGCGGCTAAAAACAAGTTCCGTCCGATTGGTATTGTTTTCCAATTGTTTTTGCATGTTTTCCCGGATGGATTCCAACTCGGGAAAATAAAAAAGAGTGGTTCCCAATGAAGCCAGAAAAAGAGCAACAACAAGTATGTAGGCGATGAATTTCACAAAAACAAAGTTATAATTTATCCCGAAAGAAATTAACGGGTTTTGTTCAGAACCAGGATAAAAGAAGTTTGTCCTTTCTTTTTGGTGTTTAATAAAATATCGCCACCAAGCGAAAGCATGATTTGCTTGCTCAGGCTTAAGCCGATTCCGGAACCGTTTTCTTTGGTGGTGAAGAACGGAACAAAAATTTGCTCTCTGATTTCGGGCGGTATTTCCGGACCGTTATTGGCAATTTCAATTTTTACGGGACCGTCATCTGCCGGCTGCCAAAGTTTAATTTCCAAAACGGGCTGTCCGGTTTTCCCTGCGTTAAGTGCTTCCACCGCATTTTTTAACAAATTGGTCAGCACCTGCGATAATAATTCCGCATCCGTAGGAAAGAGAATGTCATCCGGAACAGATTTTCTTATCCGAACCGCATCGAACCCGGGACAGGCGCCGGCGGCCAGCAGGTTGCGTTCAATCAGTTCGGACAAATTTACGATGGCAAACCGGGGTTCGGGTAATTTGGTGAATTTCCGGTAGTTATCAACAAAATTCATTAATCCGCGACTGCGTTCTTCAATCACTTTAAGCCCTTTTACCGTGCGGGCAATCATTGCCGGAGTGACCTCTTCAACGGCAATAGTCCGGTTGTTTTTGGAATAATAGCCCAATATCACGTTCGACAATGTGGTGATGGGAGCAATGTTATTCATCATTTCGTGCGACAGTGTCCGGGACAGTTTTATCCAGGCATCCACCTCCCGGTTATCCAGTTCTTTGGTAATATCACTTACCGCAATCAACTTGATTTTTTCGTTTTTGATGGTGATTTCCGACAGTTTAAACAACAGTTTTTGTCCGTACCGGTTTTCAAAAATAGCAGACGAGGGACGGGAATTTCGGGTGTATTGCAGGATAAATTCCGGTAAAGCCTTGTCGATGTTTTTGAGGATATTCATGTGATGATATTCATGAAGTCCGACCAGCTTTTCCGCTTCCGGGTTGATATGGATGACCCTGCCTTTTTCGTTGACAGAAAAAAGGCCGGTGGAAGACTGGCTGATTACCGAACGGAAATATTGTTCCTGGGTAACAATTTCGGTTTTGGTTTGTCTGAAAAGTTCGTTGAGCCGCTGCATGCCGCGGTAAACATTGTCAATGGCCCGGTTTCCGGATGATGACGGAATTTTAAGCGAAGTATCCTCATTTTCAATCCCCATCAAAAAATAGGAAATCCACCGGTTCATCCGGTTGAAATAGCGTACAAGAAGAATAGCCACAACAAGCAACAACAAAGCAGCAACAATACCCAACGGAATATTTTGTTTTACAAAAAACAGCCAGGTAGTCAGCCCGGCAAGCAGGATAAGCAGACTTATTCTGAAAAATACGGCACAATAGAAATGTTTATATACCATATCTTTTCATTTTATTGTACAGCGTTTGTCGTGTAATGCCCAGCTTTTTGGCTACAGCACTCATATTCCCTTTTTCATTTCGAAGACAGGCTTTGATCATCTCTTTTTCCATTTCATCAAGGGGTTTAACCGGATAACTTCCTTTTGAAAATTTTGTATTTCTTTCAAGCGAAAAACTATCTTCGTCCAAAATGGTTTTGTCGGCTAAGATAACTGCTTTTTCAACAGCGTGTTGCAGTTCCCTGACGTTTCCCGGCCACGAATAATTCAAAAGGGCGTTTTTTGCTCCCCGGCCAATTTTAAGTCCGTATTTCTCATATTTTATCTTGTATTTATCCAGATAAAATTCGGCCAAAAGTAAAATGTCGTTGCCCCGTTCACGAAGCGGCGGCAGTTCGATGGTAATGGTATTGATGCGATACAGTAAATCCTGCCGGAACAACCCTTCGGCTACCAGTTTTTCCAAGTTTCGGTTAGTGGCCGAAATCAACCGGATGTCCACCGGTATCGGCGTATTGCTTCCCAGCCGGGTAACGGTTCTGTTTTGCAAAGCCGAAAGCACTTTCGGCTGTAATGACAAAGGCAGATTTCCGATTTCATCCAAAAAAAGGGTGCCTTTGTTTGCCAGCTCAAATTTTCCGGTACGATTTTCACGGGCATCGGTAAAAGCTCCTTTTGCATGCCCGAAGAGCTCGCTCTCAAACAGTGTTTCACTAATGGCTCCCATATCCACCGTAACCATCAGCTCATTGTTTCTTTTTGAACGGTGATGTATTTCGGCAGCGATAAGTTCTTTCCCCGTGCCGTTTTCGCCCGTAATTAAAACGTTGGCATCGGTAACCGCTACTTTTTTTACCATTTCCATCACCCGTTGCATGGCTTCCGACTGTCCGATAAGTTTTCGCGAAACAGGATGCAGTACTTGTTTCAGTTGGTCGTTGCTCCGGCGAAGCGAAATGGTTTCCAGCCTGCTTTTTCGCAGTTTTGAAGCCGCATGAATAGTGCCGATCAGCTTATTGTTGTCCCAGGGTTTTAATATGAAATCGAAAGCGCCTTCTTTTACGGCTTTTACCGCCAGCTCCACATCGCCATAAGCGGTAATCATCACCACACTGATGGCCGGATCGTATTCCAAAATCCGGCGAAGCCAGTACAATCCTTCGTTTCCGGTATTCATTCCGGCTGTAAAATTCATGTCCAGCAAAACAACATCCACCCGGTTTTTTTGTAAAGCCGAAAGCAGACTGTTGGGATTTTTCAGGGCAATTACTTTGTCAAATTCTGATTGCAACAGCATTTCAAGTGCCGTCAGCACATTTTCATTGTCATCAATAATCAGGATTTCGGGTTTCATTTTTGAATGTGTTGAAACAGTTTTTTGTCAGAAAATAAGTCATTTCTCACCGGTTTCTGGTTTGCTAAAGTACTCAACTGTAAATATAACAAACAACCGGTGTAAAAATATTTTACATCTTTTTTGCTTTAAACTTATCGGTATCTATTGTATTGTGCTGATTTTAAATTTATTACGCTTTTCGGCACAACCATTGAACAGTTTATTGTGAAAAACAAAGCGGACAACAAAATTTTAATTATGGACAGACCGATAGCAAAGAAGAAAGGCATAAAAAAGAAACATGTTTACATCGGCTTGGGGGTAATCCTGTTTTTACTGTTGATTTACAAAGCATTTTTTGCTACAAATTTGTCCACCTACCGGGTAGATGCCAACACACTAACCATTGACACGGTCAGAGAAGGTGTTTTTTATGATTACATTTCAGTGATGGGCACCGTAGAACCCATTGCCACTATTTATCTTGATGCACAGGAAGGCGGACGGGTGGAAAAGAAACTGGTGGAAGAAGGAGCCATGGTGAAAAAAGGCGAAGTAATTTTACGGCTGAGTAATCCGGATTTACGGCTGAGTATTTTAAACAGCGAAGCACAACTGGCCAAAAACAGCAACTTTCTGCGTGATACACGGGTAACCATGGAACAGGAAAAACTAAGCGTTAAACGTGAAATTTTGAATTTGAAATTCGACTTGATACGCAAAAAACGAATTTACGAACAAAACAAAGTGTTTTATCGGGATACGCTGATATCGCGAAATGATTATTTAAAATCGAAAGAAGACTACGAATATGCTCAACAGAGCTATCAGCTTTACCTGGAACGCCAAAAGCAGGATTCTATCTATCGCACTATCCAAATTCAGCAGATGAAAGAAAATTTGCGCAACATGGCACTGAACCTGAAGCTGGTACGCCAGCGCCAGCAAAGTCTTAATGTGAAAGCACCGGTGGACGGACAGCTCACCACCTTAGATGTAGAAGTAGGGCAATCGGTGCCGAAAGGCGGCAGGATCGGGCAAATTGACATCCTCACCTCGTACAAAGTAACCGCTCAAATCGACGAACATTATATTGACAAAGTGCGTGTGGGATTAATTGCTGTTTTAGACCGGAACGGCAAAGAATATAAACTGCGTATCCGAAAAATATTGCCGGGGGTTCACAAAGGCCGTTTTGAAGTGCAAATGGTGTTTGTGGGTAAATCACCGGCAAACATGCGTACCGGACAAACGTATTACATTCGTCTGCAATTGGGAAATCCTTCGAAAGCTTTGCTGCTGCCGCGGGGAGGTTTCTTTCAAAATACCGGAGGACAATGGATTTTTGTGGTGTCGAAAGACGGAAAATCGGCTGAAAAACGCCGCATCACCATCGGCCGCCAAAACCCGAAGTATTATGAAGTACTCAGCGGGCTGAAACCGGGCGAAAGGGTGGTTGTATCAGATTATGATAACTTTGGAGATAATGACAGGCTGGTGTTTAGGTAGGTGGGAAGGTAGAATGGGTAGAAGGGTGGAAAGATTAGAAGGTGGAAGAGTGAAAGGTTGATGACCAAAAAAAGAATGGAAAACATTTTAAACAATACGATTATGAACAACAAAGTTGAGAAATTTGAAGATTTACAAATTTGGCAGGACAGCGTAACCATTGCCGTGGATGTTTATGCTTTGTTTAGTAAGTCTAAAAATTTTGGATTCCGCGACCAAATTCAGCGCTCATCCGTTTCCATACCTTCTAATATTGCCGAAGGGTACGACCGACAAACCAATAATGAATTTATCCGGTTCCTGCGCATTGCAAAAGCATCCTGTGCCGAACTCAGAACACAGTTAATTATAGCCCAACGTGTTGGAATGGTTAAAGACCCGGCCGATTTGATTGAAAGAACAAAATCATTATCCGCGATGATTCAAAAACTGATAACATACAGAGATGGATTAAGAAGGAAAAAATGAGAGAGAAGTGAAAGGTAGGAAGGTTGGAAAGGTGGAAGGATAAAAAGGTAAAAGGATGGAGAGCTAGAAAGTAAAAGATAGAATGGGAAAAGAGTTAGAAGGTAAAAAAGCAAAAAGACGGCAAAGAATTACCCTCTCACCCTCCAACCTTTCTACCATCCAACCCATATATAAACTTGAAAAATTAAATAATTATGATCAAAATTAAAAATCTTGTAAAAGTATTCCGGACAGACGAAATCGAAACTTATGCGTTAAACGGAGTAAATCTGGAAGTAAAAAAAGGAGAGTTTGTCGCCATTATGGGGCCTTCGGGTTGCGGGAAATCTACTCTGCTCAGCATTATCGGACTGCTGGACAATCCTACCAAAGGCAGCTACTTGTTTAACGGAATTGAGGTGGCCAACATGAAAGAAAAAAATCGCACCCAACTCAGAAAAGGGCACATCGGTTTTGTCTTTCAAAGTTTTAACCTGATCGACGAACTGAATGCCTACGACAATGTGGAATTGCCCTTGTTTTACCTGAAAATGAAAGTTTCTGAACGCCGCAAAAGAGTGGAAGAAGTATTGCAACGCATGAACATCGGGCATCGTATGAAACATTTTCCGCAGCAACTCTCAGGCGGACAACAGCAGCGTGTAGCCATAGCAAGGGCTGTGGTGGCCAATCCCGACCTGATTCTGGCCGACGAGCCTACCGGAAACCTTGATTCAAAAAATGGTATCGAAGTGATGAACCTGCTTTCGGAACTCAATCAGGAAGACACCACCATTGTCATGGCCACCCACTCCGAGCGCGATGCTGCCTATGCCCACCGTACTATCCAGTTGCTGGATGGAGAAGTGATTATGGAGAAGGTGAACGAAACGGTACAAGTCTGATTTTTTTGAAGAATATCAAAACGTGTCAGGTTTAAGTCAAGCTCTGGAAATCAACAAACTAACAAAACAAAATGAAATGAAGATAGAAACTATTTTTAAAAGTCTTTTCAGGCACAGGCTAAATTCTACAATTATCATTATTAGTCTTGCCATTGGAATTGCATGTATCAATTTAATCTTCATCTTTGTTGCCAGAGAATACAATGCGGATGGATTTCAAAAAAATAAAAACCGCATTTATATTTTGCAAGCTGACAACCCGTTTAGGAAAGGGGAAAAGATGTATTATGTTAGCCCCGGTGCAGCGGAGTATATGAAAAAGAACTTTCCCGAAGTCAAAGATTTTTGCCGAATTTGGAATTATAATCCTCTAAAAAAAGTAATTGCCAATAACCAAAATTATTTTGATCAGCCCAAAGTCATCGCCGCATCCTCCAATTTCTTTAAATTCTTTTCATACAAGTTGGTTTCAAATTTGCCACAAAATGTATTGAAAACAAATCAGGATGTTGTCATTTCACAAAAGCTGGCCCATAAATATTTTGGAACTGCTGACCCTATCGGCCGGAAAATCATTTTGATAAATCGAAAGGGACAACGTCAAATGGTTGTGAGCGGAATTTTTAAAAAACCGCTTGAATGCTCGCAATTAAAATTCGATATGGTCACCCGGGTTAATGATAAAATTGGTACGCAATGTTATCTATTACTTGCAAAAAACACGAATATAAAACAACTTGAACAGAAATTTGCTCAATACAAGACTTCTATCCCCATTATGTATGACAGGAAGCCCGGCTCTTATTCTTTAAAAAATATGAAGTCTGTTTACTTTGATACTTCTCGGGGACAATATAGTCGCGATAAATCAGACTTAACAATTGCCCTTATAATCGCATTTATGATATTGGGGATTGCACTTTTCAATTATATAGGATTAACCAACAACCGACTCATCGAAAAAACCAAAGAATATGCAATCCGCTGCATAAATGGAAGCTCAAAAGCAAATCTGGTGACACGATTTATGGTAGAAAGTTTCATTTTAATAGGAACAGCATTTGCAATAAGCCTTGTTTTAATTGGCTGGATTATTCCTTTCTTTAACCAATTGACTTCTTCAACTATTTCAATTTCCTATATTTTTGAAACGAAAAGAATTGGATTATTATTGGGAATTCCTGCCCTGATTCTCTTTGCAACGTACCTGTTTGCTTTAGTCCGAATTAAGAAAATTACGGTAGTCGAAGGGCTTAAACCTGTAAACTTCCGATTTGCTGGAAAAATGAACTTTCCGGCATTTAATATTTTTCAACTTTCTGTTTCTATTATATTGATTATAGCATCCCTCATTATTTTGAAGCAAATTCATTACATAATGAATAAAAATATTGGATTGAACAAACAAACTCTGATAGTCAAAATTCCGGTTCAACATAAAAACCTTGCTCCTGTTTTTAAAACAGAGCTTGAGAAACAACCGTTAATTGAAGTAGTTTCCTTAGCTTCGTCCTCACCAGTATCTTTGGCACATTGGGAGGTTTTATTACATTATGATGATCATGGAGAGAAAAAGCCATACACCCCTACTATTTTTTATGGCGATCAGAATTATATAAAAGCCCTTGGAATTAAAATCATTAAAGGCAATAATTTTTCACAGGACGCAGAATCAAATAAAAATAAATGTATTATCAATGAATCGCTTGCAAGATTTTTCTCCGGTCGTCACTTAATCGGGCATAAACTTCCCGGAGAAAACAATTTAATTGTAATTGGAATTGTAAAAGATTTCAATTTTGCAAGTGTAAAAAAACACATAAAGCCTTCCTGTATATCTTACAGAAGCAGTGGTCTTTACCTGATAGTGAAACCGGCAAAAGGTCAAGCTGCACATGTAAGAAAAATTATTTCAAAAACATGGGATAAGTTAATCCCCGATTTCCCTGTAAATATACAGTCAATTGGTGACCGATACGAATGGTTAAATCGTGAAAATAAGAATTATGCAAACTTAATCGGAGCCTGTAGTTTGATTAGTGTATTTTTATCAATGATTGGATTATTTGCGATTGCATTTCATTCCAGCCGTCGTCGTACCAAAGAAATCGGTATCCGCAAAGTAAACGGAGCTTCAACCTCCGAGATTATAAAATTGCTCACAAAAGACTTTGTAAAGTGGGTGGTAATAGCTTTCGTTATTGCCGTTCCCATTGCCTGGTATGCCATGCACCGGTGGTTGCAAAACTTTGCTTATAAAACAACTTTAAGTTGGTGGATTTTTGTCCTTGCGGGGCTGATCGTTTTGTTCATTGCAATGGTTACCGTAAGCTGGCAGACTTTTATTGCGGCACGCAGAAATCCGACGGAAGCATTGCGGTATGAGTAAGAGGATGAAAGAATGAGAAAAAAGGCGGAAAGATGATGGGTGGAAGGGTGAGAAGGTGAAAAGATAAAAAAGTAAAAAACACCCATTCCCTCCAACCTTTCCACCCTTCTACCTTCCAACCCTTTTCGTACTAAATAACAATAAAAAAGACAACTATGAATATGATCATCATTGTATTGAAAAGGTTAAAATCTCAAAAACTGACAGCCTGGCTGCGGATTATCAGCATGGGTGTGGGAATGGCCAGTGCACTGGTGCTTTTTTATGTGGCCTGGAATGAGTTGAATACAGATAATTTTTATCCTGAAAAGAACCGGATTTACGAAGTGTTTAATAACTTTAAGTCACCCAATTACAGCGGAATCAGTGGATCACTTGTACAACCGCTGGTGCCGGCTATGGTTACCGATTTCCCGCAGGTGAAATACGGAACGGTACTTTTTCTCAACGGGAAAACCACTTACAAAGTTAAAGAGTCGCTGCTTGAAGCCAATACGATTTATGCCGATTCTTCCTTTTTCAAAGTTTTCTCCCGCTGGTTTGTCGCTGGAAAAGCAAACCGGGCATTGCAAACAATCAACACCGCTGTCGTTACCCGAAAATTTGCTAAAAAACTCTTTGGCAGCAGCCTTGCAGCACTGAATAAAGTCATTTATTTGAACGAAGTACGACCGATTGTCATCACCGGCGTTATTGAAAACTGGCCACCCAATGCCAGCTTTCAGGCAGACGTACTTATCTCGTTTGCCACTTTAAAAGACGAACATCGTTTATACATGGGCTGGGACGGCGGCGACAGCTTTCACGGCTACGTAAAACTTACAAAAAATGCCAATCCGCACGAAATTGAAAAAGAAATGCCCGCTTTTTTGCGCCGGCATTACAATGTGGCAGCCGACGAAGCCAACGGTTTTTACTCAAAATACGAGTTAATTCCCATCACAAAAGCGGCTTTTATCGAAAATCCGGAAAAGAAAATGACCTATTACATCATGATTTTTATTGGTATCCTGATTTTCGGACTGGTTTGTTTCAATTCGCTTTTGCTGGTGCTGGCAGGATACAATAAGTTTATGAAAGAAATCGCCATCCATCGCACCCTTGGGGCTTCCGTAGCAGATATCCAGCGATTTATCTTTAACGAAGCGTTGTTTTACATGCTGAGTTCAACAGGAATAGCGATACTCTTTTTGTTGTTGATGAATCCGTTTATCGAAGCTAATTTTCAGTTTGGACTGGCAGAAGCGTTCACCAACCGGACTTTTCTGCTTTTGTTCCTGCTGCTGTTTGTTCTTGCTTTTCTGGTGATTTATTTTGTGCCGGTTCGCTGGTCGATTCGCTTTTTTATGACGACACAAAAAACGGCATCCTTTTACAAACCGCCTCTTAACCGGAATCTGCAGCGGGCATTGCTTACCCTGCAAATTGGTATTTCTGTTTTTCTGTTCATTTTTTTGTTTTTTATTTACAGCCAGTTTAATTTTATTCGTTACTTCAACAAAGGATATAACTCAGACCAACTGGTTTACATCGAATTGCAAAACAAACCGCTCTATTCTAAAGACAAGGTAATCAAAAGCGAAATTTTAAAGATTCCCAATGTGTTGTCGGCTTGTTTGTCTGACGGCATACCGGTATGGGGGCTTCCCGGAAACGGTTTTTCCGCTACTCCCGACGGGCAAAAGACAATTATTGTACGTAATCTTTCGGTGGACAAAGATTTTTTTGCTACGCTGAAAATGAAACTGGAAGGACCCGGGTTTCAGCAAAATATCGAAAAAAACGGCGTGGTCATTTCACGCAAAGCCGCCCAACGGTTTGGATTACAAAATCCTGTGGGGAAAACCATTTATTTCTGGAAATCGCCGATGATTATCCGGGGTGTCGTAAATGATTTTGTAACCGGGTCGCTGCATTCGGCTATGCAGCCGGTAGTGTTTAACCAATACGACCAACATTCGGTTTATTCGGTACTTACGGTACGACTTGCACCACAGGGAATACGCAATACGGTCAGAAAAATAAAGTCCGCCATTCAGCATATTGTACCGGGACAAATTGTTCAGGTAAGGTTTTACAATGCTTCGCTGCAGGCGAATTACCAACTGGATCGTGCTGTAAAAAATACGGTGGTTTTGTTCTCGATTTTGGCCGCGCTGATTACGCTGGCCGGGCTGGTGGGTTTTACCCTGAGTATGATTCACGAACGCACCAAAGAACTGGGTATCCGCAAAGTAAACGGTGCTTCCGAAAATGCGTTGTTACTGTTGCTCAACAAAGTTTTTATGTGGAACATCGCCATAGCTCTGGTTATTTTCATCCCGGTTTCTTATCAAATTTCCAAACTGTGGCTACAACAGTATGCTTATGCCGTTCCTATGAAATGGTGGGTTTTTGTGTTGGTTTCCGTTTTGATTACGGCGGCTGTTCTCGGGGTGGTGTCCATTTTTACGATAAAAGCAGCCCGAAAGAATCCGGTGGAAGCGTTAAGGTATGAATGAGAAAGGTAGAAAGGTTGGAAGGTAGAGGGGTGAGATGGTGGAAGGGTGAGAGGGTAGTGGAGGTAGGAAGGGTTGATGGTAAGAAGGTGAGAGGGTTGATGATTTGGATGGTGGTAGGATAACGAGATTGGAATCACTCTTGAAAAAAGAGCCCCAATGCAGCTACTGTCAGGGCATGTTTGATTTTTCCGGTTTTTACGGCCTGCTTCAGCTCCTCCGGTTCTATTTCAAAAGTTTCGATGTCTTCGCCGGGGTCGAAATGGGTTTTCCCGGTCCGTTTTGCGTTTTGGGCCAGTACAAAATAGCAGGTATTCGACATAAAAGAAGGATTGGGATGTACTGCTCCGAGCAGCGTCAGTTCATCCGACACATAAGCGGTTTCCTCCTCCAATTCGCGGCGGGCGGCTGCCTCGGGCGAAACATCTTCTTTGTCGATAACACCGCCTGGGATTTCTACAGTAATTTCATCGGTACCGGCACGGTATTGTCTGATCAAAACGATTTTTCCTTCCGGCGTTACCGGAACCACATTAATCCAGTCGGGTGTTTCCATCACATAAAAATGGTGTTCCGAGTTTTTGTGCGTATTCAGTAAATCGCGGCGGTAAAATTTAAACAGTTTAAAATCGCATACGGTTTCCTGTCCGAGAATTTTCCACTTTTTCATGCCTTTTTCTGACAAATGTACAGCTTTAGCCGTAAAATCCTTTTTTGTTAAGATGTTTTAACACAGGAAAGGGAACTTTGGAAACGGGTGATTAAATTTTGCTATTTTTACACCATTCTCTTTCATGCACATGAGCGATAAAGCAAAAAAGTTTGGGGCTTTTGCCGGGGTATATACTCCCTCTATCCTGACGATTCTGGGGGTGATCATGTATCTCCGTTTGGGATGGGTTGCCGGAGTAGCCGGAATTTGGGGCAGTATAGCCGTTATTTTGCTGGCGCATGTTATTTCCATTACCACCGGATTGAGTATCTCATCCATTGCTACCGATAAAAAAATCAAAGCAGGAGGAATCTATTATATTTTGTCCCGTTCGCTTGGACTTCCCATGGGAGGCTCCATCGGGATAACGTTATTTGTGGGAACAGCCCTGAGTATTTCACTGTATATTGTCGGTTTTGTAGAGAATTTTTTGGATATCCCGTCCATTCAGCATTTTCTGGGTATGGCCGGACCGACAATACACAATACCCGGATTGTGGGAACGGTGGTTTTGATTATTCTTGCTGCTATAGCCCTTATTGGTACGCATATTGCCATCAAAACCCAGTTTGTGGTTCTGGGGGCCATTGGCCTTTCTTTGCTGTCGGTTTTTGTGGGATTTTTTCTCCATCCGGCTGCTGCAGCTTCTTCGGCATCTTTTGTTCCTTTTAAAGTGGCCAGCTTTACAGAAGTTTTTGCCATCTTTTTTCCGGCGGTAACGGGATTTACAGCAGGAGTGGCCATGTCGGGTGATCTGAAAAACCCCAAAAAAGATATTCCGGCAGGAACGTTATTTGCCATCTTTACCGGGTTGATCATTTATCTGGCTTTGGCAGTTGGATTTAATTTGTTTGTAGACAGAGATCTGCTGATCAATAATTATAATTTCTTACTGACCGTAGCCTGGATTCCTTTGCTGGTAGTTGCCGGAATCTGGGGTGCTACACTTTCTTCGGCTTTAGGCGGAATTCTTGGAGGACCACGAATTATTCAGGCCATCTCCAAAGATCATATTACTCCACCGGTTTTGGCCAAAGAACACGGAAAAAACAGAGAACCCCGCAATGCGCTTATTTTCACCTTTATTCTTTCTGAATTGGGAATTTTGGTGGGCGATTTAAACGCCATTGCCGGACTGGTTACCATGTTTTATTTAACGGCATACGGCTTTATAAACCTGGCATTTGTACTTGAAAAATGGGCCAGTACTGATTTTCGTCCATCTTTTCGTATTCCGGCCTGGGTAGGGGTTCTGGGATTTATCACTTCATTTCTCATCATGTTTAAGCTGGATATGCTGGCTATGGTCGGAGCGTTTCTGATTCTGGGATTTATTTTTTATCTCATCCGGAAAAAACAGCTTCACCTGGCCATGAACGATATCTGGCCCAGTGTGCTGGCTTCTATCATCCGCTGGGTGCTTACCCGGTTTAAAAAAATGCATTTTACCGAGGCCAACTGGCGGGCAAATATTCTTTTGTTTAGCGGTGGCAAGTCAAGCCGGCCGTATCTGGTTGAATTTAGCCGTTTTATCGCAGGACAATACGGGATGATTTCCAATTTTGACCTGGTGTTGAGTCCGCGTGCCCGCCGGCTTTTCCCTTCGCATCATGTGGCAATTCCTGAAGAAGAAATGGAAGGTGATGAAGCCATTTTTAAACGCCGTCAGGTTTGTAATGATATTTACGGCGCCATGGAAAGCCTGGCTGCTACGTATGGGTTTTCCGGAATAGAACCCAATACGGTGGTGCTGGGATGGGGACGTCACACCAAAGAGCCCATGCGTTTTGCCCAAATGTTGCGCTATTTTGAAGATATGGATCTGAATATCGTGATGCTGGATTATGATAAGAAGAAAGGTTTTGGGAATTATACCCGGGTGGATGTGTGGCTGCGTGGCGGGTCGAATAACGGAAGCCTGATGCTTTCGCTGATGAAGTTTATCCATGCCGATTATGCCTGGCACAATGCGGTGTTTCGGTTAATGCTTATTACGAACGGGAAAAAGAAAAAAGCTTCTATTAGAAAACGGATGCAGAAATTACTGAATCAGCACCGGATGGTGGCCGAAGTTGAAGTGATCGTGAAAACCCAAAGTGAAAATGTTCATGATATTATTAAAACCCGATCAGCAGAAGCCGATCTGATTATCATGGGAATGGCAGAAGTGCAGACCGGAAAAGAGAAGGATTTTATTGAACATGCCGATAGTTTGTATAATGATTTGGGAACATTGGTTCTGGTGAAGGCTTCTTCTTTCTTCAGCGATTTACATATAGGTGATTGAGTTTTAATATGGGCATTTGCCATTATAGATCTTAAAATACAATAGGTGTATAAAGGCTTTTGGCATCTTTATAATTTGTCGATAGAGAAAAGAAAAAAGGGTTGCGGCCATTCCCGCAACCCTTTCTTTTTCAGATAAGCTGTAATACAATTTTTTATACCAGTCCCTGTGCCAGCATGGCATCAGCAACTTTTACAAATCCACCAATATTGGCGCCTTCAACGTAATTAACATAATCACCTTCGGTACCATATTTCACGCAAGTGGAGTGGATATCTTTCATGATTTGATGCAGACGGTTGTCTACTTCTTCGCGGGTCCAGCTCAGGCGGAGTGAGTTCTGGCTCATTTCAAGACCCGAAACAGCTACACCACCGGCATTGGCTGCTTTACCCGGAGCAAAGAGCAGTTTGTGCTCGTGGAAAATAGCAATAGCTTCAGGAGTAGAAGGCATGTTGGCGCCTTCGCTTACAGCAATACAGCCATTGGAAACCAGTTTTTTAGCGTCGTCTTCGCTGATTTCATTTTGTGTTGCACAAGGCATGGCCACATCACATTTTACACCCCAAGGACGTTCGCCGGCGTGGTATTCTACACCATATTTTTCGGCATATTCTTTAATACGACCCCGTTTTACATTTTTCAGGTACATGACAAATTCCAGTTTTTCAGCATCAATGCCATCGGGATCGTAAATGTATCCTGACGAATCGGAAAGGGTTACTACTTTACCGCCGAGTTGGGTTACTTTTTCGGTAGCATATTGCGCTACATTACCAGAACCGGAAATCACCACAGTTTTTCCTTCAAAGGTTTCTCCTTTGGTAGCCAGCATTTCTTTGGCAAAATAGGTAGCACCATATCCGGTAGCCTCCGGACGAATCAGTGAACCGCCCCATTCGAGACCTTTGCCGGTAAGTACGCCGGTAAATTCATTTCTCAGTCTTTTGTATTGTCCGTAGAGGAATCCGATTTCACGGCCACCAACTCCAATGTCTCCGGCCGGAACGTCGGTATTCGGTCCGATATGACGTTGTAATTCGGTCATGAAGCTTTGGCAGAAGCGCATGACTTCATTGTCTGATTTTCCTTTGGGGTCAAAATCGGAGCCTCCTTTACCACCACCCATGGGCAGAGTAGTCAAAGAATTTTTCAAAACTTGTTCAAAGGCCAGGAATTTCAAAACGCCCAGGTTTACTGTAGGGTGAAAACGCAATCCGCCTTTGTAAGGGCCAATGGCACTGTTCATTTCCACACGATATCCCCGGTTGATCTGGATATTTCCTTTGTCATCCAGCCACGGAACGCGGAACATCACTACTCTTTCGGGTTCTACCATGCGATCCAGAATTTTGGCTTCTTTGTATTGGGGATTTTCCTCAATAAAAGGAATCAAAGATTCTACTACTTCATGTACGGCTTGATGAAATTCAACTTCACCGGGATTTTTGGCAATGACTTTCGCCATGAAATCATTGACCAGTTGTTCGTAATTTGCCATTTTTTATTATTTTTAAGGTTAAACGTATTATTTCGTTTCTGAGCCCGAAATTACCCAAAAATAGGGGCCGTTGTCCCGTTTTCCGGACGATTTGGGGGATTTTCGTAGGAATTTAAGGGAATTACGTATTGTACAATCAAAGATTTGTTTCGGGGTTTTCACCGGATGAAAAAGACGCTTTTGCCCTGATAAAATTTCACGATATATATAATATTTTATGGATAATCTGCCCTTTCCGGCGTGTTGTTAAAAAATCACATTTTTTTGAAATGCAGAAGGATTTTTAATAAATTTGTATGCAATAATTCCTAAAAACATATAAGATGCTTAAAACAAAGATTTTACCGTCAACAGAAGAAGCGTATTCCTATCCTTTGCTGATTAAACGGATACTGGCCGATTCGCTTAAATACGAACCTAACAATGAAATTGTATATCGTGATTTGACACGATACAATTATTTTGAACTGAATAAACGAATACGGAAACTGGCCAATGTATTGACTAATTTAGGTGTTCAGGCCGGAGATGTCGTGGCTGTGCTGGATTATGATTCGCCCCGTTATCTGGAGCTGTTCTTTGCTGTTCCTATGATTGGGGCTGTGCTTCATACGGTGAATTTCAGATTGTCGCCGGAGCAGGTTCTTTATACGATGAATCATGCAGAAGATAAAATTGTGTTTACCAATACCGATTTCTTGCCCCTGCTAAAAGGAATTAAAGATAAACTTAAAGTTTCGGTTCCCTGTATTTTGATGACAGACAGTGGTGAATTGCCCGAAGATGAAATGGTGATTTCAGGAGAATATGAAGAGTTATTGAAATCGGCCAGCGATATTTATGATTTTCCGGATTTTGATGAAAATTCGGTAGCTACCATGTTCTATACAACCGGTACCACGGGGAATCCAAAAGCCGTTTATTTTACACACCGTCAGTTGGTTCTGCACTCGATGGCCGAGATGATTACCTTTGGTGTTTTTGATTCGGTAGCCCGTTTCCGTTCTAATGACGTGTACATGCCGCTTACCCCGATGTTTCATGTACATGCCTGGGGGGTTCCTTATGCGGCTACCATGATGGGAGTGAAGCAGGTTTATCCGGGACGCTATGAGCCGGAAATGTTGTTGCGGCTGCTGTTGAGTGAAAAAGTTACCTTCTCTCATTGTGTCCCCACCATTTTACATATGTTGGTTTCCAGTCCGGTGGCTAAAGCCATTGACCTGAGCAATTGGAAAGTGGTCATTGGTGGCGCTGCATTGCCGGCGGGGTTGGCTAAAGCGGCTCTTGAACTGGGTATAGATGTGATTACCGGATATGGTATGTCGGAAACTTGTCCGGTCTTGACAGTTACCTATATGAATGCCGAAGACCGGAAACAAAATATCGAACGGCAGGTGGAATTGCGAACAAAGACCGGAATTCCCATTCCGTTGGCCGAGTTGCTTGTGGTGGACGAAAATATGAAACCATTGCCGCATGACGGGGAGTCTGTAGGTGAAATTGTAGCCCGTACGCCTTGGCTTACCCAGAGTTATTATAAAGAAGAAGAAAAAAGTAAAGATTTATGGAAAGGCGGATATCTGCATACCGGCGATGTGGCCTATGTAGATGAACGGAACTTCTTTAAAATTACCGACCGGATTAAGGATGTGATTAAAACCGGTGGCGAATGGGTTTCTTCGCTGGAACTGGAAAATCTGATTAGTAAACATCCGGCTATATCTGAAGTGGCCGTGGTGGGTGTTCCGGATCCAAAATGGTCGGAACGTCCGTATGCTATGGCCGTTTTGAAAGAAGGAGAAGAAACCACAACCGAAGAGATTCAGGAATTTTTGAAACAATTTGTGGATGACGGAACCATTAACAAATGGGCCATTCCGCAACGAATTGATTTTGTAGAAGCAATTCCAAAAACATCCGTAGGGAAAATTGATAAAAAACGAATCCGGGCTGAATACAAAGAATAATTCCGGGTTCAGCATACGGAAAAAGCCGGCTGTCTTTTAATGATAGCCGGCTTTTTCTTTTCCCGGTTTTTCCGGGAAGAGCAGATTAAGTCCGGGTTAATAAACAAAAGTACCTTTGTCCGTTTGAATGGTTACTCTTTTTGTTTCTGACGGTTCTACGTGTCCGACAATTTGAGCTTCTACATTAAAATGCTTTGAAATTTCAATGATCTGTTCCGCATTTTCTTCCGGTACATAAAGCTCCATGCGATGTCCCATATTAAAAACCTGGTACATTTCATGCCAGGGTGTTCCCGATTGGTGATGAATCATATCAAAAAGCGGTGGAACAGGAAACAGATTGTCTTTTACAACGTGTAGATTCTCAATAAAATGCAATACCTTTGTTTGGGCGCCTCCGCTGCAGTGAACCATTCCGTGAATCTGACTTTTCAGCGTTTTAAAAATTTCTTTGATTATGGGAGCGTAAGTACGGGTAGGCGACAGGACCAGTTTGCCGACATCAATACCCTGAACAGGAGACGGCCCGGTTAATTTCAGGTTGCCGGTATAGACCAGTTTTTCCGGGATATGCGGATCGAAACTTTCCGGGAAAATTTTGGCCAGCGAGTGTTCAAAAACATCATGACGGGCCGAAGTAAGTCCGTTACTCCCCATCCCGCCGTTGTATTCTTCTTCGTAAGATGCCTGACCGAAAGAAGCCAGTCCGACAATAACATCGCCAGGCTGAATATGGTTTTCTATAACCTCTGTGCGGGGAATCCGTGCGGTAACGGTCGAATCTACAATTACTGTGCGTACCAGGTCACCCACATCAGCTGTTTCTCCTCCTGTAAGATAAATCTGAATACCCCATTCCCGCATCTTTTCTAAAAAGGCTTCTGTTCCTTCAATTAAAGCGCGAATAACTTCTCCGGGAATCAGATTCTTATTCCGCCCGATGGTCGACGAAAGCAAAATGTTGTCTGTTGCTCCAACACAAAGCAGATCATCGGTATTCATTACAATCGCATCCTGGGCAATTCCTTTCCATACACTCAGGTCACCGGTTTGTTTCCAATACATATAAGCCAGCGCCGATTTGGTTCCTGCGCCATCAGCGTGCATGATGTTGCAAAAATTGTTATCTCCGCCGAGAATATCCGGAATGACTTTGCAAAATGCGTTAGGATAAAGTCCTTTGTCAAGATTTTGAATGGCCGAGTGGACGTCGTCTTTTGTATAAGAAACGCCGCGGTTTTCGTACCGGGAACCTTTTTCGCTATTTTTTTTCATCAAAAATAAACAGGTGCTTTTGGGTGTTAAAATGATACTTTCCGAACTTTTGTAGAATGTAATTACCAAAGACCAGGTCGAAATTTAACCGGTAACTCACAATCACTTTGACATCTTTAACGGTTTTATTGGCAATACGTACCTCGTCAAAATGAATCACTGCATGGTCGGCAATGGTATTGTTTTTCAAAATTTCTTTCGGATTACCTTCGAAATTGTTTTTGCTGATAACACCGTTTTGAAGCATGGCTAATGCTTTTTTCAGCGAGATCATTCCGGAGCTGTTGCGGTCGTAAACAAATTTCTCGTCATAGCCATTAATCAGACAAGGAACAACATACATTCCGGTTTTCTTGTCCGTTGTATATTTTACGCTATTTTCTATTGGGTTTACAGCAATTTGAATGGCCGTGGTGTCGATGGTCACTTTTCCGGCATTCGGAATAAAGTCTTTGCGTAGTACCCTGAATTCTGTACGCCGGTTGAGCGCATATGCAGCTTCTCTTTCTGCCTTGCTGGGCAGCGAATTGATAAAGGCATCATCCAGCGTGGTTCCTTTTTTGAAAAGGAAACCGTCTTTTACAATGTCTTTTTGCAAGGTGCGAGGAACTCTTTCGCCATAACCTTTTGCTACCAGCCGTTTGGGGTCAATGCCGCGCATGATAAGATAATCAACAACCGACCGGGCCCGTTTTTGCGAAAGGATATCATTGTATTCTTTCGTGTCGCGAGAGTCGGTATGTGAGCCCAGCTCGATGACCAGATTGGGATTCTCGCGTAATGTCTGGATTAATCCCTGTAACGAATCCTGATATTGCGGTTTCAGGTTCCATTTGTTCAAATCATAAAGAATATCCGGCAAAACGATGGGCTTTTTCGGAATGGGTTTTAAAACGATATCTTTTTTGAAGTTTTTGCTAAATTCGACTCCTGCTGTTGTGAAACGGCCAATGTTGTTGAAATAATTGTCTTTGCTTACTTTTACTTCGTAAGTGGTATTGGGTTTTATCTGGCTTTTACCGAAGGAATAAAATCCTTTGTCGTTGGTGATGGTTTTTACGGTAATTCCATCGGAACCAATAAGTTGTACGGTAGCATTGGGTACTCCAAATGTGGTCCGGTCGTCTGTTACGGTACCCGAAAGGGTGAATTCGAGCGGAGGTTCAATGAAATAGTAAATATCTTCTTTTCCGCGTCCGCCTTTCCGGTTTGAGCTTAAATATCCCCATGATTCTGTAGGATGAAAAATAATTCCGAAATCATCGTAGGTAGAGTTGATGGGGTATTTCAGATTTTTGGGTTTTCCCCAGTGTCCGGATGAATCAATTTTGCTGACAAAGATATCCAGTCCGCCCATGCCGCCATGGCCGTTGGATGAAAAATACAGAGCGGTGTCGCCCCGTAAAAAGGGAAACATCTCATCGCCTTTGGTGTTAATCAGCGGTCCTAAATTGATGGGATGGCCAAAAGGAGCACTTTTGGAAGTGCGGACAGACATCCAGAGGTCTTTCCCTCCGGCACCGCCCGGACGGTCCGAAGAAAAGATCAAGGTAAGTCCGTTGCTGCTCAGGGTAGGTTGTCCTACTGCCTGGGTGGTATCCACACCACGGATGATCAGCCGTCTGGCTTTTCCCCAGTTACGGCCGATACGGCTGGAAACATAAATCTGACACCCGTTTTTCTTGTCAGGGATTTGTGGACAGCGGGTAAAATAAAGTTTGTTAAAGCGACTATTCAGCTGAGCGGCTCCTTCGTTAGCCGGGGTGTTGATGTTTTTATTTTTATCCAGCAAAACCGGTGTGCTCCATTCGCCTTTTCTGTCTTGCCGGGCCATAAAAAGATCACTGAAATTTTGTCCGGTCCATTTATCGGTAGCCTTTCCGGTTACTCCGTCGCGGGTAGAGGTAAAAACCAATTCGTTGTAATTGGCCGAGAGAAAAGCCGGAGCAAAATCGGCTGCCCGGGAATTGAGTTTCCGGACGTTGGTAACTTTATATTTAGACGGATTGTTGATCCATTTTTGGATTAATGCAGCTGATTCGGCTCCCAGTTTGCCGCGGGGATCATCCGGAACTCTTTCGGCATAAGCCTTATATTGCTGGATGGCTTCATCGTATTTTCCGTCAATTTTTAAGACATCGGCCAGGTGCAATAAAACTTCCGGATGGTTTTTCGCCCATCCAAACCGGACCAGCCTGCGGTAAGCAGCTTCGGCACGATGGTAGTTTTCGGTATAATAATAACAATCAGCCAAACGATAAATAATCCGGTTTTTTTCTTCGCGGTTGTTTTTGACTTTGGTAAAGGCTTTTTTGTATTTGTCTATGGCGGCATAATACTGTTGCCGGGCAAAGAGTTCATCGGCAGCATGCGCCGGACTTTTTTTCTGGGCCAGGGTAATGACGGGTAAAAGAATGGCCAGTAAAAACAGAAAATATTTGATCGTTAGTGCCTTCATACGTTTCTTCTTCCGTTATCTTTTGGTGCTGATGGTTTTTTCTGCCGGTTTAATATGAATTTCGTTTTTGGGTACTTCCGGTTTGTTCGGTTGCTGTTTTGTACGCGAAGCGGTTGTTTTTCTTGGCCGTCCCGGTTTTTGGGCCGTTGATTTTTTATCCGCTGCTTTTCTTCCGCTTCCTTTTTTTGCTGTAGTTTCTTTGGTATTACTTTTTGTCGTTTTTGCTGTTGTTTTCCGTTTTCCGGTACTTTTTTTCCTGACTGTTTCGGTTTGTTTGCGGGAAGTGGTTTTTCTTGGCCGCCCCGGTTTTTTGGCCTCTGCAGGATTCTTCTTTTTTGTTTGTTGCCTCCTGGGCTTATTGCTTACTTCTTCTTTCTTTTCGTCTGCCGGTTGGCTGTCAGAAACTTCGGGCTGGTCGGCTTTTGTTTTTTTTGCTTCGTATTCATCCCGTTTTTTTTCTCTTTCAATCCGGTTGGCTTCGCGGTTAATTTCATTTTTTACGTCTTCCGAAGCCCGTTTAATTTCATTAATGAATTTTCCCAGGCTATGGGCCAGCTCCGGTATTTTACCGGGGCCAAAAACTAAAAAAATGGCCAAAACGATGAGAAAAATCTCGCCCGTACCTAAATCAAAAAAGAGTAAAACCAATGCTATTAATTTTTGTTATTCGCAAAAGTAAAAAAAATCCCCTTGGACTGTCGGTTAATTATTTTTTGTTTTCTTTGGCTTTTACTTGCAAGCCGTTATGGTACATCACTTTTTTTTGCAGTTGTCCCAATGTGTCATAAGTGTACCAGGTTCCGTCTTGTAAGGCATGCTTGTATTGGCCTTTAATGAGTAGCCGTCCGGTAATATCATATACTTTAAAAGGACCTTGCAGCGTGTCGTTTACATAAGTGCCAATAGTAGAAATTTTTCCGTCTGAAAAGTATTTTATCCAACGTCCGTTTTTCTTTCCGTTTTTGTATTCGGTTACTTCAGCCGGTTTGCCGGTTTCCGGAAAGAAAACGGTGGTTGTTCCTTCTTTTACGCCTTTGCTGTAGTTTTCTTCAAGAACCAGTTTCCCGTCCGGATCGTTGTAATAACGCCAGGTGCTGTCTTTTTTCTTGTCGAAATAATAGCCTTCGGCCATCTTTTTCCCGTCCAGGTAGTAAGTGGTAACGTGGGCTTTACGTCCATTGTCAGAATAAACCATTTCTGCTTTTTTCATGCCGGCAGGATAGTAGTAAATGAAAGTTCCGTAAGGTTTCCCGTTTCGAAATTGTCCGCGGTATCGTAGTGCTCCGTTGCTGTAAGTTCCGGTCCATTTTCCTTGCCGCAGCCCTTGTTTATCCGTGACATTTTGTGCTTTGACAGGAAAAAGATATGACAGCATTAAAACCAGAAATAAAAATGATTGTTTCATTTTGCCCACCGCTGAAGTAAAAGTTTTATTTTTATCGGCATCAAAAGTAACATGAATTGAACGAATATTCTTCAAAATTATTGGAATCGGCAGTAAAAGAATTGTCGCGTTTGCCGGGTATCGGAAAAAGAACCGCTTTACGGCTTTCCTTGCATTTGTTGCGGGAAGATCCGTTGGTTACACGTCATTTGGCTGAAGCCCTGATGAAAATGCGGGATGAAATCATGTTTTGTAAAAGGTGTAATAATATATCGGACAATGAGTTGTGCGATATTTGCCGTAATCCGAAACGGGATGAACATACCGTTTGTGTGGTGGAAGATACCCGCGATGTATTGGCTGTTGAAAATACGGCCCAATTCAATGGTTTGTATCATGTTTTGGGCGGCATTATTAACCCGATGGAAGGTATCGGTCCTAACGATTTGAATTTATCACATCTTGTGGAGCGGGTGCGCACCGAAGAAATTCAAGAAATTATCCTTGCGCTTCCGGCTACGGTGGAAGGCGATACTACCGGATTCTATATCTTCAAATTGCTGTCGCCTTTTGATATTAAAATTACCACCCTTTCGAGAGGGGTGGCTATTGGGAATGAATTGGAATATACCGATGAAGTTACGTTGGGAAGATCTATTTTGAACCGACTTCCTTTTGATGAAGCCAATCGCCAGTAGGTTGTCTGTTTTTTCTGGTGGTTAGTGTTTTAATTCCTTGATTTTTTTAGGACTTTGGGTAACGGGATTTTTCCGGTTTCCGATAAAATTACGCCAAGAATAACAATAATCATCCCGATTGTTTTTCGCAAGCTGAATTCTTCTCTGAGCAGGTAAAAAGAGAATATAACCGTAAAAGCCGGGATCAGGTTGGTGTAAAGGCTGGATTTAATAACACCGAGATATTTCACAACCAGCGTGTATAAAACAAAAGCTACCGATGAAGCAAAGATACCCAGCATTAACAACGAAACAATAACAAGTATTCCGGGTTTAATATTCACAAAAGAGCTTCCGTCAATAACAAGAAAAAAGGGCAGGAAATACAGAGAACCCAACATGTTTTGCCACGCAATAATGGTTACCGCATTATAATGACGACTCAGTTTTTTTAAAGCCACCACATAAAATACGGCGGAAAATACAGCAAGAAACAAAAGTAAAATTCCCCACGGATTAGCACTGAGTTCAAAATCTTTATTTAAGAGAATCAATAACAATCCGGCAAAGGACAAAATCAGCCCGGCTATATTGAAGGGTTTCAATTTTTCCCTGAAAAAAAACCAGCCGGCAAAAGGGGCAAAAAGTGGAATGGTAGCCACAATAATGGAGCTTAAAGAGGCAGAAACCATACTTAAGCCATAATTTTCGCCTATAAAGTAAAGAAACGGATTCAGGAATGCGCTCCCCAAAAATAACCAGCGGTCAGCTTTTTGTATGGGTTTCAACAGTCCGGTGGCATAACCAAAAATAAAAAGAACCACAAAAGAGATTAGCAAACGGAAATAAATGGTGGTTAGCGGAGAGTAAACTTCAAAAACAATTTTAGACCAAACATACGACATGCCCCAGAAAAACATAGAAATGAAAGCAATAATATGCACATGGAGGGGTTTCATGAAGAAAGGTTATCGTTTTTTGTGTGGCTTAAAATGGGGTTTATAATCAAGATAAGGCATCAGGAAAACTTTTATTGATCCGACAACGATATTGGCTTCTACATAAACCGGGTAACGATACTGATCGTCTGTAATATAAACCAGTAGTGGGTCGGTATCGGAAAAAAAAGTACTGTTCAAAAGAACGGCTTTATAAACATCACATTTGATTTTTTTTCGTTTATGTTCCATTGTGCCTTTCCCTGTATAGACAATGTAATATGTTGTTTTTTTCCCGTCTACAACCAGAGGAACCGGGATGGTGTCGCCTATCGGTAATGAATCTGTGTTGATAATGCGAAGGTAGTACGTAGCACTCAGTACGTCATATAGTGGCTTTTTAAGAGAAAGAATGGTGTCTTTTAGGGGTTTGGTAGAGGTTTCGGTACGGACATTCATGTATTGTTTTTCCCAGTGAAAGTGGTAAATGTTATGGATAAAATAGCCGCCTTCGAGGGTTTTTTTCTCGTAATACAGCGGACGGAATCCTTTCTTTGACACAATCGCCTGGTAATGATCTTCCAGTTTAAAGATGAATGCATATTTTTTTAAGGAGTATCCGGTTGCAATAAAATGAAAAGATGGTTTTCCATCATAGGTTAAAGTATCTGTTTTCAAATCAGCATATCCTGCATATACCCAAATTGGTCCCAGGTTATAATAAACCCGTAACCTTAAGTTTTCATGGGGTGAAAAAGGATAATCAAACGTGGATTGGGCCTGGCTATTGGGAATTCCGGCTAACAGAATAAGGCTGAAAAAGAATGTGATGGTTTTTAATTTCATAAGATGTTCTGAATTTTCAAAAGTAATAAAAACCGCTGTTTGCCGAAGAAAAATTGCAATTCGTTTTGTTGGTAATGTGAAATGCCGCTAAATAACAGTTTGTCAGATGTAAAGATGCTGTGCAAGGATATTTCCGGAAATTGAATCCGGGGAATCCGGTGCGCTTTTTCATTAAAAAAAGAGACTGTCTTTGTTAAGACAGCCTCTTTTTGTAGCGAGGCCGAGAATTGAACTCGGGTCCGCCAGCCGGCGGATATGAATCCTCCAAAATTTTTTCTTTTAAAAAAACAAAAGGCCAGAAATTTCTTCCTGACCTTTAAATGTAGCGAGGCCGAGAATTGAACTCGGGTCCGCCAGCCGGCGGATATGAATCCTCCAAAATTTTTTCTTTTAAAAAACAAAAGGCCAGAAATTTCTTCCTGACCTTTAAATGTAGCGAGGCCGAGAATTGAACTCGGGTCCGCCAGCCGGCGGATATGAATCCTCCAAAATTTTTTCTTTTAAAAAAACAAAAGGCCAGAAATTTCTTCCTGACCTTTAAATGTAGCGAGGCCGAGAATTGAACTCGGGTCCGCCAGCCGGCGGATATGAATCCTCCAAAATTTTTTCTTTTAAAAAAACAAAAGGCCAGAAATTTCTTCCTGACCTTTAAATGTAGCGAGGCCGAGAATTGAACTCGGGTCCGCCAGCCGGCGGATATGAATCCTCCAAAATTTTTTCTTTTAAAAAAACAAAAGGCCAGAAATTTCTTCCTGACCTTTAAATGTAGCGAGGCCGAGAATTGAACTCGGGTCCGCCAGCCGGCGGATATGAATCCTCCAAAATTTTTTCTTTTAAAAAAACAAAAGGCCAGAAATTTCTTCCTGACCTTTAAATGTAGCGAGGCCGAGAATTGAACTCGGGTCCGCCAGCCGGCGGATATGAATCCTCCAAAATTTTTTCTTTTAAAAAAACAAAAGGCCAGAAATTTCTTCCTGACCTTTAAATGTAGCGAGGCCGAGAATTGAACTCGGGACCTCCGGGTTATGAATCCGACGCTCTAACCAACTGAGCTACCTCGCCGTTTTGAGGGTGCAAAAATAAAAAAATTAAAGATTACACAAGGATTTTTTTTCATGCACCCTATTTTATTTTGTTTTCGGTCGTTTTTTCAAAAAAAATGGGTAAGCTACTTATATCGCACCGCTACAACCGCCTACCCTTGCTCCCTTCCGGGCCTGGGGGAATTCAGCAGGAGCTGGTCGTATAAGACTTACCCGCTGCAAAAATACAAATGTTTTTTGTCTTGCAAGAAAAAACTTTTTATTTTTACATCAGAAACAAAAAAATCATACAAATGGAACAAAAATCAACTTTTGTGCCGGCCATCCAGTTTGGCATTATTACAGGTGTGGCTATGGCTGTTTATACCCTTGTTCTGTTCCTTGCCGGAATAGATGTTCATTCTTATTGGAATCTGATCAGTTATTTTCTGTACGTAGGCGGATTGTACTGGGGGATTTCTCAAATCAGAGAAAAACAGCTGGATGGAGTCATGTCTTATGGCAAAGCTTTTGTTACCGGTTTTTACATTGCTATTTTTGTGGCAATTGTTCTTGGTGTTTTTGGCTATTTCTACCTGAAAGATATCAATCCGGGAGCACTTACTGATGCACTTACCAAAGCCGAAGATAAGATCTTGGCTTCTAATCCGGATATCAGTGATGAAGAGCTGCAAAAAGCCATGCATTTGGTAAAAATGTTTGCCAGCCCGGGAATCAGCGCATTTTCTCAATTTATTTCAAACCTGTTTACAGGGACTATTTTTTCGCTGATAATTGCTATTTTTGCCAAACGTGAGGACAGAACCATCGCGTAGCAAAAAATGAATCCATGGATATTTCGGTTGTTATCCCGCTATACAACGAAGAAGAATCATTAAAAGAATTGAATGATTGGATTTTACGTGTGATGAAATCCAATCATTTTTCTTTTGAAATTATTTATGTGGACGATGGTTCCAGCGACCGTTCCTGGGAAATCATCGAAGAACTTTCTGCTGAAAACGAAAATATCAAAGGCATTCGTTTCTTGCGGAATTATGGTAAATCAGCGGCGCTGAACGAAGGGTTTAAAATGACTTCGGGTGATGTGGTGATTACGATGGATGCCGATATGCAGGACAGTCCCGATGAAATTCCCGAACTCTACCGGATGATTAAGGAAGAGGGTTACGACATGGTGTCGGGCTGGAAGAAAAAACGGTATGATCCGGTAACCAAAACCATCCCATCCAAGTTTTTCAATTTTACCACACGGGTACTTTCGGGCATTAAGCTGCACGATTTTAACTGTGGGCTGAAATCGTACCGTTCGGATGTGGTAAAAGCCATCGAAGTGTATGGCGAAATGCATCGTTATATCCCGGTGATTGCCAAATGGGCCGGTTTCCGGAAAATCGGCGAAAAGGTGGTGCAACACCGTAAACGGAAATACGGGGTGACCAAATTCGGGATGGACCGGTTTATCAAAGGGTATCTCGATTTGCTTTCCATCACGTTTACTTCGCGGTTTATCCAGAGTCCTATGCACTTTTTCGGGGCACTGGGTTCGTTGTTGTTTTTTATCGGTTTTATCATTGCCGGGTATCTTGCTTACGCGAAGGTTTTCCTGGAAGCTTATAAAATGACGGATCGTCCGCTCTTTTATTTCGGATTGCTGGCCATGGTGCTGGGAACACAGCTTTTCTTAGCCGGTTTTCTTGGTGAGATGATCTCGCGGAGTTCCAACGAAATGAAAAAATATCACATTAAAAAATACATCAACTTTAAAAAATAATTCATGAAGATACATCTTGTGTCAGGCGGTTGCGGCTTTGTCGGACGAAATATGGTGAAACGCCTGCTGAAAACAACGAATGATAAAGTATTTGTGGTGGACGACCTTTCCATCGGACGCCATCCCAAAGAGTGGCTGGATAATTATACTTCCAAACCACTGAAAGATTTGGAAGTGATTGGTGAAGACGAAAGGCTCTATTTCTGGAAAGGTGATTTCCGGAATTTTTTGTTTTATCAACGGGAGAATCCACGCTATGTGCAGGAAAAATACGGACTGGATTTCGATCATTTTAACGATGTTTTCCACTTTGCGGCCATTGTGGGCGGAAGGATGAAAATTGATGGCGATCCCATGATGGTGGGACTTGATTTGAGCATCGATGCCGAATTTTTCTACTGGATTACCCGCCATAAACCCGACCGGGTACTTTATCCCAGTTCCAGTGCCGCTTATCCTACCAGCTTGCAAAATGTGGAAGGGGCCCTGGCGCTCAAAGAGAGCGATATCGATTTTAACGGCAACCTGGGTACACCCGATATGACCTATGGCTGGACTAAACTCACCGGCGAATTTCTGGCGCAGATCGCTGCCAAACATTACGGTATTTCCATCGTTTGTATCCGCCCGTTTTCGGGTTACGGCGAAGACCAGGAAACCAGCTATCCTGTCCCGGCTATTGCCTTGCGGGCAGCCAAAAAAGAAAATCCTTTTGAAGTATGGGGTAGCGGAAAACAGGGCCGTGATTTTGTCCATATTGATGATATCTTGGATTTTATCGAAATTTTAATGGATCAGGTACACGATGGCTCGGCTTACAACATCGGCTCGGGCAAACTCACCACTTTTCTGGAATTAATTGATGTGTTTACTTCGTTTGCCGGATACAAACCCACCATCAAACCGTTGCTCGACAAACCGGTAGGCGTGCAGTCGCGTTACGGCGACCCAACCCTGGTGAAGGAGAAATTTGGCTGGACACCCAAAATCTCACTCGAAGAAGGCATGCGCCGGGTGTACGAAGCGGCTTTGAAAAAATTGTAAGTTTTTTATAATCACCATTGTTTTCTTCCGGTAACTAATTTGGGTACTACTATGAATACTATAACGAACAATGATAAATATCGTCAATGGGTTGAAGAGATAAAAAAGCTTATCCGGAAAACGCAAATAAAGGCATCTTTGTCTGTAAACAAAGAGCTGTTGCAACTTTACTGGGAACTGGGGAAGTCAATTTCTGACAAATCAAAAACGGAGAAATGGGGTGCTGCTGTTGTAGAACAGTTATCAAATGATTTAAGAAAGATGTTTCCCGGACAACAGGGATTTTCCAGAAGCAACCTCTTTTCTATGAAAAAATGGTATGAATTTTATAGTTCATCCGATATCCCCGTAAAAAAAGTCCAACAACTTGTTGGACAAATTCCATGGGGGCAGAATGTGTTGATTATTACTAAATCACGACAAGTGGATGAAGCATTGTTTTATGTGCAAAAAACACTGGAAAATAATTGGTCAAGAACAGTATTGCAACATCAAATCGAACTGGGGCTGTACGATAGAAAAGGAAATGCTGTAACAAATTTTAAACGGACTTTACCCCGTCCACATTCTGAGTTGGCTATCGAAACGTTGAAAGATCCGTATAAATTTGATTTTTTAACAATGCGGGAGAAAGCATTGGAAAAAGAAATAGAAGAACAACTCATTACACACATTACATCTTTTCTTCTTGAGTTAGGTACAGGATTTTCGTTTGTCGGGCGGCAAGTCCCATTACATGTGGACGGAAAAGAATTTTATATTGATTTGCTCTTTTATCATATAAAATTAAAATGTTATGTGGTAATTGAGCTAAAAGCTGGAGAATTTAAAGCGGAATATGCCGGGAAAATGAACTTTTATCTTTCAGCGGTGGATGATATTTTTAAAACAAAAAGTGAAAATCCTACTATTGGTTTACTTCTTTGTAAATCTAAGTCACGGATAATTGCCGAATATGCTTTGCGGGGAACTTCCCAGCCTATTGGTGTGGCTGAATACGAATTAACCAAATCAGTTTCGGAGAAAATAAAAAAAGAATTGCCTGCTATAGAAGATATTGAAAAAGAATTATCTATAAAAAAGAATCAATTATACTGAACAGAATCGTTCTGCTGTATAAATTTAATTTGCGATAAAGAATATAAACTTGATGAAAAAAACCATTGTTTGTTTTGGGCCCGGCCCCATGTTTAAAGGCGGTATTGCTAACTACAACACTTCGCTGGCCAAAGCGTTCGATAAACTGGATGATACCAACGTCCACATTGTTTCGTGGACCCAGCAATATCCGGCTATTATTCCCCGCGATTTTATCGACCGGAAGAGTAAAGTGGACCAATTGGCCGGCACGGGCATCAAAGTGCATTACATTACCAACTACAACAATCCGCTTTCCTGGAAAGCTACTGTCCGGCTTATCGAAAAGCTGAAACCGCAAAAGGTAATTTTTCAGTGGGCCATTGCTATTCAAGGGTTGCCTTTGGGATATATTGCCCGGAAACTTCGGAAAAACAAGGATATCGAAGTGATTTTCGACCTGCATTTTGTCATTCAAAAAGAAGGCAGTGCACTGGATATGCTTTTTACAAAAAAAGGAATCCGTCATGCCGATGCTTATGTGGTCCATGCTTACAAAACGGCGGATGAGTTGAAACAGCTTTTTCCGAAAAAACAGTTTGAAGTGCTGGAACGCGGTCAGAAATTTACCGGAAAAGGAATTCGGGTGATGAAACTGTATCATCCGGTGTACGATATGTTTCAGCCTGATCCGGACTTTGATGTGCAAAAAGCCAAAAAACAGATGGGTCTGAAAAAACACGTTTTTCTCTTTTTTGGCTTTATCCGTAAATACAAAGGGCTGCACAATGTCATCAAAGCTTTTGCCCGCCTGGCCGAAGAACGTGATGATGTGTCGCTGCTTATTGTGGGCGAATCATTCTGGAATACCCTGGACAGTAATAAATTATCTACCCGGATCAAAAATGCCACTTTCGGTCTGGCCAAAAAGATTTTTCTGAAAAAACAGGATGACGAAAAGAATTATAACCCACTGGCCCTGATTGATGAACTGAACCTGAAAGACAAAACGTATGTGATGAACGATTTTGTTCCCAACGAAATGGTGCATAAATATTTTCAGGTGAGCGATAACATCATGCTTTTTTATCTGACGGCTACCCCTTCGGGCATTGAGTCCATTGCATACAATTTCCACATGCCCATGCTGGCTACCAAAGTGGGGCATTTTATGGAAACGGTCAAAGACGGATACAATGGCTATCTTGCCGAACCGGAAAATATTGATTCTATGACCGAAGTGATGCGTAAGGCCATTGAACATCCCATTCCACGTGAAAATGTGGCTGAGACATCCAAAAATATGAGCTGGGAAAATTACGCCAAAGAGATTTTGCGTTAAGCTTTTTCTGCTTTTGCTTTTAATTCCTGCATGGCTTTTACAATATCCGGTTGGCCGAAAACAGCGCTGCCCGAGACCAGTACTTTGGCGCCGGACTGCACAATACTTTCCACCGTTTGCAGGTCCACGCCGCCATCTACTTCAAGCAAAATATCACGACCCGAAGCATTGATCATTTTTCGTGCTTCCGCGATTTTTCTGAGTCCCTGCGGAATAAATTTTTGTCCGCCAAATCCCGGGTTAACTGTCATAATCAACAACAAATCCAAATCGTCCAGCACATTCTCGATGGTGGAGAGTGAAGTGGCCGGGTTTAATGAAACTCCGGCCTTTATTCCTTGATTATGAATGTTCTGTATTGTTCTGTGCAGGTGGGTACAGGCTTCCTGATGCACGGTCAGGATATCGGCGCCAGCACGGGCGTAAACCTCAATGTACGCATCAGGATTGCTGATCATTAAGTGCACATCCAGCGGCACGGAAGTAATACGCTTCAGCGCCTTTACCATATTCGGTCCGAAGGTAAGGTTCGGCACAAAATGGCCGTCCATCACATCCACATGAATGAAGTCGGCTCCGTTTTCCGACAGGGCTTTTACCTGTTCTTCAAGCCGGAGCAGGTCGGCCGAAAGAATGGAAGGCGCAATTTGGATTTTTTGTGATTCCATGTTCTTTGTTTTACTGCGGATAACGTTCTTCCACCAGTTTGGCAATGTTTTCGGGGGTGAAACCGAATTCTTTTTCCAGTACTCCGGCCGGGGCCGATGCGCCGAAATGATCCAGACCGAAACACCACCCGTTGGCCACATATTTTGCCCATCCAAAAGTGCTGGCCGCTTCGATACTTACGCGGTATTTCACATCCGGCGGAAGAATGGCATCCTTGTACTCCTGCGGTTGTTCGTCGAAAAGCTCCATGGAAGGCATACTCACTACACGGACCTTTTTTCCCTGAATAAGCTGAGCAACCGAACGAGCCAGATGCACTTCCGATCCGCTGGCGATCAGGATAATGTCTGGTTTTTCATTTTCGTCGCCATCCACAATGTAAGCACCTTTTTTTGCTTTTTCTTCTACGTTTTCTACTTCAAGAGTAGGAACTCCCTGGCGGGTAAAAGCAAAAGTAGATGGTTTGTTATTCACACCCAGCGCAAACTGTAACAAGGCTGCGGTTTCGCGGGCTTCTGCCGGACGGAAAACATACATTTCCGGCAGGGCACGCAGGCCGGCAAGCTGTTCTATGGGCTCATGGGTAGGGCCATCTTCGCCTACGTAAAACGAATCGTGGGTAAATGTATATAAAACAGGTAATTCCATTAATGCTGAAAGCCGCATGGCCGGTTTGGCATAATCGGAAAAGACCAGAAAAGTCGCGCCAAACGGACGGAAACCACCGTGCAGTGCAATGCCGTTCAGGATAGTTGCCATGGGAAATTCGCGTACGGCAAACGACAAGTTGCGTCCGCTGCGGTTGTTACGGGTAAACTCGCCGGAAACATCAGCATACGCTTTGGTATTGTTGGAAGGTTCCAGGTCGGCTGAGCCACCCAATAATGTATCGGTTTGCTGTGCAAAGTGGGCCAGTGTTTTGCCAAATGAAGCCCGCGTAGCCAACTTTTCACCGGGTTTAAATTCAGGAAGTTGTAAATCGGGTGTCAGGTTGTTGCTGGTGATGGCCTCGAATTTTTTGGCAAAGGCGGCGTCATTTGCTGATTTTTCTTTTACCCTCGATTTCCATGCGTTCACTTCTTTTTTTAAGGTTTTGTAATGTGAGCGGAAATGGGTGTAAACTTCTTCAGGGACATAAAAGTCTTTGTCTGCCGGCAATCCGTTTTTGGCTTTTGTGGCTGCAATTTCTTCCGGCGGCAGCGGTGATCCGTGTGTGTGAAAATCGCCTTCTACCGTAGCGGCTCCTTTAGCCATTACGGTATGTCCGATAATGATGGTCGGCTTGTTCTTTTCTTCCCGGGCCTGATCAATAGCCAGACTGATCTGTACATGGTCGTGTCCGTCAATTTCCAATACCTGCCAGCCAAAGCCGTCAAAAACTTTTTTGATATCGGTACTATCGGCACGGGAAGTACTGCCCGAAATTTGTGCGTTGTTTTTATCGTAAAAGAGAATCAGTTTTCCCAGTCCGAAATGTCCGGCATTGGCAGCAGCACCTAAAGCAATAGGTTCCTGCAGGTCGCCGTCACCGGCCAGTACATAAGTGTAGTGGTCAATAATATCATTTCCCATTTGGGCTGCAAGAACAGTTTCTGCTATGGCCATTCCTACTGACATGCCTACACCCTGGCCCAATGGTCCAGTGGTAGCATCCACGCCCGGAGTAAGTCCGTATTCGGGATGTCCTGGTGTCAGACTGCCCCACTGGCGGAAACGTTTCAATTCATCCAAAGGCAGATAACCCTGCAGGTGCAAAAGGGCATACAGCAACATACTTTCGTGTCCGGCTGACAGAACAAACCGGTCGCGATTCAACCACCGCGGATCGTGTGGATCAGTTTTCAGGTAATATTTAAAAAGGATATAAGCCATGTCTGTTGATGACATGGCTCCGCCCGGGTGGCCCGAATTGGCTTTACGTGTTCCGTCCATTACCAGGCTGCGAATAACGGCTACTGTTTTTTTATCCAGTTCTGTATTTAAATTCATATTGCTTATTATCAGATGGTTATTAAATGAATAAATAATTTTTTGATTGCTGACAAAAATACGATTTTCCTGCAATTTCGTAATTTTGAGCCGGATAAAGCGTAAAATAATGGAACAGAAAAAGATACTGGTTACCGGGGCTACGGATGGTATCGGAAAACAAACGGCCCTGGAGTTGGCTCAAAAAGGAATTCATGTTTTGGTGCATGGGCGTAATAAAGAAAAAAGTGAAACTGTTGCGGCTTTGATACGACAAGAAACTCAAAATCCGAACGTGGATGCTGTACAAGCCGATCTGACAGATTTCAAAGAAATTAAAACGTTGGCTGATACCGTAAAAAGCCGCTATAACCGGTTGGATGTGTTGTTGAATAATGCCGGTGTTTTTGAAAATGAAAGGGTAATTTTGCCTAACGGATTGGAACGTACCTTTATGGTGAATCATATGGCACCGTTTACCTTGACGTTGGAATTGTTGGATTTGTTAAAAAATACACCGGGAGCCCGCATCGTTAACGTAAGTTCCATGGCCCAGTCGGGAAGTATTGATTTTGATAACCTGAACGGAGAAAAATATTTTGATCCGTATAACGCTTATGCAGTTTCCAAACTGGAAAATGTATTGTTTACTTACAAACTGGCCCGGGAATTAAAAGAAACCGGAGTTACGGCAAACTGTCTGCATCCGGGAGTCATCAGTACCAAATTGTTACATGCCGGATGGGGGATAGGCGGTGCTGATGTCCATCAGGGAGCACAAAATTTAATTTATGCAGTGGTTTCGCCCGAAATGGAAGGGAAAACCGGATGGTATCTGATGGACCGGAGTCCTGCCAAATCAGCGGCTATTTCTTACGATAAAAAAGTGCAGGAACGGTTGTGGGAAATCAGTGACCGGATTAAAAACCAGTTCTTGTAATATCGGCATTTACTCCCGTTTAAAACGGGATAAATTTTAAAATGCACTTTTAGCGCATTTATTCTCTGTCCTGATTATTTTTTACCTTAGCCCCAAAAATACCATGAGCGTCAAAAAGCGAAAAACCAGAACGAAACGACAGAAAGAAACCGGCAGTTCGCTTTCCGTTGTTTTTATTGCGATTCTCATTATCGTAGTGCTCGCTGTGGCGGTATACTTTTTCTTTTTTTCAGTGGAACAACCCACATCAAAACAAAAGGAAACACGTGTCGTTCGAACGGAAAAAACGGCAGTAAAGCCTGTTAAAACGGTGTCTCATGTGCTGGATGGTACCTGGGTGAGCAGCAGTGACGGCAGGATACTGGAAATTCATGGTTCTCATTTTACTTTGGAACTTCCTTCGGTTTCTGATCATGAGTTGGTTCGCGGAACCCTTCAGTTTTCAGGCAATACGGTATCTGTTTTATACACCAATACCAAAGACAAGTGTAGCCATACTCCTGGTATTTATACATTTAAAAAGGAAAAAGATAAGATTTACTTTCGGGTGAAGCAGGATTTATGTGCCGGAAGAAAACAGATATTTTCTACCCTGTGGGAAAAGTTTTGATGTATCATGGAAGCTGCAGACTCAAAAAAAAGTGATTTATCATCCGGTTCTTTTTCTTTTCGAAAACGGGCGCGGAGTTTTGTTTATGCCTGGCGGGGAATTCGTTTTATGCTGAAAACACAGCATAATTTCTGGATTCATCTGACCGTTACTTTTTTGGTTGTCGTTGCCGGTATTCTGTTGAACTTGTCTCTTTTGGAATGGCTTTTCATTATTCTTGCCATTGGTTTGGTCTTGGCGGCAGAAACATTTAATACTGCTGTTGAGCAACTTACAGATATTGTGCATCCGGAATGGGGAGAGAAAGCAGCAAAAATCAAAGATTTAGCGGCAGGTGCCGTGTTGATTTGTGCGCTTACAGCTGCTTTAATAGGAGTTTTTATCTTTGCGCCAAAAATTTGGGCTTGGTTATGAAAATGCCCGAAGATTGATTAATGATTAAACAGATGAAACTGATCGTTGAAAGTGGCACGACAAAAACCCATTGGGTACTTTTGGATGCCGGACAGATAGTGGAAAACTTTACAACTCCCGGATTTAACCCGTATTATTCTACTACAGAAGAAATTACTAAAAGCATAGCCCAAGGGCTTCCTGCTACGCTGAAAACCAGTGTTGTAGATGATGTGTTTTTTTACGGAACAGGTTGTTCCAGTACTGAAAACTGCAACAAGATAAAATCAATCCTGGAAAAGTTTTTTCAAAAAGCAGTCATAGAAACCCATCACGATTTGTATGCTGCGGCAGTAGCCTTGTTGAAAAATCGTGAAGGAGTGGCCTGTATTTTGGGAACCGGTTCTAATTCGTGCTTGTGGGATGGACAGTATATTGTGGAAAATGTACCTTCTACCGGCTGGATTCTGGGAGATGAAGGAAGCGCTACTTATCTTGGAAAGATTATGCTAAAAGCTTTCCTGAGTGGAGAAATGCCAGAACCGATTACGCGTAAATTTTATGATTATACAGGACTTGATTTTGGAGGCATTTTGCATAAAATTTACGGAGAATCACAACCTAATCGCTGGATTTCGCAACTGTCGCCTTTTGCTTCGGCTCATCTGGATGAAGAAACCGTAAAAAACCTGGTGAAACAAAACTTTCGTGATTTCCTTTCGGAACAGGTCAAAAAATATACCGGTTATCAGGAAAAAGAAATTTCTTTTACCGGTTCGGTAGCCTGGCATTTCAGGAATGAATTGCTGGAAGTTTTGCAGGAAGAAAATCTTCATATCGGTATTATTCTTCAAGAGCCCATGGAAGGACTGATTGCTTATCATTCGGACGGAGAATAAACCAAATAACCGGGGATTTTTTTGTTAAGGATGAAAAGGGGTTTCCAACTCTTTTTTTAGATAATGGGCCGTCAGTCTTTTCGTATTTTGAGTAATTTCTTCCGGTGTTCCTTCCACAATGATTACTCCTCCCCGGTTTCCGCCTTCTGGTCCCAAATCAATAATATGGTCAGCCACTTTTATTACTTCCATGTTGTGTTCAATCACGATCACGGTATTTCCTTTATCCACCAGCTTGTTCAGGACATCCAGCAATACTTTCACATCTTCAAAGTGAAGACCGGTGGTCGGTTCGTCAAGGATGTAAAGTGTTTTGCCGGTATCTTTTTTGGAGAGTTCGGTAGCCAGTTTTACCCGCTGGGCTTCTCCGCCTGAAATGGTTGTAGAAGATTGTCCCAATGTCAGGTAGCCTAAACCGACATCTTTCAGCGTTTGCAATTTGTGGGCAATAGCCGGAATATGGGTGAAAAATTCTGCAGCCTGACGAATGGTCATGTTCAGCACATCATTGATGGATTTTCCTTTATACCGAACTTCCAGTGTCTCACGATTATAACGTTTACCCTGACAATCTTCGCACAAAACATACACATCCGGCAGAAAGTTCATTTCGATAACGCGAACACCAGCTCCTTTGCAGGTTTCACACCGGCCTCCTTTAACGTTAAATGAAAACCGTCCGGGTTTGTATCCGCGGATTTTGGCTTCGGGGAGTTGTCCGTAAAGTTTCCGGATTTCGTCAAATACTTTGGTGTAAGTGGCCGGATTGGAGCGGGGAGTACGTCCTATGGGTGACTGGTCAATTTGAATGACTTTGTCAATATTTTCCAGCCCTTCGATGGTGTCGTAGGGTAGCGGCTCTTTTAATGCATGAAAAAAATGGGCATTAAGAATGGGATATAATGTTTCGTTGACCAAAGTTGATTTTCCACTTCCGGAAACTCCGGTAACACAAATGAACTTACCCAAAGGAAAGCGTGCCGTTACGTTTTTCAGATTATTCCCCCGGGCTCCCTGCAGAACGATTGTTTTTCCATTGCCGGGCCGCCGGTTTGTTGAGAAGGGAATCTGCTTTTCTCCTTTCAGGTAAAGGCTGGTCAGGGTATTTTTTTTCAGGATTTCGGTAGGTGTTCCCTGGGCTACAATTTCACCTCCCAGTCTGCCGGCTCCCGGGCCAATCTCAAGAATGTGGTCTGCCGATAAAATAGTGTCTTTATCGTGTTCCACCACAATAACACTGTTGCCGATGTCCCGCAGGTCTTTTAGCGAAGCAATCAGCCTGTGGTTGTCGCGTTGATGCAGTCCGATACTGGGTTCGTCCAGAATGTATAACACGCCGGTAAGTCGCGAACCAATCTGTGTAGCCAGCCGGATCCGTTGTGATTCGCCTCCGGATAAAGAAGCTGCCGGCCGGTTTAAATTCACATAACCAATCCCTACTTCCAGTAAGAAATTGAGCCGGACCCGTATTTCTCTTAAAATTTCGCGGGCGATACGGCGTTGCCGTTCGTTCAGCCGGTCTTCCAGTCCGTTTAACCAGTTTTTTAGTTCGGTTAAATCCATACGGGCCAACTCGGAAATATTTTTTCCGTCAATTTTAAAATAAAGGGCTTCTTTTTTTAACCGGGCTCCCTGACATTCCGGACAAATTTGTGTGTTCATATACCGGGCAGCCCATTTTTGCGAAGAGCGTGAAGCACTTTCGGTATGTGAATTTTCAAGATAGCTTAACAATCCTTCATAGGTGAGTGAATAAGAAGAAGTAATACCGAGATATTCTTTTTTTATTTCCACCGTTTCGTGAGAGCCGTGTAAAATAATATCCATGGCTTTGTCGGAAATGTCCTGAATAGGGGTGTCCAAGGTAAAGCCATACTTGATGCCGATGGTTTCCAGCTGATTAAATATCCAGGTGCTTTTGTATTCGCCCAAAGGAGCAATTCCGCCTTTGCGAATGGAAAGTTTTTTATCCGGAAAAACTTTCTCCAGATCCACTTCTTTGATGGTTCCCAGTCCGTTGCACCGCGGGCAGGCACCGTGTGGTGAATTGAACGAAAAAAGGTTGGGCTCAGGGTCGTCATAAGCAATTCCGGTGGTCGGACACATCATCTTCCGGCTGAAAAAACGTCCCTGTTCAGACGATTCATCCCAAACCATCAAAACGCCGTTTCCGTGTTTTAATGCCGTTTCCACGGTTTTTGACAACCGGTTTTTCATCTTTTTCTCAACCGGCAAGCGGTCAATGACTACCTCAATGTCGTGGGTTTTATACCGGTCCAGTTGCATTCCCGGACTGATTTCCCTGATCTCCCCATCTACCCGGATACGTAAAAATCCTTGTTGCCGGATACGTTCAAAGAGTTCACGGTAGTGTCCTTTCCGGCTGCGAATCAACGGGGCCAGAACAGAAATATTTTTTCCGGTATAATCTTTTATGATCAGATCAACAATCTGATTTTCGTTGTATTGTACCATTTTTTCGCCCGTGTTGTACGAAAAAGCTTCGGAAGCACGGGCATAAAGTAGCCGTAAGAAATCATAAATTTCTGTAATGGTTCCCACCGTGGAACGCGGATTCCGGTTAACCGATTTTTGTTCAATGGAAATCACCGGACTTAATCCGTTGATCTGGTCCACATCAGGGCGCTCCAGATGACCAATAAATTGGCGGGCATAAGCCGAAAAAGTTTCCATATAACGCCGTTGTCCTTCCGCGTAAATGGTGTCGAAAGCCAAAGATGATTTGCCGCTTCCGCTTAGACCGGTGATGACTACCAACTGGTCTCGCGGAATATCTACATCAATATTTTTCAGATTATGAACCCTGGCTCCCCTGATTTTCAGGAAATTCTTGCCCGCATTTTCTTTTTCTGTATCCATGAAATTTTGTCCCGGATATTTTTTAATCGGCAAAATTACATTTATTCCTTCAATTTTGCGTCGGTCAGGTTGTATGGCGCATCCGGAATCTTGATAAAATAGGTTTTGTGATGTGGGTTTTTTAGTGAAGTACGCCGTAACCAGGGATTAAAATATTTTAATAGTTTGTAAGAAATATGGTGCTGATGTGCAAATGTTGCCCAGCTCTTTACAGCACCTTTTACTTCCACCGTATGCGTGGGAATGATTGGATATTCCTGGGAAGGACGAATATAAAATCCATATTTTTTCGGGTTCTCAAAAATCATTTTCAATGCCAGCATCCGGTAGATGTAACGTGAGGTTTCGTCAGCTACCAGGAGATCGTAAAACGAAGTGGCTTGTTGTTGTTTTAAAAATTTCTCAATTCTTTTTTGCCCGGCATTGTAGCTGGCGATAACCAGAGCCCAGTTTCCAAATTTCTTGTACGATTTTTTTAAGTAACGGCAGGCAGCGCGGGTTGATTTCTCCACATTGTATCGTTCGTCCACTTCCCGGTCAACTTCCAATCCGTTTTCTTTGGCTGTACTTTTTAATAATTGCCAGAAACCTACCGCATGTGCCGGGGAAACTACATTTTGGAGCCCGCTTTCTACCATGGGCATATAGCGAAAGTCAAGCGGAATTCCCTCATCCACCAAAATGGTATCAATAAACGGCAGCCAGCGATGAGCCCGTTTGATGAGTTGCAGGGTGGAAGAGTGCCAGTAGGTATTTACCGAAAGTTCCCGGTCGAGAGCCTCGCGGACATAAAAAATATCTAAGGGTACCGGTTCGCCGGCAAAACTTAATGTGTCCGGAATACTCAGAGGCACAATTTTGTAGTATTGCTTGTTGGTGCCCGGTAAACTGACATCCCGATGCTTTTGCTGATAGACAACACTGCTTAATATAAGTGCAACGACTATCAACAGGAGTATGAAATAAGAAAGATTTCGGTTCATAATTGTGGTAAGGTTTAGTTTGTTTTCAAATCAAAAGGGGCTGTCAAATTCCCGGAAAAAAGGAGCATTTTTATCCTTTTCCGACAAAATGGGATCTTCTTTCAGTTGCCAGTCAATATTCAAATCCGGATCATTCCACCGGATACTTCCTTCCGAAGCTTTGTTGTACACGTTGGTGCATTTGTAAAAGAATACTGTATTGTCTTCCAGTGTAATAAATCCGTGGGCAAAGCCAGGCGGAACCCAGTACATCCATTTGTTTTGATGGGTAAGGATTACGGAAGCCCATTGCCCGTAAGTGGGCGATTTCTTCCGGAGATCGACTGCCACATCCAATACTGCACCGTGCATCACCCGTACAAGTTTTCCCTGGGTAAAAGGCGGTTTTTGAAAATGAAGCCCGCGCAAAACCCCTTTCATGGATTTCGATTCGTTGTCCTGTACAAAATTCTGGTCAATGCCCAGCTTAAGAAAAGTTTCTTTGTTGTAGGATTCAAAAAAATAACCCCGCTCATCTTCAAATACTTTCGGTTTTAAAATGTACAGATCGGGTATTTTTGTTTTTACAATTTCCATGACAAAAAATTTGAAGTAAAGATACGATTTTCCTCAAAAGGGATGGTAAGCGTTGATTAGTGATCAACGACATTGACAGATGCTATAACGGTTTCCGGTTATTCTTTGTTTATCATCCGCCGGCTGGCGGATCAGCCACTCAATTTGAGTTTGAAATAAATTTTTGTGGTGGAAATTGGTTGTAGTAAAAATTTACTTGTCAAAATAAAAAAAGCTGCCTGAGAAAGCAGCTTTTAAAAAGAAAGCGGAGAGAGGGGGATTCGAACCCCCGGTACTCCGCCATCTGGCGGATACGCCGGTTTATCATCCGCCGGTTGGCGGATCAGCCACTCAGTTTGAGTTTGAAATAAATTTTTGTGGTGGAAATTGGTTGCAGTAAAAATTTACTTGTCAAAATAAAAAAAGCTGCCTGAGAAAGCAGCTTTTAAAAAGAAAGCGGAGAGAGGGGGATTCGAACCCCCGGTACTCCGCCATCTGGCGGATACGCCGGTTTATCATCCGCCGGTTGGCGGATCAGCCACTCAGTTTGAGTTTGAAATAAATTTTTGTGGTGGAAATTGGTTGCAGTAAAAATTTACTTGTCAAAATAAAAAAAGCTGCCTGAGAAAGCAGCTTTTAAAAAGAAAGCGGAGAGAGGGGGATTCGAACCCCCGGTACCCTTTGACAGGTACGCCGGTTTAGCAAACCGGTGGTTTCAGCCACTCACCCACCTCTCCGAATATTTTCTGGTTCGTACTGAATTTATTTTACATTCAAAGAAAATACTGTCGGGGTAGTAGGATTCGAACCTACGACCCCCTGCTCCCAAAGCAGGTGCGCTAACCGGACTGCGCTATACCCCGTAAATTTATTCTGACGCAGAGCCCCTGCATCTTTCCCGGATTTTCTGCCGGAATACGCTACCGGACTGCGCTTTCTTTGATGTTATCAAAATAAAAAGAACGTTTTTGATGTTTCCTTACAAAAGGAGTGCAAAAATAGAACTTTGTTCTTTATCTGCAAAAAAATATTTTCAAAATATTTTGAAAAATATGGATTGTTTTGATCTCCCCGATTATATGTTGAAACGGATATGCAAAATGTCGCCATCCTGTACAATATAGCTTTTTCCTTCTACTCTGAATTTTCCGGCTTCTTTTACGGCCTGCTCCGAGCCATACCGGATAAAATCTTCATAGCTCATCACTTCTGCGCGGATAAAACCCCGTTCTAGGTCGCTGTGGATAACTCCGGCCGCTTCCGGAGCCGTCATTCCTTTCCGGATCGTCCATGCGCGGTTTTCCGTTTTGCCAATGGTGAAAAATGATTGCAGGTTCAACACATCATAAGCTGCACGGATTAATTTGTTTACGCCCGGTTCGGTTAATCCGGCATCTTCCAGAAAAGCTTTCCGGTCTTCGTCTTCTTCCAGTTCTGCAATTTCGGCTTCCAGTTCGCCGGCAATGACCAAAATTTTGGCATCATCAGGCAGGGCTGCCTTTACCTTATCTACATAAGCATTGCCTGAAATTGCCGAAGCATCATCCACATTACATACATAAATAACCGGTTTGGCGGTAAGCAAAAGTAAATCGTGGATATATTCTTCATCTCCCTCATTGACGGGGGCAGTACTTGCGTTTCCGAAATTTTCCAGGTGCTCTTTGTAAATCGTTAGCACCTCAATGCCTTTTTTGGCTTCTTTATTTCCGGTTTTAGCCAGTTTTTCAAGCCGTTGTAGTTTTCTTAGAACCAAATCCAGATCACGGACCTGCAATTCAAAATTAACGATTTCCAGGTCGCGGACAGGATCAACCGAACCTTCGATATGCGGAAGATTGTCGTCGTCAAAACAGCGCAGCACATGAATGAGTGCGTCGGTTTGCTGAACATCGGCAAGGAATTTGTTCCCCACGCCTTCACCCTGGCTGGCTCCTTTGGCCAAACCGGGAAGGTCAACAATTTCAACCGTAGCCGGAACCAGTTTGTCAGCAGGTAAAAGTTTGTCGAGTTCGTACAATCGCGGATCAGGAACATTAACCACCCCTTTATTGGATTTGGTTGCGCTGAATGCGTAGTTTGAACTTTCGGCTTTTGTGTTGGACATACAGTTAAAGATGGTGGTTTTGCCTGTGTTAGTCAAACCGATGATACCGCAATTTAAAGCCATTTTTGTTGTGTTTATTTTGTGAAAAATTCCGGAAGATCAACCTGATTTCCGGCGGGCAAAGATAACGAATTCCCGGACTGTGACCGGAAAAGATTTTTATCGAAATTGTTTTTTAAAAGAATGAAATTTGTCCGGATAGCAAAAAGCCGGGATTTCCTTTGAGAAATCCCGGCTTTGATTTTTAAAAGAAAATGACCTTATAAGTCAAGACTGATAGCTACCAGCTCGGCAATATCATAATTTTTCACTTCCTCTTCTTTGTTTTTGTATTTGATCCCGTCGGTAAGCATGGTCATACAGAACGGACAGGCGGTACAAATAATGTCGGCGCCGGTTTCAAGTGCTTGTTCTGTACGGTCGATAAAGATTTCTTTTTCGCCTTTTTCGGCTTCTTTGAACATCTGTCCGCCGCCGGCACCACAACACATGGCAAAGCTGCGGTTCTTCTCCATTTCCACTTTTACTGACGGAATAGCTTTCAGTACTTCACGCGGAGCATCATATTCCTGGTTAGCGCGACCCAAATAACACGGATCGTGATAAGTAATGGTATTACCGGCAAATTTATCGCTATCGATTTTCAACTTGCCTTCGTCCAGGAATTTTTTCAGGAACTGGGTGTGATGCAGTACTTCGTAATTTCCGCCAAGGTCAGGATATTCATTTTTCAACGTATTGAAATCGTGCGGATCACAAGTGACGATTTTCTTCACTTCATAACCGTTCATCACTTCAATATTGGTGAGTGCCTGCATCTGGAAAAGCATTTCATTTCCGGCACGGCGGGCTACATCACCGCTGTCCGATTCTTCCGTACCCAGTACGGCATAATCCACTTTCAGGTAATTCAGAATTTTTATAAAAGCCTGCATTACTTTTTTGTAACGGTCGTCAAAAGCACCGGCCGAACCTACCCAAAGCAGGTATTCCGGTTTTTTGTTGTTGGCAAACAGGTCAGCCATTACCGGAACATCAAGTCCCTCGGCCCACAACAAACGGTCCTCCGGCGAGAATTGCCACGGAGCTCCGTTGTTTTCGATGTTGGTGAACACCGTGTTAAGTCCTGATGGCGCTTTGGATTCTTCCATCACCAGATAACGCCGTGCTTCCAAAATAATAGAAGGTTGGTTGATTTCAATCGGGCACTCCTGGGCACAGGCGTTACACAGGGTACAAGCCCAAAGTTCTTCTTCGGTAAGGTAATCGAAAACCAAATGTTTGCCATCGTCGTAATCTTTTCCTTCTTTCAGCAATCCCGGGCCTTTTTCTTTCATGCGGGCGCGGGTGTCCATCATCACTTTACGGGGCGAAAGCAGTTTCCCGGTGATATTGGCCGGACACACCGAAGTACACCGGCCGCACTCGGTACAAGCCAGCGAGTTAAAATAATTGGTCCATTTTAAATCATCCACATCCAGTGCGCCAAAACGTTCCGGTTCGCCTTCTTCTTCCGTTTCGTCAAATGTAGCTTCCGGATCCAGCATCATTTTCACCTCTTTGGTAATGTTAGGCATGTTTTCGATGTATCCGTAAGGTTCCAGCCGGCTGATAAATACGTTCGGTACCGACATAAACACATGGAAGTGTTTGGAGTAGGGAAGTATGTTGGCAAAGATGAATATCAGGGTAATATGAAACCACCAGCAAAACTGATACCAAAACCAGGCTTTCTCAGGAGTGACATAGGCAAACAACGGTGCCCACAAATGTTGGGCAATCGGATAAATACCGATCACCGGTTCACCGGTTTTGGTAGCCCACAAATAATAAAAAGTATTCATTCCCATGAGCGAAATCATCAGAAAGAAAATAATTGTCAATGCCAGCAGTGCATCATATTCCGAAACCGGTTTCATTTCGATGCCCGAAAAACGTTTTACATGGAAAATGACCCGGCGGGCAATAAAAATAATCATGGCAATGCTGATGATGAGCGCAAAAATATCGGCGCTGGCCATCATAAAATCGTAAAACCATCCCAGTCCGCCAAAGATTTTTTCGGTACCCAACAGTCCGTCAAAGACCATTTCGATACTGCCGAAAAGAATGAGCATAAAGCCCCAGAATACCGAAGCATGAACCAATCCGATCCACGGCCGGCGGAAAATCTTGGTTTGGAAGCCTGCCACTTCAATGGTTTTCCACAACCGTTTTCCCCACTGTCCCAGCGGTTTCTTTTTGGTGAACTTAAAATAGCGGAAATACCGCTGGATACTGTATGCAAAAACGCCCAGCGTAATGAGCAATACAATCGAAAAGACAATTTGTTTGGTCATAATATTTGTGTTTTAATAATTCGCAAAAAACGGAAGTACAATTTTACATACTTTTTAATTAAGAATGAATATAAATATTACGCATGCGTACTAATTTCAATCGTTTTAGGATTTGGGCGGCCGGGCGGGTGCTTTGCTATAGCCCCTTGTCCGGAAATCGTGTTTCGCAGGCAGCAGGCAGGGGCTTCGCCTGTCGCCCTGCCTGTGCCGCTGCACATCGGTTCCGGCCTGCGGGGGCTGCCGCTGCGCCCCCTGCCGCATGATTACTGACAGGCTAAATGGCACGCATTTGCAATACCTGCTTTGCAAACAGCTGCCATCACTTCTGACTTCTAACTTTCCGCTTCTATCTTCTTAACTGTCCCCCCCCCCTTAATTGGCGCGCATTTGCAATGCGTGCCTTGCTTCCAACTTCCCGCTTCCCGCTTCCCGCCTTTTTATTCTTTATTTCAACAGCATCATCTCCGTGCGACAAAAAAAGCAAAAGAAAAACTCAAAAAAAAACGGACAATGTTTTAATTTTTTTTAACTTTATAGCCATCAAAAACCCAAACCCTTGCAATAATGGATTACCCTGTTGTTTTTATTCCAAAAAATACAGCTATCCGGGAACGTGTTGTCGATAATCATATCTTATTAAGGGTTAATTTGTTATGCTAATTAACAGCGCAAACGTAACAGCTAAAAATAACGCAGAAACAAAACTTTTTTAGAAATAATTTTTATACCAACAACAAAATAGGGAGCAACAAATTATAAAAAATGCAGTGAAATTTCTTTTTTTCCTTGTGCTTATCAGTACAAGGAGCAGATGGAGATTTAAACAAGCTTCATTAATCATAAACATAAACAAAAAACGTATACTATGAAAAAACTATTACTGATTATCTTGGTTCTGGGACTGTTTTTTGCCAGTTGCGAAAAAAAGATTCCGCCTGTTATTGAGATACAAGGAATAAAACAGGATACCACAAATGCCATTATCGAAATTTCTGTTACCGGAGGCAACGAAGAAATTACCGAGGTTGGCGTAAATATCGGCTCGCAACATGGTATAGCAACCATGAAAGGGGATAAATGGCTGGCAGTTGTCAGTGATTTAAAACCCAATTCCCTACATCAGGCGAAAGCCTATGTTACAACAAGTGAAGAAGGAACGATATACAGTGACACCGCCCTGAGTTTTAAAACTTACGCTGTTATTGACTATGACGGAAATGGTTATTATGCCGTACAAATTGGTGACCAACTTTGGCTTCAAAGCAATTTAAAAGTTACACATTACCGTGACGGTACTCCTATTCCGGAGGTAACAGACAGCTTAGCTTGGGGGAAACTGACAACCGGAGCTTATTGCTCATTTCAAAATGATACAGCGATAAGTAATGTATATGGATTGCTGTATAATTGGTGGGCAGCCTTTGGGAAGGAGCACAACCTAGCTCCTGAAGGATGGAGAGTAGCCAATGATACAGACTGGTATCAACTGTGGTTATATCTTGGAGGAGATAAATCTGGTGGAAAAATAAAAGAAAAAGGTTATAACCATTGGCTTGAGCCTAATAGTGGTGCAACTAACTCCACGGGTTTTACAGCTCTTGGAGCAGGAATGAGATGGGTCGTTTTAGACAACAACAAATCCGCCCCTATTGTAGAGAAAAATGTCCATCTAAAAAATACTAACAGTACATGGAAACAATGGCTAAATTTTAAAAAAGTCACGATGTTTTGGACAGATAAATGGCTTCCTGATATAAATATGTATCGAATAATTATATTCGCCAATGACGATGACAATTTTCATACAACATATGGGACCCAATCAAATTCAGGTTGCTCTATAAGGCTGATAAAAGAATAATCTTTTACCCCCCCCCCCCCCCCCACACACACACACAGACTCAAGATACTGTGTTAAAATCCAAATTTATTTTCATTTCATTTTCAAAATGTTTTATTAATTTTGACACTAGCCGAAAGAAGGCTTGATCTCCCCATAATTTTGAAAACAAAACCGAAAAATAGTTTTAAATCGGTACTCGTTGCAAAAACGAGTACCGGATTGGTTATGGTAAAGTTGATAGTTAACAATTATGAACGAGTATTGCATTAATACATATGGTGATCTGTCTGTAAGAAGTAAAACAAAAGATCTTTATAAGATGTTACTGCTGGGGGCTGTTTTCTATTTGTTACTTTTTGGTACGTTTTGGCTTACGGTTAATGATAAGGTGTATTTTTTATTCCTTTCTTTGTATTTAACGTTACTGTATATTTTTACTTCCGTATTTATTCCTATTACTTTAAAAGTAAGAATTAACAAAGTTGTCAGAAAGGTAAAATTTAAACAACAGCAGGTTTCATTTTTTACAAATACTGAAAATAATTATATCGTAAATGAAATCGATATAAAAGAAGTAAAAAACAGATTATCAGGTTTTAGCAAAAGAAGAAAAGATGGGATTTTGGTTAAAACAAAAGACAGAAAAGAGTTTTGGATTATTGAAGATTTTTACAATGATTACGAAGAATTAAAAGAAAGGTTGACTCGTTTTGTTTCATAGTTGCTGGTTCGCCAACTGGCTTAAGTCTTCCCGCCCGGCCTGCGCGGTAGCGAGACTTGGGCCATGAAGATTTGTTATATCCTTCTGGTATGCAGATTATTTCGTGTGTTTCAACCCCCTCTCTGTTTCAAGTCTTCCCGCTCGGCCTGTGCGGGGGCGAGACTTGGAACAATCAAAAACCATAAACAAAAAATGTTTATATTTGGAGATATGAACCGGAAAGCAATTTTTGGGGATTTAGCCACAGCACAAGTCAGCCACGCACAGGGCTACGCACAAGACTTGCGCCATGTGGTCTTTATCCACCGAAAACTAACCCCATCACTAACGGATCTTACATCGTATGGTAATGCGTATTTAGGTTATTCAAATTCCATGTTTTATGATATGTACCCGTTAAAAAATAAGTAAAAATGTTTGAAATAAATAGTGTAGGAAAAAAACGTGACGGATATGTGAAAAGGGAAGCCTATAGAGGTTTGATCTTTGGCCCAATATTTTCTGTATTGATGATTTTTTTAACTTATTTAAGTATGTCCAAATGGATTGCATTTTTTTACGTCACAAGTTCGTTTTTGGTAATACTGATGTTCTTTGGATTTGTTTATTCTCCCATACTTATGCTGCAAAGGCATAATAGAACCGTTTGTTCAATAAATGTAAATAAAGAAACCGTAACAATTAAAACTTTTCAGGCTTTGTGGATGAAGTCCAAAGTCTTTGCATGGAAAAAAGAAAATTTAAAAATAAAACTTTCGAAATTTAATTGGTATGGGAAAGAAACGAAAGAAGGTATAATTCTGAAAACAAAAGATAATATGGGGTATTATTTGGTCAAGGATTATTTTATAGATTATGATGAAATAAAAAATAAATTGTTTACTTTATAACTCCCGCCCCCTTTATTTATTCCCTGTAAAAATTCCTTTTGGCTACTGTTTTTTGGCTGTTTTTGTGAAAAGTTATCACAAACAATCCCTATATTTGCGAGACTCACAAAAATGAATGACAATGCAGCTTCCTAAAGTTTATCAACCCAAAAATCATATTCGTATTGTAACCGCCGCTTCGTTGTTTGACGGGCATGATGCCGCCATCAACGTGATGCGCCGGATTATCCAGGCCACGGGTGCCGAAGTGATCCATCTCGGTCACAACCGCTCGGTACATGAAATTGTGAATACCGCCATCCAGGAAGATGTGCAGGCCATTGCCATCACGTCGTATCAGGGCGGACACATGGAATTTTTCAAGTACATGTACGACATGCTGAAGGAAAAAAACAGCAGTCATATTAAAATTTTCGGCGGGGGTGGAGGCGTTATTCTTCCCGAAGAAATCGAAGAGCTGGAAGCATACGGCATTACCCGCATTTATTCGCCCGACGACGGCATGCGCATGGGCCTGCAGGGAATGATCAACGATTTGATGGAAAAAGCGGATTTCCCTACCGGGAAAGACATCAACGTCACCCTGGACGATATTAAAAAGCAGGATAAGGTAGCCATTGCCCGGCTGATTTCGGCAGCTGAAAACCACCGCGACGAAGTAGCGGACCTGCTGGACGCCTGTCGTGCGGAAGGCGAAAAACACCATGCCCCGGTCATCGGGATTACCGGAACCGGCGGTTCAGGAAAATCATCACTGGTGGACGAAATTGTGCGCCGGTTTTTAAGCGATTTCGACGATAAAACGCTGGCTATCATTTCGGTGGATCCGTCGCGACGGAAATCGGGCGGCGCGTTGCTTGGCGACCGTATCCGCATGAACAGCATCGACAACCCGCGGGTATATATGCGTTCGCTGGCTACCCGTCAGTCGAATCTTTCCATTTCAAGGTATGTAAAAGATGCCGAAACCATTGCCCAGGCGGCCGGATTTGATTTGGTTATTCTCGAAACGTCGGGTATCGGTCAGTCTGATACTGCCATTGTGGATCACAGCGATATTTCGCTTTATGTGATGACCCCCGAATATGGTGCTGCCAGCCAGTTGGAAAAAATTGATATGTTGGATTATGCCGATTTGATTGCGCTGAACAAATTCGACAAACGGGGCGCCCTGGATGCTTTGCGCGATGTAAAAAAACAGTATCAGCGTAACCATCAGTTGTTTGAAACCGACCTTGACGACATGCCGGTTTTCGGAACCATTGCTTCCCAGTTTAACGATCCGGGGGTTAACAAGTTGTATGTAAATATTTTCAAGGTTGTAAAAGAAAAAACCGGCATTGATTTTCATTCGCATCTGCAGTCGCTGCCCGAAATGACGGAAAAGATACACATCATTCCGCCGCAGCGTGTGCGGTATCTTTCCGAAATTTCCGAAACAGTACGAAATTATAATGCGTGGGCCGAAAAACAGGCCGATATTGCCCGCCGGCTTTTCAGCGTAAAAGAATCCATCGAAGAGATGGAGAAGTCCGGTGAAAAAGAAGTGGCCGAAAAGTTAAAAGAAACTTACCAGAAGTTATTGCTCGAAATCGACCCCAAAAACTTTCGCCAGTTAGAAACGTGGGAAGAGAAAAAGAAAAAATATGCCGGACCGGAGTATGTTTATCAGGTCAGGGGAAAGGAAATCCGTGTGGCTACCCATACCGAATCGCTGTCGCACAGTAAAATTCCAAAGGTAAGTCTGCCGCGGTTTAAAAGCTGGGGCGAGATTTTAAAATGGATTTTAAAAGAAAATGTGCCCGGTGAGTTTCCTTATGCTGCCGGTGTTTTCCCGTTTAAACGCGAAGGCGAAGATCCTACCCGGATGTTTGCTGGCGAAGGCGGCCCGGAGCGTACCAACCGCCGGTTTCATTATGTTTCGCACGGTATGCCGGCCAAGCGGCTTTCCACTGCTTTCGACTCGGTAACGCTTTACGGTCAGGATCCTGACAGACGACCGGATATTTACGGAAAAATCGGTAATTCGGGCGTTTCCATTGCCTGTCTTGACGATGCCAAAAAACTTTACTCGGGCTTTAATCTGGCCGACCCGAAAACTTCGGTATCCATGACTATCAACGGGCCGGCACCCACCATGGTGGCTTATTTTATGAATGCTGCCATCGACCAGCAGTGCGAATTGTATATCCGTCAAAACGGACTGGAAAAACAGGTGGAGCAAATCATCGAAAAAATTTATAAAGAAAAAGGAACCGAACGTCCGCGTTACCAGGGTGATTTGCCCGAAGGCAACGACGGGCTCGGCCTGATGCTGCTAGGTGTTACGGGCGATATGGTGTTGCCCAAAGATATTTACGAACGCATTAAAGCCGACACCTTGCGCCGGGTACGAGGAACCGTACAAGCCGATATTCTGAAAGAAGACCAGGCACAGAACACCTGCATCTTTTCCACCGACTTCTCGCTGAAGCTAATGGGCGATATCCAGCAATATTTTATTGACCATCAGGTGCGAAACTTTTACAGCGTTTCCATTTCGGGATACCATATTGCCGAAGCCGGTGCTAATCCGATTACCCAGCTGGCATTTACGCTGGCCAATGGTTTTACTTACGTAGAATATTATCGCGCCCGCGGCATGGATATCAACAAATTTGCCCCGAATCTTTCGTTCTTCTTTTCCAACGGCGAAGATCCCGAATATGCCGTCATCGGCCGGGTGGCGCGGCTGATTTGGGCCAAAGCCATGAAACTGAAATACGGCGCCGACGAACGGTCGCAGAAATTAAAATATCATATCCAGACTTCCGGTCGCTCGCTGCATGCCCAGGAAATTGATTTTAACGATATCCGTACCACGCTACAAGCATTGTATGCCATTTACGACAATTGTAATTCGTTGCATACCAACGCTTACGACGAGGCAATTACCACGCCTACCGAAGAATCGGTACGCCGGGCTATTGCCATTCAGCTGATCATTAATCACGAACTGGGACTGGCCAAAAACCAAAATCCGTTGCAGGGCTCGTTTATCATCGAAGAGCTGACCGATTTGGTGGAAGAAGCCATTTTATCGGAGTTCGACCGCATTACCGAACGCGGCGGTGTGCTCGGGGCCATGGAAACCATGTATCAGCGCAGCAAAATACAGGAAGAGTCGTTGTATTACGAAACCATGAAACACAGCGGCAAACTGCCCATTATCGGAGTGAATACATTCCTTACCGATAAGGGATCACATACCGTTATTCCCGGAGAGGTAATCCGTGCCACCGAAGCCGAAAAACAATATCAGATTCACATGCTGGAACAGTTGCATAAAACCTGGGAAAAAGAAGCCGCTGCCGAACTGGAAAAACTGCGGAAGGCAGCCGTTGAAAACGACAATATTTTTGAAGCACTGATGGAAACGGCCAAATATGCTTCCATTGGCCAGATTACCGGGGCGCTGTTTGGTGTGGGCGGACAATACCGGAGAAATATGTGATGCTTATTGTTTGACGAATTTGGCAACCTGGACATCACCTTGTTTGGTCTCGACTTTGAAAAGATATATGCCTGCCGGCAAACTGCCGGTTGGAATAAAGGAGAAACTTCCGGCTGTTGCTGAGAACACACATTTTCCTTCGGTATTGAAAATAAAGATTTTGCTGCCGGCAGGAATGTCTGTAAAAAACAGTTTGTCTGAAACCGGATTGGGATAAATAGGGATGGGCTTTGTGGACGATTTCCTGATGCCGGTGTAATTTTCAGGAACCAGTTGAATTTTTTTGACCACTGCCTTGCCGCGGGTGATGGTTATATTCCGGAGTGTTTTGGTGATGTAACCGGGACTTGATATTTCAAAATCGTAAGTTCCTTTTTCAATCGGGCGGTAAAAATAACCGGTTACCGAATCGGAATAAACTTCTGAATGGTCGATATCATGGTTTATCGTAAAAATTTGGGCAGACAGCGGCTTTCCCGTAATCGAATCGGTAACAGTTCCTGTAAATCCTTTTACGCTTTGGTGGATATACGCTAATAACGAACGATAATTGTAGTCCCAGTATTTTAAAAGGCTGTCCGGTGAAGGCGTTTTGGTTTCAGACAGTTCCAGTGTAAACTCGCGGGTGTGTTGAAAATAGTTCATATAATCCTGTCGGCCACCGGCGATACTGTACCAATCGTAGCCGTCAGTAATGCCGTCGTTCAGATCGCGGAAATAATCAGCCCGGGCATAAGCATGAACCGTATCGGCATATTGCCGGCAAACCTCCTGCCACCAGTTGTCATCTGCCGTTCGTCTTGACCAGGTATCCCAGGGATAATTGGCCACTTCGGAGCCGGTATGCAGATTGCACGAAAGCACAAAATGATATTTTTCGGCAAAATTCATAAAAGCAATGGTTTCCGGTTGCCAGCTTTTCCCGTCCGGGTGGTCGCCGTCTTTCGGATCGGGATAATTGCGGTTTAGATCGACCTGGTTGGCATTAAAACGGGTAGCACCGTAAACCGAAGCATTGCCACCGGCATAGGTTCCGTCCGGATTGGCCAGCGGATTAATCCAGATGTCCACACTGTCGATCAGGGAAGTGACTTCGGGAAGTTTTCCGTAATTACTTAATAAATAATCGATTAAATGTAGCATAAGGACGTAGCCTACCGGTTCATCACCGTGGATGGTGGAAGTGTACATAAAGCGGGGCAGGGTGTCGGTTTCGGAATCCAGATGCCCGATGTGGGCAAAAAGCAGTTCTCTTCCCTGCACCGATTTTCCGATACTGATGATCTGACACAAGTCGGGATACTGGTTTTGGAAATCCTGCATCATGGAAAGATACGCATCATAAGAAGGATAGTAATCCCAGTCGGCTGTGCTTTTTAATGCCGGCGGTGTAAGTTTTTCCGGAGAGAGTCGCTCAGAAGGAGGAAGCAGGGTCCGGTATGAAATATTGGTTTTTAAAAATTGAAGAAAACCGGTCCGGTCAGCATAAGCATAAACGGTGTCTCGGGCTATTTTGTCAATGGAAATGATCCGGCTTAGCGGTTGGATTTCTTTTTGTCCGGGAAAAGCAAAACAGAAATAGATTTCTCCGCGTTGGTTTAGAATTTTTTGGGCATTGGTCCAATCACTTTGTTGGGCAAAAAGCAATGGAAGACTGCCGGTAATTAAAAAAAACAAAAGAAAAATTTTCCGTTTCATAAAACCGGATTAAAATTCCCGAAGTAGTTTCTGTAGTGCAAAATAAACAGCCTTATTGGCTTTTACCATAGGCAAACGAAGATTGTTTTTAATGATTCCTTTGATTTCAAGAGCTGCTTTTATGCCGGCAGGATTTCCGTCGGCAAACAACTGTTGCATTACCGGAAGCAGCGAATAGTGAATCTCTCTTGCTTTGGTGATTTTATTCTGGAGCAAAAGGTTTACCATTTGGGTAAACGGCTGAGGCAAAACATTAGCGAGAACAGAAATTACACCGGAAGCTCCTAAGGTCATCATGGGAAAAGTAAGGGCATCATCTCCGGAAAGAACCTGAAAATCTTTTGGCTTTTGACGAAGAATCTCCATAACCTGGGCTAAATCTCCGGAAGCTTCTTTTACGGCTACAATATTCTTAAAATCATGTGCCAGTTGCAGTGTGGTTTCGGCAGCGATATTACTGGCCGTTCTGCCCGGGATATTGTAAAGAATGACAGGAACCGGCGAAGCTGCCGCCACATTTTTAAAATGGTTGTAAATTCCTTTTTGATTGGGTTTATTATAATAAGGGGTAACCGACAGAATGGCGTCTACCCCGTCAAAATCGGTGTTCTTAATGGTTCCGACCACTGTATGGGTACTGTTTCCGCCGATGCCCATTACCACAGGAACCCTGCCGTTTACGGTTTCTTTTACAAAATGCATCACCGCCTGTTTTTCATCAGTTGTTAAAGCCGGGGCCTCGCTGGTGGTTCCCAAACTGACAATGTAGTTTACTCCACCATCAAGAACATGGTGAAGCAGACGTTCCAAACCTGAAAAATCAATGGTGCCGTAATTATGAAAAGGCGTTACAATGGCAACACCTGTTCCCTGAAAATTGGTATTCATGGTAAAAGTTTAATATTCAGTTGTTTGAAATATGCTTTAAAGGCTTTGTAAAAAGCCTGATAATCTTCCTGCTTTCCGGTGTTTTTCAGCGAGATATCGACTGGCGAGTTTTCTATCCGGATGCCATTGGCTGCCTTCAGTTTGGCTTTTATGCCTTTGATTAACCGGAAACACCGGTCTGTTCCCTTATCGGCAAAGATAAGCAACAAGTCGAAATGGTGACCGGATAACCATTTTTTTAAAACGGTTTTTTCTTTTCCGAAAAAAGAAAAATCTCTTTTGTCAATGGTTAGAAAATGTGATCCTTCCGGTTTGGGCTCGGCTTTTTTCTGGTCAAAGTAAATCAGCGCTTCTGCCTGGGGAAATTCTTTTAATACCTGGCGGATAAAAGATTCTGCATCATTCCAGCGGGAGATGTCCGGCAGACAGAAAAGCAATCCCGGCTTTTTGATCTGTTCCTGAAAATAAGCATTTATCAGAAGTTCCGAATGGTTTTCCTGACCAGATGCGACCTTCTCTTTTCCTTTTTCCTTCATTTGGTCTGACTGATTGATGGTGTTTGTCGAGAAAAGGTAAAAGTAACAAGTTTTTGGTTTGCTGAAACGATTTTTTTGACTCGCTATGGGTTTGGACGCTAAAAGTTTTCGGCGCCTTAAAACAGGAAAAACCGGAATGAGTCCAAAAACAGCCTGAAACTTATCGAGTAAAAAGGCAGTTTCGGAAGGTAGAAGCGGGGGTTGGTCGATTGCTGTAAAAACGATGCAATAATTTTCGGATATTGCTTGTCAAATAGGCAAACAATATTAAAAATGATAAAAATGAAAAAGATTGGAATGATGATTATTGGCGTACTGTTTGCCTTTACACAAATGGTACAAGCACAGCAGCCGCAACGTGCTGCCCAAATGCACCGTTATTTTCAACAAACGCTGATTCCGTTTATTGAACAGCAGCAGGCGCAATTTGAAAAAGTATTGACTCCGTCCGAGAAATCGGAACTCCTGCAAATCAGGGAAGAAATGGCTACTTACCGGAAACAGGGGGCGCAAATGCGTCAGGCGATGCAGGGAAATTTTAACCAGGCTGCCTGGGATGCCCGTAAAGCCCAATTCGATGCCATTGTAGCCAAAGCCCGTAAGATCGTAGAAGCACATCCAAAAGCAGCAGCAGCGTATAAAAATGCTGTGGAAAAGAAGATCGCTGAAATAAAACAGCAAATGCCTATGGCCGGAGCCATGATGGCCGGCAGAACCGGTGGACAAGGTCCCGGAATGGGAAACAGAATGTCAAAACTGGATCGTTTAAGTGATCCGGCTGTGGGACTGGTGATGGACCTGAAAGCCATGCAGGGCATGATGAGAAATCATCCGCAGGGTATGATGAGAATGAACGGCGGACAAGGAATGCGCGGTATGAGAAATCCGCAGCAAGGAATGTTTGGTTCGGCCGGAATGTTTGGCCCGCAGCGTATGGGCGGAATGCAAGGAAATTTTCGTCAGGGATTCTCCGGCGGGATGAAGCAACACATGATGATGATCATGCGTAATCCGGAAGTGAAAAAACAGATAATGGCTTATAAAGAAAAAAATATTCTTCCGGTCATTGCCCGTCAACGTGCTGCTTTTGACAAGGTTTTGTCTAAAAAAGAACGAAAAATTATTGCCGAAGTCCGGACCCAGATGAAATCACAGAGAGAAGAAATGCTGGCAATGAGAAAACAGGGACAACGTCCTGACGATTCTGCCCGTTTGGCTATGCAGGTAGCTATGCAAAAAGAACGGCTAGCTGTTCAGGAAATCATGTTAAGACATTACAGCGAACTGCAAAAAGCCCTGGCTCCGGTTCAGGAAAAAATGCCCCAGTGGCGGGCTGATATCCGGAAAATCGTGGTGAATTACATGGTTGATCAACAGATGAAACAACATGTACAGCAACGAAGAGCGCTCCAAAACAAAATGAAAAGTAAGGAAGACATGATGTTCTTACTGATGGATCCGCAGCAACCGGATGCCACCATGTTTTCCCCTCTTTTTCAGCAGAACAAAAACCGGTTTAACGGTTTCTAAGATAAAACAGAACCTGTAAGCTTTGTTTTCATTTCCGGTGCCCGAAAGGGTGCCGGTTTTTTTATGTTTTAATGCAAACGATTGTATTCCTGATTTATGGCTGACAGAGAAATATTTGACGAATAACTTGCATTTATTGGCCGGTAACCAATGGGATGGGTTTGGTGGTTATCGGGAATTACCGTATTTTCGAACTTTCTAAAAATTATTTCTATGGCAAGAAAACCGCACCTCAGTTTCTGGCAGATCTGGAACATGAGCGTGGGATTTTTCGGGATACAGTTTGGTTTTGCGCTGCAAAATGCCAATGTGAGCCGGATCTTCCAAACGTTAGGAGCTGATATTGGAAACCTTTCTATTTTGTGGGTAGCTGCTCCGGTTACCGGATTGATTGTACAACCGATTATCGGGCATTACAGCGATAAAACCTGGACCCGTCTGGGAAGAAGACGGCCCTATTTTTTAACCGGAGCGCTGCTGGCTTCGCTGGCCTTGCTGATCATGCCCAACTCACATGTTTTGTGGGTTGCCGCCGGAATGCTCTGGATTCTGGATGCCTCTATCAACATCTCCATGGAACCTTTTCGTGCTTTTGTGGGCGATATGTTGCCTGAAGAACAGCGTACGCGGGGTTTTGCCATGCAGAGTTTCTTTATCGGTACCGGTGCGGTAATTGCCAGTGTATTGCCCTGGGTAATGACCAATTGGTTACACATCAGTAATACCGCTCCGGAAGGCGTGATTCCTCCATCGCTAAAGTGGGCTTTTTATATTGGTGCAGCGGTTTATTTTTCTGCTGTATTATGGACAATTCTTTCTACAAAAGAATATCCTCCGGAAAAACTGGCAGAGTTTGATGCGGAAGAAGAGGAGCGGACGCATGTTTCGGTAACGACCACATCGGTTACGGTAGATCACCAGAAAAAAGGGAAAATTCAAACCCGGAATGGATTGCTTTGGCTGCTTTTTGGAGCCGCTCTTTCGTATTGGTTTTTTGAAAAACAGCTGACCAAAGATTTGTATGTTCTCTCTTTTGGCTTGATGGCGTTTGGAGTATTGATGATGATTTCGGGAATGATGCAACTCAAAGGAAAGAATAATGCCGCTTTGGTGGAAATTATGAACGATATGTTCGGAATGCCTAAGACCATGATGCAACTGGCTTTTGTTCAGTTTTTTAGCTGGTTTGCCCTGTTTGCCATGTGGATTTATACCACCCCGGCAGTAACCGAATATGTTTTTCATACAACAGACACCACTTCGGCCGCATATAACAATGGAGCCGACTGGGTTTCCGTTTTGTTTGCGGTGTATAATGGTTTTGCCGCTGCGGTGGCTTGGTTTCTTACCCCGTTGTCCAAAGTGACCAGCCGGAAAGTGACACATTCTATTTCTTTGTTATTTGGCGGTTTAGGCCTTTTCTCTATTTATTTCATTCATAATCAATACGGATTGTTGATTTCTATGCTGGGCGTTGGTGTGGCATGGGCCAGCATTTTGTCTATTCCGTATGCCATTCTTACCAATGCTCTTCCGCATGATAAGATGGGGATTTACATGGGGATTTTCAATTATTTTATTGTGATCCCGCAAATTGTGGCAGCGGCCATTCTGGGATTCTTTTTGGAAAAATTCTTCCATAGCGAGGCCATTTATGCCATGATTATCGGTGGAATCTCCATGCTGCTGGCTTCCGTTTTTATTTTGTTTGTGAAAGACAAAGAGTAAAAGAAGGGGGAAGCCAGAAGTCAGAAGTTGGAAGTTGTTGATGCCTGAAGCGGGTTGACTGTTTTTATTTCTTTGAAATGATAGCTGTGCTGGAAAATTAAAACAGACGAAGATGACTGAATTTCGTGAAGAAACCTTTTATATAACGGTGGGAGAGGTCCGTCTTTTTTGTAAAAAGCTGGAACCTTTGGCTCAAGATCCGGAACAACCGATGGCTATTTTTCTTCATGAAGGATTGGGTTCTGTTGAGCAGTGGAAAGATTTTCCCAAACAGTTTTTGCAGGCTTGTAAAATGCCGGTTTTCTTATACGATCGGCTGGGTTACGGAAAATCTACTCCGCGGAAAGAAAAACGTGGTTTGGATTATCTTCATCGCGAAGAACAATTGCTCACACAGCTTATCCAAAAGCTGAATGTGAAAAGATATATCCTTCTTGGCCATAGCGAAGGGGGATCGTTGGCGTTGATCCATGCGGCCCGTCATCCGGAAGGATTACTTCGTGTAATTACCTTATCCGCCAATACGCAAGAAGAACGTTCTATTCCTCCCGGAATTGAAAAGGTCAGAGAAATGTACGAAAAGCCAAATTCAAAACTTAAACAGGCGCTGCAAAAGTATCATGGCGAGCAGTGTGATGCTGTTTTTTATGCCTGGTGCGATACCTGGACCGCCCCTTTTTTTATGTCGTGGAACATTTTGCCGGAGTTAAAACAGATACAGGTCCCCGTTTTGGCATTTCATGGGGGAGCCGATCAATATACTACCTTACAGCAGGTTGAAAATATCCGCAAACAGATTCCGGGCGAAAGGAATATAAAAATCCTTTCTTCTGCCAGCCATCATCCGCATTTTGATTTTCCGGACGATGTGCTGGATACGATATGCGCTTTTTTATATTAGCCTTTTCTACTTCCTTTTTTGGTCGGGTAACCAGTGGTGACGGAAATGACAGCTTCGGTATTCCGGAATAATCCGGATGTAGGTCTGCCGTGCTTTTTCGTTAATCCATTTGTCGATGGCTTTACGTTGTTTGTCCTGAAGAGCCCATTGTTCTATTTTCGGATAGTCTTGTTTTAGGTTGGCTTTGTGGGGCGGAATCCGTTTTTCAAGATACAGCAACCGGTAAGCATCTTTACCGTCTTCGGTTTTAAAAGGAACCGGATTAGATATTTCTCCCGGTTTCATTTTATCCACAATAAAAGAAACCTGCGGATCCAACTGCTCTCCTTCGAATTCGGTTCCGCCGGTTTGTGGATTCAGCAGATACCCTCCGTTGTTTTTATTGGGACCTTGTGAATATTTTTCTACGGCTTCGTCAAAGGTGATGGAGTCAGAGCGGATTTCCTGTACAATGGTATCCAGTTTCATTTTGGCTTTTTGTAGGTCTTGTGCCGAAACTTTCGGGATAAGTAAGATATGCCGGACGTCAATATAATCGCCTTTCCGGGCAATCATCTGAATAATGTGATAACCGGCCTTGGTTTCTACTACGCCTGAAATTTCACCGGGTTTTAGTTTGTAAGCTGCTGCTTCGAAGGCAGGATAAAGTTGGCCGCGGCCATAAAAACCCAGCTCTCCGCCATTTTTGGCAGACCCCGGATCCTGTGAATATAAAATAGCCAGTGTGGAAAAGCTTTCGCCATTCAAAATCCGTTTTCTTAACTGCAGTAATTCTTTTTTCACCCTTAATTTTTCTGCCAGGTTTACCGGTGGTTCACGTACAATTTGCCGGATGACATATTCCGTTTTGATCATCGGGATACTGTCTTTGGGCAAGGAGTTAAAATATTGCCGGATTTCTGACGGGGTAACGGTGATGTTGCTGATAATCTTTTGCTGTACTTGTTGGGCCAGCATCTGGTCTTTTACAATATCATGAATTTCCGCTTTAATCTGAGAGATGGATTTTCCGTAATATTTCTCCAGTTTTTCCTGGCTGCCAAATTGATTAATAAATCCGGAGAGTCTTCTTTCCAGCTCGGCATTTACCTGTGACTCGTCTACCGTGATACTGTCCACTTCGGCCTGGGCCACCATCAGTCGCTGATACAACAAACTTTCCAGAATTTCACACTTCATGTCTTCGGCTGTTCCCTGAATGGCTCCTTGCATGCGGTAGTTCATGTATTGATTTTCAATGTCGGATTTGAGTATCAGTTTATTCCCTACAACCGCCACAACTTCGTCCAGGATCTTGCCTTTGGGTACCCTGTTTAGTGAGTCTTCTTTTTGTGCGAATATTACCGGATATCCCATAAAAATTAAGAGAAAAGTTACCAGTGTCGTCCGGGTAATTTGTTGAAAAATTTTGTTGTTCTGTATCTTCATATTTTAATAAATTTCGAATTTCTTTTGTTTTAATGCCTGATCAAATATCTCGGTTCGTAAATGCTGAATCATTTTTGTTTTCCGTTTATTCAAAATGATTTCCCGTATAAATTGGGTTTCCAGCTCCTCTGGTGATATTTGATCTTTTATTTTAAAGTTGATGAATTTTACAAAGTAGATCTTATTTTCGTCTTCCAGCCGGATGATGCGATGATTTTTGAGATAAAGGGTCTGGTTATAGGTTTCGATAGGAATATACCGGATCAGCTGATTGAAAGGAATCCACCGGTTGGTGTCTGTTGAATAGGTTTCGGCCATAACCGGAGCATAATTTTCCAGCGAGTCGAGTAAAAGACTGTCCGAAAGATGAAACATGCCCCAGAAAACGCGGTTAAGTTGCGGGGCATCTTCTCTTTTCCGGTTGATTATAGCATAAATGACCTTGACAATATTTTCTTTTAACTGAAAGTCTTTCAGATGGCTTTTGTAATAGTCGTCAATTTCCTGTTGGGTTACGACCGTGTCCATGTTTTGCCGGACATATTCATTTTCATACTGATAAATGATCAGTGCATTTTTGTATTCTTCCAGCCTTTTTTGAAAATTGAGTTTATCCTCCGGCAGGTTTTTTTCGGCCTGTTGCAGTAACAATTGGGTATGAACCCATTTGTTGATATAACTCCGGCAAAACTGGATGCTGTCGCGTGGAGACGACCCGCTGGGGATTAGCCCTTTCAGATCGTTGACATACAAATATTTGCTGCCAACGCGTGCCAGTGGAGCCTGTCCGGTATCCGTTTTATGCCGGCATCCGGTTTCTGCCAAAACAAATAGGGCCAGAATCCCCAGGAAAAAAAGAAATCTTCCTGACCGTTTATGCCGTCTGAACCGGAGGGTTGATATGGATAAAAATTCCAGCACTATTTTTTCTTCTCTTTTTCGTATTTGATCAGTTTATTCAATACTTTTTCATTCACCTTAACGGGATATTTGGCCCGAAGTTGTGTAACCCAGTTTTTTTCGAGCAAATCCTGATAATCGGAGGCAACCAGTCCTTTTGCCTGATCAAAAGACATGAGCCCCGGAGAAATGATTTCTTTGATGTAAACCACAAAAACGCGGTTATCTACATCTGAAAATATCGGTTTGGAATAACCTGGTTTCCAGGGAATCGTATCCAGAATCCGGTTGTCGCCGTGCTGGAATGTGCCGCTGTCTATTTTCAGGGTTTGCCGTTTTATTTTTAATTTCTTTAGGTTGTGGATGAGATCTTCCGGGTCAGGATACTGTTTGAAAATAGAATCCATCCGCGAAAGCTCATTTTTCTGGAAAGAAAAGAGATAAGCAGCCGCTTCGGTGCCGTGTTTGTACTTTTCGCGGTGTTGGGTGTAATACTTTTTTAATCCCGTTGTATCCTTCATGGCTTTGGTCCATACCATTTGATCCATCAGGTTGAAAAGAAGAATTCCATCATGATACTCTTGCATGAGTGCTTTAAAATCCGGATAGAAATCTTCAAGATGCTGGTTTTCGTAATCCAGACAATTTTGGTCGACAAATTGTTTGAACAGATGGTCAAGCATGATGGCTTTGTTGGTATAGTGGCCCTTGTGCTGATTTTTCTCCACAAAACGGGCAAAATCTTCCTGGACGTAAACCGTAGGTTCTTTTTCCCCGATTTCCATCAGGGCATGATTCCAGTTTCCTTTCAGGTTTTCCGTTTTAAAATGCCCGGATAGTACGGTCGTGTCAATGGCCTGGAAAATGGCCGCTTTGGCGTCCTGATAAACACGCAGGTGGTGTTCTTTTTTGATTTTGGCCAGAACCGCTTCTTTGCTTTTGCGGGCCCGTTGGTCGCGGGCAACCTGTTCTTTTAGCCGGGGTTCTTCCTGTTTAAAACTTCCCGGACGTTTCCGGTCAAGCAGCTTGATGATATGAAAACCATAGATGGTTTGAAAAGGTTTGGAGATTTGTCCGGGTTTCAGGCTGTCAATTTGTTCCACAAACTGGGGAACAATCCGGCTGGAAGAAAAGCGGGGGAGCTTTCCGCCGTTACCGGCAGAGCCACGGTCTTCCGAATATTTCCGGGCCGCTTCTTCAAACGGCATACCGGCCTTGATTTTTTGATAGATCTTTTGGATTTTTTCTGCTTTGGCCAAAGAATCGGCTTTGGTGTAACCCGGTTTGAGAGCTACAAAAATGTGTTCCACTTCGGCTACTCCCATCGCCGGTCTTTTATCTGTTACTTTGATCAGGTGGTAGCCAAAACGGGTGCGTATGGGTTTGGAAACACTATCCACCGGTGTGTTGTATGCGGCTTCTTCAAAAGGATATACCATATTGAAAACCGTGAAATAGCCCAGGTCGCCGTGGTTTCCTCTTCTTCCGCGTTGTTTCCCCGGAATGGCTTTGATGTCTCTGGCCGACGGGTCTTCTGAATATTTAACGGCAGCCTGTTCAAAATCCATTCCGTGTATGATTTCTGACCGGATGTGGTTGATTTTTTTCCAGGCTTTTAAAGTGTCGGCTGGAGAAGCATTGGGGGAAACCCGCACCAGGATATGGCTGGCCCGGATGTCGTATTGCAATCGTTGATAAGCCTGTTTTACCAGCGAATCGGTTACCTGTTTGTCCGTAAAATAGGGGCGGGCCAGTTGTTTCCGGTAACTGTTCAGCTCTTTTTTAAATCCCGGCAGGGTGTCCATTCCGCGCTTTTCTGCTTCCAGTACTTTTAACCGGAAATTGATATAAAGTTGAAGGTAGTTGCTCAGGCTGGTGGTGTCGTTGCCTTCCGTGCCGTTTTTTTCGTACATTTTCAGAAAATCTCCGGCAGTAACTTTTTGCCCGTCAATGTTGATTAACTCTTTTCGTAACAGACTTTTCTGCGCCAGCAGAGGAATTGAAAAAAGTATCAGCATCGAAAAAATCCAAACTCGCTTCATATCGTTCTGTTTTGATTAACCTTTTCTGCTGTAATTCGGGGCCTCGCGGGTGATGGTGATATCATGCGGATGGCTTTCGGCTACGCCGGCAGCCGTAATTTTAATGAACTTTGCATTTTGTAATTCGCTGATGTTGCGCGAACCGGTATATCCCATTCCGGCGCGCAGGCCGCCTGTCATTTGCAGGATGACTTCAGAAAGTGTGCCTTTGTAAGGAACGCGGCCTACAATACCTTCGGGAACCAGTTTTTTGATGTCGTCTTCGGTATCCTGGAAATAGCGGTCTTTAGAGCCTTGTTGCATGGCTTCCACAGAGCCCATTCCCCGGTATGATTTGTATTTCCGGCCGTCAAAAATGATGGCTTCGCCCGGCGATTCGTCCACACCGGCAAAAAGCGAACCGGCCATGATGCTGTCACCGCCGGCAGCGATGGCTTTTACAATATCGCCGGTATAACGGATGCCGCCGTCGGCAATTACCGGTACGCCGGTATCTTTTAACGCTTTGGCCACATTGTAAACCGCCGTCAGTTGAGGAACGCCTACGCCCGCAACTACACGTGTGGTACAGATGGAACCCGGACCAATTCCTACTTTGATGGCGTCGGCACCGGCAGCCAGCAGGTCAAGTGCTGCTTCGCGGGTGGCGATGTTTCCAATAACCAAATCAACATCCGGAAAATCTTTTTTTACTTTTTTCGCCATTTGAATGACTCCTTCAGAATGGCCGTGAGCCGTATCAACGACAATGGCGTCTACCCCGGCATCCACCAGCGCTGCTACCCGCTGCAACGTATCGGCTGCAATACCCACAGCTGCCGCTACACGCAGTCGCCCGTTTTTATCTTTGCAACTGTTCGGATGGGCTTTGATTTTAATGATGTCTTTGTATGTAATGAGTCCTACCAGTTTGTAATCTTTGTTGACTACCGGCAGCTTTTCAATTTTAAACTCCTGAAGAATTTGAGCGGCTTCTTCAAAGTTGGTGAATTCGGTGGTGGTGATCAGGTTTTCTTTGGTCATGACCTCCTGAATGGGTTTGTCCATTTCTTTTTCGAAACGGAGGTCACGGTTGGTTACAATTCCGACCAGCTTGCTGTGTTTGTCCACTACCGGAATGCCGCCGATGCTGTATTCGCGCATCATGTTCAATGCGTCAATTACCCGGGCATTGGCACTCAGGGTTACCGGATCGATAATCATGCCGTTTTCAGCCCGTTTTACTTTCCGGACTTCATTGGCTTGTTTCTCGATACTCATGTTTTTATGAATTACCCCGATGCCACCTTCCTGAGCCATGGCAATGGCCATTTTTGATTCGGTAACCGTATCCATGGCAGCTGATACGATAGGGATTTTCATTTCAATATTCCGCGAAAAACGGGTGGTCAGGTCGGCTTCGCGCGGTAAAACCGACGAATGAGCAGGAACAAGAAGAACATCATCGTAGGTAAGTCCTTCTCCTAAAAATTTTTCATTTTCCATGGCCGTGGAGGGTCTTAAAAAGTTTATGCAAAACTATCAAAAATCCCTTATCCCGGAAGATCCTTTTTAAGGTGAATTTTTTTTTAACATGTTTTAACGACAGTTGCTGTAATTCAATTGTTTTCAAACAGATTTCCGGCTTGACCGGTTCGGAACAGGATTGGTCAGAAAACAAACATCGGATACGCTATGGCTTTTCCTCGAAATAAATTTTATGTCGAATTCAGGTAGTACGGAAAAAAAGAGAAAAACGGCATGAAATCCCCTGGTTCCCAATCCGGTTTGGTGTGGGTAAGGAGATGGGGGGACGTGAATTGCAAAATCATCGTGTATTTAAAACAGGATTGGTTTTCTTATGCCTTTGGTTTAAAAAAAGTTGCATCTTTGTATAGATGCGTAAACGGTTGCTAAATATCTTGTTCTGGTCGGTGATTTCGGCGGCGTTTATTGGTCCCGGAACCATTGCCACCGCTGCTAAAGCCGGTGCGGAATTTGGTTTTTCACTTTTGTGGGCGCTTGTTTTTTCCACTTTTGCCTGTCTTGTTTTGCAGGAAGCGGCTGCCCGTTTAAGTATTCTTTCCGGTAAAAGTCTGGGCAATGCCATTGCCGACCGTTTTAAAAACAAAAAAGGCGGCTGGCTGATTTTTGCTTTGGTGATAGGGGCTATTATTTTGGGATCGGCAGCCTATCAAACCGGTAATTTGCTTGGCGCTGCCGAAGGGATTCGTATTTTTACCCCTGTTCCGGCGGCGGTATTGGTGCTTGTTATCGGCGTGCTGGCTTTTGCGGCGCTGCTGTTCCCGGGTTTAAAAACCATGGCCCGTTTTCTGGGCTTTTTAGTGGTTTTAATGGGCGTTGCTTTTTTATACACGGCCATAATCATCAAGCCTGATTTTTCCGGTTTAATGCGTGGGGCTGTAGTGCCTTCTTTTCCGGCAGGTGCCGGATTGTTGCTTTTGGGATTGGTAGGAACTACTGTGGTTCCGTATAATTTATTTCTTGGTTCGGGCATTGCCGATAAAAACCAAACGGTGACCGAAATGCGTTGGGGGATTTCGGTGGCGGTTATCCTTGGCGGGATGATCTCCATGGCTGTGCTGGTAACCGGATCTGCCGTAGAAAACGGCTTTTCGTTTTTGACTTTAAGCCGGGTGCTGGGAAGCCGGTTGGGCAGTACGGCTGTATGGCTGTTTGGTTTTGGCCTTTTTGCTGCCGGCTTTTCTTCGGCTGTGACGGCCCCTCTCGCTTCGGCTGTGACCGCACGGGATATTTTTGGAAAACCCGGAGAGAAAAAGTGGCAGCCCCGTGGAAAGTATTACCGGATGACCTGGATGTTTGTGCTGTTTACCGGACTGGGGTTTGGGATGGCCGGCTTTAAACCGGTTCCGGCCATTATTTTTGCTCAGGCGCTTAATGGCTTGATACTGCCTTTTGTTAGTGTTTTTTTGTGGATGGCTGTCAACGACCGGAAACTTGTTGGCCGTAAACCGAATACGCCGGCAGGAAATCTGTTGTTCGGTTTGGTGGTGTGGGTAAGCTTGTTGCTTGGAAGCTGGAATATTCTGCGGCTTATTGTGGATGTGGCTTCTTCCAGAGCCGGGACAATAATGGCCGTTTTGCTGGTGCTGAATTTTGCGGTTACGTTGTTGCTGTGGTTTTTCATCATTCGAAAACAGAGAACCTAATGGAAAAAGCATTCTATGAAATATTTGTTGATACGGGTGGTACTTTTACCGATGTGTTGGCTTATGATCGGCAAAACCGGATGATTCAGCTGAAAATCCTGAGCAGAGGAGGATTGCGGGGAAAAATTATTTCGCAGTATGCCGACCGGGTTTATCAGATAGATGAAAACTGGCAGTTGAAAAAAGATATTCTCAAAGGCTTTACCTTTTCTTTGCTGAAAGATACAGTTCCCACAGGCCGGGTGGTGGCTTTTGATCCCAAGCGTCATCTTTTAACCCTTGACCGGCCTGTTATTTCAAATAAAATGCCGTTAAATCTCTCTTTTGAGATTAGCAGTGGCGAAGAAGCTCCGGTGTTGGCGGCGCGTATTATCACGCAGACTCCGCTGGGAACACCGTTTCCGCCGGTTAAAATGCGCTTGGGGACGACCAAAGGAACCAACGCTTTGCTGGAATCCAAAGGCGGACGCAGTGTTTTGTTCATTACCCGGGGTTTTGGCGATTTGTTAAAGATCGGCACCCAGCAGCGACCTGATATTTTTAGCCTTGTCATTCCACCTGCCCGTGTGTTGCCCGAGCAGATTATCGAAGTGGATGAACGGATGGATGCCAGTGGTACCGTGCTTATTTCGCCGGATATTGAAAAATACCGGGGAATTGTTCGCCGGCTGCAACAGGAAGGCGTTCTCTCGGCCGCGGTAGCTTTTTTGCATTCGTGGAAAAATCCCGGACATGAAATGCTTTTCAGGCAGCTGCTTGAAGAAGAAGGTTTCCGGTATATTTCCCTCGCTTCTGCATTGTCGCCACTCATAAAAATTCTGGAAAGGACCCAAACGGTTACGGTCAATGCTTATCTGGATCCGGTGATTAACCATTATTTAAGCGGAATAAGAAAATATACTGATGACCTGCTGGTGATGAACAGTGCCGGCGGACTGGTGCCTGCCGGCGAATTTCATCCGAAAGACAGCCTGCTCAGCGGCCCGGCCGGAGGGGTGGTGGGAGCCGCCGCCGCCGGCAGCCAGTGCAGACGTAAAAAACTGATTACTTTCGATATGGGGGGAACTTCCACGGATGTGTCGCGTTACAACGGTTCTTATGATTATCAGTATGAAATAGCTTTTGGTCATGCCCGGCTGTTTAGTCCGGCTATTGCCATAGAAACGGTGGCGGCGGGCGGTGGCTCGGTGTGCGCTTTCGATGGATTTAAAATGACAGTGGGGCCTGAGAGTGCCGGGGCTTTTCCCGGACCGGCCTGCTATGGTGCCGGCGGGCCGCTGACACTTACCGATGTCAATTTGTTGGCCGGAAGGCTGGATGTCCGGAGTTTTGGAATTCCGGTAGACAAAAAAGCTGCCGGGGACAAACTAAAGCAGTTAATGCATAAAATGGAATCAGAAACCAGTAAAAAACCGGAGAAAGAAAAAATATTATCCGGTTTTCTTTCCATTGCCAACGAGATCATGGCTGGCGCTATCCGGAAAATATCGGTATCCAAAGGGTTTAATCCGGCTGATTATACGTTGCTTGCTTTTGGTGGTGCTGGCGGGCTGCATGCCTGCGCCCTGGCCGATCTTCTTGGAATAAAAGAGATTATTGTGCCGGCACGGGCCGGTATTTTAAGTGCGGCTGGTATTGGCAGCGCAAAAGTGGAAAAACAGGTCAAACGGCAGTTGCTGCTCGATTTTGAACCGGCCGTCAATCATCTCGACACGGTTTTTGAAGAGATGGAAAAACAGTTGTTTTCTTCTGTTCCGGATGGTGAATTTGAAGTGTATCAACGCCGGTTGTTTTTGCGGTTTAAGGGACAGGATGCCGGTCTTGCTGTGGATTGGAACGGTGACAGCGAAGCTTGTTTGAATGCTTTTCGCCGGGAATATGAAAAACTTTTCGGCCACTGGATTGAAAACCGTACCCTTGAAATCGAATCGGTTCTTCTCAGCATTCGTTCCAAAGAAAAACATCGTTTGGCGGCAAAAACCGGTACAAAGCCGGTCAGGAAAAAAGCACCGGTTCATCATCATCAGGAAAGTTATACCGGCAACGGATGGCAGCGTGTGCCGGTTTACCTCAGAAATGAGTTGCAGCCCGGCAATTTTATCACAGGGCCTGCCCTGATCACAGATGACAAAAGCACGACTTTCCTTGAAAAAGACTGGTTTGCCGAAGTGGATGTCCACGGTCATTTGCTTTTGGAAAAAGTAAAAAAGGAAAAGACAGCCGTGAAGATTGATCCTTTTGAAACACAGCTCGAACTGTTTGCCAACCGGTTTAAAATGCTGGCCGAAAATATGGGCGCTGTTTTACAGCGCACGGCGCTCTCGGTGAATATTAAAGAGCGAATGGATTTCTCATGCGCGTTGCTTGACCGTTCGGGATATCTTGTGGCTAATGCCCCGCATATTCCGGTTCATCTTGGTGGATTGGGTATTTGTGTGCGGGAGATACTCAAAAGATTCACTTTCTCTCCGGGCGATACTTTTATCACCAATCATCCGGCTTATGGCGGATCGCATCTCCCTGATGTTACATTGATTACGCCTGTTTTTAACCGGAAAGGAGAGCTGCTGGCGTTTGTTGTTAACCGGGCGCATCATGCTGAAATCGGCGGGATTACCCCGGGTTCCATGCCTCCCTTTGCTACCCGCCTTTCGGAAGAAGGGGTTGTGATTGCTCCTGTCCGGCTGGTAAAACAGGGAAAAGTATTGTGGGATGAAATGGAAACCCTTTTTGGTTCAGGAAAATATCCCAGTCGTTCAGTGCCTGAAAATATGGCCGATTTGAAAGCAGCACTGGCAGCGAATTATAATGGCCGGAATGCTTTTTTGCAGCTGTTGGACGATTATGGCGAAAAAGAAGTGCTGCAATACATGGATGCGCTTCGTGCATTGGCTGCCCGTAAAATGCGCCGGGTGCTTTCCCGTTTTCCGGACGGAAAATATAACGCTGAAGAAAAACTCGATGACGGCAGCGTGTTGAAAGTGGAAATAACCATTCGCCGTGATGCCGTTCATTTCGATTTTTCCGGCAGTTCACCCGTACATCCCGGAAATCTGAATGCTAACCGCGCGATTGTTCATTCGGTCATTATTTACGTGATGCGTTTGCTGCTGAATGAAAATATCCCGCTGAATGATGGTTTGATGGAGCCGGTGAGTGTGCATTTGCCCGCCGGATTGTTGAATCCTGTTTTTAGTGATGATCCTGATGAATGTCCGGCCGTGGTAGGGGGAAATGTGGAAGTGAGTCAGCGGTTGACGGATACTTTGCTGAAAGCCTTTGGCGTGGCGGCGTGCAGCCAGGGGACCATGAACAATGTTCTTTTTGGTAACCGGAATTTTGGGTATTACGAAACCGTGGCCGGAGGTGTGGGAGCTACTCCTGTGGCCGATGGGGCTTCCGGTGTCCATCAGCACATGACCAATACCCGGATCACCGATCCTGAAATACTCGAATTCCGTTATCCTGTTCGCTTGAAACGGTTTCAAATACGCGAAAATTCTGGCGGCGATGGAAAACACAGTGGGGGCAATGGCCTGATTCGTGAATACGAGTTTTTGGAAGAAATGGAGCTGTCACTCCTTAGTCAGCACCGGAAAACAGTTCCTTACGGAATGCGTGGCGGACAACCTGGCAGCCCCGGCGAACAATGGTTGGTTTCGGCCGATGGCATTAAAAAACAACTGGAAGGAATTTCCCGCATAAAAGTGCATCCAAAAGATGTGCTACTGTTAAAAACACCCGGTGGCGGTGGGTTTGGTGAAAAAACGGAGAATGAATCTTCCTGATTTTCCCTTAATTCTACAGCAACTGGAAATGAAAAACCCTTGCTTGTAACCTGCCCGGCATATTGTTTCGTTGTGCGGCATTAGAAGAAAACTTCAGAACGATTGATTATACTTTTGAAATATCAGTCGGATAGAGAGTTTATTCCAGGCGATGTGTTTTAGTTGTAAATAGTTGTAATTTAACAGGTAAATTCCGGCCAGGTATATTTGAAGATTAAACAATAAAACAGCGCTCGTCACATAGCCCTGGCTGTGAAACATACTCATGGCGATCGGTCATTATAATTACCAAAGATTATGACTTTTGGATGTTGTGGAGCCGTAATATGAGTTTCCGGAGTTTTATCCTTGTATTTCGTTTCAATATTTTATCAACAGATCCTTCCCCGGTTTTCTAAAATCGATACTTTTGTTGTATGGAGAGAGTGACCCTTTTTGTGGATGTGTTACTGCCGCTTCCGTTGCCCGGTACGTTTACTTACCGGGTGCCTTTTGCATTGAACGATGCTGTGCAGGCAGGACAACGGGTTTCGGTACAGTTTGGTCCGCGAAAAGTGTATGCGGGGCTGATTGTAAAAATTCATCAGCAGCCACCGCAAAAAGGAATTCCCAAATATATCCTTTCGGTTTTGGACAGCCGGCCGGTGGTAAACGATTTCCAGCTTCGCTTTTGGCAGTGGATAGCCGGTTATTACATGAGTACGCTGGGCGAAGTGATGGCAGCGGCTTTGCCGTCGGCTTTTAAACTGAGCAGCGAGTCGAAAGTGGTTTTATCCCCCGATTTTGTTCCCGATACGGAAACCCTCAGCGAACCGGAATACCGGCTGACAGAGGCGCTGTTGCAAAAGAAAAAGCTGACCGTTCACGAAGTTTCCCGGATTGTGGGATACCAGAAAGTGCTGCCTTTGCTGAAAACCATGATTGAAAGGCGGCTTATTATGATGGAAGAAGAGCTGGTACAGCAGTATAAGCCTAAGAAAACCAAAATGATAAAGCTTTCGGAAGCTTTTCTTGACGAGCGTGCATTGCAGCAACTGATGGATCAATTGTCTAAACGGGCACACAAGCAACTGGAATTGTTGATGGGATTTCTTACCCTGTCGGGATTCCCTTTGAAAAAAGATTTTTCGGTTTCCAAAAGCGATTTGTTACATAAAACACAGGCATCCGAAAATGCGTTAAAAGCACTTACGGATAAGGGGGTTTTTGTGCAGGAAGAGGTGGTGATCAGCCGTTTTACCGGTGAAAACAACGAAACGGAAAAGACTTTTTCGTTGAGTGCCGAGCAGCAAAAAGCGTTTCACTCTTTGAAAGAACAGATGCAGGAACACCGGGTGGTTTTGTTGCACGGCGTCACTTCGAGCGGAAAAACCGAACTCTACATCAAATTGATGGAAGAAGCGTTGGCCGAAGGAAAACAGGTGCTTTATTTATTGCCTGAAATTGCATTAACAACACAGATTATCAATCGGTTGCGGAAACATTTTGGCGATGAAGTAGGCGTGTATCATTCGCGGTACAACCAAAACGAGCGGGCCGAAGTATGGGAAAATGTGGCCGGTATCCAGTCGGCCGAAGTGCATAAACCTTACCGGATCATTCTCGGGCCGCGCTCGGCGATGTTTCTGCCGTTCGACCGGCTGGGACTGGTCATTGTGGATGAAGAACATGATTCGTCGTACAAGCAGTTCGACCCGGCACCGCGCTACAATGCCCGCGACGCCGTGATTTATCTTGCCGGTTTGCATGATGCCCGCGTGGTTCTGGGCTCGGCTACCCCGGCTGTCGAAACGTATTTTAATGCACAAAACGGAAAATACGGACTGGTGGAACTGAGTGAACGATTCGGCGGGGTGAAAATGCCCGAGATCATTGTGGTAAACATGAAAGAAGAAAAACGCCGCCGGATGCTGAAGTCACATTTTTCATCCGTTTTGTTGCATCATATTCAGGCGGCGCTGGACGATAAAAAACAGGTGATTTTGTTTCAAAACCGGCGCGGTTTTTCCACCCGCATTGAGTGCGAGCAGTGTAACTGGGTTCCCGAATGCAAGTACTGCGATGTGACCATGACCTATCACAAAAAAAGCCAGTTGTTAAAATGCCATTACTGTGGTTACTCGCGGCCGGTGCCGGCTGTTTGCGAGCATTGCGGCAGCCCGAATCTGGTGATGCAGGGGTTTGGTACCGAAAAAGTGGAAGAAGAACTGGCCATGATATTGCCTGATGCCAAGATCGACCGGATGGATTTGGATACCACCCGGGCGAAAAATGCTTTTCAGCGTATCATTTATGATTTTGAAAACCGTAAAACCGATATCCTTACCGGAACCCAGATGGTAACCAAAGGACTTGATTTTGAAAATGTGCAGGTGGTAGGTATTCTGAGTGCGGACAATATGCTGAGTTTCCCTGATTTCAGGGCACACGAACGCAGTTTTCAGATGATGGAACAGGTGAGTGGGCGTGCCGGACGCAAAGATAAACAGGGGATCGTGATTATTCAGACCTGGCAACCGAAACATCCGGTCATTCAGGATGTGGTGCAGCATGATTACCAAAGCATGTACAACCGGCAGCTGGCCGAGCGGTGGCGTTTCCGGTATCCGCCTTATTACCGGCTGGTGATGGTCAAACTGAAACACAAAAAGCCTGAGTTGCTCAACGAAGCGGCAGCGGTGCTGGCCCGCGATATGAAAGCCCGTTTCGGAAATCTTGTTTACGGACCGGAATATCCGATGGTCTCTCGTGTGAAAAACTGGTATATCAAGCAGATTATGCTGAAGATCAAACGGAATGAACAACTGTCTGACCGGAAAAAAGAATTACAGGAAGCCATCAGCGAGTTCAAAAAACAAACGCCCTATAAATCGGTGCGCGTTCAAATTGATGTGGATCCGCAATAAAAAACCCCGATGATTTCAATCACCGGGGTTTTTAGTGCAAAATATATATCGGGTTACGACATAATTTCTTCGATGGTAATGTAGTCGCCGACTCTTCCGGTCAAAGCTTCCACGTCGGTATTTACCGGAAGGGTTTTCTTTCCGGGACGCCATCCTGCCGGGCAAACTTCGCCGGTTTTGTGTGCGTGCTGGTGGGCTTCAATCTGGCGGATAAATTCTTTTACGCTACGGCCTACCGGCGGTGCCTGTACTTCTTGTGCCATGACAATACCGTCAGGGTTAACCAGGAAACGTCCGCGAAGGGCAATGCCGAGGTCTTCAATCAGCACGCCGAATTTGCGGGAAACTTCGCCTGTCGGATCGGAAGCAATGGTCAGCTTCAGGTCTTTCAGCAACGGTTCGGTTTCCACAAAACGTTTGTGGCTGAATTTGGTGTCGGTGGATACGGCCAGTACTTCGCAACCAAGCCGGTCGTGAATTTCATTCATGCTGGCATTCATGGCTGCAATTTCTGTCGGGCATACGAAGGTAAAGTCGGCCGGATAAAAGCAGATAACGGTCCATTTTCCTTTATAATTTTCCGAACTGACTTCGGTATAATGCCCACTGGCTGCATCGTAAGCTTCCATTTTAAATTCGGGCATGGGTTTTAATACTAATACGCCGTTTTGTTCCATTTTTTTATTCTTTTTTTATGGTTAAAAATTTGATTTATTTTGTTTTATTCGTTTTAAATAAGCAATTACAAAAATACGGAAAAAGTTCTCAAGTATTTGGTTTTTAATAAATTTTAAGAATACTTTAAGAATGTTTTACCCCGGCTTTTTTTGTAGAGAAACAAAAAGCGGAACTTTAAATTATGTCCCGCTTTTTGCTTTTAACAGATTATTCTTCGACAGCCGCAGCGGCCGGTTTTCCGAGAAATGTTTTCTTAAACAAATCGATAAAGATAATGATGCCACCCAGGATCATCATGCTGTCCGGAAGAATTCTGAACCACATCCAGCCTTTCATGGTTTCCACGGCTTCGCGGGTACGGGCATAATAATAGCCCAGTTCGGCAGCCAGTTTGGTCTGGTGGGCACCAATAATAATGGTAGGCAGTGCAAACAGCAGCACGCCGATGGTGAGCAGCCAGAACCCCCATTTGCTGAGTTTGTCGTTCCATTCCCATCCGTTGGCCATGGCGTTGGCACGCGAAGTCATGTACAGGAAGGCAATGGAAATGTAACCGAAAGCACCGAGCAATGCCACATGTCCGTGAGGCATAATCAGATAGGTTCCGTGTGAATAGTAACTGATGGTGGGGGTGTTAATGACCATACCGAAAAATCCGGCCCCAATCCAGTTCAGTACAGCCGAACCGGCAATCCACATAAACGGGGTGGAAAATTTGAAATCTTTGCCACTGTATTCACCGTCGCGTTTGTTTTTCCAAGCTTCTACAATCATCAGTGCCAGCGGTAACGGTTCGAGGGATGAGAAAATTCCACCAATGGCAATCCAGTATTCGTCCAGTCCCTGCCACCAGTAGTGGTGTCCTACGCCAAGCGTTCCCGACATCATGATGAGGAACAGCTCAAAGAACATCACTTTCTCAGCGGTTTTTTGCGAAATCAATCCGAGTGCTACGGTAAAGTAGGCAATAACACCGGCGGCAAACAGCTCAAAGGTCAGTTCTACCCAAAGATGGATAACCCACCAGCGGTAATAATCGTCCAGCGTAAAGTTGGGCATGATTTTGGTCAGCGGCATCATCCCGGCAATGTAAAGCGTGGCAATGGCAAATGCCGACCAAATGATGGTGCCTACCAGCGGATTGTTGGTGGCAGCTTTCCGGATGAGCGAGATAATCAGCAGGAACCAGAAAACCAGTCCGACTACCAGTCCGATATCCCAGGCGCGACCCAGGTTGATCAGCTCGCGGCCTTCATTGCCAAACCAGAACCATACATGACGCAGGTCGCCCATGGCGCCCAGATACAATCCGATAACCGAACCTACGGCTACAATAACCAGTGCTGCCCACAAAACATCCACCAGCCAGGGGAATTTATGGTCTTTGTTGGCTACCCACGGGGCAATCAGCAAACCGCCCACCAGCCAGCCTACAGCTACCCATAAAATGGCCAGCTGGGTGTGTACCGACCGCAAAACGTTAAAAGGAAATACCGATTGTGAGATGATGAAATTGTTGGTCGGATCGGTGTACAGGTGGGCCAGGTAGCCGCCGAGGAAAAGCTGTACCACAAACAACAGCGAAACAATGGGAATGTATTTCAGCAGTTTTTTCTGCGAAGGGAAGAGTTTGGTAATTTTAATGGCCGGCTGCAGATCTTCTTTCCGGTCTTTTTTAAACAGATATTCGTACGAAAGGAAGATGACAAGAATGGTCAGCGTCCACAAAATCAGAAATTCCCACAGCGAAACCCAATGGCTGTTGAAACCGGTGTTTTGATCCACCAGCGGCTCGTGTGGCCAGTTGTTCGACCAGGTTCTCTGGTTCACTGTTCCTTCGGTTCCCGGCCGGATGGAAGAGGCTACCAGCTGAGACCAGTCGATAAAACAGGCAATTTTTTCGGCTTCGGCTTTGGTGATGATGCCCCCCGGGAAAGCCCGTTGCGGATCGCCGTTTACCAACAGATTGGTGATGTATTTCACATTGGCATGAAAAGCCTGTGCCGAAGCATCGGTATAAGTTACCCCTTCTTTACGCAGTTTGGTTTTGTTGTGAAAATCGTTTTTCACCATGGCCTTGATGTATCCTTTTTCTTCGGGGGTAAGCTCAGATGCTTTTTTTCCGTAAACCTTTTGTCCGTAAAAGTTGTAGAGGTATTCGGCCCGGTTATGGAAAAAGTCGGTGGTAAAATCGGGACCCATGTAAGCGCCCATGCCGAGCAGTGTGCCCCAGTCCATCAGGTCGAATTCCTGAAAATAGCCTTTTCCTTCCACCACATCATTGTAGGTGTAAAGTACTTCGCCGCTTTCCGATTTTACCTGTTTCGGAATGGGCGGTACTTCACGCTGAAGGGTAGCCGTGTAGTAAATCAGGATGGTTACCATAAAAATGGCAATGATCCAAAAGCCGGTGTATAACCCTTTTTTGGTCATGAACTTGTCCAGTAACGATTGTTTCATAGATGTAATTTTTTAATGAACAATAATTGATTTTATTTATTTAGGTAATTAAATTCTTTATTTGGGGCTTGAAAATTTGTTTTCATACATGTAGGGGTTAGAACTTTTTAATTTTTTTGCTTTTCAGGTCGGCAATGGTCATGGTGTTCAGTAGGTTGAGCATTTGTTCGCGGATGGGGGCGTAGGCTTCGTGTAAGCTGCACGGATTTTCATCGCTGCAATCCTGAAATCCGAGCAGACAGCCGGTGTATTTGTCCATGCCTTCTACTGCATCAATAATTTCGGACAGGTGGATGGCGTTGGCATTTTTGCCGAAAACATATCCGCCTTCGCGCCCCTGGATACTTTTAATAAAACCTTTCTTGGCCATGTCGGTCATTAAGCGGCGCAGGTATTTGTCAGGAATGTGTAACTGCTCGGCAAGGTAACGGGCAGAGAAAACCTGCATTTCCGAGTTTATCATGAAACTCAGGATGCGCAACGCATATTCCGCTGTTTTAGAAAGTCTCATTTAAATACTATATTCAAGTAGCAATTGCAAATATATAATTTTTTTAAATTATCGCATGTTGATAGAAAATTTTTTTAATCAACAGTAGTTAAATTAGTTTGGTGATTGTTGTTTTTGTATTTAAAATACTACTAAAATATAGTATTAAAATTTGAAAATAAAGATGCCGGATCGATAAGAAGGGCATCCGGTTTAAAACCGGATGCCTATGCCACATCGAACATTAAACGGATTGCCGGGGGTGTAATGCAGTTCGTCCACCGGTTTCTTTTCCCATTTCATCCGGCTTTCGGTGTCAAACTGGGCTTCATTCCATTCGGTGTTCAGCAGGTTTTCGATGGTAACTGAGAAGGTGTATTTTTTCAGATGGTAAGAGGCCCCGAAATTGACAAGGGTGTAGCCGAGTGCTCTTACGGTGTTGTCTTCGTTGGCCGGCCGGCTTCCGATATGGATGGTACGCAGCGACACGTCGAAGCCGTGAAAATTCATCATGGTCAGTCCGCCGGTCAGGGTAAAATTGGGTGCCAGCGGGATATAGTTTTTGCCTTCCGGAAGATCGTTGATTCTGCCGCGCGAAAGGGTAAGGTCGGCATCGGCCCACAGCCACGGGGTTAATTTTAGCCTTCCTTCGAAATCGAGTCCCATCCGCTGTGTGGGATTGCTCAACTCAGAATATCCGCCGTCGCCGGCATAGACAAATTCTTTGTCGAGATACATGTACCACAGGGCAATGCCGATATTTAGTTTTCTGAACAGTTCGGCACGTAAACCGGTTTCGGCGCCGTAAGCTCTTGGCATGGTGCCGGTAAATTGCTGTTGCGGGTCGAAATTGTGTTTTATCAGCCATTCGGATATTTCCTGTTCGGAATATCCTTCGCGAAGTTTTACCTGCTCGATTTCTTTGGCCTTTTGGGTGAAAATAACATTTCGGGCGTCGTTGGAATGAAATCCTGTTCCGGCATTCAGATAAATATCCACCTGTGCCGACGGGCTATATACCACGTTGAACTTTGGATTCAACATCGCCTGCTGGGCGTATCCCGACGCATGCGGCAAGCCGTTTGACAGCGTGTCGTTGGCATTGCCGAGGTGGTCGTCCACATCGTAGGTGATGTAATCGCCGCGCAGCCCCACTTCAATTCGCCAGTGAATGTTGAAAATGATTTTACTTTGCGCCCAGACAAACAGGTTGGTCTGATTGATGGTGGCGTTGGATAATGCGTTCATCCGAATCCGGTTCGGGCTGTGCCACAGGGCGGTTTGAATGGCGTCGTTTCGGAAGCCGGCACCGAAAACCGGAAGAACGATGATGTTGTTGATTTTTTTGTGAATCTGATAAGTGGCTTTCATTCCGCTGAGCCAGCGGTTTTCGTTTTGTTCAATCATATCGCCGTTGACGGTGTCTTGCAGGTAATAAGTGAAATCGGAAAAGAGTTTAAACACGTAACGTGTCAAATAGGTTTGCAACCGGAATTGGTGATCGTCCTGTTTGTGCCGGTAAACAATGGAAAAGTCCTGCCGGGTGGTGGTGCCGCCTTCCATGGGATCCAGCGCCCCGAAACGATCGATAATACCGGCTTTTACCACGCGGTCGGGAATCTGTCCGGATGCATTCCAGGCCGAATTGAAAGCGTTAACCTTAAAAGTAAGCCGGCTGACGCGGTTCAGGTTGATAAAATATTTTCCAAAAACGTTGAGTCGTTTTAAGTCCTGCGGATTGTCGAAAGGCCCGTCGGTAGTGTAATACTGGGCGGCAAAAATACCGTTTTGCATGGCGTTGCCTTTTCCGGTTTGCAACAGTAGAGTGGTTTTCAGGGTGTTGAATTGTCCTACTTCGAGATGAAAACTGTTGCTTTTCAGAATGTCTTTGGTGGTAAATGCAATGGCGCCTGCCGTGGCAAAATCACCGAATTGTGCAAAATAAGGACCTTTGTAAACCGACAGTTTCCCGACCAGTTCCGGAATCAAAAAGTGTAAATCGGCATAGCCCTGGCCGTGCGCATGGCTGACCATGTTAACCGGAATGCCGTCCACCGAAATGTTCACATCGGTTCCGTGGTCGCAGTCGAAGCCGCGCAGAAAAATCTGTTCGGCTTTTCCGCCGCCGGCATGTTGGGCAATGATGAGTCCCGGTACCAGTTTTAACAAATCCTGTGATGATTTTACCGGCCGCAGTTGCAAGTCGATGCTGCGAATGGCCTGCGACGATGCAATGGAAAACGGACGCCGGGCGGTAATATTCAGGTCGGACATGTTAAAAGATGTCGGTTGCATTTTTATCAGCAGGGTAGTGGTTTGCCGGTTGCGGATGCGGATGTTTTTTTTAAAAGTTTTGTATCCGAGATGCGAAACCACCAACACATAATCACCGGCTTCGATACCGCGAATCTGAAATTTACCGTGCAAATCACTGGTGGTGCCTATCAGGCTTTTTTCGATGATGATGTTGGCAAAGGAAATTTCCTTTCCCGTTTTTGCATCCAGAATGGTGCCGGACAACGTTCCGTACTGATGGGCAAATGCCGACTGAAAAAACAAAATAAAAAGAAAACATGCTGTCCACCGGGTGAACTGATGAAACCGAAATCGCGAAACAGGTGTTACTTTTTTCATATTCGTAATACTTTTTGGTTAAAAAAATTACAGGCTGCCGGTAATTGCCAGCGTGCCGTATTGAATTCCTTTTAATGAAATTAATGAATGGGCGAGCTTATCCAGCTCATCGGCTTTTCCTTTTACTGCAATGGTTTCCAGGCAGTTGTTGTGGTCTAAGTGTACGTGTTGAACCGATAAAATCAGATGATGGAACTGGTGCTGGATATCCGTGGAATGTGCCTGCAAATCCCTTTGGTGGTGGTTGTAAATAAGAATTACCGCCCCGGCCATCACTTTGTTCTCGGCATGGCTTTTTTGAACTGAGGCTTTCTGTATTAAGTGCCGGATGGTGCGGGAACGATTCGGAAAATTTAAACCCGTGGTGATGTCGTCGAGTTTGTCCAACAATTCCTTTTCTACGGAAATACTAAATCTTGAAACATGCATATTTTTCTGTTTTATGATTCATTCTGATAAGGAACCGGAAAAACAATCTGTTTTTTGGGTTCCGTTTTCGGGGCAAAAATAGAAATATTGTGAAACGCTTCACAGTAAAACAGAAAAAGTTTTGTTAATTTATTAACAATTTAAATAATATGCTTATGTAATTCTGTATAAGGATACTGATTAAAAATCAAAATGCGCTTTTGGTTCATTGCAATCCCAAAAAGCGCTTTGATTTAATATCGGCATTTACCATTGTAGATTTTAAAATGCCCTTTTAGCGCATTTTAAAATACAATAAGATGGAAATGTTTAAAAAGAAGCGGGGTTATTTTGCCGGTTTGCGGATGATCACGTACACGTCTTCGTTGTCTTTTTTCATGAAATATTTTTCGCGTGCGTATTTTTCCAGTTGAACCGTATCGTATTTCAGGGCTTTCAGGGCGCTTTTGTTTTTTTCGATTTCGGTTTTATAAAACTGTTCTTTCTGCTGCAGCTGATCGATTTTTTTTGAAAGGCGCATCTGTTCCCTGAAGTTATCATTATCGAAAAAAAACATCCAGATAATGAAAGCCAGGGCGGTATAGAAATAGCGGTTGTTAATGTATTTTTTAAAAAAATCTTTCATTGCAAGTACAAAAATAGGTCAAATGCACTTCCGTACGGCTGGTGCGAAAAAATTTTTGCACGCTGTTTTGTTAACAAGCCTTTTGTGCTATAAAAAAGTAAATTCTTTTTCCGGATTTTAATTGTTAAAAGAAAAACAGTAAATTTGGCGGGTCAAATAAAAAAGAGAGCCGGTTTATGCATATTCCTGACGGATACGTTTCCCCCAAAGTTTTTATCCCATTCTATTTGTTGTTTGTTCCTTTGTTTTTGAAGGGGATAAGAAAATTACGTCGCGAATTGAATCGTGATGTGTTGCCTTTGTTGTCGTCTTTAACGGCTTTGTCGTTTATTTTTATGATGTTTAACATTCCCATACCGGGGGGCACCAGCGGTCATGCGTTGGGCACGGCACTGATAGCCATTATTTTCGGTCCGTGGGCCGGATTTATTGCCGTGAGCTTTGTTTTGTTGTTACAGGCATTGCTGTTTGGCGACGGGGGAATTACAACGTATGCCATCAATGCCATTTCCATGGGATATGTGGCTTCTTTTACCGGCTATTATACTTTTCAGTTTTTGAAAAACCGGGTTTCCGAAAAAGTAAGTTATTTCCTTTCGGGATGGACCAGTATTGTCATGGCTTCGTTGGTGGTAGCGGTGGTGCTGGGTATCGAACCTTCGGTGGCCAGCAGTGCGGCCGGAGTGCCGCTTTACTTTCCTTACGGACTGAAAATTACGCTGCCGGCCGTTGTGGGTTCGCATATGTTGTTTTTCGGTGTGGTCGAAGGTATTTTTACCTTGTTCGGGGTTTCCTATTTTAAACGATACGTGCACGAAGATGCCGGATTCCGTCCGGTAGCGATTAAAAAAAGCCGGCAGGATACCTTTTTGTTTTTCCTGATTATTGTGGTGGTGTTGCTGTTGGTTCCGTTGGGGCTGATTACCGAAAATCCGGCCTGGGGCGAGTGGGATTTGGGCTTTTTTCACGATAAGCTCGGATTTATTCCGGCCGGAATCAAACATTTCTCGGCGTTGTATTCGGCCCCGTTGCCCGATTATACTTTGCCGGGCATGGGAAAAATAACCTCTTATTATCTGTCGGCCGTATTGGCGCTGTTTGTAACCACTTTTGTGTTTTATCTTTTTTCGCGCAGGCGGAATGTCCTTTTTGACAAACTGTTTTTTATTAATTATCTGCTCGTTATTTTTTCGGTGGTCATTTCGTCTGACCCGTACTTTATTTTGGCATTGTTGGTTGTGGCTTTTCTGCTTTCCGGAAAAGATATCCTCAGGCTGACCGGGCGGGCACTGGCAGCTATTCTGGTTTTTAATCTGCTGTCGTCGGTGTATTTTATTACCACGAAGAATTATAGCGGATTGCTGGTTTTTAATTTGCGTACGTTCACGTTGCTTTATTTTACCCTGTTGGCAGGAAAAAAACTGAACCTGTTTGCCGTTTTCAGCTTTTCGCCGTTTGTGAGTTATACGCTGACACTGGCGTACAGTCAGATAATCAATTATCAGATAACTTATGAGCAGATGAAACAGGCGCTGGCCAGTCGTACGATACAGAAAATACCCTTGTTGCATTCGTACCGGATTTTGGGGTATCAGATAAACCTGTTTATTAAAAAATCCATTGAGAATTCGAAAGAAATTATGCAGGCTGTTCATTCAAGAAGTGTGTTATGATCGAAGTAAAACATCTATATTTTAAATACGACAAAACGTATGTTGTAAAAGATGCCGATTTTACCGTGGCAAAGGGTGAGAAAATTGCTTTGTTCGGGGTAAACGGCAGCGGGAAATCATCGTTGCTCAAGCTGATGAACGGATTGATTTTTCCGCAAAAAGGCACGGTGTTGTTCGACGGGGCACCGCTGACACGGAAAAATTTGAAAAATAAAGATTTCAGAAAGAAATTCAGAACGTCGTCCGGACTGCTATTTCAAAATCCGGATGTGATGCTTTTCAATCCGAGCGTTTATGAAGAGCTGGCATTCGGACTGAAACAGTTGCAGTGTGACGATATTGATGAGAAAGTACAATATTGGGCAGAAAAACTGCACCTGACGGCACTTCTTGATAAGTCACCCGTCAAGCTGAGCGGGGGCGAAAAACAACGGACAGCACTGGCTTCTATTTTAATTTTGGAACCGGACTTTTTGCTTTTGGATGAGCCGTTTTCGTCGTTGGACCCGAAAGCTACCGGCTGGCTGATCGACTTTTTGCATACCCTGGATTCGGCTTTTGTTGTAGCCCTTCATAATATGGAACTGGCCAAAGAAATCGCTGACCGGGTGATTGTGCTTTCCGAAAACCACGAAATCATTTATGACGGCAATATCCATGATTTTTTTAATGACCGTGAAAAACTGGTGCAGGCCGGATTATGGCATGAACATTCGGGGAAAGGCCCCCATTCGCATAATTTTTAAGTTTTAAGGATTGCGAGTGCAATAGCGTTTAATGACGCTGTAAGCATCCGGAATACCTAATTCGCCGGCTTTACTCAGGTCTTTACAGGCGAGTTTGTTTTCTTTTAAGTAAAGAAGAATCAAAGCGCGGTTGTAGTAAGCCTCGGCCATTTTGGGCTCCAGTTGTATGGCCTTGGAATAATCATCAATAGCCCGCTGGTATTTCTTCAGTTTCAGTTTTAAATTTCCCCGGTTGTAATAGACAAATGCCAGGTTGGGATTATATTGCAAAACTTTGTCGTAATCTTCAAAACTTTTCTTGTAATTGGGTGGCGGAATGGATTTAAAAGCATGGCGGGTGTTGAAGTTGCTCATGCTGATTCCGATACGGCCCTGATATAATTTTTCGGCATATATTGCGTCGTCCCATTCGGCCTGGGTAGCTGCCCGGTTAAACCAGGCATAAATAATGGCGGAATCACTTCGGATACAACTGTCGTAATCAGCAATGGCATTGGCATAGTGCTTTAACATGCCTTCGATAATTCCACGGATAAAAAAGACATTGGCTTTTTCGCTAAGTAGCTGGCCGTTTTCCTTGATAAACCTTTCTTTTTTCAGGGCATCCTGTTTTTTTACCGGCCATCTTTTGGTTGTAAATAATAGTTTGATTCCCAGCTGATTAGTGTTGTTGAAAATAGCAATGTTTTTATCGGTATAAATGCCTTCCTGGTATTGGCTGTAAATGGAAGGAGGAAGATCGAAAGCATAAATCAGGAAAAAGTCGGGTTTCGGCTCGATATTGATTTTCCGGAACTGAACCCGTCCTTTTCGCATTTCGCCATTGAGAAAATCGGCTTCAAAAGCCATAATCTTATTAAAATAAGCCGAGTCGCCGTATTGTTTATAGAGTTGTCTTGAAACTCTTCCTCCACCCCGTGCCCGGGCAATAATCCGGGTAGCCGAATCGTGGTCGGCCATCGCTCCTTTTTTGTCTCCCAGTTGTTGCCGGGCATACGACCGGTTGATGTATGCTCCTACAAATCCCGGAAAGATTTCCAGTGCTTTGGTATAGTCGGCTTCGGCTTTCCTGGGTTCGTGCATTTGTAACTCAACGACACCACGGTTGTAATAGGCATATACGTTATGCGGATTAATTTCGATGACTTTTCCGTAATCGGCCAGCGCATCTTTGTAATCTTTTTGCATCGATTCAATCAAAGCCCGGTTATAGTAAGTGAGCGCATTATTCGGATCCAGTTTTAATACTTTATCGTAGTCCTGTAAAACTTTGGCCGTATCGCCCAGTTTTAAGTAAGTCAGTGCTCTTTGGAAATAGGTGTAAGGATAATCGGGTTTCAGTGAAACCGCATGATTATAGTCCTGAAGGGCTTTGTGCAGACTGTCCATTTCATACCGGATCATTCCCCTTTTTATCCAGGCATCCACATTAAAGTAATCCAATTGTATGGCTTTGTTCACATCACGAATGGCCAGACTGTCTTTTTTCTGCAGGTGATAAGCAATTCCGCGATTCAGGAAGGCGTCGCTCTTTTTGGGATCAAGCTGAATGGCTTTGGTATAGTCCTGAATGGCGCCGGCAAAATTGTTCATGTGCATTTTTACGTTACCGCGGGCAACATAGATCTCCGGATTAAACGGGTCCAGTTCCAGGGCTTTGGCAAAATCTTTTAACGCTTTGGAGAAATCATTTAGCCGGTCGTAACAAATTCCACGGTATTGATAAGCCCGGGTGTAAAGCGGATGGATTTGGACCGTCCGGGTAAAATCGTTGGCAGCACCTTTAAAGTCACCAAGACTGTATTTGGCAATGCCACGTAAAAAATAAGCTTCAAAACCATTGGGTTTGGAGCGCAAAGCGGTGTTAAAATCGTAAATGGCCTGTGTGAAATTGCTCCGGGAAAGCTCTGACTGGCCAGCCCATAAAAAATGTTGATAATCCACTTGAGCCTGTGCTCCGGAAGATAACAGACCGAATAACAGGGAAAAAAACAGTGTGATGTATTGAATGCGATTTTTCAAAAGTAGTGTTTTGGTGCTTTATTTGTAATTCCGGTTAAATAGGTGCTACAAAACTAATAAAAAAGTGTTGTTCATGATTACGATTGATAACATACTCTGCCCGGAGTACCATATCGTAAAAGGTTACAAAATCAAGTCCGACTCCGGTTCCGTATAAGAAATTGTTATTTAGGAAACTGCCATCTGCATGAGGGGTCCGGCTGGCTACATAGGCACCGTCGAAAAACAGATTGGCGTACAGGCCGAATAAAAACCGGTTGAACTTTTCGGTTTTGATAAAACTTAAGAAGTAGGTCTTCTTGGGAAGAATGGCAAATTTGATGTTGGAACGAAACTGTCCGGTCCAGTCGCCGCGAACCACGTAAAGTTGATATCCGCGGATCGCCATGGGGTAATAACCCAAACCGTTTTCGATGAAATAGGGCTGGTACTTATTGGGGATGATTTGTGCTGCCAGCGAATAAGCAAAGTACCATCTTTTGGAAATCGGAATATATTGGTCAAATACCAAAAAGAGCCGGAAAAGACTGACATCTTTCGACAGAATTCCCAATCCTTCCTGTTTAACATCGGCTTCGGCATAGAATCCTTTTAAGGGATAAGGTGCATAGTCGCGGAAGTCGTATTTGAAATTGTATTCCAGCGATAAAAAGGAAAAGATAAAGTGGGAATAAGCAAAGTCCGGATTGAGTTTGAACAGGGTATCAGCATAATTGTAATGGTCGAAACCCAAAGTGAAACGGTGTGTAAAGTAATATCTCGGACGATAGGTAGCCGTAATGCTTCCGGCATACCATTTTTTGGTGTAGGCTTTGTCTTCATGGTAGAAAACCGGGACGTTTTTATCCAGAATATAATCGGTTTCGTGGTTGTAGGTCATTCCGGCTGCCAGTTCCAATCCCCATTTTTGTTCTTTGTTGATGTACGGGATTTTCCAGTCGAGCCTTAACATTTTATCGTATCCGCCCTGTAAGATAATGTTCAGGGTTTCCATTCGCCCCCGGAAATTAAAGATGTTGAGATTCACCCCGTAGTTCACTCGCGAGAAATCCTTGCTTTCCCACCAGACATTGAAATTCCGGTCGGCATAAGTAAAGATGGGGAACGGCCAGATGTACCAGCGTTCGGTAACCGTGACGTACAAATCTACTTTGTTGTAATCATGTCGTTTAGGGGTAATTTCTACGGTGTTGAACAACGAGCGGTTAATCAGGTTTTGCCGGCTTTTTTGTATTTTCCGCAAAAGCGGATGCAAGGTTACGGTATCTCCTTTTTTCAGCTCGATCTCCCGTAAGATGATGTTGTTTTTGGTGTGTTTGTTTCCTGAAATATGGATATTGTCAATGACAAAAGTGGTGTCACTGGGAATAAAAGTGTATTGGGCATGGAGTCGTGTAGAAACGGCAGTGAGAAGAAAGAAAAATACTATAAAAAAAGCTTTTCGGTTATACATTCAGATAATTCATTAGTGAATTATAACGTTCTCTCAGGTCGTCTAAGTCTTCTTCGTGTCCGTAAGATGCTTTTACAAAATAGTCGTAACGTTCAAATGTTTTTACAATGGACGCAATTTCAACCGTGTTGAGTTTCAGGAAAACATCCAGGCGTGTGGAATCTTCATGATTAAACAAAAAAGTGCTGAGAATTTTGGCATCATTTTCTTCCACGATTTTGGATATCTCTGTCAGGCTGTAATTGTTGTAGCTCATTTCCAGAACAATGATACTGCCCGGGTTGTCCACTGAAAGTGCACGGGCAAAGTGTTTTACCAGGCTTTGCAGGCTGATGCTGCCCAAATAAGTTCCTTTTTCGCTCAGTACAGGAACCAGGCTTAAATTTTGTTCGTTAATCAGCTTGAGTACATCGTAAATGTGTTGCGACTCAAAAACATACGGGTTATTGAGAGAAAGTTTATGGTTTCCAAGTGGTTCGTCAAAATTATTCAGATCGTAAATATCCAGTTCGGATATCAGACCAAGAAATTCCTGATTGTTCACGATGGGCAGATGAGAAACTTTGTATTCTTCCATCCAACTCAGGGCGGTTTTTCCCGTGTCAGAAGTTTTTAGGGGCATAATGCCATCGGAAATCAGGTTCTTGGCAATCATTTTGATCGTATTTCAGATTCGATTGGACAAAGATAACAGAATGGATAAAAGGAGAATAAAAAGTTTAGAATTTTTATGAAAAGCAGATGAAAACAGAAAAAGGCGCTTACCGCGCCTTTTTCGTACCTGAGGCGGGACTTGAACCCGCACGGCCGCAATGGCCATTGGATTTTAAGTCCAACGTGTCTACCAATTCCACCACTCAGGCATTCGTTTCAAAGAAAAAATCCCGTCCCGAATATCACGGGTCCGGGATTCCTGGAGCGGGAAACGGGACTCGAACCCGCGACCCCGACCTTGGCAAGGTCGTGCTCTACCAACTGAGCTATTCCCGCGCTTCATTTGGGACTGCAAATGTAAAACTTTTTTTATTTTACAAACAGGGTTTGAGAAAATTTTTGAAATTTTTTTAGAGAAAAGTGCTGTCAATCGCCCGTGTCATAATGACTAATGCTAAGTGGTTGATTATGCATGTGATATTGAAATTGCCCGCCGTATATGCCGGATGTGTTGTCTTTTTTTATGAGATGTTTTTGAGCAATTTCTTGATCTCATTTAATTTCATCAGGGCCTCCACCGGAGTAAGCGTGTCAATATCGGTATTCAGAATATCTTGTTTTATTTGCTGCAGCAGCGGGTCATCCAGCTGGATAAAACTCAATTGAAAATCTTGTGTTGCCGGAGCCTGATTGAGTTTTTCTTCCAGCTCCTGATGCGAGTGCGTTTTTTCCAGAACCTGAAGCAGTTCTTTGGCCCGTTTCAGCACTTTTTGCGGCATTCCAGCCATTTCTGCAACATGAATCCCAAAGCTGTGTTCACTGCCGCCTTTTTTTAGCTTCCGCAGAAAAATAACCTTGTTGCCGGTTTCTTTTACCGAAATATGAAAGTTTCTGATTCGCGGCAGTCCTGCGGCCATTTCGTTGAGCTCGTGGTAGTGGGTGGCAAAAAGCACTTTGGCCCGGTAAGCCGGATGATTGTGCAGATATTCCACAATGGACCAGGCAATGGAAATTCCGTCATACGTGCTGGTTCCCCGTCCGATTTCATCGAGTAAAATCAGGCTCCGGTTCGAAATGTTATTTAAGATACTGGCGGTTTCGTTCATCTCCACCATAAAAGTAGATTCTCCCGACGAAATATTATCAGAAGCTCCTACCCGGGTGAAAATTTTGTCGGTGATTCCGATAACGGCTTTCTCTGCCGGAACATAGCATCCGGCCTGAGCCATGAGAACAATCAGGGCTGTTTGTCGCAATAAGGCCGATTTCCCGGACATGTTCGGACCGGTGAGAATAATAATTTGCTGCTTGTTATTGTCAAGATAGATATCATTGGCTACATACGGTTCGTCATGGGGGAGGTTCTTTTCAATGACCGGATGACGACCGGCATGTATGTCAAGGACATAATCATTGGTGATTTGCGGCTTCCGGTAATTGTTTTCCACCGATACGGAAGCAAAAGAAACCAGACAGTCCAGTGTAGCTGTAAGGCTGGCATCGAGCTGAACGGGATGAATAAAGGTAGATGCATATTGTACCAGCTCGTCAAAAAGCTGTTGTTCCAGTATCTGGATTTTATCTTCGGCACCCAGGATCTTTTGTTCGTATTCTTTCAGCTCTTCGGTAATATATCGTTCCGAATTGGTCAGCGTTTGTTTGCGATGCCATTCGGGCGGTACTTTTTCTTTGTGGGTATTGGTTACTTCGAGATAATATCCGAAGACATTGTTGTATCCGATTTTTAAGGAAGGAATTCCGGTGCGTTCGCTTTCCCGTTGCTGGATTTGAACCAGATAATCTTTTCCGGAAAAAGCAATTTTGCGTAATTCATCCAGTTCGGAGGAAACACCATCGGCAATCACACTGCCCTTGTTTACCGAAACAGCAGGATCTTCCTGTAAAGATGTCGTCAGTTTGTTGGTAAGCAGGCTGCATGGGTTGAGTTGTTCGGCGATTTTTTCCAAAACCGGATGGTGGCTCTCCTGGCAAATGGTTTGAATTTGCGCTACGCTCTGCAAGGCTCTTCCCAGTTGTTTTAACTCGCGTGGATTAATACGTCGGGTGGCTACTTTGGAAATTAACCGTTCCAGATCGCCCAATTTCTTGAATTCGGGCCGTATTTGCTCTGTAATCTCAGGGTGGTTAATGAAGAATTCCACCACGTTGAGCCGTTCGTCAATGGCTTGTTTCTCTTTCAGCGGAAGCGTAATCCAGCGCCGGATGAGCCGGGCCCCCATGGGCGTGTCGGTTTTGTCCAGTACATCCAATAAAGCGGTTCCTCCCGGGAAAAGGGGATGGATAAGCTCCAGGTTGCGGATGGTGAAACGGTCGAGCCAGACATATTTACCTTCGTCAATCCGCCGGATCTTGGTGATATGATCCAGCTTGTCGTGATGTGTTTCGTAAAGGTAATGGATGGCTGCGCCGGCAGCAATGATGCCTTCGGTTAATTCTTCTATCCCAAAGCCTTTTAAAGAGGCGGTTTTAAAATGACGCAGTAAAATGTCGCGTCCAAACTCTTCACGAAATACCCAATCATCAAAGAAAGTCAGATAAAACCGGTCGCCGAACGTTTCTAGGAACGATTGTTTTTTTTGCCGTTGGATGATGACTTCGCTGGGGGCAAACCCTTGAAGCAGTTTGTCGATGTAATCTTTGTTTCCCCGGGCGGCAAAAAATTCGCCGGTGGAAATATCTAAAAGAGAAATCCCGGAAATCCCTTCGGTAAAATGAACGGCGGCCAGGAAGTTATTTTCTTTTTGCTCAAGTACATTGTCGTTAAGAGAAACGCCGGGGGTAACCAGTTCGGTAACCCCGCGTTTTACGATCTTTTTCGTTAGTTTGGGATCTTCCAGTTGGTCGCAGATGGCTACCCGGTAGCCGGCACGAACCAGCTTGGGCAGGTAAGTGTCGATAGAATGATGCGGAAATCCGGCCAGCTCAACAAACGAAGCCGATCCGTTTCTTCTTTTGGTAAGCACAATACCCAAAACCTGTGCTGTTTGTATGGCATCTTCCCCAAAGGTTTCATAAAAGTCTCCTACCCGGAAAAGCAACAGAGCATCCGGATATTTGGCTTTGATGCTGTAATATTGTTTCATCAGGGGAGTTTCCACATATTTTGCCATACTTTTTGCCTGTTTTTAATTTGAATGTACAAAAGTAATAATTGCATTGTTTTATGAAAATGAAGGCAAGTTTGTGTTTGGATATTGGTACATCTTTGTGTATGGCCGCAGGAAGCAAGGAGAGATGATCTTTAAACGGATTGTTTATGGGGCTTTCTATAAATGCGTAAAGCAGCTATCTCGTGAAGATCACCTTTTTCCCGTAAAGGTGATTTCCTGACTTTAACTCAATGAGATACATCCCTTTTTTTGCCGGGTGCCAGGGGAAAAGATGGAAACCTGCTTCCAGCATCCCTGAGAACAAGACTTCTCTGTTTTTCCCGCTGATGTCTGCCACTGAAAGCACAATCCGTTCCGCTTTCTTTAATACAAATGAGATATTGGTTTTTTCCTGTGCGGGATTGGGAAAACAATTGAACAGCAGGTCTCCGGATTTTTCGGTTGATGTATTCCAGATGATGCTTCCTGTGAAAGGCCGGTGATTAAAAGCCGTAATGGTGAGGGTTGCTTTTTTTTCGGGCGGCAGTGTCGGAACTGTAAGCCGGGCATTGCCAAAAGCATCGGTCAGCGTTGATGCATAAAGGCTGTCTCCGGCCATCAGGGTGACACAGCCGTTTTTTACCGATGTAAACAGGTTAATTTGCCGGCAGGTGTCACAAAGAACAGGCGTATAATCGGCCCGGATGGCCACCGGTGTTTTTGTCCGGATGGTTAATGACGGGTCGCCAAAAAGAATCCAGCTGTCGGTGGTTTCGTAACCTTCTGTACCAAACTCGTCATTCATTTTTAAGCAACCGGCGATACAAATCATTCCAAATGTCCGGGGAGCATTTGCCGAATCGGGCAAAGTAAGCAGCCGGTTCATTTCTTGTTGGGCACACATGGGCGGAGCCCAGCTTTGGGCTGCCGAAGGCATGAGTACAGCTACTGCTCCGGCCGGTTTGTCTTCGTATGCTGCCCGCAGCCAGCTTTCGGCAAAACAATCGTGATGTACAAAATCACCGGTGGCACAGGAAACCGAAAAAATTACCGGCCAGCTGTCGGTATTGGTAAGCGCATTGATTTGCGGGTTGCCAAAATGAGTGGTCGTCCAGCCCAGTACACTCCCGTGCCCGCAATAATTGATCAGTCCGGTTCCCTTTTCGATGGCCTGCAAAAGATCTTCGGCATCCGGGTCGCCGGGAGCATCATTTGGGCCGTATGTTCCGTCAAATAATTCGGTTACCGACGTATAACCATCCGGTTGTAGAAATACGGAGTCAATCCAGCGGATATGTTGGGCATCGGTGAGCTGGTGGTAACCCGGCCCTTCTTCAGAAGCAATGCCAATGGCACGGGTGTACCATCCGGTATCTTTTGAAAGTGCTTTTTCATAGGAAAGGGTTCGTTGCAGCATGATGCGGAGTTGTTCTTCGGTTTCTGCCGGAAACCGGCCGACAATCACATCCGGATAATGGTCATTCCCGTCCACATAAGCATAAAACAGATCCGAAGTGTTTCCGGCCATTATTCCGGACGGAATCTGCTGGGCATCTCCCACCAGCAAAACATATTCGATTGCTTTTTCCAGGTATTGGGTGCGAATGTAATCTTTGATGCTTTGCGCATCTGTAAAACGGGATCCATCGGTTACCGTAACTTCAAATCCTGTTTGTCGTTTCCAGTGAATAAAATCTTTTAACAGCGGAATAAATTGGCCGTCACTGATAATGAGCATTCGACGAAGAGCTGCCGGTTGTTGCTGGTTTTTGAAAGAGGATGTTTCCGGATTGATAAAAGAGGGACGAAAAAATGTTTTTGTTTCGGTAGGCAGAAGAAATGCTTTGTTCTCCTTTTTTTTAAGAAAAGTGATTTCAAAAGTAATTTCATGGTAAATCCGAAGAACTTTTTTTACCGGATTGTATTGTAGCGGAAAAACCAACAAAGATTGTCCTTTTTCGTGCCGGATAACATAAGGCTGATCTGTTTTCCAGCATGTTGCCGGATAAAATGTATCGAGTTGGTATTCTTTTCCAAAAGATACGGTAAGGCTGTCCGCCGGCGATGTCCGTGGGATTTCTCCCCGTGACGGTGCCAGCAGGATGTTTTTCAGCGTTGAGAACCGGCTCGAAAGAATTTTTACCTGCATGCTGCTGTCACTTGTGGGAATCCTGACCGGAACCGCATATTGCCAGACCACCGGAGCTCCGTTTTTCAAAACGGCGTGTCCGCCCTGATCTGAAAACGGAATCCAGGCTGTTCCCCGTGAAGTTTGGGTTTCGGAAAAATGGATACTGTCAGCCTGAAAACGAATGATCACTTTATCCGGTGCATTTTTCAGCAATAAAAAGGGCTTGTTTTGGGCCAGCAGCGCAGGCTGTACGAAAGGGAAAATAAAGAAAAACAGGACAACCAAAAGATGTTGTGCTCCCTGTTTTCCTTTATTTTTTATCCCTGTTTTCATGCATCTGTTTATTCGTTTTTTGAAAAAACTATGCCAGTTTTATTTTTTGTTCTTTTTTCAGCAGAAAGTGCACCGGATACCACGAAGCTCCCCATCCGATCAGGAAAACGGTAATAAACACGTAAAAAAAGTCGGAAAACCGCATTTGTACCGGGTAAGCATTGATGATAAATCCACCGTTTCCGGATCCCAGCTTGATAAAACCATACTGTTGTTGAAGCCACAAGATGATAAAACCGATAAACAATCCGGAAAAGGCACTCAGCAGGCTGATCAGAATTCCCTGCCGCAGAAAAATAGTCCGCATCGTTTTCATGTCAACACCCAGGGTTCTTAATACGGCAATGTCCTTTACTTTTTCTACAATGAACATGGCTACCGAACCAATCATACTAAACGACGACAAAATAAGAATAAAAACCAAAATCAGGAAGACTGCCATCTTCTCCGATTTCATGATTTTGTAAAGTGTTTCGTTTTGTTCGAAACGATTTTTTACCACAAAGTTTTTCCCGGCAAGGGTTTCTATTTCTTTTTGAATTTTTTTTGCAGAGACGCCTTTCTTGATGTAAACATGCAGTGATGTAACCTGGTTGGTGTAGTTTAAGAGGTCGCGGGCAAAGCGCAGCGGCACCAGTACATACTTTTCATCAAAATCCTGTTGGACAGAAAATATTCCGGATACCGGAAGTACGCCGCTGTTAAAAGCATTCCGGAAATTAAATGAAGAAGCATTTCCCCGGCGGGGAATGAATACCGTTAACAACTGACGGGTGTCCCGTACATTGATTCCCAAAAACCAGGCTACTCCGGCTCCGGCAACCGCAAAATCAGCTTTTCCTGTTTGCAATACAAAGTCTCCGGCCTGCATCATGGTATCCAGCCGGCTTACTTTCATAAAGTTGGGAGAAAGTCCCATGATCTTCCCGATAGTTTGCCGGTCGCCGTATTTAAACAGCGCATCTTCCTCCACCACCTGAACTACTTCCGAAATACCGTGCAGCTGCTTTATCTTTTCCATGGGGAAACCGGATGTTTGAAATGTTTTTCCCTGCACGGCTGTAATGGTAAAATCGGGATCGAAAGAGTTGTATAAAGAAGAGATAACCTGCTCAAATCCGTTAAATACCGAAAGAACAATAATCAATGCTGCTGTACCAATGGCCAATCCGATCATGGAAACCCACGAAATGATATGGATCAGGTTGTGCGATTTCTTGGAAAAAAGATACCGCCGGGCCATGTAAAACGAAAATCGCATTGCTTTTGTTTTTCGAACTTTGTGCAAATATCCGATAAATCCCCGAACAAAAGAAACGACGAATAGGACATTGTTTTGTAAATAACTCCGCGGCTGACACACGAATTTTAATGCAGTATCTGTCGTTTTCCGGCAGAGTGGGAAGAAGCATTCGTTTCGGTGCGTCTTCTTTGGTTCCCTGCCCGACAATGGTCAGGCGGGCTTTCTTGACGAGACAAGAAAGGAACAGAAAAACACTTTGTAAAAAGCAATTTTACCGGAATTAGTAGTGTGTCATTAAAAAATAAAATGATTACGGCAACATTTGAATGATAGAGTTATCAGTAGGTTGCATTTATTAAACTTAGTAAATATTTTTATTGAAGTAATTTATAGTAATCTGTGTTTTTTATGCACAACCCTGTAAATTTCTATCATTGCATTTTCTTTTGAATTTTAAATAACTTTATTTTTAACTGGTTATAAAGCTTGTGAAAGTTAAATTAATAAAAAGTCCCGTCGTTGATAAGGTTTTTTTATTTTTGGACTTTCGTTTTTCCATGGAACAACATACCACAAAAAATAATGCACCGGAAGAGGAAAAGGTGATGTCTTTTTGGGACCACCTTGAAGAGTTACGCGGACATATTTTCCGCTCTCTCATTGCTGTGGTAATTCTTGCCGGAGTAGCTTTTGCCAACCGGCATGTTATTTTTGACTGGATTATCCTGGCGCCCAGTAGCTCTCATTTTATCACCTATCGTCTGTTGTGCCGGCTGGGGCATTTTTTGCATGCCCAGTCGTTGTGTATTACCAACATGCATCTGAAAATTATCAACATCAAGATGTCGGGGCAATTCCTTACCCACATGTATATTTCCATCGTAGCGGGTTTTATTGTGGCTTTTCCGTATGTGTTGTGGGAAATCTGGCGGTTTGTCAGACCGGCTTTGCACGAGAACGAAAAGAAATATTCCCGGGGCGGATTGCTTGTCAGTACCTCTCTTTTTCTGTTAGGTGTTGTTTTTAGCTATTTTCTCATCGTTCCGTTAACGGTCAATTTTCTGGGCACTTATTCGGTCAGTAGCGATGTAGTTAACCAAATCTCATTGACTTCCTACATCAGCACGGTGGTTTCGGTTACTTTTGCCGTGGGCATTGTTTTCGAACTCCCGATACTGGTTTATTTTCTTACCCGTATTGGTTTGATTACTCCCATGATGATGAAAAAGAACCGGAAATACATGTTTGTTATTTTGCTTACCATTTCTGCCATCATCACTCCTCCGGATGTATTTAGCCAAATGATGGTAATGATTCCGCTTTGGCTTTTGTACGAAGCCAGTATCATTGTTTCCAAAAGAGTGTATAAAAGGTTATTACGTGAAGCTGCAGCCTGATGATTTTTGGGCGGCTTAACGGGTTGTTCGCTGTAGTCCCGGCAGCAGAAGCGGTGTATTGCCACAGCCGGCTGCGAGCTTCCTTCGGTCGCTGCAGCCGGGCCATCCCCGGTTTCAACAGGCGCTAATCCGCTTCTGCTGCCGGGCGCTGCCGCTACCACCCCGGCCGCAAGTTTTCTCCATTAATATCCTGACCAGACCAACGGGTTCCGGTTGTTTCACCCGGTCCGGGAGTTATTTAAAACAAAAACTGCCCGGAATAATTCCTGCCTGTAAGCTGTCGAGCAGCTGGCCGCGTGGCGAATAAATATAAACTTCACCCCGGCTCATGTAATCACGGGCATCCGAAACATAAATATTCCCGTTCTCAGGGCGGATTCCCAGGCCGTAAAACTGATGATTTCCCTGCGAAATAAGCGGAACGTCAGGAAGTCGGGAAGCATTTACCGGAAAAGCATAAACGCCTGCATGATTCACTATTCCTCCCGAAAGGCTGTTGTACAGAAAATAAAGGGTATCGCCTGCTTTGTTACAACACAGCCGGGTGGGAGATGCTGCTAAATCAGTAAACCGGAACACCTTTTCAATTTTTCGGGTTTCCGGATTAATGCAGGTTAATGCAGCCGTATCCTGACCGTAGCCACTGCCGCGAAAACCACCGTCCGAAAGGACCCACAACCTTTGCCGGGCATCTAACACCATGCTGTTGGGCTGTTTAACTACCTGGATAGAATCAACCAGTTTGTCATCTAACAAGTTTATCACTAATATCTTGTCGTCATACGACCAGCTGTTTACAAAAGCATATTTTCCCCAAAAGACCATCTGTTCCGATGAATGCTGATAAAATTGGGGATTGTGATTGTCAATGGAAATCGATCCGGTAATTTGCAAGGTTGTCGGGTTTACAATGTAAATTTTCTTTGCATATAAATCGGTTACATAAGCTTTTGTCCGGCTTAAAATGTAAATATTGCGGGGCGAAACCAGTCCGGTAATTTTTCCGGTATACCGAAAGGTGTTCACATTCATTACATAGATCTTACCGGAGTTGTTAATGACGATAAATCCCAGCGAATCCATAATGCGCATCGAATTGGCTACATCGCCCAGCGGCAGGGCGTTGGTTTGGTAAAAGATGTCGTTTAATACTTTGTTGCTGTCAGGATTGTAATAGGTGAGCGAGGCGTTTCCATACATAAAATTGCCTTCGTTGACAATAAAAACCGCTTTTCCTTTTTCATCCGCATCAAGCCGCTGAAAATTGTATATGCTGTCGTCTTTCATGCAGCCGGAAAAGAATAACAAAAGCCAAGAAAGAAAAAGCCAGCTTATCCAACTCGTCCGCGTTTGCAATGCGGATGTGTTTAACTTTAACTTTTTATCTCGTCCGCGTTTATAACGCGGACGCATGGCTGTTTCATCCTGCATCTGCCGTCTCAATGTTATTGGTCTTGGTTTTTTCATGGTTTAAAAGTCAACATCAGCAGATAATTCCTTCCCGGCATGGGGCGTCCCAAAACAGACCGGTAATCTTCATTAAATAAATTATAAACCTTTAACTGGAGTCCGATTTCCCCGGATTTCAATTTAAAAGTTTTTCCGGCATATACATCGTTCATAAAATATGGATAAAGTCTGTCCCGCAAAGTCAGATCTTCGGATGATGTAGTATATCGCTCAGAGTAACTGGTATTTACCCAGGTAATAAAAAAGTGGTGCCATTGTACTTCTCCTGTGAAATTTCCGGAATGTACCGGTACATAAGGAATTTGTTTTCCGATGGAAGCATCTCCCCATTTTTCGTGGTTTCCTTCGTTGGTGCTTTTGGTGTAGGCGTAACCTGCCCGGATAAAGAACCGGAAATCGCGGTAAGAAAAATTAAGATGAAGTTGTATTTCAACCCCGCGCGAGATGACGTGTTCGATGTTTTCGGGCGACCAGTATCCCAGCGGGCTGGGTGTCCATAAAATCCAGTCGGTGATATCGTTGTAAAACAAAGAAAGATGTGTTTTCCAGGTTATGTTTTTTATTTGGGGTTCCCAAACCAACCCCAACGCTGATGATATTCCTTTTTCAGGACGTAAGTCCGGATTACCTCCCGGCTGCCAGTATAGATCATTAAGCGAAGGATAATGGTAATTCCGGGTGATATTGCCTTGTATCAGCCATTGTTGCTGGCGACCGGAAACCCAGTTGAAACCAAAATAAGGAATGAGAGGCAGCGCGTTTTGTTGTATCCATTCTTTACGTAAAAAAACCATGGAAGAAAAATGTTTTCCCACCATCTGTTGCCACGAAAAGATTAAATCGTGGGTCGCTCTGTTTTTACAATAACCGGTACGGCTTACACTGTCGCGCGTGTTGACGTGTTCATAATTGAACTGATATCCGGCTTTTAAGAGAGTCTTTTTGCTTTTGTTCCAGGTATAAGTTACTTTGTTGTAACTGCCGGTGGTTTTCGAAACGGAATAAACCGCATCATAATATCCCATACCGCCAATCTGGTTTTGTACTTCATAAGTCATGTTCTGGGCCTGAAATCCGATATGAACATCTGTCCGGCCGCTTTTGCCAAAGGATGTGAAATGAATGGTCGCCCGGTGTGTCGGCTGCTGTTCCCGGCTCAGGTTGGCATGATCGTCTCCCTCATAAGTGTTCAGGCGCGGAAGGGCCCGTGTTGAATATTGATACCAGTAATTCAGGTTGAGCAGGTATTTCTTCTTAAAATGGAAAACAAACTCCTGAAGCCATCCGTCCAAAAGATAGTCTGCATGTTCGTTTCTTTGTTTCGGGTAAATGTATTCTCCGGTTTTCGGATCAATATCCGCAATGTTTTTGTTGTAAAACGGAAAATCATTTTTTGACCGGTTGTAATACAACCGGGTTGCTGTTTGAAAATGGCGGTTCCCGTTTTGAATACACAGGTAGTTATTGAATGTAAGATAACTTCCTGCCGAAAGCGTTCCGCTTATTTTCCAGTGGTTAACCGGCGTTGAAAAACTGGTTAAATCAATACTGCCTCCCAGGCCACCACTTCCGTCTGTCACCGACGACGCTCCGGGATGCAAAACAATCCGGTCAAGTAAAAATATTGGGATTTGTGATAGATCGGTTTGTCCCAGCATGGGCGACTGAATACTCATGCCGTTCCAGTACACCCGGGTGTGCGAGGCATCTGTTCCTCTGAATGACACGGTAGCCAAAGCGCCTCTTCCTTCGCTTTTGATAAATAATGCCGTGTGGGCTGCCAGTAAATCAGATAAAGAAGCACCGGCTTCCCTTTTTATGGTCAATGAATCGATTGTTTGTCCGGTAATTCCGGCACCGGAAACTTTAAACTTTGAATGAACCTGAATCTCCGGAATAGAGAGAGTATCAGGCAGCATTTGTGCCGTAAGCTGCAGCGACAAAAACAAAATCGCAACCGTGGCCAATGCCTTCATTTTTTGTTGGTTTTAGTGCCTGATAATAATTTTCTTGATAATCAGCGTTTTTCCTTGTTGTATCTTTACTACATAAAACCCATTGGGCCAGCTGGATACTGATAAATGCAGCTCGTTTCCGTTGAATTCCTGATCCGCCATTTTTGTTCCGTCCGCCGCAAATACCGTTGCAATAAAAGGAGTTGCTTTTATACTTTGTAAGATCAACACATTTTGCGCCGGATTGGGAAAAAGTTTAATCCATTTTTCTTTGTTAATGTATTTTGTCCCGGTTACCTGTTTCTCATGTATAACCCCCACGCCGGCCAAATCGAAACCACCGGTCCAGAAAGGTGTCGGCCAGGGATCGTTGATGATGTGCCCCTGACTGTCGTACCGGGCATAAGCCGGATGAATATCTCCCACCACGTCCACAATACGGATATAGTTGATGCTGTCAATGTCAACGCCGGTACTGTCGGCAATATCCTGTAAATCGAAAGGGGTTCCGTAATCGGTTACATATTTTCCGGCCAGGTTGTGGATCTTTTCCGGATTCAATTGTCCGAAACCGTCAATTTGCGCGGTGTCCTGGGTAAGAGAAACCGCAGGAAACCGGACAAATCGTTTTCCATCGGTACTGACTTCCACGAAAGCCAGTTCGAGATAATATTCAAACGGGGCTGCCTGCGACTGAAAACCATTTTCGAAAACAGCAAAATCAGGCCCGGGCCCGTTGGTTATGGGATGAGCAAAGGTTAAAACCGCATTGCCGCCATCGCCCAGACTAACCACCTCCAAAGCTCCTTCCGGTTTTCCTACAGCATTTTCCGGTGTGCCAAAAAATGCGCGGTTTGACGTAGTGTCTCCTTCGGTATAGGTTTCGGTTGTGTCTTCAATATTGATAAAACCCCGGTTGACTTTACAAGAAACAGCCCAGCTTACAAAAGCTGAGCTGTCTTTATTTATGGCCGTGGTTCCTGCCTGTCCTGCTGCCGGGGCAAACTGAGCCTGTAGTCCGGAGGGCAGAACAAACAGGAAAAAGAAAAACAGATTACGGCCATTCATTGTTTAAAAATTTATGGGATTCCTATTTTTTGATAAACTTTTTGGTTGTCACAGCCTGTCCTTTTTGAATCCGGATCAGGTAAATTCCCTGATGGTAAGTTGAAACATTCAACCGGATATTTTCCGAATGGCTGGTTTCTTCCCATACTTTCCGGCCGCTGATGTCATAAACAGCAATTTGTGCATCTTTCACCCCGGAAATTGAAAGCGTATGAACGGCCGGATTGGGGTAGAGTTTTACGCGAATCGTTTGGGTACTTCCCGGGATGACCGGAACCGCGTTGGTGACATCGTTCAGGTTGTCCAGACAGAAATAAGCCGGTGTATTCATACCGTAGGTTCCTACATCGCTGGAGTGTAATTCAAAAGTCAGACTGTCTACCGTGCCCAGTGGTTGCAAATCAATCCATGCCCATGATTTCAGAATATAGTCGTTGTCCGGATTGTCTGACCGGTAATCGGCCAGGTAAAAATTGACAGAGTCGGTATAAGCTCCTTTGTCGTATCCTTTGATGGTTAATAAAAACCAATCGGGATCGGTTCCGTCGGCTCCGCCGAATTTTTTTGCATAAGCATCGCCATATTCCATGGAAAGCGCGGCATAGGTTGAGTTGGTTACAAATACTCCTTTCAATACCGTTCCGGCTAATGCGGTATCCAGTTTCACGCTTACCGGCATAGGAGCATAAGCTACTCCATAAGCCTGTGAACCGTTTACTCCGCCGGCTGTGATGGCACTGTATTGATTGGTGTATCCGGCTGTTGTATCGTCTTTCATGTTGGAATAGGCAAATCCGCTCCAGCTGCTCCAGGCCTGATTATAAGCATTGTAAAAATAGGCCTGACCGCTGGTAAATCCGCCGGCCAAATCAGCACCGTTCCAATAGGCATTTTTCGGGTCAAGACTTACATCGTCGAAAGTAGAAACAGAAGTGTGCTGGTAAGTCGTGTCATTGAAATTATCCAAACAGAAATAAGCCGGTGTATTCATACCGTAGGTTCCTACATCGCTGGAATGTAACTCGAAAGTCAGGCTGTCCACGGCCCCAAGTTGCTGTAAATTTACCCATTTCCAGGTTTTTACAATGTAGTCGCTGTCCGATGAAGCAAAACGGTAATCCGCCAAATAGAAATTCACAGAGTCTGTAAATTCTCCTTTGTCATAGCCTTTAATGGTTAACAAAAACCAGTCGGGATCGGTTCCGTCTGCTCCGCCGAATTTTTTGGCATAGGCATCGCCGTATTCCATAGAAAGGGCAGCGTAGGTAGAATTGGTTACATACAAGCCCTTTAAAACAGAGCCGGCCAGCTCTCCGGTTAATTTTAAACTCACTGGCGAATAGGCATAAGCCACAGCGTATTTGGATGAGTTGAAAACGCCGGAAGCCGGTATGGCAGCATACTGGTTGGAAAATCCGGCAGTGGTATCATTTTTCACATTGGAATACGCAAAACCTGACCAACTTCCGTAGGTTAGGTTGTATTCGTTGAAGAAATAGGCCGAGCCGCTTTGAAACCCTCCCGATGTGTCGGAACCGTTCCAGTAGGCATTGGTTGAATCCAGCTTCAGATCATCAAAAGTGGAGATCTGGGCCTGCAAAAAAACAGGCAGCAACAGCCCTGCAGTCAGCAGAACTGCCCAAAAGTAATTTTTTTTCATTTGAAAATCATTTAGTTAAACATTACAAAAATTAAAACTTAATTTTCGTAAGCTAACCGGAAATAAAAAGGGGAAGAAATAAGAATCCTCCTGCTTTTCCACCGAAAGCTTCGAAAACGATAAAGGCAGGTCTTCCGGCTTGTCGCATTTTTGGCGGCCTTCCCATCACGCCGGGGCGGACAGTGGCACAAGGTAGCCAAAAACTGTTACTACGACTTACGGCTGCGGGGACAGCTCCTGATTCTCACAGGATTCCCTTAACCATTATCTTTGGCAAAGGTAAGATTATTTTCGAAATGTTTTGAAATGTAATGAGGGTAAAACAGAAGGAGACAAAACTTTAAAACGACTTTTTTTCAAAAAACGACAAAAAACTCGCCACTTTTTTTACCCAATTGAAAAAATTCTCGCGAGTTTTTTATCCAAAACCACTCTTCTGTCCGCATTTTTTATAACACAGACGATTTTTTCTTCCCATTAATTCCTCATGAAGTCGTTTGGAATAGTTCTTTTATTCTTTAATAAACTTCACCAGCTCTGTCACCAACTTTTTATTCAGCGGTAAATCGGGTTCATTATAGGTTTTGATATTTTCCTGTCGGTCGGCCGGGGCATCTTTTAAAATGTGATTCATCCCACTGATGATCAACAATTGGGCAGAAGGATCGGCTTTTTTGAGCTTTCCGGCATCCGACAGCGAAACCTGAATGTCGGTGGTTCCCTGTACAATAAGCACCGGTTTGTGCAGTTTGGCTATTTCTTTTTGAGGATGGTACCGAAACCAGGAAATCATGTAAGGCTGAATGGATGGGCGAAACAACGTGTATAACCATGCCGGTACATTTTTTACCTGTTTTCCGGCCTCTAAAGAATCCAAAATAGCAAAGGCTGGTTTTTTCACCTGCTCCGGCTGACTTTGTAACTGTCGCCGTAAAACCACATTGATGGGGTCGCCGGCGCCTTCGAGCGAAACAAATTTGCTCACCGCTTTATCCTGCGCAACCACCATCCCGATGAGGGAACCCTGACTGTGCCCGATAACCACAATTGAACTGAATTTTTTGTTTTGCTTCAGAAAATCAACCCAACCTCTGGCATCGGCGATATACTGCTCAAAGCGGATGTTGCTTTCTGAAAAACCGGGTACTTTGCTGGCTCCGACGCCTCTTTTGTCGTAACGCAGCGAAGCGATGCCGTTTTGATAAAGTGCCTCTGCCAGCATTTTTAACGCATTGTTTTTCATCATCGGGTTGTTGCCGTTGCGGTCGGTAGGGCCGGAACCCGGAATCAGCAGGGCAACAGGAATTTTCCCTTTAACATGCGGAATCAGCAATGTTCCCTGAATGTTGCCTGTTGGTGTGTGTAAAGTAACATTTTCTCCCTGCTGCGCCATCAAACTTTGGGCTGGTAGGAAAATCCAGAAAAGAAAAATGGCGAAATATTTCATTTGTTAAAAAATTATAGACCTCACTTTGTTACAAGAATTTTTTATTAATCCTTGTCGTTTTTTTCCTGCCCGGATGGGGGCTTTTTCCATCGGCCGGCTTTTTTCAGGCTCTCGCTCAGTATCCACTCAATCTGTCCGTTGATACTTCGAAAATCATCGGCAGCCCATTTTTCAATGGCTTTCATCATTTCCGGCTGCAGCCGGAGTACAAACGGTTTCTTCTTTTTAGTCATCGTCCCTGTCGTTTTCCTCCATTAATTTTTTCATGGCCCGGTTGATGGCATCGGGTCGCCGGGTGCCAATCAGCATTTTCCGGCCGTCGGCAAAGTAAAGTTGCAAGCCAATTTTCCCGCTGACGTTCAGTGCTATGCCATTTCTTCGTGCCCGTATCCGCGGCCGGCGGCGATATCCCCAGCCGCCATATTCCAGAATCGGTGAATATTTACGCACTTCGTAACGGGCAATTTGTTCTTTTTTAATGGTTCGCCATTTCCGGATAAAAAGCGGAAACCGGTAATGAATTCCTTCGGCATCAATGGTTACCTGAAGTTTTGATAAAGAAAAAGCAATCCAAAGCCCGGTCATGAGCAAAAAAACGAAAACAAAAGTCAAAATAAGCCCTTCGTTGGAAGAGGGATGATCACCCCACGGTTTTCCCAGTACCAGTTGCTGATAAAGTCCGTAAGCCAACGGCCCGACACTGATGGCAAAGATGACCGGCATAATCCATTTTATCGGGCTGCCGGAAAAGCGTTGTTCCTCGCGAAAATAGGGCTTGTATTGCTTCTTGCTCTCCATCTTTTTAACGATTTACTGGTAAAGCGTTCCTGTATTCACCACCGGCGAAATATCCTTGTCGGAAGTAAGTACGACCATCAAATTGCTGACCATAGCTGCTTTTTTCTCTTCATCCAGTTCAATAATCTGTTTTTTCGATAATTCATCCAAAGCCATTTCCACCATACCTACAGCGCCTTCCACAATTTTGGTACGGGCAGCCACAATAGCCGAAGCTTGTTGCCGTTTCAGCATGGCACCGGCAATTTCTTTGGCATAAGCCAGATAATTAATGCGTGCTTCCATTACTTCGATACCGGCAATGGCCAGCCGTTCGGTAATTTCCTGTTCCAGCATTTCGTTTACTTCGTCGCTGCTGCTGCGCAATGTCAGATGGGCATTTTCATCTTCCAGGTTGTCGTAAGGATAACGTCCGGCCAGCTTACGGATAGCCGCTTCGTTTTGAATATCCACAAACATGGTGTAATCATCTACATCAAAAGCCGCTTTGTAGGTATCTTTTACCCGCCACACCATCACTACGCCAATCATCACCGGATTACCCAGTTTGTCGTTTACCTTAATAGGCTCGCTATCCAGGTTGCGGGCGCGCAAAGAAATCCCCTTTTTTACAAAAAACGGATTAGTCCACCAGAATCCATTGTCTTTAATGGTGCCTTTGTAAGCCCCAAAAAGGGTTAGAACTTTCGATTCGTTAGGGTTGACTACCGTAAATCCGGGGAGCAGAAACAAACCAATGATCCCCAGTAAAATGGTCCATAACATTTGGCCAGTGGCCACCGCCCAAACGGGTATCCCGATTAAAACGAGAACAATAACAAGGGCTAAATAGCCCGATACAGGTTTAAATAATTTTTCTTCTTTCATGGTTAATATATTTTTAATATTATTTTGATATTGCAATAATACAACATTTTGAGCTGTTTGTCAAGTTTTTGTTTTTTTAAAACCCCGGATTCTTGTATTGTTTGTAACCGGTTTAAATTTTGTAAAAGAAAAACCCGCAGTCCGTATTTTCTTATTTTTGTAAAGGTGATGAGGTTCACCGTAAATGTCCTGTTTAGGGCTGATGACCTCTGCTTAATGTGCTCTTTGGCCGGGTAGGAGGTTTTCGGTTTTTCTTTTACGACTTCTTTTGTGGCTGGGGAAACAGGTGTTGAAAACGAAAAGCGGGATTCCGGAATGTGTATGAACGAAAAATTTAACTTTGCCCTAAACAATTGATGTGGAACTTTTTTACAGGAAATTCGGTAACGAAGGCGACCAGCCGTTAATCATTCTTCATGGTTTGTTTGGCCTTTCTGATAATTGGGTGAGTTTTGCCCGGCGGATTGCCTTGGAAGGGTTTCAGGTATTTGTTCCCGACCAGCGGAATCACGGATTATCCCCGCATAGTGGGAATTTTAATTATCTGGCACTGACCGATGATCTTTTTGAATTCATTGATGAACACCATATTGAAAAACCCATGCTGATTGGCCATTCCATGGGCGGAAAGGTAGCCATGCGTTTTGCACTGGAAAATCCGGAAATGGTGGAGAAATTGGTGGTGGTGGATATCGGACTGAAAGCTTATCCTCCGCGTGTTCAGCATAAAAAGATTATCGAAGCCATACGGAACATTCATCCGGAAACCTTGAAAAACCGGCGGCAGGCTGAAGAACTGCTGGAAAAATGGATTCCGGAGAAGCGTATCCGGCTTTTTATTCTCAAAAATCTTCATCGGACCAGTCAGGGAAATTTTGAATGGAAACCCAACATCGACGGAATAGAAACCAATCTTGATGACATGTTTGATGCCATTCAGACAGCGGAACGATTTGAAAAACCGGCCTTGTTTATCAAGGGCGGAGCGTCTGATTATATTTTGCAGGAAGATTTTGATACTATCCGGCAGCATTTTCCTCATGCCGAAATCATTACTATTGCCGGAGCCTCGCACTGGGTACATGTGGAAGTACCGGAACGCTTTTATCAATTAACGTACGGTTTTCTTTCCGGAAGCCCCAGTTGGTACGAAGAGCTAAAAAAAAGGCAACTTCAAAATTAATGCTTTATGCAGGATTTGTTGACAACCATACAACATATTGCACGCGAGCAGGATTTCCGGAATATCCTGCGCGAAGCAGATGACCTGAAAAACTTTAGCCAGTCGAGTCAGTGGCTGGATGTTGTGATCTTAGGTCAGTTTAAAGCGGGGAAAAGTTCGCTGATCAACAGTTTTCTGCAGCGCGATATTCTTCCGATGGGAGTTTTGCCGGTGACGGCGATTATTACACGGCTGACGTATGCGCCCAAAGACCGGGTCGTTATTACGCGGCTGGACGGTTCAAAATTTGAAATTGCTCCGGAAGAGTTGGATGATTATGTTACCGAAAAGAAAAATCCGGAGAATAAAAAAGAAGTTTATCTGGTAGATATCGAACTTCCCGAGTTAAAAGATTTTGAAAAGCTGCGTTTGATTGATACGCCGGGGCTTGGCAGTGCTTTTAAGCACAACACCACCGTTACCGAAAACTGGTTTAACCGTATCGGTGCAGCTTTTGTGGTCATCAGTGCAGCCCAGCCGTTATCCGAGAATGATCTGGAAGTGATTAAAACGGCAGCCGAACAAAGTCCGGAGGTGTATCTTGTCCTGAGCAAAACCGATCTGTTAAGTGAATCGGAAGTGGATGAAGTAATGGCTTTTCTGGAAACCAAAACGCAGGAAGCGGTAAACAGAAAATTCCGGATTTTTCCTTATACCATTAAAGATACCACCGGCCGGTTCAGACACCAAATTCAAACCACAGTTCTTGATCATTTGTCCAGCCACCTTGCCGAAACCCAGCAAAGTATTTATAATCATAAGTTGGAACACCTGCGCCGGTTAACTAAAAGTTATCTTGAAATCAGATTGAATCTGGCCAGTAAAGCTGAAAATGAACGGTTGGCACTGAAGAATAAAATTCTGGATGAGCAGATGAAACTGAATTTTATCCGGAAAGAGTTGCGCTACATCGCCCAAAGTTATCAGGAAAATACCCGTAATGAACTGGAAAAACGGTTGCTCGGACAACATCTTGACGTATTGGAAAAGTGGCTGGTTAAAGAATTTCAGGAGCAATATGATCAGTGGAAAGGAAATCTTAATAAAGTATCCAGAAAATATGAGCAATGGCTAAAAGATCACATGGCTAAGGCCTTGGATCGTATTGAAAAAGAAGAACATCCTTTTGCCAATGCGCTGTTGTCTGATGCGCAAAACCATCTGAACAATTACATTACCCATTTTCGCGAAAGATTAAATCACCGCATAAACGAAGTGTTGCATGTGCAACTGCCGGAGGAAGATTTTCAGGTTACGGTAGAACCACTCGAAAAACCCGATATCATCACTTCGTGGGCTTTTGAAAGCCATATTGATATGTTGTGGTTTTTGATTCCCATGCGTTTTTTCAGAAATACATTCCGTAACGTTTTTGCCCGTCGTTTGCCGGATGAAGCCGAAAAAAACCTGCGACGGCTTATCTCCATCCTTACCCAAAATATCAATGCAGCCATCAAAAAATCGCACGACGAAGCCCTGCACTACATCACCGAAAAGCTGGAAAGCATCGAACATTTGCTGGCCGAACAGCACTCGGGCGAAACAGAAATCCGTGCTTATATTGAGCAACTCACTGCTTTTGCTCCGGAAAAGGAGTAACAACTACTCACTTTTCAAGTCGAACAGGACTTGAAAAGTGGAAACGACAGATTAAGCAACAGAAAAAATGGATATAGCTGGTTTTCTCCATCTTTCAGGCCTGGTCCGACCTGAAAGATGAAAGATATTCCCGGATAAAGCGTATTTCTTATGGAAAGTGTGATGCTGGTTTTTAGTAGTTCAGTATGTTTATAGAAATTTTTACGAGAAGCATTGAGTATTTTTACGCAATGTATTGAGTAAATTGTTATATTTGCAAATTATGGAATACAAAAGAGCTTATTTTCAAATAGTTAAAAAACGCATGAGCGGGGAGAGAAAGTTTATTCAAGTGATAACAGGGCCCCGTCAAGTGGGGAAAACCACCCTTATTAGGCAGCTTTGCAACGAAACGGACATTCCTTTTACCTATGTAACTGCAGACGATGTTCCGAATGCATCCAGTGTTTGGATTGAACAACAGTGGGAAACTGCCCGTATTCGGTTGAACTCCTCGGAAAGGGATGAATTTTTACTGATAATTGATGAAGTACAAAAGATAAATAATTGGAGTGAAACGGTAAAAAAGTTATGGGATACCGACACTTTTAACAAGATCAACTTAAAAGTTATCTTGTTGGGCTCATCGGGTTTAATGTTACAGCAAGGTTTAACCGAATCGTTGGCAGGCCGCTTTGAATTAATAAAAATCCCGCATTGGAGTTTTCGGGAAATGAAAGAATGTTTCGGCATAAATGCAGAACAGTATGCGTGGTTCGGTGGATATCCCGGCACAGCACCGTTGATTGACGACGAAAACCGGTGGAAAGAATATGTACGGAATGCATTAATAGAAACCACTATTTCAAAAGATATTTTGTTTCTGACGAAAATTGGTAAACCGGCGTTAATGCGACAGGTTTTTGAATTGGGGGTTATGTATTCCTCACAAATATTGTCTTTTAATAAAATGTTGGGACAACTGCAAGATGCAGGTAATACAACTACTGTATCACACTATTTACATTTGCTTGATACGGCGGGGTTACTTGCCGGAATCTCAAAATATTATACTGAAAAGTACAGGCAAAGAACTTCATCGCCTAAATGGCAAGTAAAAAATACTGCATTGTTTTCCGCTTTGTCAAATGATGATTTTTCCACCGTCAGACAAAACTTTGTAAAATGGGGACAAATTATAGAATCTGCTGTTGGAGCCCATTTGGTAAATAAAGCGGGAGAAGGAAAATATCAGTTGTTTTACTGGCGACACAGAAATGAAGAAGTGGATTTTGTTCTTAAAAAAGAGGATAAATTAATAGGGATAGAGGTGAAAAGCGGAAAAACAAAACCAACAAAAGGAATGGAAACTTTCAAAAAGAAATACCAGCCTGCAAAAGTTTTGTTGGTTGGAACTTCGGGTCTTACCTGGCAGGAGTTCCTGGAAATTGAACCCGAAACGCTGTTTTAGATTTTCACCTGGTAAAATCGAGGAACCACTCACTTTTCAAGTCGAACAGGACTTGAAAAGTGGAAACGACAGATTAAGCAACAGAAAAAATGGATATAGCTGGTTTTCTCCACCTTTCAGGTCTGGTCCGGCCTGAAAGATGATTTTATTCTCTCTTTCCGGTTTGTCCTCCTGAACGGAGTATAGCGTAGTGAAGGAACTCAAAAACAATTATAGTAGTGACGCTTCGCGTTGCTCTTTATAGGCATCCTACGGACAGTAAATAAAAAACAAGCGTCTCCCTCTTTTTTAGTCGAACAAGATTTGAAAAGTGAAAACGTATAAGTTACAGTGAAAGATGGAAAAACAGTATCCATTGTAAATTATACTTTTTGGACGGCATCGGCTTTATTGAAATATGGAAAAAACTCTATCTTTGCCTCCGCTATGGAAAACGGCTTTGTAAACATTCATTTTATGAATTGGGAAAACCATTTAAAACGTGGTTTGTGGCTGGTGGACTTTTGGGCCGAATGGTGCAGTGCCTGTATTGCCCAGGACAAAATTTATCATGAGCTGGCAAAACGGTTTGGGGATAAACTTCATATTGGAAAAATTAATGTAAGTGATAACCGGTTGCTGGCTGACCGTTTTGGAGTCCGTAATATCCCGTTTCTGTTGTTGATGAAAAACGGCGAAATTGTATTGCAAATGCCTGGCATCCAAAGTAAAGAATATTTAATTAATCAAATTAAACGGCATTTATCATGAATACTTATTTCTGGATTATTTTCGGCATTTTGTTTGCCGCACTTATCTTTTCGTTTTACCGCCGCTATAAGCTGGTGGCTTCCATGTCGAAAGTGCCGCCAAGTGATAAGTTGATTATTCTTACCGATGCCACTTTTAAAAAACAGATTGCCAAAGGGGTGGCGCTGGTGGATTTTTGGGCGGAGTGGTGCACGCCGTGTAAGATTCAGGGGCCGGTAGTCAGCGAAATAGCGGAAGAAATCAGTGACCAGGCCAAAATATGCAAACTGGATGTGCAACATAATCAGCGTACGGCTACCCAGCTTGGCATCCGTAATATCCCCACCATTATTATTTTTAAAGACGGCAAACCGTTTAAAAAATTTGTAGGTGTAAAAACCAAATCGGTTTTGATGAAAGCGGTGAATGCGGCATTGAAAGCCTAAATCATGTCCGATTTTGAAATAACCATCCTGGGAAACGGCTCGGCGGTGCCTACGTCGTGGCAGAATCCGACAGCACAAATGGTGCGCTACGGGCGTCAGCGGTTTTTGGTCGATTGCGGGGAAGGAACACAAATGCAAATGATCCGGTACAACATTTCGTACCGGAATCTTTCTCATGTTTTTATCAGCCATTTACATGGCGATCATTACTTCGGTTTGGTAGGGTTGATTTCTACACTGCATTTATACGGACGTCAGGTTCCTTTGCATGTTTATGGTCCGGAGCCGTTGGAGGAAATTATCCGGATGCAGCTTGATATTTCCGGAACACACCTGCATTTTCCGTTGGTTTTTCATGTTTTGTCGCATGCCGCTTTGCTTTATGAAGACCGGTTGCTTGAAGTACACAGTTTTCCGTTGAAACATTCTTTGCCGACATGGGGTTTTCTGTTTAAGGAAAAGCAGAAAGAGCGGAACCTGAATAAAGATTTTGTTTCCCGTTTTCATCCGGGAGTGGAGCAAATGCACCGGATAAAACAGGGAGCCGATTATGAGTTGCCTGACGGGAAAGTGTTACCCAATCGGGAAATAACCCATGATCCGTTTCCTTCGCGAAGCTATGCGTATTGTTCGGATACGGCTTATGACGAAGACATTATTCCGTTTATTCAGGGCGCCGATTTATTATATCATGAAGCTACTTTTGATGATTCGATGGCGGGACAGGCCGCTGAAAAACGCCATTCAACAGCCCGGCAAGCGGCTACTATTGCTGCCAAAGCCAAAGTAAAGAAATTATTGCTGGGTCATTTCTCGGCCCGGTTTCGCGATCCGGAGCATTTGCTTCACGAAGCCCGGCAGGTGTTTCCTGATACATTTTTATCCCGGCAGGGCGAAAAATATATTCCCGGAGTCTGATCGAATCAATATTTATTGAATCGTTTTCCGAGTGAGAAAGTCAGATAAAGCGTAGGATAGAAAACGGTGTTGCTTTGTCCGGACATAATGATGATTCCGCCCGGAATAATATCAATGTTTGCCCCGACTTCCAGCGATTTTACACGGGTTTGAACTTTCCCAAACTCAAAGTTCAGGGCAATTTTTCCGTAAATCCCCGGATGGAAAGTAATTTCTCCAAACCCTTTGGTAAAAGGTGCCCGACCGTAAATATCATCCCATGAGTTATTGGCCGGGTCGAATTTTTCTGTTCGCGTTTCGTAGGTGTATTGTCCCGGACTGATTTCATGGTAATAAATTACATACAAATAATAGGGCTTGGCAAGGCCAAGGCTGAAACCACCGCCATAAGCCAGCCGTACTTCCACTCCGCCGGAGTAAGGTTTCTGATTGAGCAGTTTTTTCCATGACAGGCCGGCCCGCAGGAAGAAAACATCGTTCAGTTTGCCGTAAACATATTTTTTGGCATAAGCATAATACGGGTTAAGCAGCCGGACCTGTTTATACGAATACATGTACACGCCTTCAAATTCCCACATGCGGGTTTTGAAATAAGAAAGTCGTTTTCCGGTTTTGTACCGGATACCATAACCCAGGTTGGTTGCCGTAATGCCGAACGTGCGAATACGGCTGTAGAGAATTTTGTTGACCACACTGTCCGGAACCGTTTCTGTATCAAACTGACTGAATGCTGGTGTAAACCAGAATATCAGCAGCAAAAAAAGAAGATATTTTATCCGGTGTGTCATCAATGGTTGTCTCTGTTTTTGATGATTCAAATGTACATCAAATTTTTTTTCTGCAAAGACTACTTTTCTCCGAAAAGGTATTCTACCCGGCAAGGGCCTTCTTCGGCATGCATACAGGTGTCGAGAGCCTGGACCGGATGGCAGTCTTTTCTGAAGTGTTTACATGCCTGTGGTTTTTTGTTTCCGCTTATGATTTCACCACAAATGCATCCTTCGGCAATTGCCGGATCGGGAAGCTGAACATCAAAAAACACCTTTTCTGCATCAAACATCCGGTATTCATTTTTGATGCGGAATGTGGAATCTTTTACTGTTCCCAGGCCTGTGCAGTCACCAGCTGTAATTTCAAAAACTTCATCGAGTAATTGATGTGATTTGATGTTTCCTTTTTCCGAAACTGCTTCGGGAAAGAAATTTTCAATTTCGGTGGTTTGTCGGTTGATTTGTTTTACCAGCGAGAGAATGGCCTGAAGTAAAATTTCAGGTTCGTAGGAGCTGATAACCTGAGGAATCTGGTAATTTTGGGAAAGGGAAGAAAAATAATGACTCCCCATACTGGCAGCTACCCTTGCCGAAGTGAGGACTCCGTGAACAGGGAAATCCTTTTTTTGAAGAATTTTTTCCATACAGGCTGGTAGTCTCCGGTGTCCGGTTAAAACCTGAAAATTAAAAATACCGGCTACTTTGGCTTGCAAAATAGCTGCTGCTGTGGATGATGCTGCCGATTCAAATCCGATGGCCGGAAAAACAATCCGCTTGCGCCGGTTTTTTTTAGCCAGCAGCAGCATATCCCAGATGTTGGAAACCACACGGATATCAGCACCGGCTGTGCGGGCTTTTTCGAGCGATGCCTGACTCCCCGGAATTCCTAATAAATCGTTATAAGTGGCAATGATGACATTATTTCGTTGGCTGTAGGCAATCAGCTTGTCGATAAAATCAGGCCCCAGGAGACAAGCAGGGCAACCTGTTGCATGATGAATCCGGAGAAGTTCCGGCAGGAGGGGCTCCAGCCCGTATTTTTGTAAAGTCACCTGATAACCGCTACACGCACTAAGCAGATGTACCGGTTGGGTAACTTCTTGTTCTATTTTTTTTACCAGATGGACAATTTCTGTTTCCTGATTTTCGCTCATAAGCTCTGTTTTAGTTTTTCTGTTTCTTTCAGGGCATCATATAAAATTTCAACCGGGTGCAGTGCTGTACGCTGGGTACCGTCTTTGATTTGGTGGCGGCAGGAAGTTCCCGGGGCAGCAATCAGCGTTTCTTTGCTGCTGTTTCGTACGGCCGGAAACAAAACCAGTTCGCCCACTTTCATGGAGAGCTCATAATGTTCTTTTTCGTAGCCAAAAGCTCCGGCCATGCCGCAACAGCCGCTGGGAATCTCTTCCACGGTATAATTCTTCGGAAATCCCAGTACAAACAAGGTGGGTTTTGTGGAAGCCAGCGATTTCTGATGGCAGTGGCCGTGTAATTTAATGTGACGGCGGGTTTCGGTAAAACGGTCTTTGGAAATTTTACCGGCTTTCATTTCCCGTTCAAGGAATTCGTCAATCATCAGGGAATTTTTGGCAAGTTTTTCCGCTTCTGTTCGCAGATTGCTGTCGGCCAGGTCGATGTATTCATCCCGGAAAGTTAAAATCGCCGAAGGCTCTATCCCCACGAGGGGAGTGTCCTCGGTTATCAGGTCTTTTAACATCCGGATATTGGTATTGGCAATTTGCTTGGCTTTTTTTACCAGTCCTTTGGAAAGATAAGTACGGGCACTTTCAAGATGCTTTGGAAGCACAACCTGATAGCCCAGTTTTGTGAGTAACAGAATGGCTTTAATTCCCACATCGGTGTCGTTGAACCGGGTAAATTCATCATTGAAAAGATATACTTTCCCATTAGGAAATTGTTGACTGTCCCACTGTTTCCGGTTTTTTCGCACCCATTTGTCCAGTGGAATTTTAGAAATCAGCGGAAACTGCCGCTGGGGAGCAAAACCGAAAAAGTTAGCACTCAGCTGTGAAAGGAATTTGTTGCGTTGAAAAAAGTTGTAAAGACCAGGAAAATAACTTCCCAGTTTATTGACCTTGGCAATGTTGGCAATCAGCCGTGAACGCAACGGAACGCCGTGGGCTTCGTAATAGTGCTGTAAAAATTCGGCTTTCAGTTTGGTCATGTCCACACTGGACGGACATTCCGATTTACAGCCCTTACACATCAGGCAGAGATCGAGTGCCCGGTAAATTTCTTCGTGGTCAAACGGATTTTTCTGGTTGGGTTTGCTAATAAATTCGCGCAGGATGTTGGCTCGTGCCCGGGTTGTCTTGTCTTCATCGCGGGTAGCCATGTAACTGGGACACATGGTGCCGCCAATGGCGGCTGATTTCCGGCAAAGTCCGGTGCCGTTACATTTTTCGGCAGCCCTGACAATGCCTAAATCTTTGGAAAAATCGAAATAGGTTTTGATCTCGGGAGTTTCCTGTCCGGGTTTGTACCGCAGGAAAGTGTTCATCTTCGGGGTATCGGTAATTTTTCCCGGGTTGAAAATGTGGTTAGGATCCCAGGTGTTTTTTATCTCTTTAAAAAGATTATAGATTTTGTCGCCCACCATGAGCGGGATAAACTCACCCCGCAGACGTCCGTCGCCGTGTTCGCCGCTAAGTGATCCGCGGTATTTTTTTACCAGCAGGGCTGTTTCTTTTCCGATTTTGTAAAAGAGCTCCACATCTTTCGGGTCTTTCAGGTTGAGTACCGGACGGATATGCAGCTCTCCGGTGGAGATATGGGCGTAATAGACTACTTCTTTGCCGTATTTGTGCAGAATGGTTTTTTCGAATTCGGCAATGTAATCGGGAAGCATTTCGGGCAGGACGGCTGTGTCTTCGGTAACCGGAACCGGCTTGCTGTCGCCGGGCATGTTGCCAAGAATTCCCAGTCCGGCTTTACGTAAATCCCAAACCCGGTCGATTTTGTCGCCGGTAACCACCGGAAAATGGTAACCCAGTCCGGCTTGCCGCATGGCTTTTTCCATGGCTTCCGCTTTTTGCCGGATGGTTTCCTCATTTTCTTCGGCAAATTCCACAATGAGAATAGCTCCCGGATTTCCTTTTACGAAAAAACGGTTCTTTCGTTGTTCGATATTTTCGCGGGTGAGTTCCAGAATAACCTGGTCCATCAATTCAATGGAGTAGGGATGAAATTTCAGGGCAATGAGATTGGCTTTTAGCGATTCGGCTACGGTGTCCAAGTGAACGCAAACCAATGCTTTGTTTTTGGGGGGAAGCGGTACCAGGTTGAGCTTGATTTCGGTGGTGAAAGCCAGGGTGCCTTCTGATCCGGCCAAAAGGCGCGAAAAATTAAAGGGAACGCCGTTTTGTATAAAAGGATCGGTTTGCATCAGCAAATCGATGGCATAACCGGTATTTCTGCGTTTGAGTTCCGGAACCGGAAACTGGGTCTCAATTTCTTTGCGGATAGCTTCGTCCTGAAGCATATCGCGAATTTTACGGTAGAGATTTCCTTCCAGGTTTTGTTGCTTACATTTTTCATGAAAAGCTGCTGTGGAAAGCGGGCCGAACACAGCTTCGCTGCCATCGCTCAGTAATGTTTTTACTTCGATGGTATGGTCGCGGGTGCTGCCGTACACCAGTGCATGGGCACCACAGGAATTGTTTCCCAGCATTCCGGCCATCATACACCGGCTGGAAGTGGAGGTTTCCGGAGCAAAAAACAAACCGGTGGGTGCCAGTATTTTGTTCAGTTCGTCCAGTACCACGCCGGGCTGTACCCTTACCCAGTGTTCTTTTTTGTTGATTTCCAGTATTTTGTTGAAATGTTTGGAAACATCTACCACAATGCCGTTTCCCACCACTTGTCCGGCCAAAGATGTTCCTGCGGTTCGCGGAATCAGAGCGGTGTGATTCTCGTTGGCAAAGCGGATAAGTTTTTTAATATCGCTGTTGTTTTTAGGATAGGTTACGGCAAGCGGAACTTCCCGGTATGCCGAAGCATCTGTAGCGTACATCAGCCGTATGGCATCATCGGCCAGAATTTCGCCTTCAAAATCCATTTGAAAGGCGGCCAGTTTCCTTAAAATTTGTTCTTCTTTTTCCTTCATTTTAAAAAAGCGTCTCAATAATAGTTTCTGAAAAACGGTTTCCTTTTAACAACGGGAGTAAGGTTTCTTTCGAATGTCTTTTTCCCAAAAGTTTTTGTTCAATTTTTTCCAGCCTTTTGTTTTCGAAAAGCAATGTAATTTGCCGGATCAATCCGTCGTTTACCTCTAAATCTACCTGAAAAGTACCATACACCGTTTGGTATTGTTGCCGGATGCGGTATCGGGGAGAGTAACCAAAAGTCCATTGCCAGTTTTTGTATTTTTCGGTGGCCAGTTTCTCAATCGCTTGCTCTTCTGCTTTGGAGAGCGGCCTTTCTGTGTGAATGGAATAATGTCTTTTAAGGAATTGTTTTAAATCTTCCCGAAACCGGTCGGTTGATGGCGGATGAGAGAGAAAGTCGGCAATATTCGTTACGTGGGCCCGGATGGATTTGATGGATTTATCAGCGATGTTCTTGCTGTTCGGGCGGGTTACTTTCTCCAGTTTTTCCAGGTCGGTTTGATACAGCAGGGTGCCATGATGTAACACATTATTTTTGAATACATGGGCTGAATTGCCCGAAAATTTTTTACCGTTGATGGTCAGGTTGTTTTTCCCTTCAAAAGCTGTTTTCAGTTCGAATTGGTGAAGAAAATCCCTGATGGGCCGGGTAAATGATTTAAAATCAATAAGGTTTTTGTTTTTGGAAACGGTTGTCATCAGGCTGATATTGATATTTCCCTGATCGTGATATACCGTACCGCCGCCGGAAATGCGCCGGATAACGGCGATGTGGTTTTCGCGGGCATAGTCGATGTTGACTTCGGCCAAAGTGTTTTGATGTTTCCCTACGATTACTGACGGGTGGCTTTGCCACAACATGAGGATGTCGTCTGTTTTGTTTTTCAACAAAAACTCTTCGGCGGCCAGATTAAAAAACGGGTCGGTTTGCGGACGACAGATAAAGATCATATTTTGCACAAAAACTTATCAACAGGACAAAGGTAGAAGATTTGCGAAAATAGTTTTGTTGCCAGCAAGATGGCGTTATATATTTTACAGAAAAAGTGGGGATTGTTAAAAATTGGACGTCGCAAAAATCCCTGTCGTATCGGTTACAAATCAAAATGTGTTTTTGCTCATTTCATCCCCAAAGCACTTTGATTGAGTATCAGCATTTACCATTTTAAAATACAGTATCATTTGCAAACGCCGGAAAAGTTTTATCTTTGCAGCAACATAAAAATTATAAACATGAATCATTGTTGTTGTACCGGTTTTTGTTGTTGTCAGGCTTGTTGTCTGAAAGCAGAACCATATTAAAAAACAGTCTATTCGTTTGAAAGACTGTTTTTTTTATGCCTGTACAAGAGCAATTAAAGCATAAAAGCCATGCAAGATCTGGAAAAGCATTTTGAGAAATTCAGAAAGAATACCATTGGGAACGAACAATATTTTGAAACCCCGTATGGGCGGAAAAAGATGATTTATGCCGATTGGGTGGCCAGTGGCCGGTTATATGCTCCCATCGAAGAGAAGATGGCCAAAGTAATCGGTCCGTATGTGGGCAATACGCATACCGAAACCTCGGAAACCGGTACGTTGATGACCAAAGCGTATCATTATGCCCACAAAAAAATTAAAGAGCACGTTCATGCCGGACCGGATGATGTGATCATTACGGCGGGTTTTGGAATGACGGAAGTGGTGAATAAATTACAGCGCATTTTGGGTTTTAAAAATTGTGCGGTTTGGGATAATGGCGAATGTACACCGAAAGAAGAACGTCCGGTGGTGTTTATTACACACATGGAGCACCATTCCAATCAGACTTCGTGGTTGGAGACTATTGCGGAAGTGGTGCTGTTGCAGCCTGATGAAAATAATCTGGTCAATCCGGATGAGCTGCGCAGGCAACTGAAAAAATATGAAAACCGGAAGATGAAAATCGGTTCTTTCTCTGCTTGTTCAAATGTAACCGGTGTGGAACCGCCGTATCATACTTTGGCCGGCATTATGCATGAACATGGCGGGCTGGCTTTTGTTGATTTTGCCGGTTCGGCACCTTATGTGGATATTGATATGCATCCGGAAAATGAAAAAGAGTATCTGGATGCGATTTTCTTTTCGCCGCATAAATTCTTAGGCGGCCCTGGCGGACCGGGTGTGTTGATTTTTAATAAGAAAATGTATAATCGCCGGGTGCCGGATCAGCCGGGTGGCGGTACGGTAGAATGGACCAATCCGTGGGGTGAACACATGTATTTTGATGATATTGAATTGCGCGAAGACGGCGGAACTCCCGGATTCTTGCAAGCCATGCGGGCCGCTTTAGCCATTGAAGTGAAGGAGCAGATGGATACCCAGCTTATCCGGGAACGGGAACATCAACTGGTGGAAAAAGCGTTTGAAGGATTTAAAGATATTCCGGGGGTGCATGTTTTAGCGGATAACGTGCATGAACGACTGGGGATCTTTTCGTTTTATATGGATAAAGTGCATTACAATCTGGTGGTGCGTATTTTGAACGACCGTTTTGGCGTTCAGGTACGGGGCGGTTGTGCCTGTGCCGGCACTTATGGTCATATTTTACTGGGTATCGGACCGGAAGAATCACATCGTATTACGGAGATGATTAACCGGGGCGATCATTCAAAAAAACCGGGTTTTGTGCGCGTTTCGTTACATCCTACCATGACCGATGAAGAACTGGATATCATTATTGATGCGGTAAAACAAATAGCGGCACATCATGAAGAATGGTCGCGTGATTATCGTTACGACCCGGTATCCAATGAGTTTTACCATGTAAAAGATAAAAACCGGGATGCCCTGATTGCTTCGTGGTTTACGCTGGACTGATTTCGGATGTAGGGATGCTTGGAGGTAGGATGTGAAGATGTGGAGATGGAAGGATGTGAGGATGGAAGATTTTTGATGTGAAGATGTGGGATGTTTATGCTTTAGCGGGAAATGGGGACATTGGTCACTGGTCATTGGGAAGGATGAACGATAAGTGTAGAACGATGAGTGTTAGTGGTTGATTATCAGTTGTTTAGTGTCTGTATTTTGCGTTTGGGCGTTTGAGATTTTTTTGTGATTTCAAACTTTGGTCATTAGTTATTGACTATTAGTTGATTTCCTGTGATTTACCTGTGTTTTTTGCTGTCGTCCTGAACGAAGCGCAGCGGAGTGAAGGATCTCAAAAATAATCATGGTATTAAAAAGATGCTTCGCGTTGTTCTTCATAGGAGTCTGCCGAAGGCATCAGTTTGTGACTACGGACAGCAGGACAAACCGATTGATTTTTGTGATTTGGGATTTCGTTTGTGATTTGATTTTTTGCTTTTTGGGATTTCCTTTGAGTTTTGTTTCTTACCTTTTAAAATTTTACACGCATATTCTTCAACCAAAAAACTGCGGCAACCAATCCCGAAAGGATTGAACACCGGCCTCTGAATAAATTCAGAGTCAATGGTGGTAAGTCGTCCCTCCGGGACTCCTCCAATACAATTACATTTCATCGTATTTGACGCAGATGAGTCCGGGAAATTATTGTTCGAGCGGATGCTCAAACGATGAATAAGTAGTGATTATCAATGGTTTATTATTTGAAATTTGGGTATTTGGGATTTCGTTTGTGATTTGATTTTTTGCTTTTTGGGATTTCACTTTAGGCACTTTAAATTTTAGGCATTTTAAGTACTTGTAATACTTGGTTTGATGATAAGTGAAGAATGATCAACAGGGTAACGACCTGCAAGATGCACAACCTTGTCGTTTTCGGATTTAATATTTGACTTCTTTCTGGTATTTTTTGACATTGTTGTAGGCTGCACAGCCTGCATTGTTGGTGGATGCACATGAGGTGAACAGCATGGCAACAAATAAAAGGACGGAAATCAGAATCGCTATTTTTTTCATAACTTGCAACACAAATTTAGAAGTCGGTACAAAGAAAGACACATTTTATCAGAATAACAAGAATTTGCCGATTTTATTGTTTAAAAGAGAGAAACCATGGCAAAATCGTTACCGGATATTGAAGAGAGCTGGCAGGTAGCCCTCCGGGAGGAGTTTGAAGCAGAATATTTTGAAAATTTAAAACAATTTTTGCGGGAAGAAGTCAGGCAACACACGGTATATCCGCCGGGGAAACTGATTTTTTCGGCTTTTAACCTGACTCCGCTAACGGCGGTACGGGTGGTGATCCTTGGTCAGGACCCGTATCATGGAGCCGGACAGGCCCAGGGGTTGGCGTTTTCGGTGCCTGACGGAATACGGATCCCTCCTTCGTTACAAAACATTTATAAAGAGTTGCACGACGATTTGGGAATTCCTATTCCGGCTACCGGTAATCTGGAAAAATGGGCTCGGCAAGGGGTGATGTTGCTGAATGCCACCCTTACAGTGCGGGCCAGCCAGGCCGGATCGCATCAGGGAAAAGGATGGGAACGTTTTACCGATGAAGTGATACGGACCATTTCCGATTTGCGTGCCGGTATTGTGTTTTTGCTTTGGGGGCGTTTTGCCCAGGAAAAGGAAACCTTAATTGATACTTCCAAGCATTTTGTGCTGAAAGCGGCACATCCTTCGCCCTTTTCGGCACACAAAGGTTTTTTTGGATGTCGTCATTTCTCGAAAACCAATGCTATTTTACGGGCAAATGGTATGGGCGAAATTGACTGGAACCCGGTAGGGCCAATACAAATCCCCGGCTCCGGAGAAGAGAAAACAACCCGTTAATATTTTTCTGTTCCGTACGAATCAGATTTTATTCTTCAGGAAAGCGGTACACGATGGAATTAATATTGAGTCCGGCACCTACAGAGGCAAAAACAATTTGATCGCCTGCTGAAAGATGCTGCCCTTCCATTTCGTTTTTCAGGATGATATCCAGTAGTGTGGGTACTGTAGCTACCGAACTGTTCCCCAGCCAGGAGATGGACATGGGAACCAGCTCTTTGGGATACGATTTCATGCCGTAAAGCCGGAAAAGCCGGGTAATGATGGCTTCGTCCATTTTTTCGTTGGCCTGATGAATGAGAATTTTGTTGATGTCATGAATATCCAGGCCGGCTTTTTCGATACTTTCTTTTACGGTAGACGGCACATTGGTTAAGGCGTAGTTGTAAAGTTTCCGCCCATACATTTTCAGGTAAACTTCGTTGCCGGTATATTTTGGATCGTACGATTTGTCCATCCAGAGTTCAAAAGCATGTTCGAGCGTGTCGGAACGGGTAACGTGCGAAAGGATACCCACCGGCTGATCGCTTTCGATGGCTTCGATGATGGTAGCTCCGGCTCCGTCTGCATAAATCATGCTGTCGCGGTCGTGCGGGTCGCAGATACGCGAGAGCGTGTCGGCACCGATGATCAGTGCGCGGGAGGCATCTCCCGAACGGATAAAATAGTTGGCCTGAATCATGCCCTGTACCCAGCCCGGACAACCAAAAGGCAAATCAAAAGCAACTGTTCGCGGGTTGACAATACCCAGCTTGTGTTTTACCCGTGATGCCAATGCCGGTACCAGATCAGTGTGGCGGTTGTGTGCCGGAACATCTCCGAAATTGTGGGCAAAAATGATGTAATCAAGGCTCTCAGGATCGATTCCTGACGATTCGATGGCATCTTTGGCAGCAAAATAGCCGATGTCGGAAGCGACCAGGTCATCCGTAACATAACGGCGTTCTTTGATTCCCGTAATGTTGACAAATTTTTCGACGATCTCGCGGGTATCGGTTTCAAATTTCTCCCCTTTCTCGTCGTAAAATTTGTGATTTAAAAAATCTTCATTACGGACAACTTGTGTGGGAATGTATTTCCCGGTTCCCCGGATAACGGAATAACGTTTTTTCATGATTTTGACTCTTGTTTACCGGAAGGCAAATAAAAGAAAATTTTAAAACCAAGGCAAAAAAGCACGGAATGATTTTATGAACACCGGGGCCGGTTTTGGAATCGCAGTCTCTTCCGTTCCCTTTTCAGCATTGCATCAGAGACGTTAGCAAGTTTTTTTACAGAAGCCGAAAAAGCCGATTATAGACGTCGTTTTTTCACGGACTTTGAATAAAAAGCAGGCGGAATAAGAAAAAAACAGCGTACAATATACCATTCCGTGTTTTTTTTCGTTTTGTACTTCAATAAATTGTTATAATTTTGCCGCATGCTAAAAAAGGCTTGGATTTTTTTGTTAATTACTGGTTATATAGTAGTTAGCAGTGGATGTCACGATTATTCAAAGATTTTAAAGAGTCCGGATAATACGTTGAAGTATGAAACGGGGGTAGACCTGTATGAAAATGGTGATTTTAAAAAGGCGCTGGAGTTCTTTGATATGCTACGAACCTTTTATCAGGGAACGGAGAAAGGGGAGAAGTTGACGTACTATACGGCCAACTGTTATTTTCAGATGAAAGACTACCAGCTGGCCAGTTATTATTTTCACCAGTACCAACAGATGTATCCGAAAGGTAAGCATGCTGAAGAGTCGGCTTATTTGCAGGCGTACTGTACTTATCTGACTTCGCCCCGCCCTGAGCTGGACCAAACCAATACGTACAAAGCATTGCAGGAGCTGCAGGCTTTTATTAACCGGTATCCTAACAGTCCCAGGGTAGGAAAAGCAACGCAGTTGATGGATAATCTGCATAAAAAGCTGGAGATTAAAGAGTTTAAAACGGCTTATCTCTATTACCGGATGGAAAGTTACCAAGCCGCAATTACTTCGTTCAAGAACCTGCTGAATGATTATCCAAACAGCGACAGCAGAGAGTTATACATGTACTACATTGCCAAGGCTTATTATGAATATGCCAGCAAAAGTGTTGTGGAAAAACAAAAGGAACGTTATGAAAAAATGGTGGAAGCTTACAACAATCTGTTGTTTCTCTTCCCCAAAAGCAAATATTTACCGGAGTTGAAACCGTTAAGTGAAAAAGCAAAACTACATTTAAAATAAATAAACAATCATGGACTACAAAAAAGTGAAAACAGAAACCACAGCCGTTACGCGTCATAAAGAGAAATTTTATGAGCAAACCGGAAACATTTACGAAACAGTGGTGGTTTTGTCGAAACGTGCCAACCAGATTGCTCAGGAACTAAAACAGGAATTGGATAAGAAAATTTCCGAATTTGCTTCGGCCAACGACAATCTGGAAGAAGTTTTTGAAAACCGGGAACAGATCGAGATTGCCAAATATTACGAAAGACTTCCCAAGCCCACTTTGTTGGCTATTCATGAATTTTTGAACGGAGAAATTTATATCCGAAATCCACATAAAGAAAAAGCACTCGACTTTTAGTTTGAAAGCCGTGGAATAAAAGAAAACCGGCATGCTCAAAGGAAAAAAAATTATTGTAGGCATTACGGGAGGCATTGCCGCCTACAAAATTCCTTTGCTTATCCGGTTGTTGAAAAAAGAAGGCGCCGAAGTTCAGGTGATCATGACGCCTTTTGCCAAAGAGTTTGTTACACCACTTACTTTATCGGTAGTATCTGAAAAGCCGGTACTTTCTGACTATTATGTAAAAGACGACGGAAGCTGGCACAGTCATGTGGAGCTGGGGTTGTGGGCCGATGCTTTTTTGCTGGCTCCGCTTACCGCGAATACCATGGCTAAAATGGCTGCCGGTATTGCCGACAATTTTTTACTTACTGTGGTGCTTTCGGCACGCTGTCCGGTGTTTTTTGCTCCTACCATGGATTTGGACATGTTTCAGCATCCCACGGTACAGCAAAATATTCAACAATTGATCCGTTTGGGCTATCATTATATCGAACCTGCAGAGGGTGAACTGGCCAGCGGATTGAAAGGCAAGGGACGGATGAAAGAGCCGGAAGTCCTTTTAGAAGCGTTAACCCGGTTTTTTTCTGGTGAAAGAGCTTTTGCCGGGAAAAAAGTGATGGTTACCGCAGGTCCTACTCATGAACCGATTGATCCGGTTCGGTTTATTGGAAACAGTAGTTCCGGAAAAATGGGATGGGCTATTGCCCGGGCATTTGCCCGCCAGGGAGCTGATGTCCGGCTGATTATGGGACCGACGGATATTCAAACCGATTTTCCGGGAATTCAAACCCTTTCTGTTACTACGGCAGCAGAGATGGAAAAAGCCTGTAAACAGGTTTTCCCGGAAACAGATATTGCGGTAATGGCAGCAGCTGTAGCTGATTTTACACCGGCAGAAACTGCTTCGGAGAAAATAAAAAAAGCTAACGGTCCTGATGTTATACACCTGAAGCCAACGGCCGATATTCTGGCCGGACTGGGAAAAATGAAAAGAAAAGATCAGATTCTGGCCGGTTTTGCATTGGAAACCGAACAGGAACTGGAACATGCCAAAGAAAAACTGAAAAAGAAAAACCTGGATTTGATCGTTTTGAATTCTTTGAGAGACAAAGGAGCCGGGTTTGGAACCGATACCAACAAGATTACCGTGATTACCGCTGACGAAATGGTAAAAACATATCCCTTGAAAACAAAAGATGCTGTAGCTGAAGATATTCTTTCCGTGATAAAAAATTTGATGGAGAAATAAAATGAAGCATGCCGGTCTGTTGCTTGTTCTGTTGATACTGACTGTTTCCGGTGCCCTGGCACAGGAATTCAACTGTAAAGTACAAATTAATACCCAGCAGGTTCAAGGTTTTGACCGGAGTGTGGTCAGCGATCTGAAAACGGCCATGACGGAGTTTATCAATAACCGGAAATGGTCGGATTATCATTTTGCTCCGGAAGAGAAAATCGAATGTACCTTACTTTTTACGGTTACCCGGATTGCCAATAATGAAGATTTTACCGGAACGTTCAGTATTATTTTGCAACGTCCGGTTTTCAACAGCAATTACAACTCGCCGCTTTTGAATATGATTGATAAAAACATCCGGTTTAAATATCAACCATCACAGGCTATGAATTTTTCGGAAAATACTTTTTCGGATAATCTCACTTCGTTACTGGCTTTTTATGCCAATATGATGTTGGGGATTTATTTCGACTCTTTTGCCCTTGATGGCGGTACGGTGTTTTACAATCATGCCATGACAGTGGTTCAAACGGCCCAGAATTCAGGTTATACCGGATGGCAGTCGTTTGAAAGTGAAAAAAACCGGTATCATTTTGTTGAACAGTATCTGAACAAAGCTTATGAGCCGTTGCGTATTTTTTTGTACCGGTATCATCGTAAAGGGATGGATGTAATGTATAATGATGTGGCCGGAGGCCGGAAAGTCATCCTGTCCTCGCTTTCTTTGCTGAAAAAGGTATATGACAAACGTCCCGGACTTTATGCGATGCAGTTGCTGTTAGATGCCAAAAGAAATGAAATTATTCAGATCTTTTCCAAAGCAACGCCTGCCGAGAAAAACCAAATGGTTGCTTTGATGAGTCAGATTGATGCGCCTAACGGGATGCGCTATCGCGAAGTATTACAACAACGATAAAAAAGAGAAAGCCCAAAAAGCCATTCTTCCGGTTTCCGGTCGGGAGAGAAGGAATCCTGCAAAATCGTATCATTGATTATTAAAAGATTACTTTGTTCCCCTTGAATGACTGTTCAGCCTTTCTCTTTTGTCAATATAAGTTTTTTGTGCGATAAACCTTATGCGATACTAAATCAAAGCGCTTTTGGGATTGATATGAACCAAAAGCGCTTTGATTGGCAAACAGTATTAGAATTTTAAATTAATGCCGGCCATAAAGTTAAACTCAGCCTGCGGGAAATATCCGTTCATTTCTGATTCCACACCGTTGTAAACATAGCGGTAAACCCAGGCATTGGTTTCGTATTTTTCACTGAATATATTGTTTAGATGCACCACCATCGACAACGATTTGATTCCTTTTAAGTAAAGGGTATAATCCAGTTTTATATTGTTTACCCAGTAAGGATCAAGGCTCCGCTCTTTGGATGATGTATTGTCAATATATTGCCGGGATACATATTTTGAGATCCAGGCGATATGAAAGTTTTTAGCCGCCGTCCAGGTGAGGATGCTTCCGGCTACCAAATCGGGGGAAAAGGAAATGTCGGTAGTGCCGAGATATTTTTCGTATTGGAGAGGCTGATGTGCCGGATCATCCCAATAGTTCCAATTATCGATGTATTCGGTAAAGTCTTTGATTTTATTTTGGCTGAGGCTCATGTTGGCATTCCACACGAGTGTTTTAGACCATTTCCACACCGTGGATATCTCAATTCCTGCCCGATAACTTTTGGGTACGTTGGTCATAATGGCTGTTCCCACATTATTTATTTTTCCGGTCATTACCAGTTGGTCTTTGTAGTCCATGTAGTAAATATTGGTTTTTAAAGCAATGTTATTTCCCGAAAGTTCATATCCAAGTTCATAATCAATAAGCCGTTCAGCCCGGATGTCTTGTCCCGGATCGGCATCACGGTAAACAGAGCGGTTGGGCTCGCGATGAGAAACCCCCAACGAAAAATAGAAACTGTTTTTGGGGTTTAAGGCATACGAAATACCGGCTTTCGGATTAAAAAAGTGGAAAAAATGTTCCTGGGTTAAATCCCGCAGGTCGTCGTGGGTTCCTTTGATGCTGTAGTCGATATAGCGGTATTGCGCATCGGCCATGGTACTCCATTTTTCCGTGAAACGATAATGCCACCGGGCAAAAATGTTCACGTCGGTTTTTTCTCCTGTGTTGAAGTACCAGTTCCGGTCGTAATCTCCCAAACGGGCTACCTGTGCCCAGACAATTTTTCCGTAGTGGTCGCCATCGTAGTAGTTCCAGCCTCCGCCGAAAGAGAGTGTACTCCGGATGGTCTTGTAATTCCCGGTGAGATTAATACCGTAAAACCAGTTGTCGAGCCACTTTTGGCGAATCAGGTTGGTACGGGAGATGGTATCGTTTCCGATAATGGTATCATTCATTCCATATTTAGAAAACTTTTGTTGGTTCTTGTAAGAGTTATAATATCCAAAACCACGGGTCAGGAAAAGTGCAGCTGCCAGATCAAGTTTTTGGTTAAACTGGTGTGCATAATGAAGTTGATAGTAATTCTGGGTGTAATTATCGGTTTGATCGTCGTAATATCCCAGAAATTTGCCGTTTGCATCGTAAATGGCTCCGGCCGGATTGTAGGTGCGGTTTGTTTTCAGGCTGTCTTTAGGAACGCCGTACCATGCCTGATAGGTTTTTTCGTGTCCCATCATCACAATGGCTTTTACCACATCTTTTTTACCGTAATAACCGCCCGAAAGGTATCCTGAACGCAGTTTTGAAAATGCCCTGTCGATGTAACCGTCTGAGCGGATATCCGAAAAACGCCCATTAAAAACCCAGTGTTTGTTCAGGAGTCCTGTACCCAGCAATGCGGTGTTTTTAAAAGTATTAAACGACCCGGCAAAACTGCTGACTTCGGCATAGGCATCCGGATTAAAATGATCGGTTTTGATGTTGATGCTGGCACCGAAAGCTGCCGAACCGTTACCGGAAGTACCAACTCCCCGCTGTATTTGAATGTTATCGACCGAGGACGCCAGATCGGGTAAATCGACAAAATAAACGCCTTGCGATTCGGCATCGTTTACCGGAACGCCGTTTAACGTGACGTTGATTCCGGTCAGATCCACCCCGCGAATTCGCATTCCGGTATATCCCACGCCGGCACCGGCATCAGAGGTTACGACCATGGAAGGCGTCATCTGCAACAAAAAGGGCAGATCTTGTCCTGAATTGTTTTTGTTCAGGGTTTTCCCGTTAATGTTTTCATGGGTAGTGGGAGAAGCTGCTGTTGCCCGGGTAGCGGAGATGATCACCTCGTCACTCATGTAGCTCAACGGCTGAAGGGGAATATCCAGCTGTTTGTTTTTTTGAAGATGTACTTTGATGGTTTTGGTGTGATACCCCACAAAGCTTACTTTTAAGAGGTAATCGCCGGGTTTAAGATGTGTAAACGAAAAATTTCCGTTACTGTTGGTGGCTACAGCCATGAAACCGTTTCCCAGAATGACGTTGGCTCCGGCAAGCGGTTGATGATCGTTGCTGTCATAAACTTTACCCGAAAGGGTATTTTGCGCCTGTAAAACAAAAGGAAACAGGAGCAAAATCATGAAAATTGTTTTTAAATAACGCATAGCTCAATTGATTTAAGTGAATTAAATCAACAGAGGTTCGCCTGAATGGGTTGTGTAATTTCTCTTTCCTACGGCGGCATTACCCGCATCAGGTTCAGAGGGTTTGATCTCAGCCCGTGTATTAAGGCACCCCTATTGGTTGATGGGGCAAAAGTAAATATTTTTTTAAGCGAAAGAAAATGAGATGTGTTTTTTCCGGAAAAAGTTGGCTCCGGAGTTTGATTTTGCCTGAAATAAACAGTTGGTAATCAGATTTTATTTTTTAAAATAGCCTGATTGATTCTTTTGGCAATGCATGGTCCTTCGTAAATAAATCCGGTATAAACCTGGATCAGATCAGCACCGGCACGGAACATCTCCAGTGCGTCCTGTGGCGTGAAAATACCTCCGACACCGATGAGGGGAAATGCTTTTCCTGATTTTTCCGAAAGATACCGGACCACCTCCAAAGCTCTTTTTTGCAAAGGTTTTCCGCTGAGCCCGCCCCGGCCAATGGAGTTTATTTTTTCGGAAGAGGACTTCAGTCCTTTTCGTTCGGTTGTGGTGTTTACCGCAACAACGCCGGCAATGTTTGTTTCGCGGATCAGCTGAATTACCTCGTCCAGCTGGTGGTTGTTCAGGTCGGGAGAAACTTTTAAAAAGATGGGTTTGGCGTGTTTTTTCTTTTGGTTTATCTGCTGCAGGCGGGTTAAAATATCCCGCAGCATTTTGGCATCCTGTAGTTCACGCAGGTCGGTTACATTGGGACAACTGACATTGACCACGAAATAATCGCCGGTATCAAATAACTGCTCAAAAAGCTGGACATAGTCATTTACTGCTTGATCATTAGACGTTTGGGTATTTTTTCCCAGGTTGATCCCAACAATCAACGATTGGTTTTTCCTTTTTCTCAGCCGTTGCCTGATGATTTCCACTCCGGGATTATTAAATCCCATCCGGTTGATAAGCGCCTGATCGACAGGCAGGCGAAATAAACGGGGTTTTTCATTTCCGGGTTGTGCCACCGGTGTTACAGCCCCGACTTCTACAAAACCAAAACCAAAATTTCCCAGAGCATCAAACAAATTTCCATCTTTGTCAAAACCGGCAGCAATACCTACCGGATTTGAAAAATGCAATCCGGCAATGCTGCGTTCCAGTGTTGGATGGTTTACAGAGAAAAAATAACGGACTGCCCCGGCAATACCCGGAATGCTGAAGGCAAATCGTAAAGTAAAACCCACAAAATGATGAACCTTTTCAGGATCAAAGCGAAAAAGCAACGGCCTGACAAAGGTTTTGTACACCATTTTTATTTTTTATCTTCAGAAGATGTTTTTTCGTTTTCTTCTGTTGTTTTCTGGTCTTCCTGCTCTTTCTTGTTGTTTTCTTCGTTATCGCTTTCTTCTTCTTCGCTAAAGTCGAGTAACCCTTTTTCGAGTAAAAGATTGTACCAGGTAAACACCTTTTTCATGTCAGAAACATATACACTGTCTTTATCGTAATCGGGTATAGCTTTTTCAAAAAGCGATTTCAATTGATTGGAAGACAGTTTTTTGGGATTTTCCACCGGTTGTCCGCCTGTACTGTCAAAGATCATTTTCAACGCATCGTGAAGCGGTAAATCTTCTCCTGTTGTATAAATACTGATTTCCTGTAACGAACTAATGCGTTCATGGGCAAAAGCCGGCATCCGCTTACCGTCGGTAAGCGATTCGACAACCAGGTTGTTTTTTGCTTCGCCGGCCAGTTTATATAAACCGGGCTTGCCTGCAATTGACAAAATCTTGCTTAAATCCATAGATCAAAAAAATTTTTTACAAAAATAAACTTTTCTTTATCGCTGCCTGCTTTTAAAAATCGTTAAATTTTTTTTTGATGAGAAAAAACTGCTGTTCATGGAACAAAGAAAACAGGAACAGCGGTTTATACCGGGGAACATATATTTTTCGCGGATTCATTGCTTTAGACTGTTTGCTTTTAAGGCAGAAAACCATCCCGAAAATAATTCTATTTTTGCCCCTTAAAAAAAAGGGATTGCATGAAAATACTTAAAGGATTGATGGTGGTAGCGGTGTTGGTTACCGTATTTACTTTTCAGGTGGATGCCAAAGGCAGGGATAAAGCCATGGCGGCTTTTAAAAAGGGAGATTATCAGACGGCCCTTGCACTGTGGAGCAAAACCATTGCCAAATACGAAAAACGGAATAAAGGAACCCAGTGTACGGTATATGATGATGCGGCACAGGCTGCGTTGAAACTGGGAAAAGATGACCTGGCCCGGCAGCTGCTGGAAAAAGCAACTTATTCGGCGTCGGCAACTCCGGAAGCTTTTGTAGAACTGGCCAAACTCTATCGTAAAATCGATAACCTTTCACTCGAAATCACCACCTTGGAAAGGTATGTGAAGAAATACCCCCACGATAAAAATATTGTTCCCATGCAGGAACGGCTTTTTGAAACTTACATCGAAAGTGAAAATTGGCAGGAAGCACTTGATTTATGGAAAAAATTACCTGCATCATTTCAAACAGACACTTCTCATCTTGCCGAGTTGCTTAAAGCCAATATTGCCTTGAACCGGGAAAAAGCAGCGGATACCCTGGCTCCGATGCTCTTAAAAAAGGATCCGAAAAATACAGTGGCGTTGGATTATGAAGCAAAAAAATATTTTTGGCGGGCTGAAAACCGGTATCAGGCAGAAATGAAAGCTTACAGCAAAAACAAAACCCGCAGTCAGTATGCCCATTTATTAAACGCATTTAAAATAGTAACGGTCGATTTTAAAAAGTCATTGACCTATTTTCGCCGGCTTTATGTCTTGCAGCCTACATCGGAAAATGCCCGTTATCTCGGAAACATTTATGCCCGGCTTGATGACCGTTCCAAAGCAAAATACTATCAGCATCTGGCCGATAAGCTGAAGAAGGAAGGGAAGTGATGAAGGATGTTTGGATGTGGAGATGGAAGGATGTGAGGATGGGAGATTTTTGATGTGGGATGTGAAGATGTGGGATGTTTTAGTTTAGTATGCCTTAGCGGGAAAAAGGGGACATTGGTCACTGGTCATTGGGAAAAGATGAACGATAAGAGTAAAACGATGAGTTGGTAGTGGTTGATTATCAGTTGTTTAGTGTTCTGTATTTTGCGTTTGGGATTTTTTGTGATTTGATTTTTTGCTTTTTGGGATTTCTAACTGGTCATTGGTCACTGGTGATTGGTTGATTTTCAATGCTTTATTCGCATTTCCATTGTCGTCCTGAACGGAGTGAAGCGAAGTGAAGGATCTCAAAAGACTGGCAGTAGTTAAAATAGATTCTTCGCGTTGCTCAGAAGGACAAAAGAAGTTGATTTTTGGGATTTTTTTGTGATTTGCTTTTTTGCTTTTTGGAATTTCAAACTGGTCATTGGTCACTGGTGGTTGGTTGATTTTCAATACTTTATTCGCATTTCCATTGTCGTCCTGAACGGAGCGAAGCGAAGTGAAGGATCTCAAAAGACTGGCAGTAGTTAAAATAGATTCTTCGCGTTGCTCAGAAGGACAAAAGAAGTTGATTTTTGGAATTTTTTTGTGATTTGATTTTTTGTTTTTTGGGATTTCCCACTTCAGGCACTTCAAACTTTAGGCATTTTAAGTCCTTAGATGTCTAATGTTCTGAAGGAACGATTTTTTTAGCTTCGGGTAGAAAATTTATTGTCCGGCTTTTTTTCTTCCGTATTTTCTTTTACGCCATACCGTAAATGCAAAAGCAAAAAGGAGAATCATCAGTAACGGACCTGCCACGTTGATCAATTGCCATTGCAATGCCTGATTGTTGACTTTGGTTTTGTCGAGCAGGCGTAATTTGAATTCACGTGTACGCAAAGCGATCAGGCCGGGGCCGTCGGTAAGTTCATTCAGCGCATTTAGAATAAAATCTTTATTTCCGTAAGTCTGCCGGGTAAACTGATTGTATCCTAAAGGCAGAGAATAACCATCGGGGATTTTAAGCTGGCTGAGTAAAACGTCACCGTCCGAAACCACGATCATTTGTGTAGGTACACTTTGTTTTTTAAACGGAAATAGCTTGCTTTTTAAGCCGGAAACCAACCGGTTTTGAAAATCGGAAGGGAATTTCCCGCTGAGCAGCACAGCTACAAAACGTGCAGGACCTCTAAAAAACTGCGGAGAGGGCTTGGCGCGCAGAATAGCCAGGCTGATGATGCCCGGAACTTTTTCTACGCCGCAATAAGGCGATGTTTTTAACAGAACGGTTTTCTTTATTCCTTTTACTGAAAGCGTGTCGATACTGCTGGCAAAGTCCATTTCAATGCTGTTTAAATTGCGTACGACCGGATTTTTTGAGCGAGGCGTAACCAGTAAATAATAATACCACGGAAGAAGCTGAACCTGAGCCTGCCCGCCAATTTCTCCGGTTCGCACGGGAATGGGTACCGCATTTAAATCCAACAACAGGTCTTTGTTAAGCCGTACGCCGTAAGTAAATAACATTTCCTGCAATCCAAGGTTCAGGTCGATAGAAACCGTTGTTTCCGCCATTTTGATGCTGTCCATGCTGGCTAAAACCGGGTCGATCAGCCAAAGTACTTTCCCGCCGTACATGATGTATTGGTCGATCATTAGTTTTTCTTTTTCGGAGAAAGGCTTTTGCGGTTTGGCTATGATCAAAGCCCGGTAACGGGGGAGAATACTGCCTTTTCGTTTTTGCAACAAAGCATTGGGAATTGTGTCAATGCGGACAAACTTCAGGTCATAATTTTCATGAAGTGTGTTCATGATGTCGGTTACTCTTTTTCCACGGGGTTCACCCTGTCCGATGAGATAAGCTACGGCTGGTTTTTTTATTTGTTCCAGTTGGTGAATGGCGTTGACAAAAACAAATTCCAGATTTTCGATGGAGTGGTTGAGTACCTGGTCCGGAGGAATATTTCGTTCATTACTCAGTAAGGACACCGCAATTTCCCGGTCGTGATATTGAAGAAGGGCTCCGGGGAAAATGGTTTGTTGTTCCATTCCGTTTTTGGTTTTTACCTGTAAGTTGGTGGGAATAAGTCCTTTGTCCATGAGTTGACGGTAAAAAGCCACTCTTTTTTTAGGATCGGAAGATTTCGACGGATTGACAAAACGGAAACGCACCTGGCGCTGATAAGCCTGTAGTTCTTCCAGCATTTCGCGTGTTTCCACGGCAAGACGCTGAAATCCGGGGGGGAATTTTCCTTTCAGATAAACAGTAATGGTAAGCGGGTCATCCAGTTTTTTTAAAATCTGTTTTGAAACATCGGCAAGCGTAAAACGTTTGTCGGTGGTAAGGTCAATTCGTGTAAAATAGAAAGATCCCAGCCAGTTGGCCGCAATGATCAGGATGATGACCCATAGAAACCGCCGGCGGTACCGGCGTTCAATCTTTTTACCGGGAAGTTGGACCTTTTTTTTCATTTCCATTTCCTCCTTCCCAAAAGATAAATGCTGCTGTAAAGAAAAAGAATATCCAGGCTGAGGAAGTAGATCACATCGCGGGTGTCAATCACACCGCGGCTCATGGAGGCGTAGTGTGCGCTGATTCCCAGTTGTTGGATAAAAAGCGCATTACGGCCAAAAAAAGGAGCGATAAAATCAAATCCCATGTACATAAAAGCGCTGATGACGACTGCCGTTAAAAAGGCGATAACCGGATTGCGCGAAAGTGCGGAAGCAAAAATTCCTGTTGTTGTAAAAGCTGCTCCAAGAAAAAGCAACCCGATGAAGGAGCCCCAAAATCCGCCGGAGTCAATATCGCCTTTCGGAAAACCCAGCTGCCAGACCGAGAAGTAATAAATCAGGGTGGGGAGGAGCGCAAAAACCACCAGTGTGAAAGCCGCAAAAAATTTGGCTGTGATAATCCGGCTGTCACTGACAGGGCGTACCAACAGTAACTCGATGGTGCCACTGCGCTGTTCTTCAGCAATGCTGTTCATGGTAACAGCCGGTACAAGAAAAAGAAAAACAAACGGGGCCAGAGAAAAGAGTCCGTATAAATTGGCATAACCGTTTTCCAGTACGTTCATCTGGCCAGGAAGCACCCACAAAAACAAACCGGTGACTGTTAAAAAAACAGCAATTACAATCCACCCTGTCAGGTTTCCAAGAAATCCGAGAATTTCTTTTTTGTACAATGCACCCATCACTGCGGTTTTTTAGAAAACGCAAAAATACGGTTTTTCGCACCTGCCGGAAAAAATTCTTTTCCTGTTGTTTCTGGCGGTTTATTTTCTTTAAATCCGGTTTGGTATTTTTTTTGTCGTACTGTTTTTAGCTTAAAATTATCATTGACAAAGAAAGGAGGAAGAAAAAATGACAGTTCAAATGCAAAATACAAAAGAAAAATTAAACGAACTGAATACACATAAAGCGGCAGGAAACCAGGCTGCATTCAACAAGATACTGTTTGAATTTATGCCCCATTTCCGGAAAGTAATTCATCATAAAATCCGGCAAATGGAATTCCGGGGTGAATTGCCGAAAAACATGTATTCGGCACAGGGACTTGTGGATGAAGTTTACCTGAGAATTTTCCGGGAACAAAACCGGGAACCTTATGACGAAAATTATCTGAAAGCGCGCATGTTTGGCATTGCCAAAAAGATATTGAATGAGTGGAAAGAAAAAGAATCGGGTGAACGTGCCCGGATTTCCACAGAAACGCTTTGGGAAAACGAGATGAAAGCGTTGGATGAGCAATATGTGGTGGATGCCGAAGGAGAGCTGGTGCTACTCGAAGAGCTGGATGACATCTCTTACCATCAGGATGAATATGGAGAAAACCTGATCCTGATTGAAGAAGACCAGATTGAAGAGATTGCCCAGGCGTTGGCTTTGAAAGATAACGATGAGCCACTGACCGAAACAGAGAAAAAACGGTTAGGAAAAGCTTATTCTGATTTGCCCGAGACCAGTCGTGCTGTGGTTGATTATGTTGTTTTCGGGAAATTGAATGAAGCACAGGTGGCATCCGTGCTGGATGTAAGCATTGAAAATATTACAGAAATGATGGGTAAAGTGAAAGCCCGGTTTTTGTCGGTGCTCAAACGGTAATGAGTATTTTCCCGGGGACGTCCAAAAAGCTGCAAGAATGGTTGCTTTTTGGATGTCCCCGGTTTTTTATTATTTCAAAATCTTTAGACGGGCAAAACGCAGGAGCAGGTTTTTGTTTCCGACCCCGTTAAAAAATACGGTGGCTTTTTTGTTCGGTCCGCTTCCTTCCACCGAAATCACTTTCCCCTTGCCGAATTTGGCATGTTCCACTTCCATGCCGGCCATGAGTCCGCTCATGTCATCTTCTTCATGCCGGCTTTCGGTTTTTCTGCCGGAAGTTGCCGTTTGTACCGGCTTGAGTTTTCTTTTTACCGGGCGGTAACCTGTATTTTTCTGCCGGAAGTCATTTGATGCCGGTTGTGGCGCCGGAATGTGGCTTTTGTGGGGAATGTCTAACAGACTTTCGTCAATTTCTTCTAAAAAACGGCTGGGTTCCGAAAAAGAAAACTGTCCCCAGCGATAGCGGCTTTCGGCATACGAAAGGGTTACTTTTTTCATGGCCCGGGTCAGTGCTACGTAAAACAACCGGCGTTCTTCCTCCAGTTCGGCGCGGGTGCTGACTGACTGTACAGCCGGAAAGAGATTCTCTTCCAATCCGACAATAAACACGTAAGGAAATTCCAGCCCTTTGGCAGCATGAATGGTCATTAGTGCTACTTTGTCATTATCGTCATCTTCTTTATCGGCATCGGTAAACAGGGCAACTTCCTGCATAAATTCTTCCAGTGTTCCCTGCGATTCCAGATCTCCTTCGTGGGCTTCAGCGCCTCTTTCACTGAATTCTTTTACGCTGTTCAGCAGCTCTTCAATGTTTTCAATGCGGTTGTCGGCTTCGGGCGTGTCTTCATCTTTTAACATTTTTAGCAGTCCCGATTGGTTGGCAATAGTACTGGCAGCTTCGTAAGCATCTTTCTTTTTTACTTCAGCGGCAAAACTTTTGATCATGGTCGTAAAGCCGTTGAGTTTGTTGGCGATGCCGGAATTGATCTTTATATCATATTTTTGAGGATTGCTGATGATTTCCCACATGCTTACACCGTGTTCGTCGGCAGCTACAATAATGCGCTGCATGGTGGTTTTCCCGATTCCGCGCGAAGGAGTACTGATGGCCCGCTGCAGGGCTTCTTCATCGTTGGGGTTAATCACAACCCGAAAATAGGCGAGCAGGTCTTTGATTTCTTTACGGTTATAAAACGACTGCCCCCCATAAATCCGGTATGGAATGTTCAGTTTGCGCAACGATTCTTCCATGGCCCGCGACTGGGCATTGGTGCGGTATAAAATGGCAAAGTCGCTGTTGGCCAGCTGATGGTTCATTTTTGTGGAAAAAATGGCATCGGCCACCAGCTTTCCTTCTTCGTTATCGCTTACCGCTTTGATGAAACCAATTTTCTCTCCGTCTTCGTTTTCGGTCCAAACCGTTTTTTTGATTTGCTCTTTGTTGTGGGTAATGACTTTGTTGGCTGCTTTTACGATTGTTTTGGTAGAACGGTAGTTTTGTTCCAGCTTAAAGAGCTTATAATCGGGATAGTCTTTCCGGAAGTTCAGGATGTTCTGGATATTAGCGCCGCGGAAGGCATAAATACTTTGTGCATCATCGCCTACCACACAAATGTTTTCGTATTTGGCCGCCAGCTTTTTTACAATGAGATATTGTGCATGGTTGGTATCCTGATACTCATCCACCAGGATGTACTGGAATTTTTTCTGGTATTTGAAAAGTACTTCCGGAAAGTCACGAAAAAGAATGTAGGTGTTAAAAAGCAAATCATCGAAATCCATGGCATCTGATCGTTTCAGCCGGGCCTGGTAAGCGGCATAAATTTCTTTAACCAATGGTTTGGCCATGCTTTCGTCGGCACTTTGGATTTCCGGATCTTCAGCATAAAGTTTTGGGTTGATCAGGTGTGATTTGGCCATGGAGATCCGGTTACGGACAAAATTGGGAGCATAAACTTTGGGATCGAGATTCATTTCGCCAATAATGGTTCGGATGAGTTTTTTGCTGTCGTCGGTATCATAAATGGTAAAATGTGACGGATACCCCAGGTGATGCCCGTCCAGTCGCAAAATTTTTGCAAAAACCGAGTGGAATGTTCCCATCCAGACATTCCGGGCTTCCCCATCGCCAATCAGCTGAATGATACGTTCTTTCATCTCACGGGCGGCTTTGTTGGTAAAAGTCAGGGCCAGTACATGAAACGGGTCGACGCCTTTTGACAACAGGTGGGCAATGCGATAAGTAAGCACTCTTGTTTTTCCGGAACCGGCACCGGCGATGACCATGGAGGGGCCGTCGGTGTGCACCATGGCATCGTATTGTTCTTTGTTTAAATCTTTTAAAAAATCTTTCACGCTTCGTTCTCTTTTTCTGCTGTGCAAAAGTAATTTTTATTGGTTTTGTCTGTTGAAAAGCTGTCTACAGGTTATGAACAATTTCCTGTTTTTTTTGATGAAAAAATGGGACGCCTTTCATCGTTCGGGCGGATGCCCGAAACAATTGCTTCTGTCCGTTTTGCCGGAAAACCGTTTTGTTGTGTGGAGTGCTCAAGCAAAAAGAGTCAATGTTTTTTTACCTTTGCCTGCGTTTTCAAAAAAAGAAAAACGGTTCGGAAGAAATTTTCTTTTCCCGGATTTTTTCTTCGAAAATCAAGAATCAATTCAATAAGGATAATTTTCAGTTTATCTGTAAAACAAAAATTAAAGCAAATGAGAATGAAAAAATACCCTCTGATCTAAGTACATGACAAAAATTGGAAGATATTGAACTCAGGAGTATAACTATCATTAAGAAAGCATTTTGTAATAAAGTCGAGACCTGTTTTAAAGATTGTTTTTGCTTTTCTACCGTGTTTTTTAATTTTAATCGGTTTGATATTTTGATGGATATGAATACCCACTTTGTAAACCCAGACAAAAGCAACCATAATCAACAAGACGAGTTTTTCAATTCTTTTGATATCTGAAAGGTGTGTTTTTTCAATATCGAAACCGCTTGATTTCATGGCTTTAAAGGTCATTTCTATTTGCCATCGTTGTTTATAGTAATCATCAGCCTTTTCCGGTTTGGTAAATGATACCAGAATTAGATATTCTCCGTTATGTAATTTGCTTCCGGACAAATAGCACAACTGTCCGTTTACTTCTACAATGTTGGGGTAATATACAAACTCATTTATCCTGAATGCATTGAATAACCAAAATGCCTTAATGGTTTTATTCTTTCTGGGAACAAAAACTTTAAAATTATTTCTGATACGAATATAATAGTGCAGGTTATTATTGTTAAGATACTTAAGCCATTTTTCACCAACAAATTCCCGGTCTGCAACAATACATTCTATCGTACCTTTTCCAAAAAGGTTGATGTATCGTTCAATCAGGTTTATCCTTTCCTGCGAATTGGAATTACCCCGTTTTTTTAACATACTGAACAATAATGGAAAGGCTACTCCCTGATACACTATGCCAAGCATAAAGATGTTTATGTCTGTTTTGCCAAACTTCCAATTGGTTCTGTCAATAGAAAGTGTTAATCGTTCTTTGTGGGGCAATAAACTGAAAATTAATTTTGCGATTAAATCAGAATCAAGAGAATAGGATGAGATAAATCGTTGGATACGGCGCAAGGAAGAACTTTCTTCTGCCTGAGTATCAAATCCCCTTGCCAGGCTCTCAAAATGAACAGTCCTTACTTTTGTTAAAGCAATAATGAATAATGATATGAATTTTATCCGGGCTAAATTCAGCCTGCCTTCAAAATGTTCCTTTAAAACTGAAACTAAATGACTATCTTTACTGCTGACATTGGTATTCTTCATCTGACAAATACTTGGTAAATATTCGTCTAAGATACTGAATACCAATGTTTTATCCAAACTTTTTAAGGGTTATTTTGCTGATTATCAGTGATTTATTTTTTGTCATGTACTAAGCCCTCTGATGATTTTGGCAGGACTTTTCGCCTTCGGGCTTACGGCCTGTTGTCATCAAAACCAAAAGAAAACAACAAAACAAGAAGCTATGACAAAAGCCATTAATCCGGCCAATATGGATCCCTCTGTAAAGCCGGGCGATAATTTTTATTTATACGTCAATGGCGGATGGATCAAGAGTCATCCCATTCCGCCTGAGTACAGCCAATACGGGGCGTTTACAGTGTTGTACGAAAACAACCAGAAAGAGTTAAAAGCGCTGGTGGATGAGATTGCTCAAAAGAAGAACGTAAAGCCGGGAAGTATAGAGCAAAAAATTCGAGATTTCTATAATAGCGGAATGGATACAGTAAGGATTGAAAAACAAGGAATCAATCCGGTAAAACCTGAGCTGGAAAGAATTGCTGCCATTAAAAACAAACAACAGGTACAACAAGAACTGGCTCATTTGCATACTATTGGCGTACATCCGCTGTTTTATTTCTATGCCGGTGCTGATGAAAAAAACAGTACCATGGAGATTGCCAATTTGTATCAGGGCGGATTGGGCTTGCCCGATGTTTCGTATTATACCGAAGACACTCCCACCAATAAAAAGTTGCGGCAGAAATATCAGAAACATATTGCCAATATGTTTCGTCTGAAAGGTGATGATGCTAAAACAGCCGATAAAAAAGCAGCTGAAGTGATGGCACTCGAAACACAACTGGCTAAAACATCGTTTACCCGGCAAGAGCTGAGAAGCCCGGAAAAGAATTATAATAAAATGCCGCTGGACAAGCTGCAGAAGCTGGCACCCGGGTTGAACTGGAAAGCTTATTTTACCGGTATCGGATTGCAAGATCCGGGAGAAATCAATGTGGGACAACCCCGCTTTTTTACCGGTATGAGCCAGCTTTTAGAAGAAACTCCTGTGAAAGTGTGGCAGGCTTATTTTGAGTGGAATGTGCTGAGTGATGCCGCACCTTATCTGAGTAAAAAGTTTGTTCAGGAGAATTTTAATTTTTACGGAAAAACCATGTCGGGACAGGAAAAAATGCGTCCCCGCTGGAAAAGGGTGATGGGAGCTACTTCATCGGGTCTTGGTGAAGCACTCGGTCAGCTTTATGTGGCCAAATATTTCCCGCCTGAATCAAAAGAGCGGATGCTGAAACTGGTGAATAACCTGAAACTGGCTTTTGCCGACCGGATTCGTAAGCTCGACTGGATGAGTGATACGACCAAGAAAAAAGCCATAGAGAAACTGAAAGCTATTACCGTAAAAGTAGGTTACCCTGATAAATGGAGAGATTATTCAAAACTGGAAGTGGTTCCGGATAATTATTTCCAGAACATAATGAATGCCAGTAAATTCGAGTTTGAATATAATTTGAATAAAGTGGGGAAACCGGTGGATAAATCCGAATGGGGAATGACACCGCAAACGGTAAATGCCTATTATAATCCGTCGAACAATGAAATTGTTTTCCCGGCAGGAATTTTACAACCGCCTTTCTTTAACAAAGACGCTGACGATGCTGTAAATTATGGTGCCATTGGCATGGTGATTGGGCATGAAATGACGCACGGCTTTGACGATCAGGGACGCAAATACGATAAAAACGGAAACATGAAAAACTGGTGGACGGCTGCTGATGCCCGCCGGTTTAAAGCCAAAACCGAAAAACTGGCCAAGTTGTACGATCATTACACGCTTCTTGACTCGTTACATATTAACGGCCAAATGACCATGGGTGAAAACATAGCCGATTTGGGAGGCCTGAATATTTCGTACGACGCTTATCAAATGGCTTTGAACGGAAAAAAACCTCCGGTTATTGACGGTTTTACCGGAACCCAGCGCTTTTTTATAGCATATGCTCAGGTGTGGCGGCAAAATATTCGTCCGCAGGAATTGGCCAAACGCCTGAAAACCGATGTGCACAGTCCGGGAGAAGCCCGCGTGAATATCCCGCCATTCAATATGGATGTTTTCATCAAGGCTTTTGATATTAAGCCCGGAGACAAATTGTATATTCCTCCGAAAGACCGGGCATATATCTGGTAACAAAACAGGAACAAAAGGAGATTACGGCAAGATTTCGTAATCTCCTTTTGTTTTGAACGGAGCCGGCTTTTTTCGTCTTTTATTCTACAGGAAATCATTATTTTTGCCCCATGGAAAAGTTCTCAAAGTGGATTTTAAAACTTTTTGGCTGGCGGCTTGAAGGTGAAGCGCCGGTCGGCTACGATAAACTGTTGATTGTCGAAGCACCGCACACTTCGAATTGGGATTATCCCATTGGTATGCTGTTGATTACCTCTATCGGTGTCCGGGTGAATGTGGTGATTAAAAAAGAGTTGTTTTTCTGGCCGCTTGGTCCGCTGTTGCGATGGCTTGGTGCCATTCCCATTGATCGTAGCGGAAATCTGAGCAAGGTGGATGCATTGGCCAAACTTTTTCAGGAAAAAGATAAACTGAATCTGGCCATTACGCCGGAAGGAACCCGTTCGTTAAACAAAACCTGGAAGAAAGGTTACTATTTTATTGCGGTGAAAGCCGGAGTTCCTATTTTGCTTACGGCCATTGATTATAAACGTAAAATCGGAATAATCGGGCCCTTGTTGCATCCTACCGGAAATTATGAAGAAGACCTGAAAAAGATAGAGTCTTTTTATAAAGGGATAACAGCAAAGTTTCCTGAGAAATTTAGTCTGAGCCCGCAATACCTTAATGAAAGCAATCGGGATATTTCCTAATTTTGCACGCCTTAAGCACGTGGATATGCAAAAAGTTGCCAATCTGATTTTATGCCGTTTGCTGGGATGGGAAATTACGGGGAAGATTCCGGAAGATGTGCAGAAAGCAGTTATTATTGTGGCACCTCACACTTCGTTGTGGGATTTTGTTTACGGCCGGTTGGCTTTTTGGGTATTGGATATTCCGGTGCGTTTTATGATCAATGAAAAATATTTTATTGGCCCTTTGGGTTGGTTGTTAAAGGCTTTGGGCGGACAACCGGTACGGCAAACCCGGCCTACCCGGTTATTACTTGAAATATTTGATCATTTTAAAGCCAACGATTCTTTTTTTCTGGTCATTACTCCTGAGGGAACCCGTAAGAAAGTTGACCGTTGGAAAAAAGGATTTTATCAAATTGCATTGCAAAACGAAGTGCCGGTGGTGATGGCTTTTATTGACTATAAATATAAGAAAGGCGGAGTGGGGCCGTTGTTTTACCCCACTGGAAATTTTGATGAAGACATGAAAAAAATCGAACGGTTTTATCGCGATTTTCATGCCCGTCATCCCGAACGTTATAACTTAAGTGACGTTTATCAGAAAAAATGAAGAGGTAAAAATGGCTGAAAAAAGACGATATACTTCTATCCTGTTTAAACCGGGGAGTCTGAAAGTATTTTTGCTTTTCATTGTTTTGTTTCCTTTTTCTGTTGTGGCACAGCAGAAAAGAGCAGTTTACCAGGCTGTGGAAATAAAAGGAAAACCTCCGGTTATTGATGGACACTTGAATGATAAAGTGTGGCAGCTGGCTTCGTGGGGCGATCATTTTATCCAGTTTGAGCCTTATAACGAAAAATCACCCACGCAAAAAACTGCGTTTAAGATTTTGTATGACAACAACAACCTGTATGTAGGAATTCGTTGTTATGATACCGACCCGGCTAAAATTGAGAAGATTCTTTCCCGTAGGGATAAAACCGATGGCGATTGGGTTGGCGTGGGAATTGACAGTTATCATGATAAATTAACCGGATTTGTTTTTTCTACCAATGCAGTAGGTGTAAAATGGGACGGGAAATTTACCAATGACGATAATCTGGATGCTACATGGGATCCGGTTTGGTACGTAAGAACCTCTATCGATTCGCTCGGATGGGTGGCCGAAATGCGTATTCCCTTGTCTCAGCTTCGCTTTGCCAAAGCAAAAAATCATGTGTGGGGATTGCAGATTATCCGGAAAATATACCGGAATCAGGAGATGGATATCTGGTCGCCTCAGTCAAAATCGGAGTCGGGCTGGGTAAGCCATTGGGGAGAACTTACCGGAATTGATAACATTCATCCCAAAAAGGAGATCGCTTTAACACCTTATGTTGTCGGAAAACTGACCACCGAAAAAAAGGAAGAAGGTAATCCTTTTGCTCCGGGCGTAACTTCTGATTACTCATTGGGCCTTGACGGAAAAATTGCGGTGACCAATGATTTAACCCTGAATTTTACCATTAACCCTGATTTTGGCCAGGTAGAAGCGGATCCTTCCACCGTAAATCTTTCGGCTTTTGAAACCTATTTTCAGGAAAGGCGGCCCTTTTTTGTGGAAGAAAGCAATATTTTCAGTTTCCCGCTTTCGGCCGGTGGACGGAATGGCCGGGAAAATCTGTTTTACTCACGGCGTATTGGCCGGGCTCCGCACAATTATCCTGAGCTTTCAGATGGAGAGTATGCAAAAGTTCCGAATGCTACCCGTATTTTAGGCGCTTTGAAACTTTCCGGAAAAACCCGAAATGGCTGGTCTGTTGGTGTAATGGAAAGTTTGACTAACGATACCAAAGCCACGATTGACAGTGCCGGTGTTCGTAGTAAGCAAACCATCGAACCGTTGACCAATTATTTTAATGCGCGGGTTCAGAAAGACATAAAAAAAGGAAAAACGATGGTAGGGGGAATGGTAACGGCCACCAATCGTTTTATTAAAGACAGCAGTCTGATGTATCTGCCCGATGCGGCTTATACCGGGGGAATCGATTTTCAGACTTTCTGGAAAGACAAAACATATACTTTGAGTGCCAAGGCTTATGGCAGCAGCCTTTCGGGGACTACCGAAGCCATCACCGATTTACAGGAATCGTCACGACGTTATTACCAGAAACCGGATGGCTCTCGTACTCTGGATACGACGCTTCATCTTTTACAAGGTACCGGCGCCAGTACGGAGTTTGCTAAAATAGGCGGCCACTGGCGGTTTGGGATTAGCGGAACCATGTACAGCCCCGGACTTGAACTAAATGATCAGGGATACATGCGTATTGCCGATATGATCAAACAGGGTTTTTGGACCAGTTACCAGCTGTGGGATCCGTTTGGTATTTTCCGATCAATGAGTATCCGGTTGGGGCAGCGAAGTGGTTTTGACTTTAAAGGTGAAAATACATACACAGGATACAGTTTTCATTTTAATACGCAGTTTAAAAATTACTGGACGCTGAACATCGGAGTCTATCGCAGTGGTTGGAACCTGGATCGTCATGAACTGCGTGGCGGGCCTTCTTTGTTGTTGCCGGGCGGATGGAGCTTTTGGGGTGGAGTAGGAACCAACCGGCAAAAGAAACTTTCGGCCGGGATCAGTTTTAGTACCGGAAAAGGTGATCAGGATTTTAACCGCTCTACCGGTTGGAATTTCCATGTTACCTACAGGCCTGTTCCGGCATTAAAATTATCACTTAGCCCAAGTTATTCCACTTCAAGAAAGGATTTAATTTATATTTCGACGGAAGAAATTAATAACCAGTCGCTTTATCTGGTTTCTTCTATTGAAAAAACGATCTTTTCAGCCAGTGTACGCATCAATTTCTCATTTACTCCCGATTTGTCTTTGGAATATTGGGGACAGCCGTTTCTTTTCTCCGGAAATTATTATGGCTTTAAAAAAGTAACCCATCCCAACCAGAAAGATTTCCGTTCGCAGTTTCATCTGTATGCAGATAATGAAATTAGTTATAATCAGGATGATAACGAGTATATCGTTGATGATAACGGTGACGGACAAACGGATTACACATTTTATAATCCTGATTTTAGTTTTATGGAGTTCCGGTCAAACATGGTGTTGCGCTGGGAATTTGTTCCGGGTTCCACTTTCTTCTTTGTCTGGTCGCAGGAACGTAGTGACAGTAACAGCGACGGAGAATTTGCTTTTGGTGATAATTTTGACCAGCTTTTCAAAATTCATCCAACGAATGTTTTTCTTATTAAATTTTCTTATCGGATCAGTATGTAAAATTTCTTAAAAATGAGGGAATCAAAAATAAAATGGCAGTTGTCTGGGGATATGAATTCCGTTTGTTTTGTATCAGAGGGACAACAGAATAAAATGATTCCCGTTAACTCAATACAAATTAGTCTAATATTTAAATTGAAATAATGAGCGTTACCCTACAACGTGTAAAAAATAAAAAACAAAGAAAAGATTTTGTTGATCTCCCTTTCGAGATTTACAAAGGGAATGCTTACTGGGTGCCGCCTTTGAAATCGGAAGAGATGAAAAGTCTTTTGCCCGATTCTCATCCGGCTTTGCGGTTTTGCGAAGTGGAATACTGGGTTGCTTATCGTCAAAACAAACCGGTAGGACGCATTGCGGCTATTATCAATCACCAATACAACGAAAAAACAGGAAAGAAATTCGGACGTTTTTCCAAACTGGAGTTTTTTGATGATCCGGAAGTTTTTAAGGCCTTGCTGAACAAAGCGGTTTCGTGGGTTAAAGAAAAAGGAATGACCCATATTCACGGGCCACTTGGATTTACCAATTTGGATAATCAGGGGCTGCTTATAGAAGGGTTTGATTATATTCCGTCTGTGGCTTCGGTGTATCATCTTCCGTATTACCGGAAGTATCTTGAAGATTATGGTTTTGAAAAAGAAGCGGACTGGGTTGAATTCCGTCTGAATATTGGAGAAAAAGCGGTGGAAAAAGCCCGGTACGGAGCGGCACTGATCAAAAAAAGGTTTGGCCTCGAGATCATGCGCTTTACATCGAAAAAAGAGATGCTTTCCTATGCGCCGGTGCTTTTTAAGCTGGTAAATCGTTCTTTTACTTCTCTGCCTTACGTGGTGCCGTTTGATGAAGAAATGGTGAAGTTTTATACGCAAAAGTATTTTGGGGTTATTGACCCGCAATATGTCTTTTTTGTAAAAAAAGAAGAGGAAATAATCGGATTTCTGTTGGCTGTTCCTTCTTTGTCCGAAGCGTTGCAAAAAGCGGGGGGAAAGCTTTTCCCGTTTGGCTTTTATCATGTGCGTAAAGCAATGAAACATCCGGATGTTATCGACCTTTTCCTGGGGGGAGTAAAACCGGAATATGAGCGTACCGGAGCAGCCGTGGTGCTTTATGCCGAGTTGCAAGACCAAATGCTCCGAAATGGGATACGAATTATCGAAACCACCGGAGAGTTCGAGTCGAACCGGCATGTAATCAATCATTGGAAAAATTTCGATCATATTCAGCATAAACGCAGAAGATGTTTTGTCAAAGCGCTGAAATAATTAAATTGTTGTTGCTTAGCGATTTGTGTTGCGTGAAATAACTCCGGGTGCGGGCTGTTTTACGGAAGTAAATTTTGTAAGTTTGTGCACAAATTAAATTCAATGAGTGTTCAGGTTTTTCCCGTAAAAAGCAGCAGGCAAAAAAAAGATTTTGTTCATCTCCCTTTTCAGATTTATAAAGAAAATCCGTACTGGGTTCCTCCGTTAATCAGTGATGAAAAGAAATTTATGGATCCCAGGCATAATTCGGCTTTGGGGTTTTGTGACGCAGAATTTTGGATTGCTTATCGCGATGGAAAACCGGCCGGCCGGATTGCCGCAATCATTAATCATCGGTATAATGAAAAAACAGGAGAAAAAACCGGGCGTTTTTTTAAACTGGAGTTCTTTGATGATGCCGATGTCTTTAAGGCTTTGATGGATACGGCTGTACAATGGTTGAAAGAACGGGGAATGAAAAAAGTGCATGGGCCGTTGGGATTTACCAATCTGGACACACAAGGTTTGCTTGTCGAAGGGTTTGATTATATCCCTTCTGTAGCCTCGGTATATCATTTTCCCTATTACCGGAAGCATATTGAGCAATATGGTTTTAAAAAGGAAATCGATTGGCTTGAATTCCGGTTGCATATTGGAAAAACAGCAGTGGAAAAGGCTAACCGCGGAGCGGCTTTATTACGGAAACGGTTTGGCTTTGAACTGGTACAGTTCAAAAAAACCAAGGAACTTCTTCCTTACGTGAATGATTTGTTTGATGTGTTGAACCAAGCGTTTGAGCAACTTCCCTATGTGGTTCCTTTTGACAAAGCCATGCGGGAAATGTACACCCGGAAATATCTGAAATCCATCAATCCCCGGTATGTTTTCTTTGTGAAAAAGGATGAAAAAATGATTGGCTTTATGCTGACGGTTCCGTCCTGTTCGGAAGCCATGCAAAAAGCCCGGGGAAAATTATTCCCGTTTGGATTTTATTATTTAATGAAAGCGATGAAACATCCGAAGGTAATTGATTTCTTTCTCAGTGGTGTTTTACCCGAATATGAAAAACAGGGGGCTGCGGTGATGCTTTACGCGGCTGTGCAAAATCAAATGCTGAAAGATGGAATTGATACCATTGAAACCACCGGTATTTTCGAAACCAACCGGAATGCCATCTCAAACTGGAAAAACTTTGAACATATTCAGCATAAACGCCGCCGTTGTTTTGTAAAAGCAATCTGAAAAAACGGCTAAAAAGGGAAAGAATCTTTATCTTTGTTCTGATTATACAGAAATATAGAATACATGAAATACAAACGAATTCTTCTGAAATTAAGTGGAGAAGCCCTCATGGGAGGTAAGTCTTACGGCATTGATCCCCAAACGCTTTCGCGTTATGCCGAAGAAATTGTAACGGTGGTAAAACAAGGAGTAGAAACAGGAATTGTTATTGGCGGTGGAAATATCTTTCGCGGATTGCAAGGGGCAGCCGAAGGTTTTGACCGGGTTCAGGGCGATTACATGGGAATGCTGGCTACGGTAATTAATGCCATGGCCCTGCAATCGGAACTGGAAAAACAAGGATTGAAAGTAAAACTCCTTTCCGGACTTTCTATTGACCGGATTGCTGATTCGGCCAGCAGCCGTAAAATTACGGAAGCATTGGATGCCGGATTTGTGGTTATTGTAGCCGGTGGAACAGGAAATCCGTTTTTTACTACCGATACAGCAGCAGCCCTGCGTGCAGTGGAAATGCATGCCGATGTTTTACTGAAGGGAACCCGCGTGGACGGTATTTATACGGCTGATCCGGAAAAAGATCCGACGGCTGTGAAATTTGATACGATTACCTTTGATGAAGCTTACGAAAGGAAGCTGAAAGTTATGGATATGACGGCATTTACTCTTTGCCGGGAAAATGACCTTCCGATCCTGGTTTTTGACATGAACCAAAAAGGAAACCTGGAAAAAGCTGTTTCCGGTGAAAATATCGGAACAGTTGTCCATAATTGATTCAGGGGAAAAAACTACGCTTCTTTCTGAGCAGTATATTTCCGCCATTTTTCTATTACCATTTGCATGTCTTCCGGCATAGGAGATGAAAATTCCAGCATTTTTCCTGAAACCGGATGCTCAAAACCAAGTGTCTGGGCATGTAAAGCCTGACGTGGCAGTATTTTAAAGCAGTTTTGTACAAACTGTTTGTATTTGGTAAACAGTGTGCCTTTCAGAATCTGATTGCCGCCATAGCGTTCGTCACTGAATAACGGGTGGCCGATATACCGGAAATGAGCTCTGATCTGGTGCGTTCGTCCGGTTTCAAGCCGGCATTCAACCAGGGTAACATATCCAAAACGTTCGATAACTCGATAATGCGTTACCGCATGTTTTCCGTAGGATCCATCCGGAAAAACAGTCATCATTCGCCGGTCTTTGGGATGCCGGCCCAGATTACCGGTAATGGTTCCCTCATTTTCATCAAAGTCACCCCAAACCAAAGCCTGATAAGTTCGTTTTACGCGATGATCAAAAAATTGTTTTGCCAGCTTAGTCTGGGCCAGTTCATTTTTGGCTACCAGCAGCAATCCGCTGGTATCTTTATCGATGCGGTGTACCAGATAGCCAAATCCGTTTTCAACTTCTTTGGTGTTGTTTTTTTTGAAATATCCGGCCAGCGCATTCAATAATGTTCCGGTGTAATTGGCATGTGCGGGGTGTACAACCATCCCGGCAGGTTTATTTACAACAATTACATCTTTATCTTCGTAAACGACCTGGACGGGAATATCTTCCGGAAGAATTTCTGTGTCGCGGGGCGGATGAGACAAAACCACGGAAATGACATCACCCGGTTTTACTTTGTAATTGGATTTAACCGCTTTGTCGTTCACCAAAATATTTCCGGCTGCAGCAGCCAGCTGTATTTTATTTCGCGAAGTGTTGGCAATACGTTGAAACAAAAATTTATCAATGCGCAACGGCTCCTGACCAGGATCTACCGGAATGCGGAAATGTTCAAATAATTCAAGCCCATCGTTTGTGATGAGATAAGGTTCTTTTTCTGTCATGGTCAGTGTCTAACAATAAATTTAATGGTGTAGTTTTTTATTCCGTATTGTAGCTGCAACAAATACATGCCATCGGGAAGAAACGATACGTTCAGCGAGGGCGTGGTCATATTGATCTGTGGAATGATCTTTCGTCCAAATAAATCATATACGTTTACAATAGCCGGATGCTGCGGATCGATAAGAATGCCCGCAAAATGCAGCTGACTTCGTACAGGATTGGGATAAACACTACAGGTTTCTGTGTTTGTTGACTGGCTTGGTATGCCAAGGATCATATTTTGTCCGACTACCGGCCGGATGAGCAGGGCGCCTTTAAACTTTGTCTGATACCAGGCTCCTTCTGAGAAATAGAAAATGTCTTCTCCGGCATCATGGTTTGCATCAAATCCTACATTTAAACTTTGGTCCTGTTGACGATAGCCCACATAAATGGTTCCGGAAACCAAAACAGGAGTATCCAGTTTGTAAGTGGTAAACGGGTAAAGCCCATCTTCCCAATGTACCTGCTGGTTAACTTGTTTGTAAATCACTTCTCCCGGTTTGCCGTTGTTGTCGCGCCAGATCATCAGATCAAAAAGGCGGGTGGGCGAACTTTTGGTTTTATTGAAATAAATCCGCACAGCCTGTAAGGTGTCGGCTATCTTCAGTTGAAAACGGTAAGCCAGTTCTGCTCCTGCCGGTTCCAATGAATAGCCCAACTCCGGTGTTCCGTCATCGTAAGCGTATTCGTTATAAAATCCCTGCCGGTAAACCATGGAGTCGACCAGCGGAGGAGAAACGGATGAATCACTGATGTAATGCTTGATAATGTAAGATGTTGTATCGCGGTCGTAATCGAGCGAAAAAAGACTGTTGACCGGCGGACAGGCTTGTGCTGCTCCGCAGCTGGTATTACAATCCTGAAATCCGGCTTCGTAAAAGGGATTTAAAACACAGGTGCCGCCATCGTAACCATACCCAAAGTTTCCGTTTACCTGATGCACTTGATAAAAATAATGAATATCGTGAGGCTGATTATCCCGGTTGGCGATGTAAACATGAAAATCGGGAGTAAGCGAGTTGGTAGGATCAGAACGGTATTGACGATAAGGCATTTCCGTGTATCTTTTCAGAAAATTGGGATGGGTTCCTGAAAAAGCAATGGCCCGGTAGGTGGTATCTTTGGCAGACCGTCCGGCATTCAGATAAATATCATCCACGTTCCATTCATCTACATTGCTTTGCCAAACCGGCGTAATGCTGTTGGCAATGCTGGCTTTGTTGTAAAACTGAAATTGAAATCCTTTATAAAAACAACTTGATTGTGATAATGGAATCAGTACCTGAACAAAATCTTTCCCATATTCTTCTTTGAATTGTTCCAATGTCATTCCCGGAGAGCTCCAGACTTTTACCCAGCGTTTTTCCGGAGCAAAAACCGAGTCGCACGGAAAAAGAAGACTGTCGCCCCATACCAATGTTTGGTAGTTGATGAGATAAAAATTGGTGTCGCAGGGCGAAATGCCGCGCAAGGTGTCCAGTGGAAAAATCGTATCCTGCGGGCTTTTCAGGTAAAGATTAGCGGAAACCCACACCGAGTCGATACGGGAAAATACGGTGTCGCCTGTTAATTCATGAAAAACCAGGATAAGCGAATCGCCTTTTTCGGGAGCATCTCCATAGCCCTGAGGCTGATAATAAAAACTTAAGTAAACCGAGTCAGCAGGAGTAAGTTTCCGGGGAACCGGTGAAAAAACAGAATCCAGACGCAAAGGCTGTGAAGTTAAATGGTCTGCCCGGAAAGGTACCGAAATGGCATTTCCGTAAATACTACCGGTGGAATCCAGCGCGTCAAAAGTAGCGACTCCCTGGTCTGGAGGTAAATAGCCGAAACCATTATTAACAAATACCGCTTTTTCTACCCAACGCCGACTGTCAGGAAAAGGGTCTGGTGTTTTAAAATTGTCAAAAAAGGGAAGCGACAGGTAATTTGTTTCGGTTTCATCCGTTTTAAAGCGGGGTTTGTTTTTTTGTTGTAACCATGCCTGATGAACCGTATTGTTGTAAAACAGACCCGTTAGCCTTTCCTGAGCCTGCAAGAAAGCCGGCAAAACAATAATGAATAGTCCGATAATGCCGAATCCTTTTTTTGTCATGGGGCAGAAGTTTGGGTGCTGTCGGGCATAGGAGGAATAGAGTCTTGTGGAATAGAATCTGACAACATTTCCTGGATATATTGTTTGAAATCAAAATTCTCATCCGAACGATACCAAATATCCACCGGACTGCCCAGTTCCAGTAAAGTTCGGCTCCGGTATGCGGGTTCTGTTTTATAAACCCGGGCATGTGTGGTATCATCACCATCCAGAAAATATTCTTTTCCTACATTGAGCGAAGCATAATGCAGTGCTTCATGTGCTTGTTTTACTTTTTTCCCGATAAGAAAAGGCAACGGAACCGGCAACGGATTATTTCCTTTGCCTACCACTAAACCAATAGGTGTTCCTTTCGGGATTTTTGTTCCCGGCTGAATGGGCTCGTCGTTCAATAATTGATCAACGACAGCGTTTCGTGCAAAATAGTCAACATATTTTAGCCCTTTTACCGGTAGTCCTTTTCCGTCCAGTAAAACCAATGCTTGCCGTAGAGATAAGTTCCTTAAATCGGGCATTTTAACCATTTCGGGGGTTTTGGCCACAATGGTTAAATACACATGACGTCCTTTTTTTACTTTGGCACCAGGCAAAGGGTTTTGCATGACAATGGAACCGGGCGCATGATGAATATCGTATACCGAATCGATAACGATTAAATCAAAATATTGGTTGAACCCTTTTTGATCAAGTTCCGAAACAGTTTGTCCGCTAAAATTGGGGACCAGATATACTTTTCCATGGCGGGTAAAAACATTAAGAAATTGAAACACTCCCCAAATTAAAATCAATGTTAATACAATGGAAATCAATAAGTGGAGGTAGAATTTCTTTTGTCCTAAAAAATAAAAAAAGCCCATGTTTGATTTTTTAACCGAAATGTGCCAGAAATTGGCTTTAAAATTTAACTTTGTTCTGTCGTTTTTATTGTATAATGTGCAAAGGTAAAAATATTTGGAATGGCAAAGGACAGAACCCTTTTGCCGGACTGAAAATATCAAACATAAAACAGGGTAAATAAAACCAAAATTTTAAATCCATGAAGAAAAATATAGCCGTTGTTTGTGGAGGAAACTCCGGCGAATTTGAAATTTCCATGGCCAGTGGAAAAATGGCCTATACCCACATCGACAGGGAAAAATACAATCTCTTTTTAATTGTTATGGAAGATGACCGGTGGTTTTATTTACGGGATGACGGCGAAAAATTACCGGTCAACAAAAGTGATTTTTCGGTTACGGACGGCAAAAAGATCATTCGTTTTGATGCCGTTTTTAATGCCATACACGGGACTCCCGGCGAAGACGGAAAATTACAGGGCTATTTCGACCTGCTGCATATTCCATATACCTCTTGTGGCGTTGATGCATCGGCACTTAGCTTTAATAAATTTATGTGTAACCGTTTTATTCGGTCATTTGGAGTGAAAACGGCAGCATCTTTTTCTTTTTTGCGTGGAGAGCCCATTGATAAAATTGATGTGTTGGATGCTTTGGGATTGCCGGTGTTTATAAAACCTTCGGGCAGCGGATCCAGCGTGGGGGTTTCAAAAGTCAGTAAACCTGAAGATTTTGATGCCGCTGTAGAAAGTGCATTTCGTGAAGATAACCGTATCCTGATTGAAGAAGCGATACCGGGACGTGAAATTGCCTGCGGCGTGGTGAGAAAAAGAAAGGAACTGCTGGTATTTCCGCTTACTGAAATCATTACCAGTAATGAGTTTTTCGACTACGATGCCAAATATTCCGGAAAATCACTCGAAATTACACCGGCAGAACTTCCGCTGGAGGCCGAGACGGATATTAAAACGCTTTCGTCTATGCTTTACCGGCAAATGGATTGTAAAGGTTTTGTCCGGTTCGACTATATTCTTACCGATACCGACCTGTATTTTCTGGAGCTGAATTCCATCCCCGGAATGTCTGAACATAGCCTGATTCCGCAGCAGGCCGAAGCATTTGGTATTTCGTTGCGTGAGCTCTTTACCATGGTGGTGGATAATCTTTTTGAAGAGGAAGCGTAATCCGCCTCTCTTCGTTTTATGTTTTTGTATCCTCGGTGAAAATCCATACTTTTGCCCTTGAATTTAAAAGCACTGAAAATGGATATTTTTGATAAATGTGAGGTGAATATGGGGCCTCTTGGCATGTATGCCAAACAGTCGGAAGGGTATTACATGTTTCCGAAACTGGAAGGAGAAATCTCCAATAAAATGATGTTCATGGGGAAAGAAAGGCTGGTCTGGAGTCTGAACAACTATCTCGGACTGGCTAATCATCCTGAAGTCAGAAAAGCGGATGCTGATGCAGCACGCGACTGGGGGCTGGCTTATCCCATGGGCGCCCGGATGATGTCAGGACATACTAAATACCACGAAGAACTGGAACAGCAGTTGGCATCGTTTGTAAACCGTCCGGCCGCTTATTTGCTGAATTACGGTTATCAGGGAATGGTGTCGATCATCAATGCCATTGTAAATCGTAATGATGTAATCGTGTACGATTCTGAAGCCCATGCCTGTATTATTGACGGAATGCGTCTCCATTTCGGAAAACGCTTTGTTTATCCGCATAATGATATGGAGAACTTGGAAAAAGAATTGGCCCGGGCAACCAAACTGGTAGAAAAAACCGGCGGCGGAATCTTGTTAATTACGGAAGGCGTTTACGGTATGGCTGGTGATTTGGGTAACTTGCCTGAAATTGTTGAGCTGAAAAAGAAATATAAGTTCCGTATTTTGATAGATGATGCACATGGTTTTGGAACGATGGGACCAACCGGTGCAGGAACCGATGAACATTTTGGTGTTCAGGATCAGGTGGATCTTTATTTTGGAACCTTTGCAAAATCCATGGCCGGAATTGGTGCTTTTGTCGCAGGTGATACCCGGGTAATCAAGTATTTGCAGTATAATATGCGGTCGCAGATTTTTGCAAAATCGTTACCTATGCCTATGGTGATTGGTGCCATGAAACGGTTGCAGATGTTACGTGAAGAACCGGAACACCGCGAAAAACTCTGGACTATCGTCAATGCTTTGCAAAAAGGATTACGTGAAGCCGGATTAAATATTGGGAAAACCGCTTCTCCGGTTACGCCGGTGATGTTGAACGGAACGATTCCGGAAGCCACTCAGATAACCTACGATTTACGTGAAAATTATGATATTTTCTGCTCCATTGTGGTTTATCCGGTAGTACCGAAAGGAACCATCCTTTTACGCCTTATTCCAACTGCCGTGCATACTCTCGAAGATGTGGAATATACCGTGAAAGCCTTTAAAGAAGTGAAACAAAAATTGGACAATAAAGAATACTCGGAAGAGTTTAAGATTGCCAATGATTAAGCACTTTTGCTGAAGAATCTAAAAAAGGCCGGATAATGATTTCATCCGGCTTTTTTTATTTGATATTAAAACGGGGAACATTCCAAAGGACTGTGCCAGCGTTTTTTGCTTCTCATCCGGTTTGGATTGATAATCCTGATTTTGTCGAAAGCAAATGTGAGGCTGATTTCGTGTGAAGGGCCGGTAAAATTGGTGTTGCGAGAAGTATTCATGTCGAAAGAGTACATTACTTTCATCCGGCTGATATTGTTTAATGGGATATTTAAACCAACCATCCATACCAACGTAGTAAAACTGGATGTATTAAAAACTTCATTTCTGAACCATGCGCCGAAATAAACATTGGATACATAGGCGTTTATTCCTATGGCCAGGAGATCCATGTCGGCTTGCGACTGATATAGAATTCCCGGATCAATTTTAAATTCTCTGGCGCGGCCGTAATATCCTCTGTTTTTCTTGAAATCAATGATAAAATCCATGTGCGCTACCCATTTTCTTGGGAGCGGAGATATATCTTGTAAAAAAGACTGGTCTGGTTCTGTAATATGATGAACGGCGAGACCAAAGGTTCCGGTTACATTATTAATCTTCAGCTGATAAATACCTCCGATGGAGAAATCGGGAAATACGGCCGGTTTGCTGTCCGGATAGGAAAAACTGCTCGGACTGATGTTTCCAAGTCGCGGGTCTAATTGATCAGAAAAAACAAGGTTTTCCCATTTTACCTGGCGAGACATGACAGAAATCAAAGCCCCAAATTGAAGAAGCGAGAACCCGTTGATTTGAATACGAACCGATGGCATAAATCCAAAAGTAGTGGTTTGCAGCATACCGACTCCTTCTGTTACCGAAGAAGCAATGATGCCAATTCCTCCTGCCCCCGGGATATTTCTGTCGGCAATATCGGCACTAAAAGAGTAAGCTTTATAGTCGCCAGGCAGACTGGTCCATTGCCTCCTTCCGTCAAACCGTATTTTAAGTCCGGTGGTTAAACCGACGTATGCCGGATTGTAATAAGTTGGATTATTAAAAAACTGCGAAAAAGTGATATCTTGTGCATACAATGGGTAAAAAGCAGACAACAACAGAAAAACTGCAGACAAGAATATTCTATTTAGTTTTTTTACCTTCATGATTTTCTTTTACTTTTCAGCCTTCGTTAACGAATAAGGTTGACTGTTCCATAGGGTTTAACATGTCCGTCGCCATTATCAGACCCTTCCCAAATTTGGTCGTTGAGAAATTTAGCTTTAATGTGCCAAATATAGGTTCCGGCAGGCATGGGTTTACCTTTGTAGGTTCCGTCCCATCCTTCTGCCGGTTCACCGTTTGGTGTCAGTTTATCGCTTTCCCATAACAATGTTCCCCACGAACTGAATATTTGAATCTGATAGCTCTTTAAATGAATGCCTTTGGGTAAAAAGATATTGGTGCCCGGAGCATCACTATTGGGAGCAAATGAATTAGGTACATAAAGACCTGATGTAAGGTCGTAAGTAGAAGTAGCCGAATCAGAGCACTGGTATTGACTTGTGGCAACCAGTAAAATATGGAAAACGCCGACGGATGAATATTGATACAACGGATTTTCTTCGGTAGATGTTCCGCCGTCACCAAAATCCCAAAAATACGTACTGGCTCCTGTGGAAGTATTGTTCATTAATACTTGTCCTGTAACCCCGTTTGCATTGGGAGTAAAGGTGAAAGAGGCATTTGGAACGGGATAAACCTCTACCGGTTGGGAGGCGGTATCTTTACAATTGTGTTGATCGGTTACAATCAGTTGTGCCGGAAAAGTTCCTGTAGAATCATATACATGTGTTGGGTTTTGTAAAGATGACGTGTTTAAATAGGAGTTAGGATCATTAAAAGTCCACTGCCATTGACTGATGGGAGCATCAAAGGTTGTTGTGGAATCCGTGAAATAAACGACTTGTCCCGCACAGGCCGGACTATATGAGAAACCTGCTATCGGTGGTTTGTAAACAAGAATGGATGAGTCATATTCTTGGCTAAATAATGTATTGTTGACATTTGCCGTTACCCGGAGTGTAACCAGGTAATTGCCCGGTTTGTTGTAAGTGTGCGGTATCGAGTCGGTAAAAGTATTGTAAGTGGTTTGGTTTCCATCGCCAAAATCCCAGTACCATTCGGTGATATTTCCGGTGGTGCCATACAAAACCGTTTGGTCTCTGAAGTAAATCGGATTGTTGGCACAACCTGTACCTGTGTTTGCTGTGTAAAATACATTTAAACAAGTATGTCTCTCAACAGGTTTGGTAATAGAATCGATACATCCGTTAAAGTTTGTAACGACAAGTTTTACCTGATAAACACTGTCTTGTGAGAGATATAAATGATTGGGATTTTGCTCGTCGGAATAATTTTCTGTTCCGGATGAGACATCTCCGAAATCCCATTTCCATGCACTGATGAAGTTGCCATTTCCCTGTGAAGAATCCACAAAGTAAGTGGGCTGATCACAGGCCGGCGTTGTGAAGATAAAATTCGGAGTGGGCAAAGAATCAACAATGGCTTCACGTGAAATAGTGATAGAACAACCATTGGTGTCTGTAGCAGAAAGCGTTACCTGATAAGTTCCCGGACGGGGGAAGCGATGGCTGATGGTGTCATGAAATGTGGTGAATTGCTCACTTCCATCATTGAAATCCCAAGTGTATTGGGCTATGGAGTCTGATGATGGCGAATAAGAGGCCTTGAAAAAAGTACGCTGGTTAAAGCAAACGGTTGGTGCCGTAAAATTGATCGTTAAGCTATCGCGAAGACATACCCGAACGGTATCCGTATTTGAACAGCTGTTGGTATCGGTTACAGTAAGCGTGACTTGATAACAGGAGTCAAAATCAGGAAAACGATAAGTTGGATTTTGCAAATAAGAGGAATCACTTTGGAAGAAATTCCACTGATACAGAATAATCGGACTTTTGCTGCTGCTTCGTTTCGATGTGTCTGTAAAATAAACCTCGGTAGCCGGGTCGCACGACTGCTGAAAAATGAATCCGGGTTGAGGTTTGTCGAAAACATTTACATAATGAAAAACAGTATCGGCACATCCAAAATTATTGGTTGTGATCAATTGAACTTTATACCCGTTTACCGACGTAAACCGGTGTGCCGGATTTTGTAATGATGATTGATTTGTCGTGGACGCCGTGTCACCAAAATCCCATTGCCATTGGGATATGTAACCTACAGGACAGAGTGTTTTGTCTGTAAATAGGGTAGAATCGCCAATACAGCTTTTTCCAATACTAAAATCAGCTTGGGGTGGGGCAATGATAAATACTTTGTGGGATACGATGGATTCGCAGCCCTTTAAACTCGTTGTTCGCAGGGTAACGGTGTATAGTCCTGGCGCCGGGTATTTATATACCGGATTTTGAAATGAAGAGCTGTCTCCGTTTCCGAAATCCCATTCCCAGGAAGTGATGTCTTTACCTGTTGCATAAAAATAGGCATTCTCTCCAAAGCAAATAGAATCGTTCAGGAGGGTAAAGTCTACCGGTGGTACAGAATCAACAACAACCTCCCTCAAAGCGGTGTCTGTACAGCCATCCAGATTGGTAACAATTAATCGGACATTAAATGTATCAGGATGGCTCATAATGTGTGTAGGATTTTGTAAATCCGATTCATTGTCGATACCCGATATGGGGTCTCCAAAGTTCCAGTTCCATCCAGACAAAGCAGAACCGCCATCTTGGGTGGATGAATCGGTAAAGGAAATGGGAGCATAGTAACAGGTGTCATTAAAAGTGAAGTTGGCCAATGGCTTATGATGAACCGTAATTTGTTTTGTAATGCTGCGCTCAAAACCAAAAGAACTAATGGTAAGCAAAGTGACATTATAGGTGGTTTGTGCCAGATAAATATGTTTTGCATTGGCACTGTCCGGGTCATGAACGATCAAACTGTCGCCATCGCCAAAATACCATTTCCAGGTGGTGATAACGCCCACCGGAGTAGTCGTTTTATCCGTGAAAAATGTGGTATCGTTCATACACGCAGGCGAAAGGGAAAAATCGGGTGAAGGAAGTGAGTCAAAAATGATAATATGAGTGGCTGAATTGCGGCAACCTTCGTTGGATGTAACCGAAAGGGTGGCGTAATATTGTCCAACGGGTTGATACAAATGTTCTGGGTTTTGAAGCGTTGATGTATCTCCATCGCCAAAACTCCAGTTCCATTCAGTAATGTAACCATTGGGAACAGAAGACTGATCCCAAAAACAGGTTGTATCCCCCTGACACCAGATATTGAAAGTAAAATCAGTTAACGGTTGGGGCTTGACGTAAATAGTGTGCGAAACACTGCTTGTACAGCCATTGGTATTGGTTACGGTTAATGTAACGGTGTAAGTGCCAGATGTTGAATAGTGGTAAGTGGGGTTTTGGTATTGTGAAGTGTCTCCATTTCCAAAATCCCAGTGCCAGATGCTGATATCGGTAGCGATGCCGTAAAACGAAACATCTTCTCCCGGACAAACGGAATCTTTCGATATTGTAAATTCTACAGTCGGTAAAGTGTCTCTTACAACAGGTTTTATTGTGGTATCTGAACATCCATCGGCATTTCTTATGATAAGTTGTACCGGATAGGTACCGGGTAAGCTGAAAATATGCGTCGGGTTTTGTAGAACGGAAGAGTCGGCGGCACCGGAAAGTGTATCACTAAAGTCCCAATTCCAGGATGTGATAGCAGAACCTCCCTCAAGAGAAGATTGATCGGTAAAAGTTGTCGGTAGCGTATAACAGGTGTCATTAAAAGTAAAATCGGCCAGTGGTTTGGGAACCACAGTTATATTTTTTGTGATACTGCGTTCGTATCCTTCAGAGTTAATGGCCAATAATGTTACCGGATAAATGGTTTTTACACGGTAAATGTGTTTCACATTTGGATTGTCGGGACTGTGAATGATCAGGCTGTCGCCATCGCCAAAATACCATTTCCAGGTGGTAATCGTTCCTACCGGTGTAGTTGTTGAATCTGTAAAATAAGTTGTATCATTTAAACATACTGCAGAAACCGTAAAATCGGGTGCCGGTAAAGGTTCAACATGGACAATCTTTGTAAGCGAATTGGGACAAAAACCTCCGGAAATGATAGAAAGCGTAACGGAATACTGACCGGTATCGCTGTATTGATGAGTCGGATTCTGAATATTGGAAGTGTCTCCGTCACCAAAATCCCAGTGCCAGGAGGTTACAGGAGCAAGAGTAGTGTCGACGGTTGCTGTAAATTGTAAATTATCGGTTGTTGCTGCCGGTTCCACACTCCAGCTAAAATCCATGGCCGGTAAAGAGTTTACCTTTTGTATGAGCGTATCGTTGTTAGCACACTCGTTGCTGTCGACAATGTGTAAAATAACCTGATACGATCCGGTGTCGGCGTATAAATGGGCAGGATTTTGTACTGTGTCAAAAGTTCCGTCACCAAAATCCCATTGCCAACTGTTGATATAGGGTTCCATTCCCGAAGAGCCAAAAAATTGGGCGGGAACAACAATACATGACGGATTATGATCACTGGCTGCATATACAGTAGGCAAAGCGTGAATAACAATTGTCTTTACAATGGAATCGGTACAGGTAACACCCGAAGAATCTGCTGTAACCACTAATTTAACATTTACCGTAATTCCGGGGGTAAAAGTGTGAGAAACAATCGGACCGGTGGCGGTATCTCCATCACCGTAATTCCATTCCCATTTGACCAGATTATAATTAGGAGAAGCCGTGGATGCATCAGTAAACTGAATGGTACTACAGCCGGTATAAACATACGTGAAGTCCGCTGTTGTGCTACACTGTCCCCACACACCCAGAGATAGCAGTGTCAATAGAAATAAAAAAGTAAATTTTCTCATTCGTGAATACTTACAATTTTAGGCAATAAAATTATATAATTAACGAAGAGATAAGCGGTTTGATTGTCTAAAATTGCCGAATTATTTTTCAGCTTGCCGGGAAGCGAAATCTTCTAAAATCTTTTCTAATTGATTTACAGAAAATTGCTTCGCTATAATGTGCTTGTTTTTATCGAGTAAAAAAAGCTGGGGAGTCCCGTGAATATCGTATAGTTTGGTAAAATCGCCCTGCAGCGTACGCGTTCCGTTTACGTTAATCCACGGCAAATGACGATTCCTGACAGCCTCTTTCCATGCTTTTAAATCGGGATTAATACATATTCCGTAAACGGCAAGATCGTATTTTTTGGCCAGTTTCGGATACAGCGGAACCAGTTCGGCCAGTTGCCGTTTGCAGATGTGGCATTTATAGTCCCAGAAAAACAGTAGCGTAAACTTTTTCCGGATGTCGTAAAACGAAACAAAACGACCGGATGTATCCTGCAAAATGAGCAAAGGTGCCGGTTTTCCAAGCAACAGGGGCTTGATTTTGGCAGCCCGGTCTTTCAGCAGTTTCAATACGGAAGGTGAAGTGTTGGCAATGGGTTCTTTGGCAAAATACTGATCGACCATGTGCACGAAAACCTTGTCGAAGCCCATGTATTTCGGGTTTTGGTATTCTACCGTAAAATACCATACGAGATAACTTACACATTCTTTATTAGGGCGAGCCATGGCAATGACACGGTCGATGGCACGGTCCACCGAATCGGGCTCGAACGGGACAAATTGCCTGAAATAAGTTTTGATTTTCTGGTCGTAAACCGGACTGCGCAATAACCGCGAATCGCTCAAATCAAAGTTGTCCCAGAAATGTTTTTGCAGGTAATGAAAGGCAAAAAGCGAATCTTCCGGATGGGGATTTTTAGGCGGGGTAACCGGTTCCATGGCTTTAAAAAGCTTGGCCACAAAAGTCCCCGGATGATTCTGAATAAGTTTTCTCCTTTCTTGGTTATTCTGCTGCCGCAGGGCTGTGATTTCTTCCTGCAGCTTTTTGTATTGCGGACTGTTTTTCGGCGTTTTCTTCTGCTCATTTCGCAGTTTTATCACCTGATGGTAAATTTTGTCGCTTGCCTGGAGATAGTGGAAAAAGGCTTTGTTTTCAGGCGAGCCGTAAGCTTTCAGGTGCATGGAAATATTTGCCGTATCGGTAACCAGTTTAAAATGCTGGTTTTTGTTTATCAGAAACTCAAACAGCTTTGCTTTTTTGGGGCTGACGGCCATATACACACCGCCGGGCAAAGGCTTTTTTCCTTCCAAAACAAAATTTCCGGGAGTTTTGGCATGTGCCGTATCCACCAGCCTGATTTTGTCGCCGTAATACGAAGCAAGCAACAAAGTGGTATCCCGCGAGCCTTTGATTTGAATGTTAATTTTATATCCCTGCTGCGCAAAAGCCGGAACCACCAGCACCCATGAAAAAAGTATGATCCAAAGCCGTTTCATTTTCCCCAATTTTGAACGACAAAGGTAGGAGAAATCGCGGATGGTTGAAAAAAGCCGGTGCTTTATTTTTCGTGTTCCAGTACATACCGGGCGTCCAGCAGCAGCATGGAATCAACTGGGATATTTCTTTGTTTTGCTTTTTCCCGAATAAGGTTCATCCAGTTTTTATCCTTTTTTATCCGGCGGATGATTTTGCTGAGTGTTTCTTTTTCAGAGATTTTCTGGGGAGTTTTTTCGGGTAAACCTTTCAAGGCATCATTGTAATCGGGCGTGCTGATCAGATTTTTAAATTGTGCCGACGGATGAATTCTTCCAAAAGAATTGAACCAGGCAGCCCGGGTCATCGAATCCCAGTGAATGGACCCGTAATAATATTGTACATTGTAAAAAGTCCCGAGCAAGACCGATGCCCCGAACAATACGGAAAAAATGTAATCCAACGGTTTTTTCAGCCTCAGGATACTTTCTGTAAAAGCAGCCAGCGGCAGCGCCATAAAAGGATAGATATCAATCAGTTCGCGCTGGCCGAGACTGCCGCCGTACCACCAGCACCACCACGATGAAACCACATAAAGATATACTATCAGCAACGACAACACAGGCAGAAAAAAAGATTTGTATTTTTTATACAGGAAATAAATTCCGATTACCGCAAAAATCATCACCGGTGTATAAACAAACCATCCTTTGCGAAAGCTGAACAGCACATTAACGATTTGCGGATGCAGGAAAAAGAATCCTTCTTTACCGTAAGAATAATAAATCCAGTGCCCGGTAACGGTTTTCCAATATACAAACTGCGGAAGCAACACCAGGAAACCCATTATTACCATCAGCAAAAGCCGGGATTTCGTATTCCAAAACAGCAGTAATCTGTTTTTCAGGGTTTCCACATCTTTCACCTGAAACAGAATAAAAAACAGAATAAAAAGCACATTCACCGGACGAATCAGCGTAAGCAAACCGGTAACGGCGCCCAGCAAAACCGTGATAAACACCGACGGCTTTTGATACCACAAAATAGTCAGATAAATAAAAACGGAAGCGAGAAAAAAGGTGTAAACATGCGACATGCCCGGCTCAAACGTACTGTACCAAAACAAGTTGGTTCCCAGCCCGAGCGAAAGTACAATGATGCCGGTAACGGTTTCTGTAAAAAACCGCCGAAGGACTTTTGCAAGAAACAACAAGCCAAGCATCAGGTAAAACAGCCCGGCAACCACAATGGCAAACCGGTATGGAAGCGAATAGCCTCCTGTGTTGTAACCGAGATGCCCGGCAACGGCATTGGCAACAAAAAAGAACGGCGACACCATTACCGAAACCCCCATGGTCATTTTAAAAACGTAGTTTCCGGTAGCTGTTTTTTGTGCCCAGATAACAAAATGTTTTTCCCCGTTGTAATGGTCTTTGAACTTTAAAGTAATGTCATGATAAATGAAAGCAGCCGGCAGGTATCCGTAATAATCAATTACATCCCACTGAATAACCCTGTCGGGCGAACGCCATATCTTTCCGCCGAAATCGGAAAAAAGTGTTATGGCCAGCACGATCAGCATACACCACCGGACAAAATGCTTTCTCATCAGCTTCAAATTTTTCCAAAAATACGATTACTTTCCTGTACCGGAAAGCATAACAGCTTCCAGATCGTCAAAATAAATATCTTTTTTCCCCCGGTTCCAAAGGTAAATGAGCAGTTGATCGGCATTACCAACCAAAGTGGTGTCCACCGCATAATAAACGGTAACGGTGTTCCACCGGTTAATCCGGAATGTTCGTTTTTCCGGGGGACGGTTAAAATCGTAAGCATAATAACGAAGGGCTTTTTTGCCGTTTTGCAGGCTGATGACCAGCGACGACGGCGTTTGTGCCAGCGGATGAACAGGATATACCTGCACGGTTACTTTCAGCGTATCGCATTTTGCTTTTTTCAGTGTGGCTGCCGGAATGGAAATTACCGGGGAAAACCGGATAAGGCTGTCCATTTTTAAAGAATAATGCCCGCTGAAAGCATGGCTGTCCGAATAAAATCTGCCTTTTTTGTCTTGTTTGTTTTCAAAATCCAACACAATTTTCCGGTGTTCCGGCAACACACGGTTTCCTTTTTGGAAAATGTAAACCGCATAATCGTATCCGCCCAGTACCCGAAACGGAACCTGTGGTTTAAAAACACGCAACAACTGCAAACCGCTGTCGTTCAGCAACTGATAAAGCGGCGTATTCCCTTCGTTGGGGCCAAAATGGGCGTCCCATACAATGAGGCTGCTGTCGGGCAATGCACCGGAAATGTTTTGGTGCCGCGGCAACCTTTCCTGTACCCGGCGATTGTCAAACGGGTCGATACCCAGTTTGAAAGGAACAAAATTGGAGAAGTAATATATTTTATGCTTGTCGAGTTTGTTTTCATGAATATAACGACAGGCCTGAGCAAGAATTTGTTCGGGCCGGCTTAAATGAAAATTTTGTTTGTACCGGGTGCTTCCGAAATAGACAATCCAGCCAAAAAAGAAAAACAAAACGACGAAAACCGTTTTCCGGAATTTTTGAAAGGGACGAATAATCCAATTTAAACCAGACAGGGCAGTAACGGCAGCCAGCGGTGTAACAGCTGCGATGACCCGGATTAATCCGAGAGAATTGCCGATACCTTTCCACCAGACGTAGGAATGGGCAGCCAGGTATAGCAAAAAGCTGCCGGGAACAAGCAACAGGAAATAGAACCGCCGGTTGAGGGCAAACCGGTCTTTTTTTATCCATATCCACAACGACGCAAAAAATCCGACAAGAAAAAGGATGGCTATCGGATACCCCAAAATGTTATTCGTCTGAAAAATAAAATGGAACAAACGGCCATGACCATAAATGGCTTCCGTTCCGCCGCGGTAAGGCATGTTTTTGATCAGCCAGAAAAAACTTCCGTAAAACGGCCATCCGGCAAAGCTGAACAGTACAAATCCACTCAGGAAAAAAGGAAGTGCTTTTCCCTGCTTTTTTAAAACAAATGCCAGCAGAAACAACGGGAACAAAACCACACTTTCGGTTCTTATCAACGGCAAAAACGAGAGTACCACCGCCGAAAGGATGTATTTTTTATCGAAAAAAAGATACAACGCCAATATCAGGAAAAGACTGAAGGTAACTTCGGTGAGCACCGCAAACATCGAAATAAAATAGATGGGGGTAAAAAGTACCAGCAAAACCACCAGCCAGCTGTTGGCAAAATCCAGTCGCCGCGAAAGTTTCCAGGCCAGCAGGGCGGTCAGCATTCCGGCCAGCACATTATAAAGCCGGGCAAAATTTACGCCGAGTTGGGCAAAAGGCGACACAAGAAGGGTAAATACCGGCTTGCCCCATTCGTCGAAAAGCAGTTTCGGATATTTCCATCCCCACCGGGCCAGCCTGAAGTGCGTAAAATGGTCGCCACCGCCAAAACTGTTTTGCGTATGAAAAACCACGACCACCGCCGACAGAAAAAAGATAGCCAGCAGGATAAAAACAAGTGTTTGTTCTTTATGGTCGTCTTTACGCATGGTTTTGTCGTGCCGTCAGGTGATTATTGAAAAGTTTTCCGGTCGAACAAATTGTATTTCAGCACACACCAAATGGCACGAAAACCATCCCGCCAGTCGATTTTTTTACCTTCTTTGTAAGTTCGTCCGTAATAGGAAATGCCGACTTCGTAAATTCTGATATCGGGAACCCGGGCCATTTTAGCGGTTACTTCCGGCTCAAAACCAAAACGGTTTTCTTTTAACAGCAACGATTTGAGTATGCCGGCACGAAACAGTTTATATCCGGTTTCCATATCGGTCAGGTTCAGATTGGTAAACATGTTGGAAAGTGTGGTGAGCAGTTTATTGCCGATGGAATGCCAGAAAAACAAAATCCGGTGCGGCTCGCCCCCCATAAAACGCGAACCGTAAACCACATCGGCAAATCCGTCCAGTACCGGTTTGAGCAGCGTGTTGTAATCTTCCGGATTGTATTCGGTATCGGCATCCTGAACCACAATAAAATCGCCGGTGGCAACAGTAATGCCCCGGCGGATGGCGGCACCCTTTCCGAGGTTTACATCCTGCCTCACAATTTTAATATTTTCTTCGGGATGTGCTTTCCGGAAAGTTTCGGCGAGCGAAACCGTATCGTCCGTAGAAGCATCATCCACCACAATAATTTCCCGTTTTAAATGGTTAATGATCGTAACGGAGATTATCTTTTTTAAAATAATTTCGATGGTGTTGGCTTCGTTAAAAGCAGGAATAATGATGGATAAAGTTTTTTCCATATCAGGTTTCATAGAAAATATCGAGCAAATATAATAAAACAAGCGCTTGGCGCTTAAATCGTTTAACGCAGTGGTAATTTGAAGTGCTGGCTGAAGAAGGGGGAGTCTTTTTGATCCAAAATGGTTTTGGGGATCTTGGCATTTTTTTAATGAAATCTCAGGTGTAAATGAGAATGGAGAATGGCAACTTTTTATTTGTTCTGGTCCGTTGTTTCTTTCCTGATATTTTTGACGGAAAATCAGTATACGGGGGAAAATATTAAAAAATTGTCGGTAAACGGAATAGAAAACAATTAATTTAGCATCGATAAATGAAAATGGTTTTGCATAAAAAGAGTTTGTTTTTTTTCTGGATTATTGGTGCTGTGGTCTTTTTTTCATGCCGCGCTCCTTTACCTCCCAAGCAAAGATCGGTAAACTGTGGAGCGGAGAAACGGACTGTTGATAAAAAGAATTTTTATGCCCAAAATGATTCTTCTGTTCTTTTTGGCGGAGGTGAATTGCAAACGGATAAGGAAGCCCATCATGGAAAATATTCGGTGATGACGTTTCCGTCAAAAGTGTTTGCTTTTACAATACATTTTAAGCCGGTGGTTGGCGACAGCTATTTTCAGGTTTCCGTATGGCGCAAAGGCAAAAACAGTAAATATGGTGCTTTGGTGGCCTCGGCTAAGAATTCGAAGACATTTTACCTTGCATCGACCGAGCCGGTAGCTAAAGGCAAAAACGGATGGGAGAAATTGGAGCTGAATTTTTTTGTTCCGCCTACTTTTTCGGGAAAACAATTGTTGTTTTACGTGTGGAATAATAGTGGTCGGGATACGATCTACTTTGATGATCTGAAAATTCATTATCAGCTAAAGAAAAAATATCCCCATTTTACAGAAAAGCCTTTGGTGTTGGTTTTTGATACTTCTCAGTTCGTAAAACTGGAAAGGATCAGGGAACGAGCTTTCGAAAATGGCATATTGCAAACAACACCAAACGATTGGGTAAAAGCCATTGTTTTTGGTGATGGGAAGATCATGAAGGCAAAAGTGCGTTTAAAAGGCGACTGGCTTGATCATTTACAAGGCGACAAATGGTCGTTTCGGATCAAACTCAAGAAACATTATGCCTGGAACCATTTGCGAACTTTTTCCATACAAACACCCGAAGCACGTGATTACCTGATGGAGTGGGTTTCGCACCGGTTTTATGAAAGCCAGGATATCCTGACCACCCGATATGGTTTTGTTCCCCTTATTCTTAACGAACGGTCTTTAGGATTATATGCCTGGGAAGAGCATTTTGTAAAGCAACTGGTTGAATCCAGAAAACGGCGCGAAGGTCCGATTGTAAAATTTTCGGAAGATGCTTTCTGGCAAATGCAGAAAATGGCAATAGCAACCGGGAAATGGCCCTGGTATCCTTGTTTTCAGGCAGCGGTTATTGAGCCGTTTAAAAAGTCGAAAACCATGCGGGATAAAGTCTTGCATAAAGAGTTCCTGAATGCATCCCGCCTTATGCGGCAATATAAATTTTCGTTGCAGCCGGCTTCCAACATTTTTGATTTGGAGGCGCTGGCAAAATATTATGCCATGCTTGAGATTACCCATGCCCGCCATGGTATGCGATGGCATAACCAGCGTTTTTATTACAATCCCATAACAGACCGGTTAGAACCGATTGCTTATGACGGGTACACCGGACATTTCCGTCCTGATCTTACCATTCATGATAATTATCTTTATCAGGCTTTTGATGATAAAGTGGAAGATCCTCCGGATGAATTAATGATGTACCGGCTGTTTCACGATGCTGTTTTTCGAAAAAGGTATTGGCATTATCTGAGAAGATTTTCACAGGAAACTTTTGTGGATTCTGTTTTAGCTGCAGCGCATCATCAGATTGTGATGTACGATTCGTTGATTCATAGAGAGTTTCCGTTGGCAGTATACGACACCAATTTCTTTCGTAAAAGTGCAGCGCAGGTTCGTCAATATTTACCCGCTTTAAAAGCTTTTGTGGATAAAAAGTTGAATGATCCTGCGTTTCATCTCCGGCAGCAGCAGTCTGTTGCTAACGACACGGCTGTTTTTGAAAATACCCCCGATTATTTTGTCAATGCTTACATTCAACGGAAACGGAATGATTCTGCTCTTTTGCATATCGAAAACTATTTTCCGCGAAATATTATTTTGTTGGGAACCGGCAGGAAAGCCCGGTATGCCGATTTTCATTTTATCCGAATGCCAAAAATACAGGCGTATCACGATGGCCATGCGGATACGCTGAACATCTGGGCGGATACGCTTGCCCGGTATTTGTTTTTTATGATTAAGGGACATTCGGAAACCTATGTCGCTCCTGTCCGTCCTTGGCCTGTTCCCCGCGGGTTGACTCCCCGGCAGGAGTTGATGAAAAAGGTGAATTTAAAACGGCCGGTTTTTGCTAAAGTGACCGGAAAAAATATTTATATCAAAACCGGAAAAACGGTAGTGAATTATCCGGTAGTTATTCCCAAAGGTTATGTTGTGCATTTTACAAAAGGAACGACGTTAGACTTTGTGCAACATGGTCTTTTCCTCTCTTATTCACCGGTGGTAATGAAAGGAACGCGGGAGGAACCGGTGATCATAATGTCTTCCGATTCTACAGCAGAAGGCTTTACGCTTTTGCAAGCCAAAGGCATTTCCGTAATTCAGAATGTACGGTTCAGTCATCTCAATACGCTCGATTATAAAACCTGGCAGCTCACGGGTGCGGTTACTTTTTATGAATCAAATGTGCATCTGAAAAATGTGCTGCTCAATAATAACCAATGCGAAGATGGTATTAATATGGTCCGGTCGCAATTTACTTTGGAAAATACACGTTTTGTAAATACCTACAGCGATGCATTTGATTCGGATTTTAGCAGCGGGCTGGTGCAGAATTGTGCTTTTTACAAGGTGGGTAATGATGCGCTGGATCTTTCCGGAAGCCAGATCAGGATTGATTCGGTATATGCAAATCAGGTGAACGATAAAGGGATCAGTGGGGGCGAAGCTTCTCATCTGGTGGTGAGTAACGTGGTGATAAATCATGCAAATATTGGGATGGCTTCCAAGGACCTTTCTGATTTGAAAGTTTCTGATAGCTATATTTCTAATTGCCGTTACGGATTAATATTATTGCAGAAAAAGGCGGAATATGGCCCGGCTACCATGGAAATAAATAACATAAAAATTAGCCATACCCTTACTCACTGGATGATTGAAAAAGGGTCGGTCATAAAATGGGATGGCAAAACGTTGTTGGGTAAAGAAAAAAACCTGGATAAATTGTTTTATTGAATTTTATAATTTAGCCAAAAAAGATACGCATGAACGATAAGTGGAACCTGTTTCAGAAATTTCTGATTACACAAAATCAAAATCTTTCGATTACTGAATTTTTGATAAACTCAGCTGTTATTATCATTTTGATACTGGCACTGGAATATACTTATATCCGTTGTGCCCGGAGCATTTCGAACCGGCGACAGTTTGCGGGCGTTTTTTTACTTATTGCCTTTACTACAATGCTCATTATTACGATTGTAAAATCGTCCTTGGCTTTGTCGTTGGGTTTGGTAGGCGCACTTTCCATTGTGCGGTTCCGTGCAGCGATCAAAGAGCCGGAAGAACTGGCTTATTTGTTTCTGGCCATCTCTATCGGGCTTGGATTAGGGGCCAACCAAACGCTGATCACCGCTGTGGCAACCGCTGTGGCGCTGGTGATTATCTGGGGAAGACATCTTTTTCGTTATAAAAAAACCTATCAAAATGTTCATTTGAATTTTTCTGCAAAAGCAGGAGATGCCGAGTTAAAAGAGGTAACTGCTCTGGTGCAGGAAGTTTTTGGGAAATATGTCCTTACCCGTTATGATGAAAATGGTCAGGTAATGGAAGCTTCGTTCGTCATTGATACGCCAAATGCAGAAAAATTACAGACCTTTAAAGAGAAGGCGGATAAGTTTGGGAAAGCGTTGCGTATTTCTTTTGTGGAGAGTAAATCTTTTTAATCTACGAATGCCATCTTATGTTTTTCCCCGAATTTGATTTGAAGAATAGCCGCTATGAGCGAAAATATCTGATTAGTGATATGCAACGGGCTGCCGTACAGCAGCAAATCCGGCTTCATCCGGCATCTTTCAGCCCGATCTTTTATCCACGTTATATTAACAACATTTATCTTGATACCGCCGGACTGGATGCTTTTTATGAAAATCTGGCAGGGCACGGAAAGCGAAAAAAAGCCCGGATACGTTGGTATGGCGATATGATGGGGAAAGTGTCAAAACCCGTTTTGGAATTTAAAATTAAAGAGGGGATGCTGGGAAACAAACTTCTGTTTCCATTGCAGCCTTTTGAAATGGATGAAAATTTTAATGCGGAAATGTTGCGGGATGTTTTCCTGCATTCCTCTTTGCCTGACTGGGCATTGGAATCGGTGCTGAAACAAAAACCATCTCTTGTAAATCGATACAAACGAACGTACTATGCAACATTTGATGGTAAATTCAGGCTGACATTGGATGAAGAACTCAGCTATTTTGCTGTGGGACCGGCTCCCAATTATTTTCTGGAAAAGTATGTAAGCCGCGATTTGGTGGTAGAGCTAAAATACGCTTACGCTGATTACCGTGAAGCAGTAAGTATTGCCGATTTTCTTCCTTTCCGGTTGACAAAAAGTTCGAAATATGTTACTGGCATCGGAATGATTTTTTCGATACCGGTTTGACACTTGAAAAATACGGTGTGCGCTATCCCTGTTTTTCGCTTTCAGGAAAATGATGATCACAAAGTAAAATGAAAAAAAGTTCTCCCTTTACCCTTTTTATTGTGCAAGCTTTGATCCGGTATCGGGCGAAAGCGTATCCGCAGGAAATCTTTTGGAAATCCGGATTTGATAAATGGCTTCCCCGTTTTCCGGATTTTCAAAAACCGGTTTCTTTTGCATCGAGTATCCCGGAAAACGATGAAACAACTTGTTTTCGGTACGTTTAAAGAGAGCATCTGTATTTTTCTGCAAATAAAGATAAACCGGTTTTCCGGAAACGGCAATGCTGTCCGGGTTAAACGGTTTTCCCCAGTATTTTAGCGAATTGTCCCATGTAAAATACTGATATGTATCCGGATAAAGTTTATTCAGCTTTTCTCTCGCCCCGGGCCAGTTTTTTCCGGCCACGCAAAAACTGTACATCACGGCATAAGCCTGAAACGGACATCCGTAATCCTGCGATACAATAATTTTGTAACTGTCAGAAGGCAGCGTTTTTACAAAAGCAGCCGTTTTTTCCCGTGCTGCCATTTGTGCACCGATGTATTTGGAAGTATAACGGGCTTCCGGCACCATTTTTGCCAACCGGAAACCAAGTATCAGCATCAGGAAAACCGGAAAGAAAACCGTTACAACTTTCTTTTTGAAAAAAGTTGCCAGCATTTCCAAATCCATGATTAAAATAAACGGGAAAAACAACAATGCCGGAACAAAATAACGCATCTGATAATGTTTTCCCATGATGAAAATCATTCCGAGAAAGGCAACCGTCAGCCCTAGGCCGATGCGGAAAAGAGGTTCTTTTGATTTTTTAAGGACAAGAAAAACCACCAGCAGGCCGGCCAAAACGAAGAAAGCAATAAAAAACAGTTTTTGGGCGACAAAAAGCGTTTGCAGATTTTTCACAAACAGTCCCGTATCCAAAATGTGGCTGCTGCCCGTCTGATAAGCACCGCTGTGCACAAAAATACCGGTCATCCAACGGCGGAATTTCCCAAACTGAAATAATACCGGAAGCGCCAATACAAAAAAGAAAACCACCGTCAGTAAAAGATATTTCAGCTTGTTTCTTTTTTTGCGGATCAAAAACAGGGGAACCAGCAAAAACGGAATAAAAGTCATTTTTAATGCCATGCCGAAAGCCACGGCAAATGCGTACGGAACAACATATTCTTTTCCGTTTTTCTTGTCTGAATACATTTCGCTGAAAAATAGTGCGATAAGAATAAAAACCGGAATTACGAACAACAGCTCGGGATAAATCCGTCCGATAATGTCGTACCAGATTTTCAGCAGGAAAGGAGCCGTTTGAACCGACAGAGCATACACCACATTGCCGGTAATTTTCAAAACCGTTTTCCCAAGCCAAAGTAAAAAAGCAGCAATTACAAGCGTTATCATCAAATTGGCCACCGAGAGATACAAATCCGAATGTAAGATGACATCCTGAAAATAAGCCAGTTTATGTGGCCTGAAAAAATATACCGATTTAAATACAATGGCTAAAAGAAATTGCAGCGGACTGCCGGGATGGTCGATATTGGCCTGGCCGAATTTTCCGACGGAAATACACAACCCACTCAAAAAATGCAGATAATCCGGGTCAACCGAACGCAACGACAAATTCCCGAATATCTGCCGGAAATAAAATCCCAGCAAAAGATAAAGGACAGGAAAAAAGTAGAGCAAATTTCGGTATCGGTTTTTCATAAATTTGGATAATGGACTTCTTTCAAAGAAAAAAGATTGCTATTTTCTGACAAATTTAGAAAAAGATTGCCGTTTTAACCCTATTAAAACAACAAAGCCTGCCAAATAAGGTGACAGGCTTTGTTATCGAAGAAAGATAATCCTAATAATATGTCGGACGCAGAACTCCGCCAATAAGCTTGGCTACCCGGATAACCTGAATGGCATAACCAAATTCGTTATCGTACCAAACATAAATGGTGATGGTTTTTTTATCCTGCGAGATTTTGGTTGCCGGGCTGTCGAAAATAGCGGTGGCCGGTTCGCCTACAAAATCAGAAGAAACCGCATCGTTAGAAGTGGAATACTTGATCTGCCGTACCAGGTCACCTTCGAGCGATGCCTTCCGCATGAGTTCGTTCACCTCTTCTATTGACGTTTCCCGTTTCAGTTCCAGAGTCATAATCACCAGCGAAACATTGGGGGTGGGCACGCGGATGGCGTTGCCGGTAAGTTTCCCTTTCAACGATGGGATGGCTTTGGATACCGCACTGGCAGCACCGGTTTCGGTAATGACAAGATTGAGTGGGGCGCCTCTTCCCCGGCGGTATTTTTTATGGAAGTTGTCCAGCAGGTTCTGGTCGTTGGTGTACGAATGAACGGTTTCGAGATGACCTTTTTCAATGCCGAAATGTTTTTCGATGAGCCACAAAACCGGCGTGGCGGCATTGGTGGTACACGAAGCAGCTGAAAAAACCCGTTCGTTTTTCACTTCCACCTCTTTGTCGTTTATTCCGTACACGATGTTGGGAATGTCACCTTTTCCGGGGGCCGTCAGCAGTACTTTGTCCACGCCTTTGGCTTTCAGATGCCGGCTTAGTCCTTCCCTGTCGCGGAAAACGCCGGTGTTGTCAATCAGAATAGCATTTTCGATGCCATATTCGGTATAATCAAGCTCTTCGGGATTGGAAGCGGCCAGCATTAGCACTTTATGGCCGTTGATGTAGATGGTTTTTTCTTCGAGATTTTCGATGGCTACCCCCCGGAACGGACCGTGTACCGAGTCGTGCCGGAAAAGAGAAGCTCTTTTGATGATGTGCAAATCGTCGTTGCCGCGGGTCACTATGGCACGAACCCGCAACTGGTTTCCGTTGCCCTGGATGATAAGCTGCCGGGCCAGCAAACGACCGATACGTCCAAATCCGTAAAGAATAACATCGCGCGGTTTAAAGGGTTTTATTTTCGACTTCTTAAGGTGTTTGAGCTTGTAATTGATAAAGTCTTCTTCGTCCAGAAAGTTTTTCCGCTCTTCGAGCCACTCGCGGTTTAACCGGCCAATATCGATACGCGACTGACCGATGTCGGAATGCAGAATGGCTTTGGCCAGCTTGAGCGAATCTTTGATGTGCAACGGGCGGTCGATAATGTTTTCGGCATACGAATGCTTATACAAAATCACACTGGCACTCCGGTCGATTAACTGATCGCGAAACAACGCCAGCTCAATGGATTTGTCGTAAAACAATTTGTACACCACACTGATGAACTCATTGGCCAGTTTTTCCTGATATGACCAGTCGTTCAGGGAACTTTCGTAGTTCCCGTTCATGTCTTTTTTTGGGGTCATTGTCCATTAAAATTTAAAAAAGGTGAGTATTTAAGAAATAAGCTGTCGGACAAATATACGGGATTTTTTCTCAAACTCAGGAAAAAGAAGAACAGAATAATTAGTGGAAAAATGAAAAAAGGCATCTCCGCAGAGATGCCTTTTTAAGATACTGGTTCAATAATTTTTATTGTCCAAGATAAGCTTTCAGCAACCGGCTGCGGGAGGTGTGCCGCAGACGCCGGATGGCTTTTTCTTTAATTTGCCGCACCCTTTCCCGGGTGAGGTCAAACTTGGCACCAATTTCTTCCAGCGTTAGTCCGTGATTCATCCCGATACCATAATACAGGTTAATCACATCGCGCTCTTTTTCACTCAAAGTAGAGAGTGAACGTTCAATTTCTCTTCGCAGCGATTCCTGCATCAACTCTTCATCGGTACTTTTTGAATCTTCGGGAGACATCAGATCGATCAGGGTAGTGTCTTCGTCCGGAATCACGGGAGCATCCATGGATACCGAACGGGTAGAGATCTTCAGCGCCGAGTCGATCTTGTCTTCCGGCAACTCCATCTCTTTGGCAATTTCACTGGCTGACGGGGGACGTTCATATTCCTGTTCCAGTTTGTTGCTGATCTTTTTGATTTTGTTCAGCGAACCGACCTGGTTCAGGGGAAGTCTTACAATTCTGGATTGTTCAGCCAATGCCTGTAAAATGGATTGCCGAATCCACCATACCGCATAAGAGATGAATTTAAAACCGCGGGTTTCATCAAACCGGCGGGCGGCCTTGATAAGTCCCACGTTTCCCTCATTAATTAAATCGGGTAAACTCAGCCCCTGGTTTTGGTATTGTTTGGCTACCGAAACCACAAACCGGAGATTGGCATTTACCAGTTTTTCCAGTGCTTTTTCGTCGCCTGCTTTGATCCGCCGTGCCAGTTCTACTTCTTCTTCGGCCGTAATGAGTTCCTCACGACCAATTTCCTGAAGATATTTGTCTAAGGAAGCTGTGTTCCTATTGGTAATTGATTTTACTATTTTAAGCTGTCTCATAATGGTTTAGTTCGTTTTAGATTTGTATTTACGTGAATTGTTGTGAAAAGTTTCGCAATTTATTTAAAAAAATTCTAAATTGTTTTTACGGAACAAATTCGAAAGAGATACGCATCCCGTTAGGATAAATACCGCTTACTTTAATGGTATTATGTCTGCTTTCAGAAATGGCTTTTTCCAGTTGGTCTTTATTGTTCACCTCGCGTCCGTTGACATCGGTAATAATAAATCCTTTGGAAATGCCTCCGCGTTGCAGAATACCATTGTTAATATTTACAACGACCAATCCGTGATCCAGATTGAGATTGCTCAAATCGCTTTCATCGGCTTGTTTGAGCATGGCTCCCAATGTGGCGTTGTAAAATGGTTTTCCGGCTTTGATAACACCGGTTGTCCCGTTTTTATTTTCTAAGGTTACTTTTACTGTTTCTTCTTTTCCGTGATGGGTAATATTGACCGATACCACGTCGCCCGGGCTGTATTGTCCGATAATACCCATTAACTCTGATACGTTATTTACCGGGTGATTGTCGATGGTCGTAATCACATCTCCTTTTCGTATTCCGGCTTTGGCCGCTCCGCTTCCGTCAACCACACCGGCAATATACACCCCGTTAAGATTTTTCAGGTGTTTTTCTTTGGCAAACGCTGCATCAATGTCGCGTATCTGGACGCCAAGGTATGCCCGTTGAATCTGGCCGTAATTCATCAGGTCATTAACTACTTTGCGTACCAGGTTCACCGGAATGGCAAAAGAATAGCCTTCGTAAGCTCCGGTTTGTGAAGCAATGGCCGCATTGATTCCCACAAGCTGACCTTTGGTATTGACCAAAGCGCCTCCGCTGTTTCCCGGATTGACGGCTGCATCGGTTTGGATAAAGGATTCAATGGCACTTTTTCCACCTAAAATGTGGATGTCGCGGGCTTTCGCACTCACAATTCCCGCTGTGACCGTGGATGTAAGATTGAACGGGTTTCCTACGGCCAGTACCCATTGGCCTACTTTCAGATCATCCGAATTTCCATAAGTCAGGTATGGGAGGTCTTTGGCATTGACCTTAATAAGTGCCAGATCGGTAGAGGGCGATGTGCCAATAATTTTGGCTTCCATTTCGCGTTTGTCGTTAAATGTGACAATAATTTTGTCTGCCCCGGCCACTACGTGATTGTTGGTCACAATATAGCCGTTGGGCGAAATCACTACGCCCGAGCCAAAGGCAATCAATGCTTCCTGGGGTTGCCGGTAAAAATATCCGTGCAATGAACCAAAAAAGTTATCGTAATATTGTGGCTTGACGCCGATGATGGTTTTGATATGCACGACAGCATTTACTGATTTGGCAGCGGCTTTGGTGAAGTCAAAATTTTGTGGTACCGGTGCCGAATAAGCAGTTTGTACCACAGGTGTCGGTGTAGGATTTTGTTGTACTACAATAGGACGGGGTTCGTCTTTCCAGATGAAAAAAAAGACGATGAGTAAAATAACAAGGGTTCCTGTTGCGGCTCCTATGAAACTTTTCATGAATGTTTTCATCTTTCGTTCTTTTGTTGTTTTAAAAGCATATTATCTTTGTTGTCTGATTAAAGATAACGTAAACTTTCTTATTTCTTGTTTTTAAAGATGTTAATCTTTGTTAATCAGACATATTCAAAGAAAAAAGTACATCAAAAACCTTTCCAAAACAGATGGGAAAATTCGTTTTTAACAAATATTAATGACTATGCTTCTTCATTTTTATAAGTTTCAGGCCAACGGAAACGATTTCGTGATTATTGACGAGCACGAGAATTCTTTTCCCGGTGATGAAAAAACAATTGCCCGGCTCTGCCACCGACAGTTTGGCATAGGAGCTGACGGACTGATGGTGATGCGTTTCTCGGAAAAATATGATTTTTTAATGCAGTATTTTAATGCGGATGGTAAACCGGCTGAAATGTGTGGAAACGGAGGAAGAAGTATTGCTGCGTTGGCGTATTTCCGTGAAGTGGCCGGAAAAATCATGCGTTTTGAAGCGGCTGATGGTGTACATGATGCCCGGATTGAAAAAGAAATATCCCGTCGGCTTTTTGATGTCTCTCTTAAAATGCAGGATGTGCATGAAATTAAAGAATGGTCTGATGGATGGTTTCTCAATACCGGCGTGCCGCATTGGGTTCATTTTGTGGATGATCTGGATGCCGTGGATGTTGAAAAACAAGGGCGTGCTTTACGTTATGATGAACGCTTTATGCCTGCCGGAACCAATGTGAATTTTGTAAAGATTGAAAAAGAACAGCTCTCTGTAAGAACGTATGAACGGGGAGTGGAAGGGGAGACCCTTTCGTGTGGAACCGGAGTGACGGCTTCCGTATTGGCTGCTTTTTTAAAGACAGGGAAGAAAATTTCCAGCGTTCGTACCCGTGGTGGCGATTTTCAGGTTACGTTTGAACAAATAGATGAAGGTTTCCAAAATGTTTGGTTGCGTGGACCTGCCGAAAAGGTTTTTGAAGGGACAATCGTAATTTAAAACACCGGTTTGTTTACCGGACTCTGATTCGCGTTCCGGCTGCTGCTTGATAATGATGCGGAAAATTATTCATGTCAAGAAGCTTGTTTAAACGAATGCCGTACAATTGTGAAATTCCCCAAAGCGATTCTCCTTCTTTTACAATGTGATATTTATAGCCTTTTTGTGCTCTGGAAGCCTTTTTCTGCAAATAAAGCAGCTCGCCCGGATGAATGATATCTGATTTTTTCAGGTCGTTGTACGAAAGCAACCGGTGCAACCGGATCTCAAATTCGCTGGCAATCTTTTTGAACGTATCTCCTCGTTTGACAACAATTACTCTCCGGTTGTTGTTTTCCAGTATCGGACGGCCAAACTGGCTGGTGCCGATTTTGGGGAAAGAAGCGATTTGTGGCGTAGCATAACGCAATGCTTTCCTTTTGCTGTGGCGATGGTGATGTTTTCGCTTTAATCCTTCCTTATCATATTTGTAAAGATGATACTTTTGAATGTAATGAATGAGCAATTCGGGATACCGCGGATTGGTGGCATAGCCTGCCCGTTTTAATCCGTAAGCCCAGGATCGGTAGTCGGTAATAGGATATTTAAACAAGAAAGCATACCGGGATCCTTTTCTGAGAAATTTTGAGTGATCGCGGTAAGAAGCTTCGGCACTTTTGTATTTTCTGAAACAGTCGTGTTTGGTATCATCGGCGACATGAATAGTCGGTCCCTTCCATCCGTTATGACATTTTATTCCGAAATGATTGTTGGCTTTCCGGGCTAAAATACTATTCCCGCTTCCTGATTCCAGAATTCCCTGTGCCAGGGTAATGGAAGCCGGAATTTTATAGGTCTTCATATCCTTGATAGCGATGTCTTTATACTTTTTGATGTATTCTTTGGTAGTCATTTTCCTGTGCTGGGCATATGCCGGGGACAGGAAAAGGAAAGAGAAAAGGATAACTAAAGCCCGAATGAAATATGTTTTTTTTCCGTTCATCTGATGAACAAATTTAACGGAAAGAAAGCTTTTTTATTGAGTAGTTTCCGGCATTTGTTCACAAAAAATTGTTAGCGGAAGAATTCAGGGAGTTTGTTGCAGTTTTTTGGCTGTTAAACGGTCCGGGAAAATCCAAAAAAGTGGCTGCCACCGGGTTTTCCCTTCCGGATCGGTTCGCCGGGCCACCGGGGCAATGCCTTTTACAATTTTAGTGAATTTCAGGGTTTTGGGGTCGATTTCCCATTCTTCTAAAAAACGTAACCGTACAATGTCTTTTAAATTGATATGCGAAACGATGAGGGTATCTTTTAAGGCGTAAGGAGGCTGGGTTTCTCTCACTTTAACGGCAAGGGTATCTGATAATATATGAGCAACGGCCGATTTGCTGATGGGCTGAAAAAAATAATCGTAAGCTTGATATTTGCCCGAAAGGGCTCCTTCGATGATCATTCTTACCAGTTTTTCCCGCTGTGGTCCTTCAATGTTTTGAATCCACCAGTCGTAGTTTGGATTCGGGCTCTTTATATTTACATCATATTGAATTCTTGGAGTGATACGCTCTTTTTGCTGCGAATGGCACGAACTCATGACCAGTAAAACGGAAAGAACTCCGCTAAAAAGAAAGCATAACAAAATATATTTCTTCATATGTCTTATTTGAGGTATCTTTGATGCAAAGAACGAAGGTATGAAAAAAATTGTATTCACTGCTTGGCTTTTATTTTTATTGCTAACGTTACAAGCACAGACTATTCCTGCTGAACGCCGGGTGAATTGGAAAGATATCATACAGGAGTACACTTTTAAAGTACCCCAAAATGAAGTAAATATTTTAGATTACGGCGGGGTAGCCGATGGAAAAACAGATAATTCAGAAGCTTTGAAACAGGCGATAACTTCTTTTCAAAACGGGGCCGGAACGGTTTTTTTTCCTGCCGGTATTTATCTTTTTAGCAAGTCGGTGGTGTTGCCGGATAGCATTCAGTTAAAAGGTGCCGGTTCGGATGCCACGGTGTTGAAATTTAACTTAGGCGGACAACCGGATAATGGAATTAATATTACCGGAACTGCCGAGAACCATTTTGTTCGCTTAAAAGCGGGTTATTCGTTTGGAAGTGCTGAGTTGGTATCTGATTCCGCTTTTTATTTTCAGCCGGGTGACTGGGTTGAAATCGTGGAAGATAACGGAAGCTGGAATACAGTTCCTGCCGACTGGGCGGTAAATTTGGTGGGACAAATTACCCGGATAAAATCAATTTCTAATGATACTTTGTTATTGGAGAGTCCTTTACGTATTACCTATACCGATAGTCTGAATCCGCGAATACAAAAGATTACTCCGGTGAAAAATGTGGGACTTTCCTGTTTGAAGCTGGTCCGTGTGGACAAACCGACCACTGCTGGCGGGTTTAATGTGTACATGGATTATGTGGTGAACAGCCGGATAGCCGGTGTGGAAAGCGATACCAGTTCAGGAAGTCATGTATACATCAGCCGCAGTGCGCAAATCAGGGTGGAAGGCTGTTATTTTCATGATGCATTTGTTTATGATGGAGCGAATACCAATGGTTATGGGGTAACATTGGCTCATCATAGCAGCGGATGTTTGATTGTCAACAATATCTTTTCGCATTTGCGGCATGCCATGATGGTGAAAACCGGGGCCAACGGGAATGTATTTGCCTATAATTATTCACGTGATCCGTACAGAACGGAAACTTTTTCCGATTTGTCGGGCGATATTTCACTCCACGGCCATTATCCTTTTGCCAATCTTTTTGAAGGAAACATTGTTCAGAATATTATTATTGACCATACCTGGGGACCATCCGGACCGCGGAACACTTTTTTCCGGAACCGGGCTGAGTTGTGGGGTATTATCATGACGGAAAGTGATGCTGCCGAAACGGATGATCAGAATTTTGTGGGAAATGAATGTACAGATAACAGCTTTTATCATGGTCAGTTTGTGTTAACCGGAAAAGATCATTTTGTTTATGCCAACAATATTTTGGGTACGCTGGTTCCTGATTCATCCGGTGACTTGCCGGATTCATCGTATTACCTGACCGGGAAACCTGATTTTTGGACCGCTGATGAAACCTGGCCGGATATCGGTCCGCCCAACCGGTTGGGCGCAGGAATAATTCCGGCAAAACAGCGTTATGAAAAAGGAGATTTGTTGACGGTGTGTCCGGAAGCCGTGACTGCTGTGGGAAATCTTTTTTCAGAAGATAAAGGATGGAAAGTAATCCCCAATCCGGTACGTGACCATTTGGTGATTACTGCACCTTCGGGTGTTAAAACCGGTTCTTTTGATGTGCGTATATATGATGTGCAAGGGAAACTTTTCTTTGCAAAAGTTTATCAGAAAACGCAGGTGACGGTTACGTTGGATAAAAATATTCCGGCCGGGATTTATTTGCTGGAAATCCGTTCGGAAGAAGGCCGTTTCCTGAAAAAAATAGTTTTACAGCGATAAAAAACAGAAACACATGAAAATAAAGCAGCCCACGTTGCTTGTCGATGTAGAAAAAGTTCGGCAAAATATCCGGAAGATGAAACAAAAAGCTGATATTTCCGGGGTTGTCTTTCGTCCTCATTTTAAAACACACCAGTCAAAACGTGTGGGAGAGCTTTTCAGAGAAGCGGGTGTGGATAAAATCACGGTTTCTTCGGTTTCGATGGCTATGGAGTTTGCCGGAAATGGCTGGAATGATATTACCATTGCTTTTCCGTTAAACTGGAGAGAGTGGGAAGAGATAAACGACCTGGCGAAACGTGTCAAATTGAATGTCTTGGTGGAAAGTGCTTTTGTGGCCGAAATACTGGCTCGTAAAGCAACAGCCCCTCTTGGTGTTTTTATAAAAATAGATACGGGATATCATCGTACAGGAATTTTGCCGGATCATTATTTGGAAATAGAATCTGTTTTTTCCGTTTTGGAAACTTCCTCGTTGTTGTCGTTCAAAGGTTTTTTGACCCATGCAGGACATACCTATCATGCCCGTAGTCAGGATGAGATCATGGAAATTAAGGAACAGGCTGCCGGATCTTTGCAAAAACTGAAGGCGAGATATGAGGCGCGTTTCCCGGATTTAATTCTTTCTTATGGAGATACCCCTTCATGCAGTATTGCTGATGACTGTTCGGCTTTTGATGAAATTCGCCCGGGGAACTTTGTTTATTACGATGTGATGCAGTATCATTTGGGGGCGTGCCGGCTTGATGAGGTTGCCGTGGCTGCGGCTTGTCCGGTGGTGGCATTGCATCCTGACCGCTCAGAGATGGTGATTTATGGCGGCGCGGTGCATTTATCCAAAGAGTTTATTGCTGCCGACAAGGGCTTCCGGCTTTATGGATATGTGGCAAAACCGGATGAGCATTTCCGTTGGCAAAAACCAATAGCCGGTGCTTATGTTTCGGATCTGTCGCAGGAACACGGTATTATCCGGCTTCCGGAAAAAAGCCTGAAATCTTTTCGCCCGGGCGATTGGGTAGCGATTTTCCCGGTGCATTCCTGCCTGACAGCCAATTTGCTGAAAAATAATACGGTTTTTGTGTAAGCCTGTGACATCAGGGCTTCAAAACAATGCCCAGATTTTTCTTCCCGTCGATTTTTATGATGAGCGGTTTTTTAAACCGGACATGCCGGATGGTGTCGTTTTCAAAAACCGCCTTTTGGCGATCCAGAAAATCCAGATCAAAAATTCCATCGTTCAGGTAAGGGTTAATCGTAAAATAACCTACCCTGAAAGAGGTAAGGTTTTGGAAAAAGTGGGTGCCCTGGCTGGGATCGATACGGTAATTTTCCAGTCCGGATTCAATGATTAGCCGGGCTCCGGATATCTGTGGCCATTTTACAGGAATGCCCAGCCACGGGTCAGACGAACCCCAGCGTCCGGGGCCGATAAGAATGTAATTCCGGTTTTTGTCAATGAATTTTTTGTTGATTTCCCCGATCATTTCTGCCGTTTCCCGGTTTTTGGATGCATCAAAAGTCTGGGGTTTTACGTAAACCACATCCTGTACATGATCGATCACACCATTCCCCAAGGCAGAGTGGGAAAGAATCAATAACTTGTCCTGATTGATTTTATGAACATTGATATGGACGCTTTGTTCTTTGCTGGCAATGGGACGAATTTGTAAAAGGTAAAACTTGATTTTTTCTCCTTTTTTGACATTCAAATCCACCACAAATTCAATTTCCACCGGTTTGTCCATCTCTTTGGCCCCGAGTTCCAGTGTTTTTTGCAAAATTTCAGCAAGCGGGAAAACGTCATGTTTTAAAATGGAGTTAAAAGTGATCAGTTTTTTTCCGGGGTAATTATACCCGTCGCGAATCACATTGTTTTGCAGATCGTAGGTGCTGGCAATTTTGCGGATAGAGCCGTGTTGTTCAGCGTCTTTTATCCGGAGTTTTACCAGGTTCATGCTGTCGTCGGTGCTCGGAACAAATTTCTCGGGATGCAGATCCAAGGCATAAAAATATTTTTGGGTTTCGCGCAAAGCGGCATCCGGAGTGGCTGTTTGCATCACTTTTTTGGGATATTTGGGCGAAAACCGCAAGGAGAGTCCGCCATCAACAATGTATTTCCCCAATCCGAGAGCAATATTGGCCGTTCCGTCTTTGGGCTTTTCAGGTGGGATGGGGTAATAATCAAGTGACCGGGCTACTCCGGAAAGCGTGGGATAGTAATAATTTCCATATCGTTTTCCGCAAACTTCCTGTAGTACTACCGCCATTTTTTCTTCGTCCAGCACGTTGGAAGTGGCTTTCATGTAGGCTTTACTGTCGGCAAAAAAGGCCGAAGCATATACGCTTTTGATCGCCTGATTCAGCAATTCGAATTTTTTATCCAGATTTTTTTCGGAAGACGGAATCATGTAGGTGTTGTAGATTCCGGCAAATGGCTGGTAATGACTGTCTTCCAGAAGGCTGGACGAGCGTACGGCCAAAGGCTGGTTTACCAGCGAAGCAATGGTGAAAAGATCTTCCTGCACCGATTCGGGAAGCCGGGCATCCAAAAAGAATTGTAAAATCTCTTCATCGGAATAATTGTCTGAAAGGGCGATAGGATAGAGATCGTTGTGCTCCATGAACTCATCAAAGATGTCCGTGCCCAGTACGACCGTTTTCGGGATGGAGATGTCAATATCATCATAAAGATGGTGTAACTTGTTACGGTTGATCAACGAATCAAGAAAAGCCAGTCCGCGGGCTTTTCCGCCAATGGATCCCTGTCCGATGCGTGAAATACTGAAATATTCGTCAAATGTAGTCCGGTCAAATTGCGAAATGACACCACGTGATTTGGAAATACGGAAGTTGCTGATGGCATTAAAAATGAAATACCGTACTTCGTTGATGTTTTCAAAATCGTCGATGGTGAACGACTGAAAAAGCTTGGCCAGAGAAAACAGAGCCCGGGCCCGGAGCCATTTCGACAGGTGATCCCGTTCAATATGATACCGCAGTGACTCTTTGGGAATCTGAAAAATCTTTTCCTGTAAGTCTTTCAGGTTTTTGGCTCTTCCGACTTCCCGGTCGGTTTCCGGATCTTTAAAGATAAAATCACCAAATCCGAAATAATATTTGATAAAACTACGCAGTTCGTAGGGCAGACTGCTGGAATTTTTGTCAATGAAACCAACACCCAACGCTTTGGCCTTTTGCTCATTCGACGGGTCTGACGACTGCAGCAGCAACGGCATGTATTTATTTTCTTTTTTGATGCGTTTGAAAAGGCGCAGTCCGGCCTCCGGGTCTTTTATCCCTTTGCGGGGATAACTGATGTCAGAAATAACTCCCAGCAGGTTGTTTTTGTATTTGCGGTAAAGATGAATTCCTTCTTCGTAGTTGGTGGCCAGCAAGATTTTAGGACGTCCGCGGGCTTTCAGCATTTTTTGGTGTTCGTTTAATCCCTCGGTAACAAAAGCCTTCGATTGCTGAAAAATGATTTTGTAAATGTTGGGCAGGTAACTCGAATAAAACCGGATGTTGTCTTCCACCAGGATGATGGTTTGAACGCCAACAGCTTTTACGTCATGCTCCACGTTCATCCGGTCTTCGATCAGCTTAATGATGGCCAGTAAAAGATCGGTGTTTCCCAGCCAGCTGAAAACGTAATCGATATTGCTCAGGTTCAGTTTCTCGATGCGCAGACTTACTTCGCGCGAAAACGGAGAGAGGGCAATTACCGGAACCCGCGGATATTCCGCTTTGACAGTGGCGGCCAGTTTAAAAGTGCCTTTGTCGTCAAAACTCAACATGGAGATGACCAGATCCACCGGCTCTTCGCGCATGTATTTCATCGCTTCGCGAAGCGAAGTAGCCTGGATAAACCGCGGCGGATACCGCAAGTTGAGCGACATGTATTCGTTGAAAATCTGTTCTTCTATCCGTCCGTCTTCCTCCAGAATAAAAGCATCGTAAACACTGGATACAAGCAAAATATTGTAAATGCGTTTGCGCATGAGCAAACTGAAAGAAGCGTCGTTGAAGTAATATTTGGCGGCATAGATGTCTGTTCTTTCCGGGATCATGACAGGAAATTTTCCGTAAAGATAAGTCCAATTTGGAAAACGACGGATCGTTTTTCGTTTCAACAGCTACAGAAAAAAGATTATTTTTGCTGTACAAGTACATTTTTTATGGTTAACGATATACAGGAGATTTTTTACAAAAAGATCAAACCGCCCAATTTTGAGCGTACCATGGGGCTTTTTGGCGCCACCACCATCGGCGTAGGTGCTTTGATGGGGGCCGGAGTATATGTGCTGATTGGCGCAGCTGCCGGCGTAGCCGGGCCCTCGGTGATTTTAACTTATCTGATCACCGGAATCCTTGCTTTTGCCACCACTTTGATGTTTGCCGAGCTGGGACGGCTTATTCCGCGTTCGGGAGGCGGTTATACTTATGCTTATAATATTCTCGGCAGTTTGGGAGGCTTTGCTACCGGCTGGTTTCTGGCCCTGGGCAGTATTTTTGCCTGTGGGCTGTATGCCATCGGTTTTGCTGAATATACCATCTCTATCACCGGACTGAAAGTGCCGGATATTGTCGCAAAGGCGATAGCAATAGGAATTACGCTCCTTTTGGCTTTGATGAACAGTTTTTCCTCCGGTAAAAAGAAGTTTAACCTGCAAAATTGGATTGTGTGGGGAAACCTGGCTATTTTGCTTATCCTGATAGTGTTTTCTGCTTTTCATGGCCGGGTAGAAAATCTGAAACCTTTTTTCCCAAAAGGAGTAGGGGGAACGTTTGCTGCGATTTCGCTTATTTACATCTCTTTTTTCGGTTACCAGCTTGTTGCTAACAATGCCGATGAAATTATTGAACCGGAAAAAACGGTTCCTAAAGCCATGAAACTTTCCATGCTTATCAGCATGAGTGTCTATCTTTTTATTGCGGTGGCTGCGGTGATGACAGTGCCGTGGGACGAGCTGGCCAAAAGTCATGCTCCGCTGGTATTGTTGGCGGATAAGAGTTTTGGCGGAAGAGGCTGGCTGCTGGTTTCTATTGGTGGAATAATGGCCTCACTGGGCGCGCTGAGCAGTACCATGATCTCGCAAAGCCGGCAAACTTATGAGATGGGGAAAGACCGGTTTTTGCCCGATTTTCTCGGTATACTGGATGAAAAAACCCGGCAACCGAAAATGGCTTTGCTTCTGGGGGCTGTGGTGATCAGTTTGATACTGATTACAGCAGACCTGGAATTTATTGCCAAGGCAGCGAACTTCTGTCTGCTGGCTTCTCTTTTGCCGGTTTCGCTGGCCCTGCGTAAGATCTACCGGAAAAATCCGGCGATGAAACCCAAAGCCGCCTGGAAAAATCTGCTTCCGGAGTTAACACTGGTGATCAATCTTGGTTTGCTGTTGACGCTGGGCGTGGTTTCATTGGCATTCGGACAACAATTGCTGCTGGTGGGTGCTGTGGTTTACTTTTTTTATTCGCGAAAACGCGAGAAAAGACACCGCGAAGGGTTGAATATCATTCTTGAAGAAGAAAAAGGATTCTCTTTCTTCCGGAAGAATACGGTGCTGGTGCCCATGTCCAATCCTAAAACACAGGAAGCGCTCCTGATGCTTTCAAACCGGTTAATGGCCCGTCAAGGGGGTGAAATTATTGTGCTGGCTGTGAAAGATGTTCCTGAAGGAGTTGATTTTTATGAGGCACTTTCCGAAGCGGAAAAATCGCTTGAAGTGATCAAGCGCAGCGTGAAACTGGCGGAGAAAAATAAGATCAAGATCAAACCGATCATCCGGGCGGCCCGCAGTGTGCCAAAAGGAATTGTTCAGGCCGGAGAAAGCGAAAACAGTGACTTGATTATCATGGGATTCCCGAAGAAGTTTACGCCGGGGAAACCTTCTATCCTGAGCCAGGTGATGCGGCTCTCGGTTACGGATATGGTGGTGGTGAACCTGAAAACTTCTACGGAAAATTTTCATCCTAAACGCATTGCCATCTATGTGAAAAATGCTTCTGACCTGAACCTGATGCTTAACTGTGCTACGGCCATTGCCGAATTTCGTGGTGCCCGCATTGTTTTGCTGAAATTCCTCCCGCTGAATTACTCCATGCGTCAGAAACAATGGGCGGATAAATTGATCGTTCAGGCCATAGAAAACTTTAATTCCAGTGCGCTGTATGATATTTCACTGATTCCTACCAGCCATCCCAAAGAAGAGCTGCTGAAATATTCTGAAAGAGTGGATTTGCTGATCATTGGAACGGATAAAAGACTCCAATCAGCTAAAGCTATTGAAGAAAGCGAACCTTTCCGTATTGCGGAGCAGGCCGCTTGCTCGGTGCTGATGGTGAAAAGCGTAAGTAAACTGAAAAGGTTGGTTTCAAAACTTTAAAGGTTACCGGCAGACCGGATGATTTCGGCTGCTGTTTTAACCCAGGTAGCATTGTCGTTAAGGCTCTCCACCAGGGTTAATTCTTTTCCGCCTGCCTGGATAAACCGTTGCTGGTTTTCCCAGGCAATCTCGACCAGCGATTCCAGACAATCGGCAACAAACGAAGGAACCACAACCAGTACTCTCTCAGCGCCTTTTTCGGCCAGTTCTTCTAAAACATGGTCGGTAAAAGGCTGTAACCAGTTTTTTGAAAAGCGCGATTGAAATGCCGTAGTGTATTGATCCGGGTTCAGCCCCAGTGATTTGGCCAGTAAGCGGGTGGTTTCGTGACAAGTGGCTTTGTAACAGTGTTTTCCGTGAACGGGCATGGCTTTTTCACAGGGGCATGATGCGGAAGAAATGCCCGGATGAACTTTGTCGATGTGCTTTAGCGGTAATCCGTGATACGAAAAAATAATATGGTCATATTTTCCCGGATCATAAGCCGATATTTTTTCAGAAAAAGCACTTAAAAATCCCGGATGATCATAAAACTGATTAATGAAGCGGATTTCGGGGATGACAGCCCATTTTTTAACTTCTTTCATGATGAAATCCAAAATGGTTCCCACGGTAGAAGAAGCATATTGCGGAAACAAAGGGAAGACAATGATTTCATCAAAATCTTTTTCACGGATCTCCTGTAGCCTTTTTTTAAGTGAAGGATTTCCATACCGCATAGCGGTGAAAACCTGATAATCATTGCTTAATACTTTGCGTAAAGCCGCCGCGAATTGTTCGGTGTGAATGATCAGAGGCGATCCTTCCGGAGTCCATAAACGGGCATACAGGCGGGCTGATCGCGGAGCCCGGAACGGAACAATGAGCCCGTTAACCAAAATTTTCCGGTAAAGCCAGGGAATATCCATGATGCGTTTGTCATTCAGAAACTGGGTGAGATAACGGCGTACCGAACGGGTGTCGGGTCCGTCAGGAGTTCCCACATTGACCAGTAAAACCGCTTTTTGACGTTGTCGCATCACAAATAATTGGGCTGATTCCTCAAAAATTAAAAGAACAAAGATAAAAGTAAATGCTTTTGTTTGGGTGTAACTTTTTTATCCGCTGTCCGTCCAACATAAAAACCATTAAAAACACTTTCCTTATGAAAAAAATATCGTCTTTTCTTCGCAGCTTTTTTATTTTGATACTTCTCACCTCTTTTTCGGTCCGTGCGACCGCACAGATCAAAGGAAATCACATTATTGGCGAGCAGGTTAGAACAATAACTGGTTTTCAGGCAATAGATTCCAACGGCCCTGTAGATGTTTACGTAAAACAAGGCGATCGTTGTTCGGTAGTTGTACGGGCTGATGAGAATTTGATTCCATACATTAAAACCACCGTAAAAAACAATACCCTGATCGTGTCGTTATCCAAAAGTATCCGTGAAGCCAAAAAGCTTGAAGTGATCGTAACCATGAAGAGTTTGAAAAAGGTTACGCTTTCCGGTTCCGGTGATTTTTATTGTAAAACGCCGTTTCATACACCGGCCATTTCGTTTGTGGTTACCGGTTCAGGCGATGTGAAAGCCGCTTTGCAAGCTCAAATGGTCGATGTTCGTGTTACTGGTTCGGGCGATGTGGAACTCCAGGGTGTTCATGGACAGCTGGTTGCCGAAATAACCGGATCGGGCGATATGGAAGCCTCCGGGTTGCAGTTGGAAAACTGTTCCGTAAAACTGATGGGCTCAGGCGATGTGGAGCTGGACGGACGTACCGAGACGTTTTCTGCGATTACGTCCGGATCAGGCGATATTGATGCCAGCGGCCTTACTGCCGTAAAAGTGGTTGTAAAATCCAATGGCTCCGGCGATATTTCGGTACACGCGGTGGACAGCCTAAAAGCTTCGCTCGTGGGTTCGGGCGATTTGCGTTATTCCGGAAATCCTACCATTTTAAAAATAAGTGCTGCCGGATCGGGCGATATCTATCACCGTTAACCGGTCAATGCATCAGGTGCTGGAGCAAGGTTTGCATTACCACGGTGGCTTTTCCCTGTAAAAAAATATCGGTAAGCGTGTGGGTGTAATTCGACGGCTCTGTATTGACTTCAATAATGAAAGCCCCGTTTTCTTTGGCAAGAAAAGGAATTTGGCTCGCCGGCATAATTTCGCCGGTAGTGCCGATAACCAAAAAAACATCCGCTTTTCGGGCAGCTTCCAGCGACTTTTCATAAGCCCGGGGCGGAATACCTTCGCCAAAAAAGATAAAATCGGGCTTTACCAGTCCGCCACAATCCGGACAGCGCACCGGTAGTGTTTCCATGGAAATTTCGCGGTATTGAAATGTCCGTCCGCACTGCATGCAAACCAAACTGTGCGAGTTGCCATGAAATTCAATGACTTCTTGGCTTCCGGCTTCCTGGTGCAGGTTGTCGATGTTTTGGGTGATGATGTTCTTCAACAAGCCTTCCTTTTCCATTTGGGCCAATGCAAAATGTGCAGCATTGGGTTTGGCTTTCCCGAAAAAATCGTAGAAAATTTCTTTGATCACAGCCCACGATTTTTCCGGATGCTGACGGAAATAATTTAAATCAAGAACAACCGGATCGTATTTGCTCCATAACCCTTCCGGTCCGCGAAAAGGCGGAATACCACTTTCCACCGAGATGCCGGCACCGGTAAAAGCCGTTGTGTAGGTCGATTTTTTTAGCTTGTCTGCCGCTTTTTCAAAAAGCGTTTTTTCCATCGGATTAATAAGGGATTTTATTTTCTGCCTGATTCCATTCTTCAAAAACCTTTACCGCATTTTCGCGCATCATTTGTACTGCCAGTATGGAGCGTTCCTCTTTCGGAAGAGCAAACTCTTTATAGATGAACGAGTCGTCAAAGTTCGCTTTGGCGGCATCGTCTTTAGTGGCTGCATAATACAATTTGTCAAAACGAGCCCAGTAAATGGCTCCCAAACACATCGGACAAGGTTCGCAGCTCGAATAGATTTCGCAGCCGCTTAAATCAAATGTTCCCAGGTTTTTGGCCGCATCACGAATCGCCACAATTTCGGCGTGTGCTGTCGGGTCATTATGTACAGTAACTTTATTGCTTCCTTTTCCTACAATTTTTCCGTCTTTTACTACCACGGCGCCAAACGGTCCGCCCGCCAGGCCTTTTACATTTTCCTCTGCCAATTCAATCGCTTTAGCCATAAAGGCTTTTTTATCTTCTTTTTCCATTTTTGGTTATTTTTTGGTCGATTTTTTTCAAAATTAAAAATTTTATTCAAATGCTTTCCAAACGGCAAAAATAGCAATTTAGGCTTTTGTAGGTTGGGTTAGAAAGAACTTTTACGGGCGTGCCCACTTTGTGGGCCAGGCTTTCCGCTTTATGCCACCCGGCAGAGGCGGCATCAGCCAGGCGTCTCCGGGGGCTTCCTTTGGTCGCCTCGTTTCCGCCGGCTTCCTGTCCGCCTCCGCCAGGCGGCGATATCGCTTCAATCCTTCACGCAGATTAACTTTCCGGGTTTCTGGTTTTTTTTGTGGACAGAGAGCTTTTTTATTCTGTTAGGGCTTTTTTATTTTTTTGAAAAAACGTAACTTAGCCCAAAAAAGGGGATGAAACAAGTAATCAAAAATTATCTGGCCCGCCGGATGGTTCAAAAGAAAAAAGCGGATGAACCGGATATTGTGGTGCTGGAACAAAAGCACGAAAATCTTCTGCAACAGAATTTTAATGACAGTATCTATTTCACCGGTTTGTCTGAAAATGGTTTTTCTTTTGTCACCCGTCAGGCTTTTCGTACAGGTAAACCGGCCGAAAACTGGTTGAAAATCGAAATCCCCGGCGAAGGGGTCTGGGGATTTCAGGATATGAAACTGAAAACCGGTGAAGGTTTCCGCCAGGGCGATTTGATCTACTCATGCCCTGAACCGGGAGAAATCTGGAATATCGCTTATGACGGGCCGGTTTTTCAGGGGGATAAAAAACAGGAAATTCATCTCCGCCTTGAATGGGACAGCGATCTCCCTGTGGCTGACTTTAATCAGGTGGGAACAACGCCTGAGCGGGTGGCACAACAAATTGCCAAAGAAAAATGGAACAAAACATTTTTTCAGAAGCTGAAAGAAATCCATAAAGTACATTACGAACAGGCAGGCCATTTTCACGGCATTATTACCTGGAAAGGAAAAGAACAGCTGGTTTTCCTGAAAGGCTTTCGCGACCATAGTTTCGGCATCCGGCATTGGGACGACTGGGAACGGCATCTTTGGTTGCTCGGCCGGCTCGATGACGGTACTTTTTTTAATATCAGCATTATCAGTTACACCTTTATCAAAGAACTGACAGCGGGTTTCTGCTGGGATGGCCGGCGTTATCTTACAATAAAACAAATCCCCTCGTTTGACGAGGTCGGATTTGTTACTCCTTTGCCGGAGAAATTACAATTTACGGTACACCATCCCGATGGACATCGCATCCCGGTAACGGTGGAAATGAAAACATTTTTTCCTTTTGTGATGGATAATGTCTATTTCATCCGGCAGGCCAAAGCCATCATAACCTGGGAAGGTAAAAAAGGAATCGGCCTTGCCGAAATGGGAGTAAAACAGTAAAAAATGGCTTTGAAAAGGCTGGAAGAGATAAAAACGGGAAGTGCCGGCGGCAAAGCGGACGGTTTGCAGCGTTTACATACCTGGGGATATCCAATTCCGGAAACGTTTGTGATCACCCGCCCTGAAGAAAAATATTGGAAAAAAGACATTGTCCGTTTGCCGGAAAAGAAAAAATTTGCCGTTCGTTCGTCGGCAACAGCCGAAGACGGACAGGAACACTCTTTTGCCGGACAGTTCGAAACCATCTTGAATGTACAGGGACATGACGCATTGATATCCGCGGTAAAACGCTGCTTTTCATCGCATGAAAGTCAACGGGTTAGCCATTATCACCGTCAGCTGAAAGTAGAAGAAGATACAAAAATGTATGTGCTTGTTCAGGAGATGGTGGATGCGCAGTATTCGGGTGTTCTTTTTACCGCCGACCCGGTGGAAAACCGTTACGATCGTTGCCGGTTGACTCTTGCAGAAGGGCTTGGTGAACATTTAATGGCTGGAAAAACAAGCGGGTATGATGTCGTGTTTTATAAACAAAAACCGGAAGTATCCGTAAAAGATCTGCCGGATGATGTGCTGCAAAAACTGATTGCTGAAGCTTTGGCTATTGAAAAAAAGTTTGGAAAGCCGGCCGATCTGGAGTTCGCAATTGATCACGAGAACCGTTTGTATTGGTTGCAATTGCGTCCGGTGACCCGCCTTTCGGCAGTCCATTTGAACGAACTGGACGATTCTCCTCTTTTTGAAAACCCCATTTACACCCGTGGCAATATTGGCGAAATGATGCCTGGTCCTGTTACTCCGCTTACGCTTTCTACCTTTGGCCGCGCCATTGATGTCGGTCTTCAGGAATTTTATCAAAAATGCGGCGCACTGAAAAATCGCTCGGAAAAAAACCGTTTTGTCCATTCGTTTTATTATCATCTTTTTTTTGATGTAAACAGCCTTTACCGGATTACGCGGTATGTTTTGTTGGCCAAAAAAGAAAATATTGATTTTTCGGTAGTCGGCCGGCGTGTTCCGGGAGTGGTAATCGATAAAAAAGAAGTTTCGTTTTTTACAGCGTTGCTTAATTTTTTACGGATGTACCGGTATACGGCAGGTGCAACAAAAGCTGCCCGGGCCTTGCAACAACTGTATGCCGGTTTCCATATTCAATGTCCGGATGATCCGTTGTTGTGTTGGGAATTAATAAATAAGGAGTTGCCGGTTTTGTTCCGGGCTTATGGGTTGCATTATGTCACTTCTTCCCGGTCGGGAAGTTATTTCAGCGCTTTGCTCAATTTGCTTTCGGGCGGAAAACCACCCGAGCGAAAGCATCAGCAATTGCTGGCATCTTATTTTACGAATATTGCTGATATTGAAAGTGCACAGGTGGTAAATGCGGTAGATCATCTGTCGGCATTGCTGGCACGAGAAGAAGATGCAGAAAACCGTTTTTTGAACGTTTCGGTGGATGAGGCGGTACAGTACCTTGAAAAAGGTGCGTCGGAGAAGATCCGGCAAAGCTGGAATTCCTTTTTGGAAAGACATGGGCATCGTTGTGTGCGTGAAGCGGAAATGCGCGAAAAAGAATGGGCTCTTCATCCGGAACCGGTGGTAGAAAGCATACGAGTGAAGGTGCAATGGCTGCGCCGCAAGCAGACTGAACCGGAGAAAAAACCGGACGGCAGCGTGCGACAGCCCGGGCTTCCGCTGACAGGTTTCCGCCGGAGAATCTTTTATCATTTGTTGCCTAAAGCACGGAAAGCGGTGGCGCAGCGAGAACAAACCAAAGCCTGGGCAGTGGGGGTGCAATATCAGTTCAAGAAAGCTTACCGTGCGTTGGCAAAACGGATGACCCGTGCAGGCTTGCTGGATGATGAAGATTTGATTTATTTTTTGAAACATGATGAAATAGGCCGGTTTCTTAAAGGAACAGAAGCCGGTTACTGGCACAATATGGCCCGGCAGCGGCGGGCACTTTTTCCGGTAGTACAACAACTTTCGTTTTCAGATCTGATTTTTGGTATTCCTGTTCCGGATGAGCCGGCTGAGGATGGCCCGCCGGAAGGAGTACTTTCCGGAATTCCTGTCAGCCAGGGTAAAGTAACCGGAAAAGTACGCATTGTCCGGACGATGGAAGATGCCCGGCAGCTCCAGAAAGGGGAAATTATGGTCTCGCAATATACCGATATCGGATGGACGCCATTTTATAGCATCATAAAAGGATTGGTTACGGAAATTGGCAGTCCGTTGTCGCATGGTGCCGTGGTGGCCCGCGAATATGGTATTCCGGCAGTGGTGGGGATGAAAGGCGTTTTGTCTGTCCTTCAAACCGGACAGGAAATTACCCTGGATGCCGGAAAAGGAATCGTGTCTTTTTGATAAACAAAAAACACATCGAAAAAGTTATATCTTTGCGTTTCATTTTAATCGGAATTTTATGAAAGTGCTTGTTCTTTTTGCCGGATTGTTGTTTTTGAATCCTGTGCTTTTTTCGCAGACAACAGCAAATCATGATCGTGGGTATCGGGTTCACGTGGGAGAAATGGCTCCGTCGGTGGTTTTGCCCCTGATAAATGGGGATACGGTATCGTTGCAACAGTTGCGTGGAAAGGTTGTGGTGTTGCAGTTTACTGCCAGCTGGTGTTCGGTGTGCCGGAGAGAAATGCCACATCTTGAGAGTGAAATATGGCAACAGTTTAAAAATAAGAACTTTATCCTTATCGGTGTGGATTATGACGAGCCGCTGGCCAAAGTGGAGGCTTTCCGCAAAGAGATGAAGGTAACTTATCCGTTTGCCCTGGATCCGGGGGCCAGAATTTTTCATCATTTTGCGGTGAAAGGCGCCGGAGTTACCCGTAATGTGGTGATAGATCCTTCCGGAAAAATAGTTTTTCTTACCCGTTTATACGATGTGCAGGAGTTTGAAGCCATGAAAAAGAAAATTGCTTCTTTGCTGCAGGATAATCAGTGATGGTGCTTTAACGTTTTGTTAAACAGAATTATAATTATTCTGTCATCCGGATTTTCTTTAAAATCTTCTTTTTTCAAACCACTCTAAATTACATTCCTTTTTACCATATTCGTGAATTTTTGCGTTTTTAGTTTACATTTGCGTTTCACTTTTTTGAAATAAATGAAAAAACAATAATAAAATTTACGGATATGGGAATTAAATTTCGGTTAACGGTCATGAACTTCCTGCAGTTTTTCGTGTGGGGAGCCTGGCTGCTGTCGTTTGGAAAATATCTCGGAGCAACACTCCATTTTAGCGGTGAACAGATTGGGGCTATTTTTATGACCCTGGGTATCGCGTCTTTGTTTATGCCGGGCCTGTTGGGTATTGTGGCTGACCGCTGGATTCGTCCTGATCGCCTTTATGCTATCGTACATATTTTAGGGGCCGGATTGTTATATCTTGCCGCCAAAGAATCGAGTTTCGACGGCTTATATTGGGTGATGCTGCTGTATTTGATGCTGTATATGCCGACCATTGCTTTGGATAACACGGTGTCGTACTGTATTTTGGAAAAGAGAGGGTACGATATTGTGAAAGATTTTCCTCCCATTCGCGTGTGGGGAACCATCGGGTTTATTATCGCTGTTTGGATGATTGACCTGCTGGGATGGGGACTGAGTAACATGCAGCTTTATTTCTCTGCAGTATTTTCACTGGTGTTAGGATTATATTCGCTTACCTTGCCCGGTTGCCCGATTGAAAAGTCAACGGCAAAGAAATCGTTAACACAAGCTTTAGGATTGGATGCTTTTGTGCTGTTTAAAAACAAAAAGATGGCCATCTTTTTTATCTTTTCCATGTTGTTGGGGGCAGCCTTGCAGATTACCAACATGTGGGGCGAAGCCTTTTTGCACGATTTCGGAAAAATTGCAGCATATAAAAATGCTTTTGCCGTTGTCCATAACGGAATTTTGATGTCGGTTTCGCAGATGTCAGAAACGTTGTTTATCCTGACCATTCCGTTCTTCCTGAAAAAATTCGGAATCAAAAAGGTGATGCTGATGAGTATGTTTGCCTGGGTTTTCCGCTTCGGATTGTTCGGTATTGGTACACCGGAAGGCATCGGTCTGGTTTGGCTGATTCTTTCGATGATTATTTACGGGATGGCTTTCGACTTCTTTAATATTTCCGGTTCTTTGTTTGTGGAAATGGAAGCCGAACCGAAAATCAGAGCCAGTGCCCAGGGGTTGTTTATGATCATGACCAACGGAATCGGAGCCATGATCGGAGCTTATGGCAGTGGCGTGATTATTGAAATGTTTACCCACAATGGCATCCGCGACTGGCAAACCATCTGGTTTATTTTTGCCGCTTATGCATTGGTTATCGGAGTGACGTTCATGATTTTGTTTAAATACAAACATGATCCGGAAGCCATGAAAACCATTCAGCATTAATAGGAATTGGTTATTGGTTGGAAATAAAAAAGGCCGGAAAGCGAACAGGTTTCCGGCCTTTTTCTTTGTATGCAGTTTATGCCGCAAGGCATCTGCCCTCTGGCGGACAAACACAGATGAGATGTGGTGTGTTGGAGTCCCGTAGGGATGACTTATTCCCATTGACGCTGAATTTATTCAGATGACGGTATTCAACCCCGAAGGGGTTGTGGTTTTTTTGTGCTTATTTCCCTGCACTTCGTACAGGGTTATTGATGTTTAATCCCTTCGGGATTAGTTATAAACACGAGATATGAATCCAACTCACTTTAAGTACTTCACACTTCAAACTTCAAGTACTTCAAATGCTAAACTCTTTCATCGTTTGAGCGTCCGCTCGGACGATGAATTTCCCGGTTTCGTCTGCATTGATGTCTCCACTTTTCAAGTCCTGTCCGACTTGAAAAGAGATGCCTTTTAAGTACTTAAAGTGCCTAAAGTTAGAAATCCCAAAAAACAAAAAGACAAATGACAAAAAAATCCCAAATTCCAAAAATTAACTTCTTTTGTCCTTCTGAGCGTAGCGAAGAATCTATTTTAACTATTGCCAGTTTTTTGAGATCCTTCACTGCGCTGCGCTCCGTTCAGGATGACAATGGAAATGCGAATAAAGTATTGAAAATCAACCAATCACCAGTGACCAATGACCAGTTAGAAATCCCAAAAAACAAAAAAACAAATCACAAAAAAATCCGAAATTCCCAAAATCAATCGGCTTGTCATGCTGAGCAACGCGAAGCATCTCTTTGAACAGTCGTGATTATTTTGAGATCCTTCACTTCGCTTCGCTCCGTTCAGGATGAACTGTGTTAAAAAGCAAATATTTTTTCATAATTTTCTTCGTATTTATTCAATTTTGTTCCAATAGCATAGGCCTGTCTTAACAACTTATTTGCAATTGCAATTTTTATAACTCTTTCGGGCTTTCCTTTTTCTGATAATCTATCATAGAGTGCTATACATTGACTATTGTGTTTTTTTGCTGACCATGAACATAAATACAATAGCTTGCGTATATATCTGTTCCCCATTTTTGTAATGTGTCCTTTTCCGTTTATACTTGTCCCTGATGAAAATATCCTGGGAACCAACCCTACGTAAGAAGATAATCTCTTAGCATTGTCAAATTTTTGAAAGTTATTGGTAATTGCTATCAGGATGGCCGCTGTTTTTGGTCCAATACCCGGAATAGATGTCAGCGCATTAAATGTATTGGCATAATGTATTTTTATTTTTTCAAGTATTCCGGCTTCCAGTTTAGCTATTTTCAGTTTAATCGTTTTTAACAATGCTCTTAACTCACGCATTACTTTCTTGTCGCAATCAGGAAACCGGGAAAATGCTTCCAGTTGATTATGAAGCATGGTTGCCTGTTTTTGCAAACCTTCAATGGCAGAATGAATTTGCTGAACCTGCATAATCACCGGCTCATCGGGTTGCCACAAAACGGGTTGTTCTGATTGGCCATATAAAGCGATCATCAGGGCATCTTTTTTATCCGTTTTGGCTTTTACCATTCGCATTCTTACGAAGTGTTTAATCTGCAATGGATTAACTACGGATACTTTTACCCCTTGTTTAAAAAGAAACCGGGCTAAAAACAGATAATAAGGGCCTGTTGCTTCCATTACACAGAGATCCTCTTTATCAATAATCTTCATAAACTTTGTAAACCCTTTGGCATCATTACTGTATTTGAAAAAAGAGAACTTTTCATCTTTTTTTTGAAAAGCAACATCAAAAGTTAATTTTGATACATCAATTCCTATAACTTTGCACATGACAAGATGTTTTTATCAGAAGGGATTCTACTTTGTCTTTTCAATCCTAAATACAGGCTTTCATGCCTAACGAACTGTTCAAGATTGAGTAGAAAGGAGAAAGGGACTATCATCCTGAACGGGCTTTTTTAGCCTAATGACAACCATTAGTCTTTATCTTTCTCCTTTTTCTCTTCTGATTGGTTAATAATTTTCAAACTTAACACTTCCTGTAATTATTTCTTTTTGCAAACATAGGATGACAGTAAACGCTGTAAACTACTGAAAATCAACAACCACCATTCACTAATCACTATTCATCCTTCCCAATGGCTAATGACCAACGTTGTCAATAATAGGGGGGTGCTTTTTCAAGCGTTTGTTTTCTGTATTGTACAGTATTTATTTTCTTGTATAAATTTCAAAAGAATAGGAAAAGTCATTTTGCGGGTCATCATCCACTTTTTGGCTCTCGGTAAGTTCCCATTCGTCAGGCGAGATCTCCGGGAAAAAAGTATCAGCATCAAAATCTTTGTGAACCCGGGTGATGTATAGTTTTTGTGCATAGGGCATAAACTGCCGGTAAATTGATCCGCCACCGATAATAAAATTCTCTTTCTCTGCGTCCATTTTTTCTATAGCTTCTTCTATCGAATAAGCCATCAAACAATGATCAATTTGTTCTCCCCGGACATCGGTAATTACCAAATTGGTTCGGTTGGGGAGCGGACGCGTTGGCAACGAATAATAGGTGCGTTTTCCCATTACCACCACATGGCCGTTGGTAAGGGCTTTAAATCGTTTTAAATCGTTTGAAATATGCCATAGCAGGTCATTATCTTTGCCAATAGCATAATTTTCTGCAATGGCTACAATGATGGATATTTTTTTGTCGGTCATTTGCTTTTCAGTTTTAGTGGTTTTGTTTTGGTTGTTTTAAACCGATATCTCGCCTTTAATATGGGGATGCGGATGATAGTCTTTCAGCGTAAAGTCTTCGTATTGAAATTGAAAAATATCGTGTACTTCCGGATTCAGTTCCATAACCGGTAAAGGACGCGGTTCGCGCGAAAGTTGTAAAGCAACCTGTTCTGTATGGTTCAGATAGATATGCGCGTCGCCTAAAGTGTGAACAAAATCGCCTGGTTTTAAGTTGGTAACCTGTGCCATCATCATTGTGAGCAGCGCATACGAAGCAATGTTGAACGGTACGCCGAGAAAGATGTCGGCGCTGCGCTGGTAAAGCTGACAAGAGAGTTTCCCGTTGGTCACATAAAACTGAAACCAGGCATGGCAGGGGGGAAGAGCCGCTTTTCCGTTGGCCACATTTTCAGCAAAACTTTTTCCGGATTCCGGCAAAACCGAAGGATTCCAGGCGGCAACGATAATCCGGCGGCTGTCCGGATTGTTCTTAATTTGATCCACGGCAATTTTTATTTGGTCAATGCCTTCGTTGTTCCAGTTGCGCCATTGTGCTCCGTAAACTGGTCCTAAATTGCCGTTTTCGTCGGCCCAGGCATTCCAGATCTTTACGCCATGTTCCTGAAGATAGTGTACGTTGGTATCGCCTTTTAAAAACCAGAGCAACTCATAAATAATCGACTTAAGATGCAATTTTTTTGTTGTTAATAAAGGAAAACCTTCGCTCAGGTCAAAACGCATCTGATACCCAAACACACTTTTGGTGCCTGTTCCGGTACGGTCGTTTTTTACGGTTCCGTGTTCAGATACATAACGCAGCAAGTCGAGATATTGTCTCATACGGTTTATTTGTTGTCAAAATATGATTCCGGGTAACCGGAGATAAAAAGGGTTTAACTTTTTTCTTTTCTTCGTTTAATTTCATCGCGTATTCGCGAAGCCTCTTCATAATTTTCCTCTTCGATAGCTTTCTGGAGAAGTTCTTCCAGCTCTTCGAGCAGGTAATCTTCATAAGGGTTTGCTGATGATGGATGCGGTTCGCTTTCTGTTGTTTGAAGGTTTTCTTCTTCCTCTTCCTGATCCGGCTCTTCAATGACGATGCCTGCTTCTTCTACAATACTTTCATCGGCATAAATCGGGCAGCCAAAACGAAGAGCCAGTGCTACGGCATCCGATGTGCGACTGTCAATTTCTTTAATTTCCCCATCTTTTTCGCATACCAGTTTAGAGAAAAAAATACCTTCTTCAAATTTATTAATCACTACTTCAAGAAGATGGATTTCAAAACTGTCGGCAAAATTTTTAAAGAGATCATGTGTAAGCGGGCGTTGGGGTTTCATTTTTTCCAGAAAGATGGCAATGGCTTGTGCCTCAAAGCCTCCAATGATGATGGGCAACCGTTTGTCTTCACCCACAACACCAAGAAAAAGGGCATAAGCACCGCTTTGCGACTGGCTATACGACATGCCCGCTACAAACATTTCAACTTTTTTCATGTTTAGGCTTCCTTCATTTTTCGAGCAAATAAAATTATACAATATTCCCATATCTCCCGGTTGGTGGGTGGCACTTTTCCTGTTGTTTTTATTAACAACTTATAATCGTGTTATTTATAAACAAACTAAATTTTTCTGTAAGAATCGCTAAATCAGCCGTTAAAACTGTTTTTATCTTTTTAGATTCAAAAAATATTATGAACAATGGCGGTTTTCTCCTGTTGCATTAGTGCGAATTTTTATATTTGTACCAGTGTTCGCAAACGTTTTAAATCAGTTGTTTCAATCAAATTAAAGTCGTATGAAAAAATTAATCTCTCTGTTAGCATTTTTTGCTGTTCCCGCGTTCTCCATGGCCAGTGAGGCGGATTTGGTAATCCCTGATGGCATGAGACACGAACCCCTCCTGTATTGGTCGTTTTTAGTGACAATTGCCGGGATGTTGTTTGGTTTATATCATTATACCCGGGTCAAAAAAGTCGGGGCGCACCATTCCATGCTGGAAGTGGCCGATGTAATTTATCAAACGGCTAAAACCTATCTTGTTCAGCAGGGTAAGTTCTTGGCTATTCTTTTCCTTATCGTCGGCGTTATTGTGGCGTTCTACTTCGGTTTCCTTTCTGCCGGAGATTTTGGCGTTGGTGGCGTGTTGATGATTCTCGGATGGACGGTTTTGGGAATCCTCGGTTCGTACAGTGTTGCCTGGTTCGGTATCCGGATGAATACACTGGCTAACTCGCGTATGGCTTTTGCCTCGTTGGAAAGAAAACCCCTTAAACTGCATTCCATTCCTCTCGAAGCCGGAATGAGTATTGGTGTGATGCTGGTCTCGCTGGAACTTACCATGATGACCATCATTCTCGTTTTTGTTCCGGGTCAATATGCCGGAGCCAGTTTTATTGGATTTGCCATTGGTGAGTCGCTGGGTGCTTCGGCGCTGAGAATTGCCGGTGGTATTTTTACCAAAATTGCCGATGTGGGTTCCGACCTGATGAAAGTAATCTTTAAAATCGGTGAAGACGACCCGCGTAACCCCGGTACCATTGCCGACTGTGTGGGTGACAATGCCGGCGACAGCGTTGGACCTACCGCCGATGGTTTTGAAACCTACGGCGTTACCGGTGTGGCTTTAATTACCTTTATTGTTTTGGCTATTACCAAAGTAACAGCTCCTGAACATTTTCTTGAATATCAGATAGATCTGCTTACCTGGGTTTTTGTTATCCGCGTGGTGATGATTGTTACTTCTATTGTTGGTTATTGGATTAATAACGCAGTTACCAAAGCCAAATACAAAAATGCGGACGACATTGACTTTGAAGCTCCGCTGACATCCCTCGTGTGGATTACTTCTTTACTTTCCATCGTTTCTACTTTTGTTGTCAGCTATTTTACCATTCGGGCACTACCGAATAACATGTGGATTGTTTTGTCGGTGATTATCAGTGCCGGAACACTTGGTGCCGCACTGATTCCCGAATTTACCAAACTGTTTACCAGTCCTAAATCAGCCCACGTAAACGAAGTGGTTGAAGCTTCGCGTCAGGGTGGTGCTTCGTTAAACATTCTTTCCGGTCTGGTTGCCGGTAACTTCTCCGGTTTTTGGCAAGGCATGGTTTTCTTGCTGCTGATGTTTATCGGCTATTATGCCAGCACTTTCGGCCTGGGCGATTTTATGATGTATCCTTCCATCTTTGCTTTTGGTCTGGTGGCTTTCGGTTTCCTTGGCATGGGGCCGGTTACCATTGCTGTGGACAGCTATGGCCCGGTTACCGACAATGCCCAGTCGATTTACGAACTGTCGCTGATCGAAGAAAACAAAGAAGAAGTGACTCCTGAAATTGAAAAGGAATTTGGTTTTACCCCCGATTTTGAAAAAGCCAAATATTATCTTGAAGCCAACGATGGCGCAGGAAATACATTTAAAGCCACAGCCAAGCCGGTGTTGATTGGTACAGCTGTGGTGGGAGCTACCACCTTGATTTTCTCGCTGATTCTTGTCATCCAAAAAGGTCTCGGTGTTAATCCTTCCGATATTCTGAATATCCTGAACCCGTTTACCATTCTGGGCTTCCTTGCCGGAGGCGCTGTGGTATACTGGTTTACCGGAGCTTCCATTCAGGCGGTTACCACCGGTGCCGGCCGTGCTACCGAATATATCAAGAACAATATTAACCTCGACCTTGGCGCAGAAAAGAAAGCCGATATCAATAAATCCAAAGAAGTGGTGAGAATTTGTACCATGTATGCCCAAAAAGGAATGTGGAATATTTTCTTTGCCCTTTTCTCTTTTGCTTTGGCTTTTGCCCTTTTGGCTGCTCCCGTTGGGTTGTTGGCATCCATGACCGACATGAAGGTGATTATCTCGCATTCGGCACCGGTATCCCTGTTCGTAGGGTATCTGCTGTCCATCGCTTTCTTTGGTTTGTATCAGGCCATTTTTATGGCTAATGCCGGTGGTGCCTGGGATAATGCCAAAAAAATTGTGGAAGTGGATCTGCAGGAAAAAGGAACCGATTTGCACGCCGCTACCGTGGTGGGCGATACCGTAGGCGATCCTTACAAAGATACCTCATCTGTTTCACTGAACCCGGTAATTAAATTCAGTACGTTATTCGGATTGCTTGCCATGGAAATGTCTATTTCCGAGCATTTCCGCAATGTGGCTCCTTACTTTGGAGTTGTCTTTTTGCTCGTGGCACTCTATTTCGTATATCGTACCTTTTACAAAATGCGTATCAAAGCGTAATTCCTGATTTTTATTAATGATAGAAAAGGAAGTGCTGTAAAGTGCTTCCTTTTTTGTTTGGAGGAATTTTTTGGGCGGCCGGGCGGGTGCTCCGCTATAGTCCCTTGTCCGGAAACCGTGTTTCGCAGGCAGCAGGCAGGGGCTTCGCCTGTCGCCCTGCCTGTGCGGCTTCACATCGGTTCCGGCCTGCAGGAGCTGCCGCTGCGCCCTTCTGAAGAACTCCTTCGGAGCCTGCCGCAAAAATATGTTCCTGCTGCCATTGTTGCTTTCCCAAACGGTAATTCGCTTTTGCGTAAAATGTTTATAAATTGCTTTGACTCGTTAAAAACAATGTGTTAAAGATTAAACAAACAAAAGAATAAATGTTACTTTTGCAACGCAAAAATAAAATGGACTGTTTTTGTAAATTATTGTTCTTTAATTTTTTACGTATTGTTTAAAAAATAACATATGGTTCAAAATAAATTTCTGGTTCGTCATATCGGACCAAGTGAAGAAGAGATTATCCAAATGCTGCGTAAACTGGGACTCTCTTCTGTTGAACAGCTTATCGATGAAACCATTCCTGCCAATATTCGTCTGAAAGAAGATCTTGATCTTGAAGAAGGAATGGACGAATACAGCTACCTGCAGTACATTAAAAAACGGGCTTCTCAAAACAAAATCTTTAAAACCTATATCGGACTGGGGTATTACAACACCATTGTCCCGCCGGTGATTATGCGCAACGTTTTTGAAAACCCGGGATGGTACACCTCTTACACGCCTTATCAGGCCGAAATAAGCCAGGGACGGCTCGAAGCGCTGCTGAATTTCCAGACCATGGTTGCCGACCTTACCGGATTGCCGCTGGCCAACTCTTCGTTGCTCGACGAAGGAACAGCCGCTGCCGAAGCCATGCTGATGCTTTTTCATGCCCGCCCGCGGGCGCAGGTAAAAGCCGGCGCCAATGTTTTTCTGGTTTCCGCAAACCTGTTTCCGCAAACACTGGATGTGCTCAAAACACGGGCCGGTTCCAAAAATATTGATTTGCAGATACTGCCGGACGACGAATTTGAACTTTCTGAAAAAGTGTTTGGCTGCATGGTGCAGTATCCCGACAAAAACGGCCAGATTAATAACTATTCGGTCCTTGTCAGCCGGCTGAAAGAAAAAAATATTCCGTTGGCTGTGGCGGCCGATTTGTTAAGCTTAACCCTGTTGACTCCTCCGGGTGAATGGGGCGCCGATGTGGTTTTTGGCTCGTCACAGCGTTTTGGTGTTCCTATGGGATACGGCGGTCCGCATGCGGCCTATTTTGCCACTACTGAAACCTACAAACGGCAAATCCCGGGACGCATCATCGGTATTTCGAAAGATGCCCGCGGAAAAACCGCTCTGCGGATGGCACTGCAAACCCGCGAACAACATATCAAACGCGAAAAAGCCACGTCCAACATTTGTACGGCACAGGCACTGTTGGCGGTAATGGCCGGATTTTACGGCGTTTACCACGGAAAAGAAGGCCTGATTAAAATAGCCGAAGAGATACATTCTCTCACGGTGGATCTGGCTGCTGCCCTTCAAAAATATGGTTACAACAACCTGAACAGTGCTTATTTCGATACGCTGTATCTCGAAATTCCTTCCGGTGTCAACACGGGACTCATCCGTGCCAAAGCACTCGAAAACCAAATTAATTTCTTTTATGCTGACGACCGGCATCTTGGTATCAGTCTTGATGAAACCACCCGGACGGAAGATGTGGAAAAAATTGTTTCTGTTTTGGCAGATGCTGCCGGTAAACAAAAAGAGCCGGTTTCGTTCGGTAAGCCGGAAATGAATCTGAAAACAGCTCTTCCGGCTCCGTTGCGGCGCACAAGCGATTTTATGACGCATCCGGTCTTTAAAAAATACCGTTCCGAAACACAGATGATGCGTTATCTGAAATCGCTTGAAAACAAAGATCTTGCATTGAACCGCACCATGATTCCGTTGGGTTCCTGTACCATGAAACTGAATGCTGTTTCAGAAATGATGCCGGTGAGTTGGCCTGAGTTTACCGATTTGCATCCGTTTATTCCACAGGGTCAGGCAGCGGGTTATCATGCCGTTATCGAAGATATGGAACGGATTCTGTGCGAGATTACTGGGTTTGATGCCGTTTCATTTATGCCTAACTCGGGTGCTGCCGGCGAATATACCGGGTTGATGATGATTCGTGCTTATCTGCATAGCCGGGGCGAACAGCATCGTAATGTTTGCCTGATTCCGGCTTCGGCTCACGGTACCAATCCTGCCAGCTCAGTCATGGCCGGATTTCAGGTGGTGGTGGTCAAAACCGATGAAAACGGGAATATCGACGTGGATGACCTGAAGCAAAAAGCGGAAAAATACAAAGATACGCTCGGCGCGTTGATGGTAACTTATCCTTCCACGCATGGTGTTTTTGAGGAAGCCATTCGCGAAATTATTGAGATCATCCATTCGCACGGCGGACAGGTTTACATGGACGGTGCCAACATGAATGCCCAGGTTGGGTTGACCAGCCCCGGATTTATCGGTGCCGATGTGTGTCATCTCAATTTGCATAAAACCTTTGGCATTCCTCATGGCGGTGGTGGCCCGGGTGTGGGGCCGGTAGGAGTGGCTGCCCATCTGAAACCTTTTTTGCCTAAACATGTTTTTGTGGAAACCGGTGGTGAAAAAGGAATTCCGGCGGTGTCTTCAGCTCCTTACGGCAGTGCACTGGTGTTGCTGATTTCGTACGGTTATCTGAAAATGCTTGGGAAAACCGGTTTGAAAGAAGCTACAAAAATGGCCATTCTGAATGCCAATTACCTTAAAGATTCGCTAAAGGACGCTTATCCGATTTTATATACGGGAAAAAATGGCCGGGTAGGCCATGAAATGATTCTTGATTGCAAAGCTTTTAGTAAAACGGCCGGCATTGAAGTGATTGACATTGCCAAGCGGCTGATGGATTACGGCTTTCATGCGCCGACAGTGGCATTCCCGGTTCACGGCACATTGATGGTGGAGCCTACCGAAAGCGAACCGCTGGAAGAACTCGACCGTTTTGTGGCTGCGATGAAAGCCATTCGCGAAGAAATTCGTGAAGTAGAAGAAGAAAAAGCTGAGCGGAAAAACAATGTGGTTTCCAATGCTCCACATACGGCTGATATGGTGATTGTTACCGACTATACTTTGCCTTATTCCCGCGAAAAAGCAGTTTTCCCGCTGGATTGGGTTCGCGAGAACAAATATTTCCCGCCGGTGGGCAAAATTGACGATGCTTACGGCGACCGTAATCTCTGTCCCTGCCTGCCGGTAAGCGATTACGAAGGCCCGGTAGTGGAAGTGAAAGAGATGTAAATAATTCCGGTTAAAAAGAAAAAGCCTCTGTTTCGAAAAAGGAGAAACAGAGGCTTTTTTATGAAGTGTAATTTTGTTGCGTAATCGGTATTACACCATGGTAATGCGTGTTCCTCCGTTATCTACACCCAGCAAATTGGTTTCGGTGATAATGGTGTCTTTTCCGGTACTTTCCACAAAATTAATGGCGGCGCGTACCTTGGGTGCCATACTACCTTCGCCAAATTGACCTTCTTCCAGGTAACGTTTGGCTTCGTTCAGGCTCATTTTATCAATGGCTTTTTCCTGCGGCGTATTAAAATTGATAAATACCTTGGGAATATCAGTCAGGATGAACAATTTATCAGCCCGGATTCCTACTGCCAATCTTGAAGAAGCCAAATCTTTGTCAATCACGGCGTCAATACCCTGTAACTTGTTCTCTTTTACATAAAAACAGGGAATCCCGCCACCGCCCACTGCAATGACAATATGTCCTTCGCGGGCAATTTTTTCAATGGTTTTTTGATTAAAGATCAACATGGGGTTGGGCGAAGCTACCACTTTTCGCCATCCTCTTCCCCGGGCATCTTCTTTAAAAATGGCTCCGGTTTCTTTCATTATGGCATCCGCTTCTTCTTTAGTGTAATAAGGTCCCACAGGCTTGGTCGGATTTTTAAAAGCCGGGTCGTTTTTATCTACTAAAACCTGTGTTACTAAAGTTACAATATCGCGGTCTTTATCTTGTTTCATCAACACATTCCGGAGTTGTTGTTCCAGTACATATCCAATGAAACCCTGAGAATAGGCCCCGCAAATATCCAATGGCATTTCAGGAATTCCGTACACTTGTTTCCCGGCAGCGTTGGCCAGCATAATGTTACCTACTTGAGGCCCGTTGCCATGGGTAACAACCATATTGTATTTTTTCTTTAATAACTTGGTTAATTTTTTAGCAGCTTCATAAGCGTTAGCTTCCTGCTCATCAATGGTTCCTTTCTGTCCGGCCCTTAAAAGGGCGTTTCCGCCAAAAGCGACAACCGCTAATTTTTTCATATTTTTTGTGTTTTAATAAGATTCGTAAAAAAGAGTGCAAATTTAATAAAAAGGCGCAATCGTTGTAGTTTTAGCCCAGGGGTGGGTGGTTTAAATCTAAATATTGCTTTAAACCGGTGTTGACTTAAAACCTTTTTTAATTTTGCAATAAGAATAAATGGAAAGATGCGTAAATTAAGAAATGAAGAGTTAGGAAGGTTGGATGTAGACCGTTTTAAAAAGGTGCCGAAAGTACCATTTGTTGTAGTTCTTGATAACGTCAGGAGTTTAAATAATATAGGGTCAGCATTTCGTACCTCTGATGCTTTTTGTGTAGAAGCAATATATTTGTGTGGTATTACGGCAACTCCGCCACACCGGGAAATTCATAAAACAGCCTTGGGAGCCACGGATTCGGTCGACTGGAAATACTATGAAAGCACGATGGATGCCGTGAATGCGTTAAAAAATAATGGGTATCAGATTATCGCTATTGAACAGGCTGACGAAAGTACCGATTTGCGGGACTTTGCCCCCAAGTCAGACGGAAAGTATGCTCTGATTTTCGGTAATGAAATCAAAGGAGTGGGAGAAAAAATAGTGCAGCAAGCCGACCAGGTTATTGAAATTCCTCAATTTGGAACCAAGCATTCGTTGAATATCTCGGTAAGTATTGGGGTGGTCTTGTGGGATTTGACTATGAAGTGGCGAAGAATGAAATAAAATTTTTTGCAAGAAAAATTTGGTTAAAAATCTAAGTTTTAGATACTAATTAAAAAAATATGTATATTTGCCTAAAATAACCTGAAGGCTATAATAGAGCCGAAAGCGTTATGAAATAAGAAGTTTGGAATTTTAAATCATAAACCTTACAAGATGAAAAAAAATTATTCTTTAACCCGGATGCTCGTATTGAGCTTTCTGATGGTACTTCCGTTGGCTTTTTATGCCCAAAGCACTACTTCGGGTAAAAAAGACAAACAAGAAACAGAAAAAAAGGCCCAAAAACCACAAGAAAGTTTTAGCCCTTATTTCTTTGGGCAGGGGCAGTTTGGGGCTTCTTGGTCACATGCTGAGGTGGCTTCTACGTTGATTTTTCCTGATTTGAGCCATGATAATGTTTTTGTGGGGACAGGAAGTCTTGGTTTTGGTTATCAGTTTTTACCTTGGTTGAATGCCTATGTGGGGTTAAATCGAGGTTATGCTAAAGGTTATCTTGAAGCCAATAGCGATAAAAGTAAGTATATGCCAATTCCATCCCATGATTATTGGTATACTTCTGATTACTATGGTGGGGATTTAAATCTTGGATTAAATCTTTCCAATTTGATTGGTGGTTATAAAACCCGGGCGATTAATTTTGGGTTTCATGCTGGTTTGGGACAAATGCAATGGAAGTCAAAATTATATGATAAAACTACGGGTAGTTTAGTGGCTCGTCATGGCTATGATGGAAATAATGATTCACATAATGGTGGAATTTCAAACCGTAAAGTAGCATTAACTATTCCTTTTGGAGTTAATGTAAACTATACACTGAATGATAAATGGGATATTTATGGTGATTATTCCTATACTTGGTGGGATACAGACTTATTAGACGGTGTTGTATCTGGATATGGAAATTCTGGGCGTGACGGAACCTTAAATGCTTCTCTCGGTATTCGTTACAAATTTGTTCCCGGTGGCGTTGGCTCCATGGCAAAGAAAGCTCCGGAAAAAACCAGTATGGTTGTTATGCCTAAAGTCCTTGAAGAAAAAGGGGACAGTGTAGAAATTACAGTAAATGGAACTTTCCCTCCGAAATATTTTTCAAAAAATGCTGTGATGCTGATCCAGCCGGTGATAAAATATGAAGGAGGAGAAAAAGTACTTGATCCGATCAAACTTAAAGGAGAAAAAGTAGCTGGTAACGGTGAATTGATCAGTTACCAAAATGGTGGTTCTTTTACCCGGACCTACAAAGTTCCTTATGAAAAAGGTATGGATGTAGCCCAGTTGGTTACCGAGTCAGTGGTTTATCCTTATTCCGGAAAAGAATATGCTTCGGTGAAAGATGCGCTTGCCGGTGAAAAGAAAGCCAAAAGTATTGCTGAAAGAAAAATTGCTGATGGAACAATCGTAACGGCAAAAGCTGTTGAGCATAATGAACATTTTATTTTTGCTCCCGATGGTTACCAGAAGGTAACGATTGTTACAAATAAATCTGAGTTGCATTTTAAAGTGAATCAGGCAAATATTGACTGGAATCTTCCCTTAAATAAAAACAAAGCTAATTACGATGCTTTGAAAAATAATCTCTCTGACCTTTATAAAGGCTGGAAAGTAAAAAGTATTGATATCCAGGGATGGGCATCTCCTGAAGGAGAAGAAAGCTTTAACCAAGGACTTTCTGAACGTCGTGCCCAGGCTATGGAAAAATACATCAAATCCAAAATTAAAAGAGAGCTTCGGAAAAAAGACAACAACTTTGCCTTTAAAAGTGTAAAAGATATTCCGTTTAACTTGCATGCCAATGGTCCTGACTGGAACGGTTTCATGAAAGCAGTTGAAAAATCCGATATTAAAGACAAAGCTGCAATTCTGAATGTGATTAACTCGGCTAATGAAAGCAAAAAAGAGGAAGAAATCAGAAACATGATTCAGATTTATCCGCAACTGGAAAAAAGCATTCTGCCTCCTTTGCGTCGTGCCGAATTGTATGTGAATGCCATCGAACCGAAAAGACCGGAAAGCGAAATTGCACAGATGGCTACCAGTCCGGATTATGGCCAGTTGAAAGTAGCTGAAATTTTACATGCTGCTAACTTGACGAGCGATCTGAATACCAAGAAAAAAATCTATGCTAATGCCATGAAACGCTATCCAAATTGCTGGAGAGCTGTGGCCAATGCCGGTGCTGTTGATGTTGAACTTGGTGATTATCAAGAAGCTAAATCACTTCTGATGAAAGCCATGAAGATGAACAAAAATGCAGCTGTTGTACGCAACAATATGGGAATCTTATATGCTCGTCAAGGAGACTATAAGAAAGCAGAACATTGCTTCCTGTATGCTCAGAAACTGGGTGCTGACGAAGCTTATAACTTAGGTATTGTTAATATCATGAAAGGTGATTATGCCAAAGCCGTTCAGTTGCTGAGCAGTAAAAAATGCTCTTATAACCTTGGCTTGGCTCAAATGCTGAATGGTAATTTGGATGCTGCTACTAATACCCTGAAATGTGCTAAAGAAAATGCGGCTGTTGATTATCTGTTGGCTGTTGTAGGTGCCCGTAAAGGGGATAATACCATGGTTTATAACTATCTGGCCAAAGCCATTAAAGAAGATGCTTCTTATAAAGCTAAAGCTGCTAAAGACCGTGAATTCCTGAAACTTTTTAATACTCCGGATTTCAAAGCTTTGGTAGGAAATAACTAGTGATTTAAAAATATCCAGACTAAAAAAGGGAACCGAAATCGGTTCCCTTTTTTTATTGCTCCATGAGTCCAGGCTATTGTTGCATCAGTTTTTCAATTTCTTCTGGTTCAATCGGAAAATCTGCCATGAGATCAACCGGTTCTTTTTCTGTAACCAAGATGTCATTTTCTATACGAATTCCTGTCTTCTCTTCCGGAATGTATATGCCCGGTTCACACGTGAGAACCATTCCCGGTTGTAAAGGCTCGTGTTTTGCTCCCACATCATGGACATCCAGCCCCATAAAATGGGATGTTCCATGCATGAAATATTTTTTGAAAAGTGGATTGTTGTCATCCTGATTCTTTACTTCTTCTTCCGTAAACAATCCAAGCCTGATCATCTCTTTTTCCATTAACTGATTGGTTTTTTCATTAATGGTATTGATGGTATTTCCGGGAACATACAGTTTTTTTACTTCTTTCATCACCCGTAAGACGGCATTATATAATTCTTTTTGCCTTGGTGTGAATTTTCCATTCACCGGAATAGTACGGCTGAGGTCAGCGGTGTAATTGGCGTATTCAGCACCAAAATCCATCAACAACAAATCTCCGTCATGACAAGTTTTGTCGTTCTCGGTGTAATGCAATACACAGGCACTTTTTCCGGATGCGACGATGGGAGCATACCCGTGGCCTGTTGCTCCGTTACGGATAAACTCGTGCGTAATTTCAGCCTCCACTTCGTATTCATAAACGCCCGGCTTGGTGAATTGAAGAATCCGCCGGAAAGCCTTGTTCGTAATTTCGCAGGCTTTTTGTATGAGCTCAATTTCTTCTTTTGATTTGATTAACCTCTGACGGGTGAGTAATGGAGCGGCACGGTGATACTGGTGTAACGGAAATTGTTTTTGTATTTCATTTCCCAGCCTGATCTCGCGCGTTTCAACATCAGGGAAAAATTTAATGTATTCATTTTGGTTTAAATACACGTGATCGTGATAAGACATCACTTCTTTTAAAATGGCATCAAAATCTTCCAGCCAATAGATGCTTCCAATTCCGGAAGTTTCTTTGGCTTCTTCTTTCGTATACTTGTGCCCTTCCCATATTTCAAGTGTTTTGCTGCTTTTGAGTACAAACAAAACTTCCTGTAAGCTCGGATTTGGGCAGTTAGGAGCTATTAAAAGAATGCTTTTTTCCTGCTCGATGCCGGTGAGATAGAAAAAATCGGAGTTTTGCCGAAACGGATGAAACTGATCTCCGTTACGTGGACATTGATCGTTCGAAAAAAACACGGCAAAAGCATCGTTAGGCAACTGAGATGCAAACTTCTTCCGGTTGTTGGTAAAAAATTTGTTGTGAATGGGTTGGTAACGCATTTTATCAATATTTAAACCTGTTATAAATTATCGAATCAGGGGCTCTTTTAAAAGAATTCACATTGTATTATCTTAATACTTTGATAAATTTGTGCCACGCTAATTGTAAGCAAAATTAATTAATTCGATTAATAATAAAATGTTAAATTCGTTATTATGAGTAATAAACCTTACTATTCTTCGATTACGAAGAAGATTATCATGTCGTTGATGGGGCTCTTTTTAATAACGTTCTTGTTGGTTCATCTAACCCTCAATTCGTTTTTACTCGTCAACAAAAATTTGTTTAATGAAGGGGCTCATTTTATGGGAACCAATACCTTCATTCAAATTTTTCAGTGGGTATTATTTGCCGGCTTTGCCATCCATATTTTTTATGGTATTGTCCTGCAGATACAAAACTGGATGTCACGACCGAAAGGCTATAAAAGAAGAGCCTTCATGGAACAGTCTCCTTTTTCAAAGTACATGATTTATACCGGACTGTTAATACTTATTTTTCTGATTATCCATCTCACTAATTTCTTTGCTGTAAAAATGGGATGGGCAGGAAATGGCGTTCCCAAAGTTCCTGGAACCGATATGGAAGACATGGGACAATTGGTGATTAACCTCTTCCACAATGGTGGATACGTTGTCTTTTATGTGGTGATGTTTGTTTTAATGGGTTTCCATCTGGATCATGCTTTTCAGTCTGCTTTCCAGACATTGGGTTTAAACCATAAAACCTATTGGGGATTCATTAAAGGACTCAGCCGTGCCTATGCCATTGTGGTTTCTCTCGGCTTTATTATCATTCCGTTGTTTATTTACTTTTCAAAATAGTATAGCCTTATGACCAAGATAGATTCAAAAATTCCTGAAGGGCCTCTCGCCCAAAAATGGACACATTATAAGGAACATCAGAAACTTGTCAATCCTGCCAATAAGCGTAAAATTGATATTATCGTGGTGGGTACCGGACTTGCCGGAGGTGCTGCTGCTGCCAGTTTGGGCGAAATGGGATTTAATGTAAAAGTCTTTTGTATCCAAGATAGCCCGCGTCGTGCACATAGTATTGCCGCTCAGGGTGGAATTAACGCTGCTAAAAATTATCCTAACGATGGCGATACTGTTTATCGCTTGTTTTATGATACGGTAAAAGGGGGTGACTACCGCGGACGTGAAGCCAATACCTACCGGCTGGCTGAAGTCAGTAATAACATTATTGACCAATTGGTAGCCCAGGGGGTTCCTTTTGCCCGTGAGTACAGTGGATATCTTGCTAACCGTTCTTTTGGTGGCGCTCAGGTATCCCGTACATTTTATGCCCGTGGTCAAACCGGACAGCAGTTGCTTTTAGGTGCTTACGGCGCTTTAAGTAAAGAAATCAAACGGGGTTCTGTAAAACTTTATACCCGCCGGGAGATGCTCGATCTCGTTATTATGAAAGACGGTAGAGCCCGGGGAATTATCGTGCGGAATTTATTTACCGGAAAACTGGAACGGTACAGTGCTCATGCTGTATTGCTGGCTACAGGTGGATATGGAAATCTTTACTTCTTATCTACCAATGCTATGACATCTAATGGTAGTGCGGCCTGGAGAGCTTACAAAAGAGGGGCCTGGTTTGCCAATCCTTGTTATGTGCAAATTCACCCAACGTGTATTCCGGTTCATGGCGACTATCAATCGAAATTAACACTGATGAGTGAAAGTTTGCGGAACGATGGCCGTATCTGGGTTCCGAAGAAAAAAGAAGATGCTGAAAAAATCCGGAAAAAAGAGATTCGTCCCCGCGATATTCCTGAAGAAGACCGCGATTATTATCTCGAGAGAAGATATCCTGCTTTTGGAAACCTGGTTCCGCGTGATGTCGCTTCGCGTGCTGCAAAAGAGCGTTGTGATGCCGGATATGGCGTAGGTACAGGACAAGCAGTATTCCTTGATTTTAAAGAAGCTATTGCCCGTTTGGGTAAAGATGTGATCAAAGCCCGTTACGGGAACCTCTTTGATATGTACGAGCGGATTACGGACGATAATCCGTATGAAACCCCAATGATGATCTATCCGGCTGTTCACTACACCATGGGTGGCCTTTGGGTTGACTATGAATTGCAGAGTAATATCCCGGGATTATTCGTGGGTGGTGAAGCGAACTTCTCTGACCACGGCGCTAACCGCTTAGGAGCTTCTGCTTTGATGCAGGGATTGTCCGATGGTTATTTTATTCTGCCTTACACAATGCAAAATTATCTTGCTGACCAAATTACGGTAGGTACTATTCCTTCGGATACCCCTGAGTTTGAACAGGCAGAAAAAGATGTTCAGGCCAGAATTGAAAAATTGATGTCTATTAATGGCAAAGAAACGGTGGATTATTTCCACAAAAAACTGGGACGTATCATGTGGGATCATGCCGGTATGGCCCGAAACAGAGAAGGTCTGGAAGAAGGAATTAAAATGATTCAGGAACTCCGGAAAGAGTTCTGGGAAAATGTTCGTGTACCGGGTAATCCCAATGGAATTAACATTGAGCTGGAAAAAGCACTCCGTGTAGCGGACTTCCTTGAACTTGGCGAGCTGTTGGCCCGTGATGCTTTGCATCGGGAAGAATCAGCAGGTGGCCACTTCCGTGAAGAATACCAAACTCCTGAAGGTGAAGCACTACGTAACGACAAAGATTTCATGTATGTGGCAGCCTGGGAATACCAGGGCGATGACAAAGAACCTAAACTCCATAAGGAGCCACTGGTTTATGAAAATATCGAAGTCAAAACGCGTAACTACAAAACCGCTTAAGGAAGTTAACGGATTATTTTAAACTTTAAAAAGAAAAACAATGGATTTTAAATTAAAAATATGGCGCCAGGCTTCCCCCGATGATAAGGGAAAGTTCGTGGATTACGATGTGCACAACATCTCCTCTGATGCATCTTTTCTTGAAATGATTGATATCCTGAATGATGAATTGGTAGAAAAAGGAGAAGATCCTGTTGCCTTTGATCACGACTGTCGTGAAGGAATTTGTGGTATGTGCAGTATGTTTATTAACGGACATCCACATGGACCAGAAGCTGCAACCACAACCTGTCAGCTACATATGCGTAAATTCAAGGATGGGGAAACCATCGTTATTGAACCCTGGCGGGCTAAACCATTCCCGGTAATCAAAGACTTGATTGTGGACCGGTCGGCTTTTGATGAAATCATTCAGGCAGGAGGATATATTTCGGTAACAACCGGTGGTGTTCCGGATGCCAATGCCATTCCGATTAAAAAGGAAAATGCCGACCTGGCTATGGATGCTGCGGCTTGTATTGGATGCGGCGCTTGTGTTGCTGCTTGTAAAAATGCTTCTGCTATGCTGTTTGTTTCGGCTAAAGTGTCACAGTTTGCTTTGCTTCCGCAAGGAAAAGTGGAAGCCAAAGACCGTGTAAAAGCGATGGTGGCTAAAATGGATGAACTTGGTTTTGGTAATTGTACCAATACGTATGCTTGTGAAGCCGAGTGTCCCAAGGAAATTTCTATTACCAATATTGCACGGATGAACCGTCAGTTTATCGGTGCCAAACTGGGATAATATTTCCTGAAAAAGCACATTTTAACGGATATCTTGTTTTAACAGGATATCCGTTTTTTTGTGCCTGTTGTTTGTCTGCTTTTCAATATCTTTGCCCGAAACAAAATAAAAATGCAGTTTAAAGATGTAATTGGTCAGCAGGTTGTTAAAGAGCGGTTAATTGCTACGGTAAAGGAAAAGCGAGTGGCACATACTCAGCTTTTTCTTGGTCCTGAAGGTGCCGGAGCGTTGCCACTGGCACTTGCTTTTGCCCAGTACATCAATTGTCCGAATAAACAGGATGGAGAAAGTTGTGGCGTTTGTCCTTCTTGTGTAAAATACCAAAAGTTTTCTCATCCGGATCTTCATTTTATTTTTCCTACAGCAACCAATAACAAAATAAAAAAGAACCCGGAATCGGAACTTTTTCAGGAAGAATGGCTCGCCTTTTTACAGGAAAATCAAGGATATGTAACCCAGGATACTTGGTATGAAGCACTTGGTATTGGAAATAAACAGGGAACCATTTATGCCCGCGATGCCAACCAGATTGTTAAACTTTTGGGCTATAAACCTTATGAAGCGCCTTATAAGGTGGTGATTGTATTTATGGCAGAACGTTTACATCTATCAGCATCCAATAAACTTTTAAAAAGCCTGGAAGAACCTCCTGAGAACACATTAATTATTTTGATAGCCGAACGTTACGAAATGATTATTCCTACAGTGCGGTCGCGGGCACAGCTCGTTAAAGTTCCTCCGCTTTCTTATTCTGATGTGGAGCAGGAATTACTTCGCCGGTTTCCTGATGAAATTAGTGTGGAAAAAGCCCGGGAAGTGGCCATGTTATCGAGTGGAAACTGGAATAAAGCACGGGAACTTTTTGAGCAGGCCGAAGATGATCATTATAATTTTATCAAGTTCAGAGAGTGGATGCGGCTCTGCTTTTCCGGAAAAGATTATGGTGCTATTTATGAACTGGTTCAGGAGCTTTCGCGATTAGGACGTGAAAAACAGAAAAAATTCTTGCATTACGGACTGCAGGTGTTTCATAATTCGTTATTTATCCAGGAAGGACAAACGAATCTGGTAATGGCGACGGAAGAAGAAAAAGATTACTTGAAAAAATTTGCTCCGTATGTGAATCAGGCCAACCGACAAAAAATGTATGAATTGTTAAATGAAGCCATTTATCATATCGAACGTAATGCCCATCCGGGTATTCTTTTCTCCGATTTGAGCTTTCAGCTTGGAGATTGTCTGCAGGAGGGAAAAAAAGCTTTACAAACCGGGAAGGTTTGATTCTTTTTAAAAACTTTTTTTCGAAAAAAATAGTTCAGTAAGAATTTCCTACTTTTGTACTTTCGAGAAAAGAAGCAGGGGGAAATGGAAGAACATTTGGAAAACAAAACAAAAAATATAGAAGTAGTTGCCGGACGGGGTTGCTGTGTGGTAGACCAAGATGCTGAGTCTTACGAAGTAAACCAGTCGGTTTGTTGTAAGCTGACTTCTTATAATTGGCTGGATGGATTTGAAGATCCGGTTAAAAAAGAAGAAGAACGCTTTGTGGAGGTACGTTTTAAAAACGACCGGAAAGATTTTTTCCTTTGTCCGCCTGAACTTGTTCTGAAAGAAAATGAGATCGTCACGGTAGAAGCCAATCCGGGACATGATGTGGGTATTGTGGCTTTAACCGGAGAAGCCGTTTTGCTTCAGATGAAACGAAAGAATTATGACCCGCAACGTGCTGATGTCAAAAGGGTTTATAGACATGCCCGGGTGAGTGACGTCGAAAAATGGCTCATGGCTGTGGCACAGGAAAAAAATACCTTGTACGGAACCCGTCGTATTGCAGAAGAGCTGGGACTTGAAATGAAAGTAAATGACGTGGAATATCAGGGCGATAAAACCAAAGCCATTTTTTATTTCACGGCGGCGGATAGGGTGGACTTTAGACAGTTAATCCGGCGTCTGGCCGATGCATTTAAAGTGCGGGTTGAGATGCGCCAGATTGGGGTTCGGCAGGAAGCTGCCAAACTGGGAGGAATCGGTTCTTGTGGACGAGAACTTTGCTGCTCATCATATATGAGCAGTTTTAAAAGTGTTTCAACCAATGCGGCCCGGGTACAGCAACTCTCGTTAAATCCGCAAAAACTGGCCGGACAATGCGGAAAATTGAAATGTTGTCTGAATTATGAATTAGATAATTATCTGGAAGCATTAAATGATTTTCCTGATCCCAAAACTGTGCTGCAAACAAAAAAAGGACCGGCTTATCATCAGAAGAGTGATGTTTTTCAGAAACTTATGTGGTTTGCTTATGCTGATAGCCCGAATAATCTGATGGCTATTCCGGTGGATAAGGTAAAACGCATAATCCGAATGAACGAAAACAAGAAATTTCCTGCCGAATTAGAGGCTTTTGCCATGCAGGTAGAGCAAAATGCCTCCGAAGATAACGGGAGCGACGATAATGATTTTGTTTCGTACATATAATAATCCGGTAAGAATTTCATTGTAATAAATATGATACGGCATTTAAAAAAGGAATATGGATTGTTGCTCATTATAATCGGGCTGCTTTTTTTTACGTCGTGCCGGCGCAGTACCCTTTTTGCCGGTGCGGTTCCTTTAAATGGCGTATGGCCTAAAGAAAGTGCGGCAAAATTTGTGATTCCTGTTTCTGATACCGTTTCTCTGTATGATTTTTATGTCAATATCCGGCATACCCAAAAATACCGTTACAGTAATTTGTATCTTTTTATGGAAACCCTTTTTCCGAACAAAACATATACTCGTGATACACTGGAAATTATGTTGGCAAACCCCGAAGGAAAATGGCTCGGAAAAGGTTGGGGAAAAATAAAAGAAGATCATGTTTTGCTTAAATCAAAGTTCAGGTTCCCGCTAAAAGGAAAATATACGTTTTTGATTTGGCAGGGAATGCGAACAGATACTTTGCATGCCGTGCAAAGTGTGGGAATTGATATTGAAAAAAGTAAATAACTTTGTCGGAATAATAAGATTCTTTCATGATTCAGGAAAAAAGCGAAAATAAAGATAAAAAAAAGAAAAAATGGTGGAATTATATCACCAAATTTTGGCTGCTGTATTTCCTTAGCCTTGGGCTTGTGGTGTTGTTTTTTTATGGAATTGTTACCGGCTTTTTTGGGAAAATGCCTACTTTCAGACAGCTGGAAAATCCACAAACCAGTCAGGCTTCTGAAGTAATTTCTTCCGACGGACAGCTGCTGGGGACTTATTTTATTGAAAACCGTTCAAATGTTACTTACCGGCAAATTTCTCCTTATCTGATTAATGCTTTAATTGCTACGGAAGATGTTCGTTTTGAAGATCATTCAGGCATTGACCCGCGGGCATTGTTGCGGGTAGCTTACGGTTTGCTTACCGGCAAGCACAAAGGAGGCGGAAGTACAATAACCCAACAGTTGGCCAAAAACCTTTTCCCCCGTGGTAAGCTTAATAAGTTACAGTTGGTGGTACGGAAATTTCAGGAATGGGTAACGGCGGTAAAGCTGGAACGTTATTATTCCAAGGAAGAAATTATTGCCATGTATCTGAATACTGTTTTTTTCGGGCATAATGCTTACGGAATTAAATCGGCAGCCAGGACCTTTTTTGATAAATCTCCCGATTCGTTAAATCTTCAGGAAGCTGCTTTGTTGGCCGGAGTGGTAAATATGCCTACGCATTACAGCCCCATTTTACATCCCAAAGCAGCGATGAAAAGACGTAATCTGGTTCTTGCCCAGATGGCCAAATACGGATATATTTCAGAAGCGGTACGCGATTCGGTATCCAAGCTTCCGCTTGGGGTGGAACATTATGGTTTGTTGAATCATAATACCGGCGAAGCCCGTTATTTTAGAGAATATCTTCGAAAAATTCTGACAAAACACAAACCACAACGAAAAAATTATTGGAACATTCACCAATATCACAACGATTCAATAGAATGGGAAACCGATCCGCTATATGGATGGTGTAATAAAAATACAAAAGCGGATGGCTCACATTTTAATATTTATACCGATGGATTAAAAATTTATACTACCATCGATACCCGTATGCAGCATTATGCCGAAGATGCTGTTCGTGAATATCTTTCGCAAACCCTGCAGCCCGAATTTTATGCTCATTGGAAAGGACATCCGCACGCACCGTTTGTTTTTCCGGGAGCCAGTGAACAGGAAATTGAGCGTCAGATTCATAAAATTATGATTCAGGCCATGAAACGTTCATTCCGTTATCATGAGATGAAAAGAGCTGGGATTCCGGAAGATTCGATTGAGCGGGTTTTTCATAAACCGGTGCCCATGAAAGTTTTTTCATGGAAAGGAATTATCGACACGGTGATGACACCAATGGATTCCATTCGGTATTACAAATTCTTCCTGAATGCCGGATTGATGTCCATGGAACCGCAAACCGGTTATGTACGGGCTTATGTGGGCGGTATTGATTATCGTTTCTTTAAATATGATCATGTAACACAGGCCAAACGACAGGTGGGTTCTACGTTTAAACCTTTCCTTTACACATTGGCCATGCAGGAAGGAGAATACAGCCCCTGCTACAAAGTGCCTAATATTTCGTATAGTGTTCCTTTGCCCAATGGAAAATTCTGGACGCCACACAATGCCGATTCGCGCCGGATAGGAGAGGAAGTAACTTTAAAATGGGCGTTGGCCAACTCCAATAACTGGATTTCTGCCTGGCTGATTAGCCGGTTTTCACCCCAGGCAGTGATTCAAATGGCGCGGAAAATGGGGGTTACTTCTCCTATACCGCCGGTTCCGGCCATTGCGTTGGGAACCCCTGATTTGTCCCTTTATGAAATGGTTGGTGCAATGAATACGTTCCCGGATAAAGGGGTTTATATAAAACCGGTATTTGTTACCAAGATAGAAGATAAAAACGGAAATATTCTTTATCAGGCTGCGCCGAAAAAAACGGAAGCCATGAGTGAGATAACCGCTTATAAAATGATTAAACTGCTTGAAGGAGTTGTGGAAAGCGGAACCGGTATTCGTTTGCGTTACCGCTATGGTTTTAATAATCCGGTGGCAGGAAAAACAGGAACAACACAAAATCAGTCTGATGGCTGGTTTATGGGAATTGTCCCCCGGTTGACAACTGGTGTATGGGTGGGGGCTGAAGATCGCAGCGTTCATTTCCGAACCATTAAACTGGGACAGGGAGCCAATATGGCTCTGCCTATTTGGGCCATTTATATGCGGAAAATATATAATGATCCTTCGTTAGGAATCAGTCCGAAGGATGATTTTGCTAAGCCGTTGAAAGATATTGATATCGAATTTGATTGCGCTAAATATGATAAAAAACACAAAGCATTGAATCCAAATGCCACTCAACAGAGTGATCATTTTTAAAAAATTAACAAGTTTAGCTAATTTTTTTAAAAAACGTGGATATTAAAGGGTTTTGTTTATTTTTGCTCCTATTAGAAGGCGGGATTGAGAAGATATTAGCTCGGGGAATTACTAATTGCTGCTGGAATGAAGAAAAAGGATTTTTTTTGTCGTAATATTTTTCCATTGTTTTACCAGATTACTTTTCCGGTAAGGATTTTTCTATTGCTCTTTGTATTACTGGTTTTCTCTGAAAACGGTTTTGGTGGTATATCATTGAAACGGACAAATATAGATTCTTCAGACATTGTTGTGTTATTAAGAAAAGCTGAAAAATTGAAACCGGATTCGGCTGTTCGTTTGTTGGATAGCCTTGAATCCCTTTTCCCTCCTCAGTCAAGATCTGTTCTTTTGGCTAAAATTTATCTCTGTAAAGGAGAGATGGAGATGCGGATGGATCAGCCAATATTGGCCGATTCAAATTACCATAAAGCATTTCGTATTTTATCTGACCAGGCAGCAGATACCCAATATTTATTGCTTTTGAAAAAAATGTCGGCCAATGCTTATCGCCTGGGAGACAATATGGAAATGCGGGAGTTTGCGTTGATTGGTTTGCAGGTAGCTCAAAAATTGGGCGATAAAGAAAAGGAAGGGATTTTTAGTAATCTCTTGGGCATTGCTATGGATGGAATGGGCAATAAAGCTGATGCCCTAATTTATTATCAGAAAGCATTGAAGATCTTTTCTCATTTAAAGAATGAAAAACGGATTTCCAGTGTGGAAATGAATCTTGGTGTGCTGAGCCAGGAACAGAAGGATATTAAAAATGCGAAAAGATATTATGAAAATGCATTGATATCAGCAGAAAAGGTTCATGATACCGGTGTTTTGACTGCGGTTTATCTGAATTTGGCGAATATTTATTCGTACGAAAACAATTTGTCTGAGGCACTTAAATATTCATTTAAGTCGCTCGAATTAAGCCGGATGTCAAAAAATGTGAACACAGAAGCCCTGAACCTGAACAATATAGGCGATACTTATCAGAAGATGAACAATCTTGATTCGGCATATATTTATTATCGCAAAGCCCTTCGTTTGTCAGAAAAGGTTTATGATGTTCGAACCATGAGTGTTATCATGGTTAGCCTCTCGGAACTTTATGCCATGAGAAATCAGATTGATTCGGCATTGTATTATGCTAATCGGGGATGGGAATTGTTGAAAAAAGGGGGAGATGTTTATGACCAGCTTTATGCTTTAAAACAACTTGAAAAATTATATGCCCGGAAAAAAGATTACCACAAAGCTTATCAGTTACTTCAAAAATTTGTGGTGATACACGACAGTGTTTATTCGGCCAAAAACCGTTCTCGCCTTGACCGGGTGAAAATGCAATATCTCTTTAAGGTAAAAGATCAAACCCTGAAGTTGGCACGTGAGCGTCAGAAATTATTCCGGGCTTATCTGTTTGTATCACTTTTTGCTTTGTTGTTGGTTATCGGAGTGGGGATTTTCCTTCTTCGTATCCGTACCCTTCGCGATCGTGAACTGAAAAAAAGAATGGCCTTTGTGGATAGCCTTTTGGAATATTCCGAAAGTTTTGTGCTGATGCTCGACCGCGATCTGAAGATTTCGTATCTCAGTCCGTCGTACCAGAAAACATTTGGGCATTCGCTGAAAGATCGTAAAGGGGGCGACCCATTTGATTTTGTTCATCCGGATGAAGTGGATCATCTTAGGGCATTGCTGAATGATTTTTTTATCGGGAAAAGAAAACGGCTCGAATTTTCATTCCGCCTGAGAAAAAGTACCGGAGAATACCGTTATATGCAAGGCGTTTTTAATAATCGTCTCGATAATCCGGAACTAAACGGATATGTGCTCAATTTTTGGGATGTAACCGAGTTGCGAAAAACCCAACAGGCAATATCCGAAAGTGAAAGAAAATACTATGACATCTTTAATGCTTTTCCGGATATCTATTTCCGGATTGATAATCAGGGAAAGGTAACCGAGATAAGTCCGTCGGTGAAATCCGTGGCGGGGTATGAAAGAGAAGAAGTGTTGGGTAAATCAATGTATGATTTTGTGGAAATTGACCGGGAATGGCCACGTATTAGTAAGATTTTGCAACGCATACAGCGGGTAAAAGATTTTAGCCTTACCTTGCGTACTAAGCAAGGAAAACTTCTTTATTGTTCGTTGAATATTCATGAGCTAAGAGATTCAGATCAGAATTTATTGGGTTACGAAGGTGTATTGCGCGATATTACCGATCGTGTTTTGGCGGAGAAACGTTTACGGCAGTCTGAAAATCAATTAAAAGAAGCAAACGCATCCAAAGACAAGTTGCTTTCTATCATCGGACACGATTTATTGGGACCTATCGGTACCCAGAAATCGATTCTGGACATGGTTATCGACGATGTGGAAGATTTTTCTCGCGAAGAGATTCTCAGCCTTTTAAAAACCATGAAACCTTCGCTGGATGCTACCTATACCATGATTGAGAATTTGCTTTCGTGGGCCCGTATTATGCGGAAAAGTATTTCGCCCCGTATAGCACAAGAAAATATTACCGAGATTGTTCGTAAATCGTTTGACTTACTGTCACAGCAGGCTTCCCGGAAAAATATCAAACTGGTATATGAAGGAGATGAAAAAGTGGAAGGGTTGTTTGATAAAAATATGATAGAAATCGTGATCCGGAATTTGCTTTCTAATGCCATAAAGTTTTCGCATCCTGATAGTAAAATCACCGTTACGGTGGCCAAAGGTTCCGGTGAAGTGGTGGTGAGTGTTTCTGATGAAGGAACCGGATTGACCAAAGAGCAAATTGAAAAAATTCTGAAAGAAAAAGAAAAAATGGAATCACGGCCGGGTACCCGGAAAGAAAAAGGAACGGGGCTTGGTTTGGTAGTGGTGAAAGAATTTATTCAGTTGAACAACGGAAAACTCTTTATTGAAAGTGAGCCGGGAAAAGGTACTACATTTAGTTTTACCATTCCTTTGGCCTAAACATAAATTTCTGAAAATAAAGAGATGAAACCAACAATTTCAAAAGATCAGCCCATCCGGTTGTGGGCTGAAGATGATCGCCCGCGTGAAAAAATGTTGCTGAAAGGAAAAAATTCACTCAGCAATGCCGAATTGATAGCTTTGCTTATTGGCTCCGGCAATGGTGATGAGTCGGCTGTGCAGCTGGCCCGGCGGATGCTGGAAAGTGTGGATAACAACCTGATTACATTTTCTAAATTAGGAATTGAAGAGCTTTCTCGTTTTCGTGGCATGGGAAAAGCCAAAGCCATCAGTATTCTTGCAGCTTTTGAATTAGGGAAACGCCGTGTGGCAGAGGGAGTTATCCGGCAAGCAAAAATCACGTCCAGCCGCGATATGTATGAATTACTGTTGCCCGAACTTACCGATCGTTATTACGAAGCTTTTTATGTGGTTTTTCTTGATCGGGCCAACAAGATCATTCGCAAATTAAATATCAGTACCGGTGGTGTGGCCGGCACTGTAGTGGACCCGAAAAGAATTTTTAAACAGGCACTCGATTTTAATGCTTCATCGATTATTTTAGCACATAATCATCCGTCGGATAATTTAAAGCCAAGTGAAAACGACATTAAACTTACCCGTAAATTAAAAAGAGCCGGCGAAGCCCTCGATATTTCTGTGTTAGATCATATCATTGTCGGAAACGATAATTATTTTAGTTTTGCCGATGAAGGTTTGTTGTAAAAACAGCGCTTTTAGCTTGCGTTTTTTACAGAAACAGCGGCCCATTTTTTTGAATGCTTATGAAGATTGTAACCCTGATTGGAGCCCGTCCGCAGATTATTAAAGCTGCTGCGTTAAGCCGGGTGATAAAGAACCGTTTCCCGGATGAAGTGGAAGAAATTATTGTTCATACCGGACAGCACTACGATGCCAACATGTCGCAGGTTTTTATTGATGAGTTGGGAATTCCGGAGCCCCGGGTAAATCTGAATATCGGAAGCGGAACCCACGGTTGGCAAACCGCCGGAATGATTACGGGGGTTGAAAAAATTCTTTTGGATGAAAAACCCGATTATCTGGTGCTTTATGGCGATACCAACTCCACACTGGCCGGAGCAGTGGCCGCTTCCAAGATTCATGTTCCGGTGGTGCATATCGAAGCCGGTTTGCGATCGTTCAACAAAAGTATGCCCGAAGAGATCAACCGGATTATGGCCGACCATGTTTCCACCTTGTTGTTTACCCCCACAGAAACCGGATACCAGAATCTTTTGCGAGAAGGTTTTCGTCCCGATAATCCGTCGCCATTTACCGCCGACCGGCCCGGGATTTTTCATTGTGGTGATGTGATGTACGATAATAGCTTGTATTTTAAAGAAATTGCTTTGAAAAAGAGTACAATTCTGAAGCAGCTTAATCTGGAAGATCAGGCTTTTTATTTGGCTACAGTACATCGCGACAGCAATACCGATCATCCCCGGCGTTTGCAGGCTATTTTTGAATCGTTTCTGCAAATAGCTACAACCGGAGGAAAACCGGTAGTAGTGCCGTTACATCCGCGGACGGCCAAATTACTGGAAAAAAATATCGGAGAAAAACTGTATCAGCAAATTCAAAAAGAGGATAAAATACGACTGATTCCTCCCGTTTCATTTCTGGATATGATCATGCTGGAAAGCCGGTGCGAGATGGTTTTTACCGATTCGGGCGGTGTACAGAAAGAAGCTTATTTCTTTGAAAAACCGGCTATTATTTTGCGCTCGGAAACCGAATGGAAAGAAATAGTGGAACAAGGTTGTGGTGTGGTGGCCGATGCCGACAAAGACAACATAATGGCCGCTTTTGATCTTTTCAGTAAGAAAAAAGATGAACTGGTTTTCCCCCCGTTGTATGGCGATGGCAAAGCGGCGGAATTTATGGTTTCTAAAATGCTTCAGAACCGGTAACCCTGGTTAGCCAAAAAAATAAGGGAAGTCCGGTAATAACGATTTTTTTCCTTACTTTTGCAGACAGAACATTGCAGGATAAGATGAAAACTTCCTCCTTGCCTGTAACGGACAGAAATGGTTTATTCAAAGCCTATTAGTAAATAATTTACCGGAAAATATGGAATATAACACCGCACGCGACAAAATGGCTATTCCCGAATATGGTCGTAATATCCAAAAAATGGTTCAGCATGTTGTTCAGATTGAAGATCGTAAAGAACGGACAGCGGCTGCCAAAAGAGTGGTTGAGATCATGGCCAATATGCATCCGCAGGTAAGGGAAGTCAGTGATTATATGCACAAACTGTGGGACCATCTTTATTTTATCTCAGATTTTAAACTTGATGTGGACAGCCCTTATCCGCCTCCGGAAAAAGAGGCGATCAGCCGTCGTCCTGAAAAATTGCATTACAGCGAAAATCACATCCGTTTTAAACATTACGGAAAACATCTTGAAAACATGATAAAATATGTTTCAGGATTGGAAGACGGACCGGAGAAAAAAGAGCTGACACTGATGATTGCGAATCAGATGAAACGGGCTTACCTGAACTGGAACCGGGATTCGGTAAGTGACAAAATGATTCTAAGCCAGTTGGAAGAACTCTCTAACGGCAAGCTAAAGCTGGATGATGATGTTCAGCTGATTCCGACAAACGAAGTGTTGTCCGGATCCCGTAATAAAAAGAAGAAAAACAACCAAAACAAAAATAATAACAACGGCAGGAAGAAAAAATACGGCCGGAAATCTTATTAAAGAATGGGCTCTTTTAAAATAGTCGGAGGGCATCGCCTGCGGGGCTCCATTCGTCCGCAAGGAGCCAAAAATGAAGCACTTCAGGTGATTTGTGCGACCTTGCTCACCTCCGAACCGGTTATTTTGCATAATGTACCTGATATTCGGGATGTCAATCGTCTGATCGAATTGCTGAAAGGTTTTGGGGTAAAGGTAGAAAAGATAGCGGACGAAAGTTATCGTTTTCAGGCTGCCGAATTGGATCTTGATTATTTGGATTCGGATGATTTTTTTCAGAAAGCCACCAGCATTCGCGGAAGCATTATGATTTTAGGGCCGCTTTTGGCCAGATACGGTCGGGGCGTAATTCCACAACCCGGTGGAGATAAAATCGGTCGTCGCCGCCTGGATACCCATTTTAACGGCTTGCAAAAGTTGGGCGTTTCGTTTGTTTATGATGAAGCAGAAAAACGCTATGACGTAACTACCAAAGGGCTTAAAGGCAATGAAATGCTGCTTGAAGAAGCTTCGGTAACCGGTACGGCTAATATTCTGATGGCTGCAGTAATGGCCGAAGGAAAAACCGTGATTTTTAATGCAGCTTGCGAACCTTATCTGGTGCAATTGAGCAAAATGCTTATTCAAATGGGTGCCCGTATTGATGGCGTGGGGTCCAATCTGCTGACCATTCACGGGGTTTCGTCACTTCACGGAACTACGCATACGCTGCTGGCTGATATGATTGAAGTAGGCAGTTTTATCGGAATGGCCGCTATGACCCGCTCGTCGTTGACTATTGAAAATACCCGGCTTGCTGATTTGGGAATGATCCCTACCGTTTTCAGACGGCTTGGTGTTGGTGTGGAACAACAGGGTGATCATATTTTTGTTCCGGCTCAGGAACATTATACCATCGAAACTTTTATTGACGGCTCTATCATGACGATTGCCGATGCGCCGTGGCCCGGTTTTACTCCGGACCTGATCAGTATTGTTTTGGTTGTAGCCACCCAGGCCAAAGGGAGTGTGCTCATTCATCAAAAGATGTTTGAAAGCCGCCTTTTCTTTGTGGATAAACTGATTGATATGGGGGCTCGTATTATTCTATGTGATCCGCACAGAGCTACGGTTATCGGATTGGATAATGCTCAGCCGTTACGGGGCATCCGGATGACCTCGCCGGACATTCGTGCCGGAGTGGCTTTGTTAATTGCGGCTTTGTCAGCCGATGGAACCAGTATCATCGATAATATTGAACAGATCGACCGGGGATATCAGCACATTGATACCCGTTTGCGTGCGCTTGGGGCAGATATTCAGCGGATTTCCTGACCTTTGTTTTTCCTGTGAAAAAAGGTGTTGTAGCCCTTCAATTGCTCCCTTCGTAAAATCATTAACTTTGCAAAAAAATTGTCAGCGTTTTCCTTTTTTTTCTGTCATTATGACTGGAGTAAAAGAGTGGCAAAAAATTTGTTAACCACAAAGGAAATCAATAAAAAGGAGTGATAAAAATGAGTACAAAAAAACAAGATAAAAATAAAAAACAGGAAGTTGCTGATGATGTAACTTTTGAGAATCAACCGGAAACACAAAAACAGGAAGAAAAAAAAGAAAAAGAATCGGTTGATTCAACCCATAAAGAGAAGAAGAAAACAAAAAAATCTTCCACGCAGAAAAAGCTGGAAGAGCTTCAGGAAAAATATGATGACCTGAACGACAAATACATGCGGCTTTATTCGGAGTTTGACAACTACCGCAAGCGAACGGCAAAAGAACGGATTGAATTGCAAAAATCGGCTTCGCAAGAAATGATCCTTGCAATTTTGCCGGTGGTTGACGATTTGGAACGTGCTATTCAGGCTTTTGAAGAGCATCATTTAAGTGAAGAAGCGAAAAAAGGTATCGAGCTGATATATAATAAATTGATGACAATCCTGAAACAAAGAGGATTGGAAGAAATTGATGCCAAAGGGCAACCGTTCGATACGGATTTTCATGAAGCGGTAACGAATATACCGGCTCCTTCAAAAGAACTGAAAGGCAAAAACGTGGATGTCATTCAGAAAGGATATATGCTGAATGGAAAGGTAATTCGCTATGCGAAAGTTGTTGTCGGACAATAAAATCCTGGAAAATAGCCAGATTAAAAAGTGGGGATTAACCATCCCGGAAAGGAAGCAAAAGAGATGAGTAAACGTGATTATTACGATGTGCTCGGCGTTTCAAAAGATGCCTCGCAGGCCGAAATAAAAAAGGCCTACAGGAAGATGGCCATTAAATATCATCCGGATAAAAATCCGAATGATAAAGAGGCCGAGGAAAAATTTAAAGAAGCTGCCGAAGCGTATGAAGTATTGAGTAATCCCGAAAAACGGGCCAAGTATGATCAATTTGGTCATGCCGGCGTGGGCGGTGGAGCTGCCGGTGGTGGTTTCAGTGGTGGCGGAATGTCCATGGAAGATATTTTCAGCCATTTTGGCGATATCTTTGGCGGACATTTCAGCTTTGGTGGAAGTTCGTTTGGCGGGGGCTCTTACGGTGGAGGCTCCGGAAGACGTCGTATGCGGAAAGGGTCGAATCTGCGGGTGAGAGTGAAACTGACTTTGTCAGAAATGGCTCATGGCGTAGAGAAAAAAATTAAAATTAAAAAATATGTGCCCTGTCCGGCGTGTCATGGAACCGGAGCTGAACCGGGTACGCAGCCCACAACGTGTCCTACCTGTCACGGAACAGGACAGGTTACCCGGGTGACCAATACTTTTCTCGGACAAATGCAAACCTCTTCCACCTGTCCGCAGTGTGGGGGAGAAGGAGAAATCATTACTAAAAAATGTACTACTTGTCATGGTGACGGTATTGTGAAGTCTGAGGAAGTGGTAACCATTAATATCCCGGCAGGAGTGAACGACGGAATGCAGCTGAGCCTGAGTGGAAAAGGAAATGCTGCTCCCCGTGGTGGAATTCCCGGCGATTTGATTGTGCTGATTGAAGAGATCCCGCACCCGAGCCTGAAACGCGACGGAAATAATTTGCTGTACGATCTCTATGTCAGCTTTCCGGATGCCGCACTGGGAACAACCGTTGAAATCCCTACGGTAGACGGAAAAGCCCGTGTGAAATTGCCGGCCGGAACTCAGGGGGGAAAAGTGTTGCGACTGAAAGGAAAAGGTTTGCCGGATGTAAATGGATACGGAAAAGGTGATTTACTGGTGAACGTGAATATCTGGACTCCGAGAAACCTGACACACGAAGAAAAACGAATTTTGGAAAAACTGAAAGATTCGCCCAACTTCAAACCCAATCCCACATCCAAAGATCGAAGTTATTTCGACCGGATGCGTGAATTTTTCTCCTAAAATATGGACAAACTGCAGGTCATAAATGTGAGTAAGCGCTTTGAAAATCATCAGGCGCTTGATCATGTAAATATTACCATTGGCGAAGGATCCATTTATGGCCTGCTGGGTCCTAACGGAGCAGGAAAAACAACCCTGATTCGTATCATCAATATGATTACGGCTCCTGATGAAGGAGAAGTATGGCTTGACGGAAAACCGGTAACCCAGGATGATATTATCAAAATCGGGTATTTGCCGGAAGAACGTGGCCTGTATAAAAAGATGAAAGTAGGAGAACAGGCTGTTTATCTTGCTCGTCTAAAGGGAATGTCGGCAGCTGATGCCCGCCGGAAATTAAAATACTGGTTCGAGCGTTTTGATATTGTTGACTGGTGGAACCGGAAAGTAGAAGAACTTTCGAAAGGAATGCAGCAAAAGGTACAGTTTATTGTTACCTTGTTACACGAACCACGTCTTTTGATTTTTGATGAACCTTTCAGCGGTTTTGATCCTATTAATGTAAATTTGCTAAAAGAAGAAATTCTTCATCTGCGCAAACAAGGCGCCACAATTATATTCTCTACGCACAATATGGCTTCGGTAGAAGAGCTTTGTGATCATATTGCCTTGATCAATAAGGGGAAAAAAGTGCTGGAAGGCAAGATCGATGAAGTAAAGAATCGTTACCGGAAAAATATTTACGAAGTGACTTTCCGGGGAGAAAAAGAAAAGGTTTTACTTCCCGAAGATTATTTTTCTGTTCAAAATGAAATCCAAAAAGAGAACGGAGAAAAACAGATGGTGGTGAAGTTATTGAATGGTAGTACATCCAATGATTTACTGCAACAGATCATGTCTCAGGCGGAAATTACGGCTTTTCAAGAGATCCTTCCTTCTGTGAACGAAATTTTTATCCGGCTGGTTACCGGGGTTTGACTTTAAATTCCTTAATATGAGTAAGATTCCTTCTGTTTATGCTTATTGCGATCGTTGGTGCGAACGTTGTGCTTTTGGTGCCCGTTGTGAGGCTTTTGCTGCAGATGCTACCCTGCGAAAGCCTGAAAACCTGGAAGCCGATGATGAAAAAAACCGTGTTTTTTGGAAGATATTAGAAGAAACCTTACCGGAAACATTGGAATATGTCCGTCGGACTGCAACAGAAAAAGATGCTGATCTGCAGGATTTTCCCGGCATCAGTACACGGGCAAAATTTGATCTCTTTCAGCGAAAAGCTGTTAATAATATGGTGCTGAAAGCCGGACGGAAATATGAAGACAGTGTGGATGATTTTCTCGATGACCGGGCCGATGCCGGCGAAATTGCCATAGACGAACTACAGCCGGGGTCAATCTTTAAACTGGTGAATGACCATTTTTCTGAAAAAGAAAAACAAAATGCCAACGATCTTATCTCCGTTATCATGCGCTACCAGTTGCAGCTTTACCTCAAGCTTTCCCGCGCTTATTATTCCAAAGGACGAGAAGAAGAATCTGAAGAGAATGTCTCCGGGCCAAAAGAATCAGACGGAACTGCCAAAGTTTGTCTGCTCCTTATTCACCGGTCTATGGTAGCCTGGCGGGGATTACAGAAGTATTTCCCGGGAAAAAAAGAGGATATTGATGAGATTCTTTTTCTGTTGATGCGGATGAAAAACCGACTGGAAGAGGAGTTCCCGGAAGCTCAAAATTTTATCCGCCCGGGATTTGACGAAGTGTAATTTTTTTCTTTTTTCATTCTTCTTTGTTTTACCTGTGTTTTTTGCTGTCCTCCTGTCTGTAGGACTCTATGGAGAACGAAGCGCAGCGGAGTGAAGGATCTTAAAAATAATCACGGTTGTTAAAATAGATGCTTCACTGCGTTCAGCAGGATAAAAGAAGTTAATTTTTGGAATTTGGGATTTTTTTGTCTTTTGAGATTTTCACTTTAGGCACTTCTAACTTTAGGCACTTGAAGTACTTGGATGTTGAGATTTTTGTCTTTTTGGGTTTTTTCATCCTTGTATGTCTTTCGATGTGTTAAGCCGGCGCATTATATTTTTCCTCTGTTTTTCTGTTTATTATTCACAGTTTTTGTATTTTTGTATGTAAGATATGTATATAAATTAAATATAAAGATATAAGCCATGTTAACATTACGAAATCCGTTTATTATGGCGCTTGTAAAGCTGGGATACAGCGATGGTACAGGCGTGGTAACCCAAAGACATATTGATTTTTATGCTCCCCGAAGCAAACATGTGGGGGCGGTTACACTGGAACCGTTGTATATGGACGCCGGTTTGCGTGAATTACCCACCCAATTGGGTATTGATCAGGATAACAAGATTGAAGGCCTGAAGAAACTGACGGGTCTTATTCATGAAAACGGGGCAAAAGCCATTGCCCATATTAATCATCCCGGCCGGATGGCCAACCCGAAAATTCCCGGAAATTATCATTGGTCTTCTACGGACAAAGCCTGTGAAAACGGTGGAGCAAAGCCATTGAAAATGGACCGGGCCATGATGGATAAAGTGGTGCAAATGCATGTAGAAGCAGCCCAAAGAGCCAAAAAAGCCGGATTCGATTTTATAGAGTTACAAACCGGACACGGTTATCTTTTGGCACAGTTTCTTTCGCCGGCAGTGAACGATCGTACCGATGAGTATGGCGGGAGTTTGGAAAACCGGATGCGTTTTCCGCTTGAAGTGGTAAAAGCGGTAGTTGATGCGGTAGAACTTCCTGTCATTGCCCGGATCAGCGGCGATGAAATGATTCCCAACGGGTTTCATGTGGAGGATATGAAAATTTATGCCCGTGAGCTGGAAAAAGCCGGTGTAGCAGCATTGCACGTGATTGCCGGAACAGCTTGTAATACGCCGCCGTGGTTTTTCCAACACATGTTTGTGCCCAAAGGTAAAACCTGGCAGCTGGCCGGAGAATTGAAAAAAGAGGTCAATATTCCGGTGATCTTTCTTGGACGAATTCACTCTGCTGAAGATATTGCTTTGTTAAAGGAAAAATATGGAGCAGAATATTTTGCTTTAGGACGTGCGCTGGTAGCCGATCCGGATTTTGTAGGGAAATATCTCGGCGAGGTAAAAGGAAATATTCGTCCTTGCTTGGCTTGTGCCGAAGGATGCCTGGGTGGAGTGAAATCCGGAAAAGGTTTGGGATGTGTGGTGAATCCGCAGGTTAATACCCAGCTTCCGGATTTGGGAAAAACCGGAACACCGAAACATTTTGCTGTGGTGGGTGGCGGTTTGGCCGGAATGCAGGCGGCTATAAGCCTGACACAAAAAGGACATCAGGTTACGCTTTTCGAGAAAAATGAGCTGGGCGGACAGTTTAACCTGGCCTGGTTACCTCCTCAAAAGGAAAGCTTGAAAGACCTGGTTGATTATTATCGCACAGAATTGAACCGGTTGCAAATTCCGGTTAAAAAGGAAGAAGCTACAGCAGATACCGTTAAACAGGGAAATTATGATGGCGTAGTAGTCGCTACGGGAGCTGTGCCTGCCGTTCCGCCCATTAAAGGATTGAAAAAATATTACTGGACTGAATTTTTAGAAGATGAGCAATTGCCGAAAGGGAAAAAGGTATTGGTTATCGGTGGCGGATTGATTGGTATGGAAGTGGCCAGTAAACTGGTAGATAATGAAAACCAGGTAGTGGTTGTGGAAATGCTGGAAGAAATTGCCCGTGGGATGGAGATGATTGAAAAAGCCATGACCCTGAAAAAATTACAGGCAAAAGGTGCGGAAATAATCACAAAACATACTGTAGCCGAAATCAACGGCAGTGAAGTTAAAATTACCGGTGAAGAAGGAGAACGCGTCATTTCGGATGTGGATCATATTGTAGTAGCGGCTGGAATGCGGTCGTATCACCCGTTTGAAAAAGAAGAAGGAATGCCTCCTTTGTATTTTATTGGTGATGCACAAAAAGTAGGAAAAGCCCAGGAAGCTATTCGTGAAGCTTACGAATTGGCGTTGAATCTGTAACCGGTTTTAAATAACGCATAATAATGTAATATACAAGTAGTTCAGGCGTTTGCCTGGACTATTTGTTTTTATAAGATATTCAACTTTTGCAGGTTTATTTTTTTCTTAAAGGTTAAATAATACGAAGTTGTGGGCAGGCCTACCGAAACGGCGGGCCTGCCCGACTACGTCATTCAGGCGGGCCGGCGATGGAGTGAATGCCGAAAAGCTTACAGCATCGTGCAAAAGTGCTTGCATTTCTCTTGCGATGAGCAAGAGACTTTTTTGCCGGAGATGTTGCTTTTCGGCAGAGTGGGAAGAAGCATTCGTTTCGGTGCGTCTTCTTTGGTTCCCTGCCCGACAATGGTCAGGCGGGCTTTCTTGACGAGACAAGAAAGGAACAGAAAATACTTTGAAAATTCTTTTTCACTCAAAGTAAAAAAGCACAATTTTACCCGGAATTAATGATTGTCATTAAAAAGTAAAATGATTACTACGATATCTAATGAACAAATAGGGCGCAGAATATCAATAGTTTTTACGTTTGTTCAACTTAGCGAATATTTTTAATGTGGTATTAAAACTGATAAAGTTGAGTAAAACACAGATAAAATGTACCAAAGCAGCAGATGATAAAAATTCTTTTGTGTTCCCCCTGAATTTCTTTACTTTTGAGAAACAAAACCGGTATTATTTCCGTGTTTCATTAAAACCTGATACCATGAAAATACGTTATCTCCTTTTTCCTTTTCTTTTTTTTATGTCCATGCAAATGCAAACCAAAGCCCAGACATCATTTGATTCGCTGGCGTTAACACCACCCATGGGGTGGAACAGCTGGAATACCTTTCAGTGTAACATTAACGAAAAGCTCATTAAAGAAACGGCGGATGCCATGGTAAAATCGGGCATGCTGGCTGCCGGGTATAAATATCTGATCATTGATGATTGCTGGCAGGTTGGCCGGGATAAAAACGGAAATATCATCGCTGATCCGGTAAAATTTCCTTCCGGAATCAAAGCCCTCGCCGATTATATTCACTCCAAAGGACTAAAGTTTGGTATTTACTCCGATGCCGGAACAAAAACTTGTCAGGGAAGGCCGGGCAGCCGGGGATATGAGTTTCAGGATGCCCGTACGTATGCCCGTTGGGGGGTGGATTATCTGAAATACGACTGGTGTCATCATGGAACACAAAATGCCGAAGCATCTTATCGTTTAATGGCACAGGCACTGCGTGCGGCAGGAAGACCCATTGTGTTTAGTATTTGCGAATGGGGAACCAATAAACCCTGGTTGTGGGGAAAAAAAGCAGGTGGAAATTTGTGGCGGACTACCGAAGATATCTTGAATTGTTATGATTGCCGTAATGACTGGGGAGGAATGGGGTTTGTTCATATTTTGGATTTGCAGGTCGGTTTGCAGGCTTATGCCGGTCCGGGGCACTGGAATGATCCGGACATGCTCGAAGTGGGAAACACCGGTTTGACGGTGGAAGAAAGCCGGTCGCATTTTAGCTTGTGGGCTATCCTGGCGGCACCGCTTATTGCCGGAAACGATATTATCCACATGTCGGATACCATTCGTGACATTCTCACTAACCGCGAAGTGATTGCGGTGGATCAGGATCCGTTGGGTAAAGAGGGAACCCGTGTAAAAAAAGAGGGTGACCTGGAAGTATGGGCCCGGCAACTGGCTGATGGCAGCCGGGCGGTGGTACTTTTTAACCGTGGTGAAAAAAAGGCTAAAATTGCTTTTCAATGGACGGATATTGGCTATCCGAATACACTGAAAGCAGAAGTACGTGATTTGTGGAAGCATGAAAACCTGGGAAAATTTAAAGGTTCTTTCTCGGCAGAAGTGGGAAAACACAGTGTGGTAATGGTGAAAGTGATACCGGAATAACCGCCGTAGTTTTTCGTGATGTTTTTAATATTTGTTTTTCCTGTTTAAAGGGGGATGAAAAGTAAAAAAAGCCTATTCCTGTTTAACATTATTTCACATTAAACCCCTCCGTTTTGTGTAACTTTGACAGTCCCAAAAACCGGACAAAAAGTAAAGTCATCAAGGATGATAAATAAAGAGATTCAAAAAATATTCCAATGAAACGTATTTACATTTTGGGGGTAGCCGCCTTGCTTTTTTTATGGGGGTGTGCCAATTCCAACCGGAAAACCAATCAAACCGGCACGGCCAAATTGAAATATCCCGTAGCGATGCCGTATAATAAAGTGCTGACACCAGCCGGAAAGCAAATCTTTTTTGGCGATTCGGCACTGGAAAATCATGCGTTGGATGTGGCTTTGTCACCGGATGGAAAAACGCTGGCTGTGGAAGGTCGTTACCGTGTTGTCTTTGTAAACAGGGCTAATAATAAAATTGTATATCAGTTGGTGTTGCGTCATTATCTGAAAGGCCGAAAAGCCATAAATACTTATTCCGGGATTACCTGGTTAAAAGATAACGGAAAAGATTATGTGTTTTGGAGTACCCGGAATGATTTGATGCAGGCTCTTTGGAATGGTGATTCGGCGCAGATTGTGGCTACGTATCATTTTGCCCGTAAAAAAGGCGTGTCGGCATCCATTCCCAATGAAATGGTTATTAAATATGAAAAGGGAGATCCGGTAGTTTATCTTGTTTTAAATGGCAATGACGAGGTAGCAAAAATCAATATCAGAAACAATAAAATTTTATGGCAACGGCCGGCTGGTCTGGCTCCTTACGGGATAACCATGGCCCGTGGCAAGCTTTATGTCAGCAACTGGTCGGGGGCTGTTCCGCCGGTAGGCGATACGGCTACGGCAGGCATTCCTTGGGAAAAGGCACAGGTAAATCGTTTTGGTGCTGTTTCTTCCGGAACGGTAAGTGTAATGGATCCGAAAACCGGAAAAATCCTGTATACGATTAAAACCGGATTGCACCCCAATAAGGTGGTTAAAAGTCCGGATGGAAGATTTGTTTATGTGGCCAATGGAAACAGCGATAATGTGACGGTGATTGATACCAAAACGGATCAGGTAGCCGAGACGATTTCGGTTCGTTTAAACCGTGAGAAGAATCCTTATTTTGGTGATTCTCCGGACGGGCTGGCGATTTCAGCCGATGGCAACCGGCTTTATGTGGCCAACGGCATGGATAATGCGGTTGCTGTGGTAGCGCTGGGAAGTAAAGCCGGCGGAAAAACACAGCAGAGTATCAGCCGTGTTTTGGGCTTCATTCCTACGGCAGCTTATCCGGCCGGGATAGCTTTGAAAGGAGATACCATGACTGTGGCTAATATCGAAGGGGTAGGATCGCGGCTTACGGTGAAAAGTAAAAACAAAGCGTTTCGTACGTTTTATGCGGTGAACGGTAAAAGACATTCGACTGCAGGTGCTTACAATTCGCACCGGATGCTTGCCTGTGTCTCTGTTTTCCCGCTTCCTGACAGTGCGAAGTTGCAAAAGTATACGCAGCAGGTGGTAAAGAACAACCGGTTAACCCGTTTGGCGATGCTGGATTTGCTTCCGCGAAAAAATGTAAAACCGGTTCCGGTGCCGCAACGGATCGGAGAGCCATCCGTGTTTAAACATGTCATTTATATCATCAAAGAAAACAGGACCTACGATCAGATTTTGGGAGATGTAAAAAAAGGAAATGGCGATGCTGCACTTTGTACTTTTGGTGAAAAAATAACGCCTAACATTCACCGGCTTGCTACGCAATATGTGTTGCTGGATAATTATAAAGCTTCCGGAAAATGTTCGTCCGAAGGACATGTGTGGACCGATGCTTCTATGGTAACCGATTACATTGAAAAAAATGTGCGTGCCTGGTTCCGGAGTTATACCCATGTATTGTATGATGCTATGGCTTATCCGAAAACCGGATTTTTGTGGGATGATGCACTGGATCACGGAAAAAGTGTCCGGATTTACGGGGAAGCTTGCCGGCCGGTTTGGAACACCGGTGAAAACTGGACGGATATTTACCATGATTATCTTACCGGAAAACCTTTCCGGTTTACCAATGTAACAACGATTGAGCGGGTTCGCGGGGTGTTGTCGCCCATTTATCCGGGATACGACAGCCATAAAATTACGGACCAACTGCGGGCAAAAGCTTTTATTACCGAGCTGAAAGCGTTTGAAAAGATGCCGGGTGATGCTTTGCCCGATTTAATGATTGTGGCTTTGCCCGATGATCATACGGCCGGAACGGCACCGGGATTTCCCACGCCTCGTGCCATGGTGGCAGACAATGATGCGGCTTTGGGAAAAATTGTGGAAGCGGTGAGCAAAAGCCGGTTTTGGAAAAATACGGTCATTTTTGTTACCGAAGATGATTCGCAAAGCGGATGGGACCACGTATCAGCCTATCGCACGGTAGGATTGGTGGTAAGCCCTTATTCCAAAACAGGAAAAGTGGTTTCGACCGATTATAATCAGACTTCGCTGATTCGGACCATTGAACAGATTCTCGGACTTCCTCCGATGAATATTATGGATGCGTCGGCTCGTCCGATGTTTGATGTTTTTACGGATAAACCCGATGTAACTCCTTATCATGCGGTGAAAAATAATATTCCGTTAAACGAAATGAATCCGGCTTTGCGGGCTTTAAAAGGAAAGCAAAAAGCTTATGCCCAGGCTTCATTGAAAATGGCCAAACTAGATATTGATGGTGGCGATGACGATTTGTTAAACCGGATTGTCTGGTTTTCTGTAAAAAGAAACGAACCTTACCCGGCCCGCTACGCCGGTCATGATGATGACGATGACGATTGAGCCCTTTGGATGTATGATGTGAGGATGTTTGGATGTGGGATGTGAAGATGGAAGGATGTAGGATGGAAGATTTTTGATGTTTGGATGTGAAGATGGAAAGATGTTTGGATGTCAATGATGAGTGATGAACGATGAATGTAGAAGGGTGAGTTGTTAGTGTTTCGTTATCAGTTGTTTAACGTTCTGGGCTTGTCGTTTGGTGCTTGAGATTTTTTTTGCGATTTGATTTTTTGGATTCCCCACTTTAGGCACTTCAAACTTCGATCATTGGGAAGGATGAATGATGAGTGTAGAACGATGAATGGCTGATTTTTAATATTTTACTCATGTTTTTGCTGTCATTCTGAACGGAGCGATAGCGAAGTGAAGAATCTCAAAAAATAATCACGACTGTTCAAAGAGATGCTTCACTGCGTTCAGCAGGACAAACTAGTTGATTTTTAGAATTTGAGATTTTTTTTGCGATTTGTTTTTTGTTTTTTTGGATTCTCCACTTTAGGCACTTGAAGTACTTAAAAGGCATCTCTTTTCAAGTCGGACAGGACTTGAAAAGTGGAGGTATAAGCGCAGACGAAAGCGGGAAATTCATCGTCCGGGCGGGCCCTTAAAACGATGAAAAGTTTGCTAATCCCTATTCGTGATAATAAACCCGTTTTACGCGGCGTGAGATGCGACTGAGAACTTCGTAAGGAATGGTTCCGGCAGCCTGGGCCAGCTCAGAAACAGGATGATCGGTATAGAAAATCATTACCGGATCACCTTCGCGCACTTCCATACCGGTTACATCAATCATACACATGTCCATGCAAATGTCTCCGACCACCGGTGCCGGTTGCCCGTGAATATAAAAAGTAATATTTCCGTTGCCCAATGACCGGAAAAGTCCGTCGGCATAACCCACAGAAACCGTAGCAATACGATGGGGTTTTTTCGCGATAAAACGCCGGTTGTATCCTACGGAGTCTCCGGCTTTAATTTCTTTGATTTGTGTGATTTCTGTTCGTAAACTGGTGACATTATGCAGTTTCCCGGAAATTTCAGGTAACGAAGAAACGCCATACAGACCAATGCCAAGGCGTACCATGTCAAATTGTGCTTCCGGAAAACGGATAATTCCTGCCGAATTCAGCAGATGCAAAGAAACCGGGTATGGAAAAGCTTTTTTTAGTTTTTCAGCCATACGCTGAAACTGTTGAATTTGTCCGTGGGTAAAGTCATCCAAAGCCGGATTGTCTGCCCCGGCAAGGTGAGAGAACACCGACTGAACATAAATCAACGGATTGCTGTTAATCCGTGTGATGAGTTCATCCAGTTCGTCTTCATTAAATCCAAGGCGATGCATGCCGGTTTCGAGTTTCAGGTGGATTTTTGCCGGTTTGTTTTGTGGTAACTGATTCCGCCGGATGGCCTTTTCCAGCATACGCAAACTACGGAAACTAAAGATCTCGGGCTCTAACTGGTGTTTCATCATCAGATCGAAAGCGTATTCTTCCGGATTCATGACCATGATGGGAAGACTGATTCCGGCATTACGCAATTCCACCCCTTCATCGGTATAAGCTACGGCAAGGTAGTCTACCTGATGAAATTGTAAAATGTTGGCGATTTCAAAACTTCCGCTGCCATAGGAAAAAGCTTTGACCATTGCCATGACTTTGGTTTCCGGCTTGAGTTTAGCACGGAAAAAATTGAGATTTTCGGTGAGGGCACTGAGATTGATCTCAAGAACGGTTTCGTGGACCTTTTGCTGGAGCAACCGGTTGATTCGTTCAAATTCGAAGATACGGGCTCCTTTTAATAAAATGGTTTGGTTACGAAAGGAAGCCATCGGAAAACCGGCAATAAAATCCTGTGTTGTCCGGAAAAAATCCTTTTTCATAGGAAAAAGTCCGGCGTGACGCGAGATGGCTTCGCCGATGCCAATAATGTGCGAGACCCCTTTTTGCTGAAGCAGTTCGGCTACATTGCCATAAAGTTCGGCTTCGCTTCGGCCACTTTGAAGGATATCGGAAAGAATAACCGTTTTTTCTCGGTGTTGGTTTTGTTGCTCCATAAACTCCAGCGCGATGGTGAGCGAATTGATGTCGGAGTTATAGGCGTCGTTAATGATGGTGCAGTTGTTAATGCCTTCGCGCTGTTCCAGCCGCATGGCAATAGGTGTCAGTGCAGCCATGCGTTGCCGGATTGTCTGTTGATCGTATCCGAGGCACAGCATGGCAGCCCAGCAGTGAATGGCATTTTCCACAGAAGCCTTGTCGGCAAAAGGAATTTCCACCGAGATTTCCCGGTCTTGGTAAATTCCTGTTATTTCTGTAGCATTTTCTTTTACGGTTTTGTTTGTAATTTGCAGATTGCTGTTTTGGTCGGCTCCCCATGAGAATGTGCCGATATTTTCCAAAATTCCGGTGCGGATAAAAGTTTCCAACAGCTCTTTTTGGTCATTATTGTAAATCAGCGTATCCACGCGGGTAAAGAGTTTCAGCTTTTCGCCAATTTTTTGGGAAAGCCCGATAAAACCTTCGTTATGGGCTTCGCCGATGTTGGTAAAGATGCCCAGGGTAGGCTGGATAATTGCCTGCAGGTGTTCCATTTCGTCAGGCCGTGAGATGCCGGCTTCAAAAACAGCCAGTTCGTGGCTGTCGTTCATCTGCCATACAGAAAGGGGAACGCCGATTTGAGAATTGTAACTTTTGGGGCTGCGTACGATTTTTTTGTCTTTGCTCATTAACTGAAAAAGCCATTCTTTTACAATGGTTTTTCCGTTACTTCCGGTGATGCCGATAACTGGTATCTGGTAACGGCTGCGATGGTGTGCCGCCAGCTGCTGTAAAGCTTTTAATGTATCTTGTACCAAGAAAAAAGATGCTTTCGGGAAAGCTTTCCGGTCGATTTTTTCGTTTGAAATAACAAAATACCGGATGCCCTTGCGATATAAATCGCGAAGATAGCGGTGGCCGTCGTTTCGGGTGCCTTTTAAAGCAAAGAACAGGGTTTTGCTTGCCCGGATAAATTTCCGGCTGTCGATAAGAATATCTTCCACCACGATTTTATCGGCATCGGGCGAAAAGAGTTTGGCTTTTAAGATGTCTGCCAGCTCATGGCCGTCATATTTTGGGTGTGTCATGACTGTTCGGATAACGGGTGGGCATGCATGGCTTCCCACTGACGACGATTGCGAAAAATATTAATGGCAAGGTAAACGGCTTGCCGCATGGAAGCCGGCGAAGCAAGATTTTTTCCGGCGATGTCATAAGCTGTGCCATGGTCGGGAGAAGTACGTACAATGGGTAATCCGGCAGTGTAGTTTACTCCGCCATTTTCGGCCAGTAGTTTAAAAGGAATGAGCCCCTGATCGTGATACATGGCCAGTACGGCATCGAACTGTGTGTATTTTCCCGAGCCGAAAAACCCGTCGGCAGCAAAAGGACCAAAAACCAACATGCCTTGTTTTTTAACTTTAATAAGGGTGCTGTGGATAATGGTTTCGTCTTCTGTGCCGATCACTCCATTGTCGCCGGCATGCGGATTAAGTCCGAGAACTGCAATTTTAGGCCGTTCGATGAGAAAATCTTTTTTCAGCGATTCATGTAAAATGTTCAGCTTTGACAATAATTTTTCTTCGGTGATGTTTTGAGCTACTTCTTTTACGGGCAGGTGATTGGTAACGGTGCCTACCCGCAGACTGTCTGAAACCATCAGCATCAGCGAATCTTCAACCTGAAACCGGTTGGTGAGATATTCGGTGTGCCCTTGAAAAGAAAAGTCTTGAGAATGGATGTTTTCTTTGTTAATCGGTGCGGTCACCAAGACATCAATTTTTTTGTTTTTAATGTCTTTTACGGCGGTTTCAAGTGCCTGGTAGGCAAATTGACCGGCAAGGGGTGTTGATTTCCCAAATTCGATTTTTATTTCCTCGTCGCTTAGGCTTAGGATATTCAGTTTTCTGTCGATAATTTTTGAACTGTTTGAAATCACATGGTAATTCAAATCAGTTAAACGAAGTTGTTTTCGGTGGTAACCGATTACCCGGGGAAGTCCGTAGATTACCGGAGTAAACATTTCGTACAACCGGTTATCCATCAGTGCCTTAATCATTATCTCGTAACTGATTCCATTGAAATCACCGTGGGTAACGCCCACACGTACAGGCCGGTTTTTTTCTTTCAAACGTTCCTTCATGATGGTTTGAATTTAAAAGGCAAAGGTAGGCTTTTCTACAAAAAAACAGGCTGTTTACTTCGATGAAGTTATATGATATTAAATCAAAATGACTAATTCCTGTTTTAATATGCTACCATCAGGCTTTCGCGGAGAAAAAGGTTCGTACTTTGTCGCTCGGTTTATTTTTTACCTTTTGTAAAATATTTTTTTGTAATCCCGAAGGGATTAAATAGGATTAACCGCGGGTAAACCCCGTGAGATAAAAATAATAGGAAGCAGAACCCCGAAGTGGTTCAATAATTTAAACCAGAAAAATTTCTATCCAACAAATTTATTTTCAGGTTCTTTATTGACAGATATACACCATTTTGTCTTTGTTTTCTTGTTCCTTTCTTGCTCCGCCAAGAAAGGAACCAAAGAAGGCGGCCCGAAACGAATGCTTCTGCCCGCTCTGCCGGAAACCAACATCACCGGCAAAAGAACCGGTTTGTCAACCGAAACGCAAGCGCTTTTGCTCGGTGCTGTAAAATTTCCAGCATTCACGCTTACGCTGGCCCGCTCGTTTCGGGAGCTATCCCGCGCAGTTGGTGTTCTGTCCCGAATTTCATATTCTTCCATCCAAAGTATCAGTACATTGTGAACCAAACAGAAATAAATAACACTCTGAATGTTTTTAGCGCATTAAAAGCTATCAAAATACGCTTTTGGTTTATTTAATCCAAAAGCGCTTTGATTTAATATCGGTATTTACAAAGATATTAGTTGGTTTTAAATTTGAATTGAATTGATTTGAGTTCGGTATTGGCTTTTTCTATCTTTTGTTTGAGTTGATCTTTGTAAGCAACGAGTTTTTTCCGGATCGCCGGATCGCCGGCAGCAAGGATTTGTGCTGCAAGAATAGCTGCATTTAAAGCATTGTTGATGCCTACTGTAGCCACCGGGATACCGGGAGGCATTTGTACAATGGCAAGCAGGGCATCCATTCCGTCGAGTGTGGCATTGATGGGAACGCCAATGACCGGCAGGGGAGTGGTGGCGGCAATGACACCGGGCAGGTGAGCTGCCATGCCGGCTCCGGCAATAATGACTTCGAGTCCGCGCTGCTCGGCTTCTTTGGCAAATTTTTCAACGGCTTCGGGGGTGCGATGGGCTGAGAGTGCATTCATCTCGAACGGAATTTCCATTTCATCAAAAAAACGGGCCGCTTTTTCCATGATTTTCAGGTCGGATGTGCTGCCCATAATGATACTAACGCGTGGGTTCATGGGAATGTGATTTTGTTTTTTGGGTTGTTTTTCTACAAGCAAAAGTACACATTTTGATGGGAAAGTCTTGTCTTTTGAGCCGGGCTGATTGGAAAGAAGAAAAGATGAAAAGATGATCCGGACAAGATATGCTGGCTGGAAGAAATGAATGCCGGATAAGAATTAAAGTAAAAAATGTGGCAGGCTCCGAAGGAGTTCCTTTGGAAGGGCGCAGCGGCAGCTCCTGCAGGCCGGAACCGATGTGCAGCGGCACAGGCAGGGCGACAGGTGAAGCCCCTGCCTGCTGCCTGCGAAACACGGTTTCCGGACAAGGGACTATAGCGGAGCACCCGGCTGCCACCCTTAAAATGATTGGAATAAGTCTAAATTTTTTGAAGAAGATAAAATCATAGCTTCGAAATGTTATCTTTGTAATCGTTTACAGATATTTTATTTACAATGGCAACAATTACTGTTTTGGATAAGGTTTTTGAACCTTATATTCCGCATGAAAAAATTTTGGAAGCTGTTCGTCGGATGGCAAAAGAACTGGAACGTGACCTGGCGGATAAAAATCCGCTTTTTTTAGTGATTTTAAACGGCGCTTTTATGTTTGCGGGTGATTTATTTAAAGAACTGCATTTTCCGGCAGAAATTTCGTTTATCAAATTTGTTTCTTATTCGGGAACGCATTCTACCGGTAATGTGCGGCAACTGATTGGTTTGGATGAAGATGTTGCAGGCCGGACGGTGGTGTTGGTGGAAGATATTGTGGATACCGGCATCAGTATGGAGAAAGTGTTGGAATATCTGAGCGACAAAAAGATAAAAGATTTACGCATTGCCACCTTATTATTTAAACCCAACTCGTACAAAAAACATTTTAAGATTGATTATATCGGCATTGAGATTCCGAATGATTTTATTATTGGCTATGGACTGGATTATAACGGGCAGGCCCGTAACCTGAAAGACATTTATAAAATCGTTCAATAACCAAAATCTGAAATCATGTTAAATATTGCACTTTTTGGACCTCCGGGTGCCGGAAAAGGTACCCAGTCGAAAAAATTATTGGAAAAGTACAACCTGACCTATATTTCTACAGGAGATATGTTGCGTTCGGAAATTGCCGAAGGGTCTGAGCTGGGGATGAAAGCCAAGTCGATTATTGAAAAAGGAGGACTTGTAGATGATGAGCTGATTATTCAGCTGATCGAAAAAAAGATAAAAACCAATCCGGACTCACGTGGGATTTTGTTTGACGGATTTCCACGGACTACGGTACAGGCTTATATTCTGGAAGGATTGATGTTGAAGCTCAATTCGTCGCTCAATTGTATGATTAGTCTGGAAGTGCCTGAAAAAGAACTTATCCGGCGGCTTCTGGAACGCGCCAAGGTTTCGGGGCGCTCTGATGATACGCTGGATGTGATTAAAAACCGGTTGAAAGAGTATGAGAGCAAAACCAAACCGGTTGCTGATTTTTATGCTAAAAAGAATAAATATTATCCGATAAACGGTGTGGGCGATGTGGATGAAATCTTTAAACAGATTGTAGACATTGTGGAACGCACCAAGTCGGTTCAGCATACCAATATTGTTTTGCTGGGAAAACCCGGTGCCGGAAAAGGAACCCAGGGAAATCTGCTGGCCAAGGAGTTTGGGCTGGTGTATATTTCCACCGGAAAAATGATGCGTCAGGAAATCAAAGACGGTACGGAAATCGGGAAGCTGGCAAAACCATACATGGATAAAGGGGAAATTGTGCCGGATGAAATTCCTATTCGTCTGATTGAAAGAAAGATTAATGAAAACCCGGATGCCAATGGTTTTATTTTTAAAGGCTTTCCGCGTACGCTCATTCAGGCTTACATTCTTGACGGTTTGCTGAAAAGAGTAAACATGTCGGTTTCGGCTATGATTGATATGAAGATTTCCACTTTAGAGGCTATAAAGCGTCTTTCGGCCCGTGGCCATACGCATAAAGCCCGTTCGTATGATAAAAGTACGGAGTTGATTGTGAATCGGTTAGAGCAGTATAAGGAGAAAACCAATCCGGTAATTGATTATTACAAAAATCAAGGAAAATATTTCTCAATCCGTGCCGAAGGTACCGAAACGGAAGTTTTTGAAGAATTGAAAAAGAAAGTAATGGATATTTTACACGAGTCGTACTGATCGTGTGAAGTGTATGGAAATAAAAAAAGCTGTCAACATGTTGACAGCTTTTTTTATGGTTTCTTTTTTGCTTGTTAAGCCTTGTAAAATCCTTTGGCTTCGGCTTCTTTTAAAGCATTGTAAATTCCTTTTTTGTTGATGATACGAAGTCCGGCAGCCGATACCATTAACGTAACCCATTTTCCGGTTTCCGGAACATAAAACCGTTTGGTTTGAAGATTGGGATGAAATTTTCGTTTGGTTTTAATATGGGAGTGGGACACGTTGTTTCCGGTCATCACTTTCTTTCCTGTTATCTGACAAATTCTTGACATGGTTGTGCGCTTTTATCGTGTTCAAAAATGGAGTGCAAAGAACGGAATATTTTTTGAATTATTCAAATGTTTCCCGAAAATTTTCAGTTTCTGTTCTTTTGCAGTGTTACTTATTGATTGTTAAGTTGTTATCTGTATATTTTACGGGTTGTAATAAAATGATTTTTCAGGGTTACCGGTTGCCATACATTTCGTCGTAGTATTTTTGGTAGTTTCCTGAAGTAACATTGTCAAGCCATTGCTGGTTGTTAAGATACCAATCTACGGTTTTTTCCAGTCCTTCTTCAAATTGCAGGCTGGGTTTCCATCCTAATTCGCGTTGCAGTTTGGACGAGTCGATGGCATAACGCAGGTCATGGCCGGCCCGGTCAGTAACAAAGGTGATGAGCTTTTCGGAAGTGCCGGGTTCACGTCCCAGCTTTTTATCCATCACTTTGCACAGCACCTTAATCAGGTCAATATTTTTCCATTCATTATGTCCGCCAATGTTAAAAGTTTCGCCGTCAGGCCCCTGATGATAAATAACATCAATGGCGGCGGCATGGTCTTCCACATAAAGCCAGTCGCGTACGTTTTCCCCTTTTCCGTAAACCGGCAGCGGTTTGTTATGCCGAATATTGTTGATAAACAGCGGAATAAGTTTCTCCGGAAACTGATTGGGGCCGTAGTTGTTTGAACAATTGGAAATGATGACCGGTAAGCCGTAGGTGTCGTGATATGCTCTGACAAAGTGATCGGAACCGGCTTTGGAAGCTGAGTACGGACTGTGTGGATCGTAGCAGGTTTCTTCTGTGAAAAAACCTTCCTGTCCCAATGCGCCATAAACTTCGTCAGTGGAAACATGGTAAAAACGTTTTCCTTCCGGATGTTCTTTCCAGATTGCCCGGGCTGCATTTAACAGGTTTACAGTCCCAATGATATTGGTAAAAACAAAGGCATTCGGGTTGGTAATCGATCGGTCGACATGCGATTCGGCGGCCAGATGAATTACGCCGTCGAATTGCTCTTTTTCAAAAAGCTTTTGAATAAAAGCATCATCGGTGATGTCGCCGAGAACAAAATGATAATTGGGTTTGTTTTGGATATCTTTCAGGTTTTCCAAATTGCCGGCATAAGTCAGTTTATCCAGATTATAAATCTGGTAATCCGGATATTTATTTACAAATAACCGGACTACGTGAGAACCAATGAATCCGGCTCCGCCGGTGATCAGTATTTTTTTCATTTTCTATCAATAATATGTTAAACGGTTACTGTTTATCTGCTAATTTTTTACGGTAGGCTTGTTCCCATTTCCAGGCCGAAGCCACCATTTCTTCCAGTCCTTTTTCGGCTTTCCATCCCAGTTCGCGATTGGAAAAGGAAGGATCGGCCCAAACCTGGATTACATCGCCTTCGCGACGGCCCACAATTTTGTAATTGAGCTTTAATCCGGAAACTTTTTCAAAAGCTTTGATCACTTCTAAAACGGAATATCCTTTGCCGGTTCCCAAATTAAATACCTCAAACGGTTTTTTCATCTTATCCTGAATCATGCGGTCCACAGCGATTACATGGGCTTTGGCCAGATCAACCACGTGGATGTAGTCGCGGATGGGCGTTCCGTCAGGAGTAGGGTAGTCGTTTCCGAAAACTTTCAGCTGGTCGCGGATGCCGATGGCTGTTTGCGTGATGAAAGGAACCAGGTTGTTGGGCACGCCAAGCGGGAGTTCTCCGATCAAAGCTGATTCGTGTGCGCCGATGGGATTGAAATAGCGCAAAGCAATTCCGTGAATGTCTGAGGCTTTTATGGTGTCCTGGATAATTTCTTCCGAGATTTGTTTGGTATTTCCATAAGGCGATTCCGCTTTTTTAATCGGGGCTTTTTCTGAAACCGGAAGTTCGTCCGGCTGTCCGTAAACCGTACAGGATGATGAGAATACCAGGTTTTGGATGTTGTTGTCGCGCATGCTTTCCAGGATATTCATCAGCGAAACCAGGTTGTTACGGTAATACATCAACGGTTTTTCCACCGATTCGCCCACCGCTTTGTAAGCGGCAAAATGGATGACCCCTGCAATGTCGTTGTTTCGTTGAAAGAAATCGGCGGTTTTTTCACGGTCTACCAGGTCAAAGACTTCCAACACCGGACGGGTGCCCGTAATTTTTTCGATATTATCGACGATTTCAGCGCTGGAGTTGGAAAGATTGTCTACAATCAATACTTCAAAGCCTTTATTTTGCAGTTCTACCACGGTGTGGGAACCAATATAACCGGTTCCGCCTGTTACCAGAATTTTCATGATGAATGTTTTTGTTGAGAAAGTAAAAATACAACGATTTGACGGGATGTGCAACCCGGATTAAAGTTTTCGTACCCGGCCGTTTTCCAGAATATATTTTTCGTGGCTTTCAGGACATTCGGCAAGATTGTTTTCATCGAATTCAAGCCGGTGGCCGTATTCGCTCATCCATCCGATTTGCCGGGCCGGGTTGCCTACTACCAGTGCATAAGGCAACACTTCTTTGGTGACTACAGCTCCGGCACCGATAAAGGCAAACTCTCCAATGTCATGTCCGCAAACAATGGTGGCGTTGGCACCGATGGAAGCCCCGCGCCGGACAACGGTTCGGGTGTATTGTCCACGGCGGTTGACATTGCTGCGTGGGTTGATGACATTGGTGAAAACCATGGATGGCCCGAGAAAAACATCGTCTTCGCAAATAACACCGGTATAAATGGAAACGTTATTTTGTACTTTGACGTTTTTTCCCAGCACCACGTCGGGCGAAACCACCACATTTTGCCCGATGTTACAGTTTTCTCCCAGTTTGCATCCGGTCATGATGTGCGAAAAATGCCAGATCCTGGTTCCTTTTCCGATTTCGCAACCTTCGTCGATTACTGCGGTTTCATGGGCAAAATATTCCTTTTCGTTTTTCATGATCACAAGGTTTGATGAATAAAATTTAAAACAGCCTGGCTGATTTCTTCCAGCATGTCCGTTGTCATTTCGGTATGAATGGGCAAAGAGAGTACGGTACGACTTAATTGTTCTGTGACCGGGAAATCGCCTTCGCCATACCGCTTGTCGCGATAAGCTTTTTGCAAATGAAGCGGAACCGGGTAATATACGGCAGAAGCAATACCTTGATCCTTTAAATGCTTCATTAAGGCTTGCCGGTCAATGCTTTCATCAAGGACTACAGTGTATTGATGGAAAACATGGGTGGTAAACGGTGCCGTTTGCGGCGTTTGGATTTTTTTACAGTCGGCAAAAGCCCAGTTATAAAATTCAGCAGCTTTTTGGCGTGCTTGGGCGTATTCGTCCAGATGGGGAAGCTTTACCGCCAAAATAGCTGCCTGAAGGGTGTCCAGACGAGAATTTATGCCGACATAATCGTGATAATACCTGACTTTCATGCCGTGGTTGGCCAACATTCGTAATCTTTCAGCAAGTTGATCGTCGTGAGTAAAAACGGCTCCGCCGTCGCCGTAAGCACCCAGGTTTTTCGACGGGAAAAAAGATGTGCAACCAATGGTGCCGATGGTGCCTGCTTTTTGTGTTTTTCCGGTGTCCGGATGGGTAAAGTCGGCCCCGAGTGCCTGGGCTGTATCTTCGATTACATAAAGCTGATGGGCTTTTGCAATTTCCATGATTCGTTGCATATCAGCCGTTTGTCCGAAAAGATGAACCGGAATGATGGCTTTGGTGCGGGGGGTAATGGCTTTTTGTACCGCCTCCGGATCAATATTGTAAGTGCCGGGCAGCACATCTACCAACACCGGTTTGAGTTTGAGCAGGGCAATGACTTCGGCCGTGGCAATGAAAGTAAATGACGTTGTGATGACTTCATCACCGGGTTGCAGATCAAGTGCCATCAAAGCCAATTGCAAAGCATCGGTGCCGTTACCGCAACTGATGACATGTTCTATTTGCAGGTAATCAGCTAATTGTTTCTCAAACCGTTTTACTGCCGGACCTTTGATAAAAGCCGTATTTTCCAGAACATCTGCTATGGCGGCATCAATTTCCGGTTTGATTTTTAAATACTGACCTTTCAGGTCAACCATGGGATATTTCATAATTTTTTACTGTACTTTTTAACGTGTGAGCAAAGGTAGGAAAAACAGAAAGAAAGCATGTGTGTCAGCGGGTTTCTTTGTTGCGGGCCGAGTCGTCTTCTGCTACTATTTTCAAAGCGTCGAGACCGCTTTCCAGAATTTGCCGGATGGATTTTTTGAGAAAAAGTCCCAGCCATTTGCCAAAAGGATATTGCAATCCACTGAAATGTAATTGCCAGGATACTTTTGTGCCTTCTTCATAGGGCTTGAAAGTCCAATATCCTGTAGCTGTTCCCGGCGTTCCGAAATCCATGTTTGTTTTGATGACCTTATACGGTACGGATTGTACGATTTCAATGTTTCCGCTACCTGACTTTTTACTTTGCCACGACCGTTTGGCCCCAACTCCTTCTGCTGGTCCTGAAAAGGTGTTCTTCATGGTAAAGTCCTGCATGAACGGAGACCATTGTTTTCTTGTTCTCAGGTTGTTAACCAGATTGAATACGACAGAGTCTGGGGCATTGATTATTCTGTCAGCCGTGATGGTATAAGTGGATGGGAGAAACAAAGGAATCAGGAAAAAGAGTATAAAAACAACAAAAATGATTTGCAGGGTTAATCGCAAAGAGGCTTTCATGGAATTTAAATTTTATGGTTTAAAAACATTCACCAGCCTTTCACAGGCCTCTTGAATAATCTTTTTCGGAGCAGCAAGATTCATTCTTTGGAAACCTTCTCCACCGGGGCCAAACACCGGGCCGTGACTCAACCCAAGCCCGGCTTCGAAAACAAGTTTGTCTTTTATCTCTTTATCGGAGAGCCCGGTTCCTGAAAAATCAATCCATGCCAGAAAAGTGGCTTCCGGCGGAGTAAGTTTTAAATCAGGGAGTTCGTTTTTTAGACATTCGGAAACAATCCCGAAGTTTTCTTTAACATATTGCATCAGGGCGTCTACCCACGGTCCGCCTTTTGTATAGCCGGCAGTAGAAGCAACCATTCCAAAAAAGTTTCCTTTCAGGATATGATGTTGTTTTAAGGTTTGGCGATACTGTTTGCGGAGTTCCGGATTGGAGATAATTACAGAAGAGGTGGATAGTCCTGCGATGTTGAATGTTTTGCTTGGCGCAATGCAGGTGATGGTCATGTTGGCAATTTCATCCGATAAAGCAGCCATGGGGTAATGTTTAAATCCGGGAAGGATCAAATCGTTATGAATCTCATCGGAGATGATAATTACCTGATTTCTCACGCAGATTTCTCCCATGGTTTTTAGCTCTTCGCGGGTCCAGCACCGGCTGACCGGATTATGCGGATGCGATAAGATGAGTATTTTGGCTTTTTTGGCTTTTTCTTCCAGGTCATCAAAGTCGATATGGTATGTACCATCCGGTTTCCGGATTAACAAATTGTCCAGTTGTTGACGGTGATTGTCGTGAATGGCATCAAAAAAAGGAAAGTAAACCGGAGGTTGAACAATGATTCCGTCCCCTTTTTCAGAAAAAGTCTGAATGGCAAAATGGATAGCCGGTACTACGCCCGGAGAAAAACTAATCCAATCTTTTTTAATTACCCATTGATGCCGGGATTTTACCCAATTTACAATGGCCTGAAAATAAGCGTCCGACATAAATGAGTATCCATACACTTCGTGGGCTGCCCGTTCAATGACTGCATAACGAATGAAATCGGGAGTGGCAAAATCCATATCGGCCACCCACAGCGGTAAAACATCGGCACGGCCAAAAGTTTCCTGCCGTTTATCGTATTTTACGCAATCGGTATTTTCGCGTGCAATGATTTGGTCAAAGTTGTATTTATCCATTTTTGGTGTAATCAATCGTTTTGAAAAAGAAGCAATATGGTTTTAAACTTATGCAACAATTTATCTTTCCACGGGATTTTTGGCTCAGTAAGGTTTCCCGAAAAAGGCTCTCCTCTCTTCAGAAATTTTTTGACAAAATAATTGGGTGTTATGCCATATTTACGAAGAAACATGTCTCTTCCCCGGTTTTTTCTTATTCTTCCGGTTGACTTAGAGCCAAAGTGATACACTTTGCTGTTGCCTAATCCTTTAAAATATCTTACTCCGGCTTTCCAGAGTTTCATAGAGAGATCGGGATCGGAATACATTCCTGGTGAAAACTCAATGCTCATGCCGCCGACCAAGTCCCAAAGTTTTACCGGAATAAGTACCGGTGGCCAGGTGCTGCCCGACCAGTCGGGTTTTTCAAGGTCTTTAAATTCTTTTAAAAGAAGCTCTTCCTGAAATGCGGCGGGATGATCGCCATAATTTTTTACCAAGCCACAAATGTTATTGGTTTCTTGGGGCTCGATCATGGTAGCAGACAACATAAACCAATGATGACGGAGTTTTTGGATCTCGTCCAGAAAGTTTTGGTCCCAACCCGGAAGCATGTACATGTCATCATTGACGTAAACAATATAATCGGTATGTATCAGTGGACGACAGACATTTAATCCATAGCAAATTCCGATGTTGTCAGGAGAGTAAACGTAGTCAATATCCGGTTGTTCTTTGATCCATGACAAACTTCCGTCTTTTCCTTCATTGATAAGAACAATGATCTGATGCGGAAAAGCAGAATTTTGCCGGATGCTCCGGATGCACAGTTTCAAATATTCCAGATTATTCCAACTGGGAATCAGTAAGGAGAAAAGGTGATTTTCTTCAGGACGGGTCCGGTGTATCTTTTGAATATTGTTGAAGTTCATCATGAACCGGCTGATTTCTTTTTTGCATCAAAGGTACGGCAATTTTTTTTCCGGGGAACGGGTTTTCTGAACTTTGAAAAAACAGTGGGACAAGCGGTTTTTATTCGATTTTTTTCAGACCTTTGCTGTATAAACCCGAATCAGAAATCAAAAAAAGAAAAAATGGAAGATCAAGCGGCTGTGGACAAAAAAAATCTGGCCCTTCTCAAAGAAGTTATTCAGAATGTGATGCCCGTGAATAAATTGCTGGGAATAGAAATTGAGAAACTGGAAAAAGGATATGCTGAAGTGCGGGTTCCTTTTCAGGATAAATTTGTGGGGGATTTTCAGCGGGGATTGTGGCATGGCGGTATTTTAGCCAGTGTGGCGGATACCACGGGCGGACTGGTGGCCTTGAGTATGTCTAAACCTGGTGATCAGGTCAATACGGTAGATATGCGCATTGATTATTTGCACGGCGCTATTAAAGCCGATGTGTTTGGAACAGCCGAATTGGTGAAATCCGGAAAACGAATTATCGTGGCCGATGTTAAACTTTACCAAAAGCATCAGGAACAACCGGTAGTGGTGGCACGATGTGCTTTCAGTATTCTGAGAAAATAAAAAAAAAGGAGCTTTCGGGCTCCTTTTTTTATGTCGTTACTCTTAGTACATGACAAAAAATAAATCACTGATAATCAGCAAAATAACCCTTAAAAAGTTTGGATAAAACATTGGTATTCAGTATCTTAGACGAATATTTACCAAGTATTTGTCAGATGAAGAATACCAATGTCAGCAGTAAAGATAGTCATTTAGTTTCAGTTTTAAAGGAACATTTTGAAGGCAGGCTGAATTTAGCCCGGATAAAATTCATATCATTATTCATTATTGCTTTAACAAAAGTAAGGACTGTTCATTTTGAGAGCCTGGCAAGGGGATTTGATACTCAGGCAGAAGAAAGTTCTTCCTTGCGCCGTATCCAACGATTTATCTCATCCTATTCTCTTGATTCTGATTTAATCGCAAAATTAATTTTCAGTTTATTGCCCCACAAAGAACGATTAACACTTTCTATTGACAGAACCAATTGGAAGTTTGGCAAAACAGACATAAACATCTTTATGCTTGGCATAGTGTATCAGGGAGTAGCCTTTCCATTATTGTTCAGTATGTTAAAAAAACGGGGTAATTCCAATTCGCAGGAAAGGATAAACCTGATTGAACGATACATCAACCTTTTTGGAAAAGGTACGATAGAATGTATTGTTGCAGACCGGGAATTTGTTGGTGAAAAATGGCTTAAGTATCTTAACAATAATAACCTGCACTATTATATTCGTATCAGAAATAATTTTAAAGTTTTTGTTCCCAGAAAGAATAAAACCATTAAGGCATTTTGGTTATTCAATGCATTCAGGATAAATGAGTTTGTATATTACCCCAACATTGTAGAAGTAAACGGACAGTTGTGCTATTTGTCCGGAAGCAAATTACATAACGGAGAATATCTAATTCTGGTATCATTTACCAAACCGGAAAAGGCTGATGATTACTATAAACAACGATGGCAAATAGAAATGACCTTTAAAGCCATGAAATCAAGCGGTTTCGATATTGAAAAAACACACCTTTCAGATATCAAAAGAATTGAAAAACTCGTCTTGTTGATTATGGTTGCTTTTGTCTGGGTTTACAAAGTGGGTATTCATATCCATCAAAATATCAAACCGATTAAAATTAAAAAACACGGTAGAAAAGCAAAAACAATCTTTAAAACAGGTCTCGACTTTATTACAAAATGCTTTCTTAATGATAGTTATACTCCTGAGTTCAATATCTTCCAATTTTTGTCATGTACTTAGGTCGTTACTTGATTATTCATTATTGGGTTAACATCACCGGCATAATCAGCATCAGGATGTCTTCCGCTTCGTTGTCGTTGGTGTCGGGTAAGATAATTCCGGCACGATTCGGTGCCGATAATTCAATGTCAATGTTTTCGGCTTCCAGCGTATTAAGCATTTCCTGCATGAATTTGGAGTTAAAACCAATTTCAATGTCTTCGCCGGAATAATTACAGCTCAATCGCTCTTTGGCGTTGCTGGAGTAATCGATATCTTCGGCTGTTAAAATCAGTTCCTGACCGGTAATTTTAAACCGTACCTGATGGGTTGATTTGCTTCCGAAGATAGCTACCCGGCGCAGGGAATCCAGCAGATTTTTCCGGTTAACCACCAGCTTGTAAGGATTTTGTGTGGGGATAACGGTTTCGTAATTGGGATATTTCCCATCAATCAAGCGGCAAACCATGTTTACGTCATCAAACTGGAAAACGGCATTGGTGTCGTTGTATTCCAGTACGACTTCCATTTCCGGATCATCCGGCATAATGTTTTTCAAATGATTCAATGGCTTCTTGGGTAAAATAAAGGAAGCATTTTTCCCTGATTTTATATCGTTGCGGCGGTAGCGAACCAATTTATGGGCATCGGTGGCGACAAAGTTAATGTGGTCCGGTCTTATTTCGCACAAAACGCCGGACATTACTGGCCGTAACTCATCATTCCCGGTGGCAAAAAGGGTTTTGCTAAAAGCATTTACCAATAAAGAAGCGTTGAGTTTTACCGAAATGGTATTTTCCAGTTTAGGAATCTGGGGAAACTCGTCGCTATTATGTCCAATCAGCTTGTATTTTCCTTCCCCCGCCATCAATTGCACTTCCTGGGAAGCCATGTCCACGTTAAAGGTTACAGGAATATTGGGGAATGTTTTGGTGATTTCCAGTAACATCCGGGCCGGAATGGCAATTTTTCCAGGATTCTCGGCCATTTCCACCTGTACGGTAGCCGAAATGGTGGTTTCCAGGTCGGAGGCTGTGATTTTCAGCGTTTTTTCTTCGGATAATTCAAATAAGAAATCGTCCAAAATAGGCAAGGTGTTGCTGCTGCTCATCACGCCGCTGAGCTTTTGTAAACTTTTCAGCAAATTGGCACTTGATATGATAAATTTCATGGTGTTAGTATTTTCTTTTTGCAAAAATATTCAAAAAGTAAAAGTAAAAAATTCCGTTAATTGAAGACGGGTTCTTTTCAACAAATTTTTAACAATCTGACGGGGGATTTATGACGGCTGATTACCCGCTTCCGATGCTGTCCGTTTATTTTCTTTATCGTCTTTGTATCGTCTGATTTTGATGTTCATATAGGCAAAAAAGATGGTCATTAGCGGGCTGATCAGATTGAAAAAGGCGTAGGGAAGATAGGATAGTGTGGGAACGCCCAAAACGCGTGCTTGTGTAGCACCTCCTGTATTCCAGGGAATTAAAACGGATGTTACCGTACCGGCATCTTCCAGGGTACGGCTCAAAACTTCTGGTTTCAGACCGCGGTCTTTAAAAGCGTCATGATACATTTCTCCCGGAACAACGATAGAAATATACTGGTCAGAAGCGGTGATATTAAAAAAGATACAAGAAACCGCAGTGGATGTAATCAGTGTTCCGTCGCTTTTGACCAGTTTCAAAATCGATCGGGTTATTTTTCTGAGCATTCCGTTGGATTCCATGATGCCGCCAAAGATCATAGCCGACAAAATCAACCAGATGGTGTCCAGCATCCCTTCCATACCACCGGTGGAGAACAGGTCGTTCATTTCTTTATTGGGAGTGACAATGTGTGTTGGTCCGTAAATGGCCTGCATCACACCAATATAAGATGCTTTGGCATAGTTATCGGTGATGTGGGTCAGGTTTTGGATAATGTGTGGTTGAAAAATAACAGCAAAAATACCGCCGAGTAAAACGCCTATTGCCAGTGCGGGTAATGGCGGCATTTTTTTGATAATCACAATAAAGAGAATGACCGGGACCAAAAACAGCCAGGGCGTGATATGGAATGTTTGTAAAATGGAAGCCTGAACTTCGGCAATATGTTCCGGAGGCTTGCCGCCGTGCAGGTTAAACCCCATGATGAGAAAAATGATTAAAGTAATGGTAATGGACGGAATGGTGGTGTACATCATGTACCGGATGTGGGTAAAGATATCGGTTCCGGAAACAGCCGGGGCTAAATTTGTGGTGTCAGATAAAGGAGACATTTTGTCTCCGAAATATGCTCCGGAAACAATAGCTCCGGCAACGACAGCTTTATCAAAGCCCATCGCGTCACCAATTCCCAGTGTGGCTACTCCGATTGTGGCAATGGTTGACCATGAACTCCCGGTAGCTGTGGAAACAATCATCCCGATAAGCACCGCAGCAAACAAAAAGATTTTGGGCTTTAGAATGTCAAGGCCGTAGTAAATCAGTGCCGGGATAACTCCGCTGATGAGCCAGGTTCCGGCCAGTGCTCCAATCAGCAGTAAAATCAGAATCGCCGGCATGGCTGTGCCGATGGTCTTTACGATCTTTTCGCGCATTTCGGTCCAGGTATAGCCCATTCTTAACCCGAGAATCCCCGATAGTGCTGCTGCTGTCATTAAAGCCACCTGATTGGCTCCCCGCAGGGTGTCATCCCAAAACATCACGTTCATCGAAAGCAGGAAAATCAAAAAAACAATGGGAATCAAAGATTCTGTAAGGCTGGGCTGACGCTGAACTTTTTTTGACATATCCCGGATTGTGTATTTAAGTGATGAGTCTTCCTGTTTGCTGTAGGATGGGCTCTTTTGCTGACAAAGATAAAAAAAGATTAAGGCCGAAGTCCGGCGTGCCTTTGTTTGTAGGGTTTTTTTAGAATGACCATTTCAGCCGCAGATAATACATCTGTCCGTAATTCCCGAACTCGGTTTTGTCTTTGCCAAAGAAAAGCTGGGCCATGGTAAACAATTGCAGATTTTCGGTCAGACTGAAATCCAGCGACGGGCCGGCAAAAGCGGAATGGTCAAAAGGATTGTAAATAGAAGAAATATCCGCTTTAATGAGAGGGGTGATTGGATAAGCCACTTCCCCAAACAGATCGAATTTTGACCGTGTAAGGTTTTTCGGATTCATATTTCCGGTAAAGAAAAAAGTATTTGTGCCGGCTGGTCCGGTGGTTCCGGCACTGTTAAAAAGGAAAGATCCGTGCAGATAAATCTGGTTGTTACAGGTGTAATTGGCTCCTATGGAGGCAATCCACTGTCCGGTTGTATCCGAAAACCGGTCCAGATTTCTGAAATAGGAAAGCTCTCCGGTAAATCCTGCTGCTTTAATTTGTCCGGCCCAGCCCATGCCCATTACCAGGTCTTTTTCCATTACTCCGCCAAGAAATTGCAAGTCATAATTGTGAACGTTGAACTTATACATTAGGGCTGCCGTAAGTTGTTGTTTGTTATTGAGTTTTGCCGCGATCTGAAGCGATGAGAGTTCCCCGGTATAATATTGAAAACGGATGGCATCGCTGCCGGGACGTTCCACATAATCAAAATCAAAATAATTATAAGTATTAAAAATGTCATTGGGATTCCAGACCAGATTTTGTCCCCAGTTGATCCGTTGCCGTCCCACGGTGATTTCCAGTTTTTTCAAAGACCATTTCAGATATAGCCTGTCGATGTTTGTGTAAAATAAAAAAGAAGTATCACTGGCCAGCCGAAAAGTCATGTCCAGCCAGCCATAGTCATTGAGCAGATTGTCGGTGTAGAAAGGGTAAAAGTCGGCCATCATGGGGCCGAAGTTGAAATGATTGCGGATTCCGGCTGCGATTTTCAGGTTTTTCACCGGATACCATTGCAGGTTGATGCGATTATAAATACCGGATAAATTGGTCCATCTTGTTGTTTCTTTTGGGGCCCAGGTGGTATTCATGTATTCCAGGAAACCGGTAACCAAAAAGGAATGATTTTCTTGGCCGTAAATCCGGTTTCCTGTAAAGAAAGCAAACAGGATAAAAACCCAAAAGAGCCTTTTATCATTCATTCGGGTTGCCCTTTTTCCCTCCGTTTGCATTTGAAATGTATTATTGCCGGATTTTCCTTACAGATTGTTTTTTAGGAATTCTTCCATTTTCTGAAATACTTTATCTCTTACCTGTTTCTGAGAAAGCAGCAGGTCGTGTACTCCGCCTTCGAAAGAAGCTTTTTCCACATTTTTCCCAATAACATCGGCATAATGTTCAATGTCTTTTACGTTGAGAACTGCATCGGCATGTTGCATGTCCGGGCGGTAGTTTCCGGGTTTTACACTTTTGGCTGAATACATGACCAAAACCGGACAGGCAATATCCAGTCCTTTTTGCAGCGTTTTTTGGGCGGTATAAATTCCTTTTATCCAGCTGGCATGGATTTTAAAACCGGCATCCGGTTTTAGATCCAGATCATAATCCCACTCTCCATTGTGACTTTTGTGCAGGCTGTAACCATATCCTTTGTCGAGGCCTACCGGTGAAGGAAGTTTGGGGAATGAGCCGGCCAGGGAAACCATTAGCGGAATGAATGTTTTTTTCAAGAATGCCGGAACGTTGAATTCAAAAAACGGGCTGTTCAGGATGAGCGCATCCACTTTGTTGTCGTTGCGATGTTCGTGGGCATACAAAGCGGCAATTAATCCACCGGTGGAATGTCCGACAAGAACCAGTTTTTCATTTTTTTCCTTTTCGCGGATAAAAGTCACCGCGGCATCAATATCTTCAAAATATTCGTGATAGTCTTTGAAATCATTGGGCTTTTGGTGCGGCAGGATAGAGCGGCCGTATTTGCGCAATTCCAGGGCGTAAAAGTTGAAACCCTGCTGATTGGCCCATTCGGCAAAATGGTCCTGAAAAAAATAGTCGTTAAAGCCATGGATGTAAAGCAGTGCTTTTTTTGAATGGTTTGCCGCTTTTTTTTCAATGAGAGTAGCCACAACTTCTCCTTCATCATCCGGCTTCATTGTCAAAGTATGAAAAGTGTATCCGTTTTCTTTTTTCATAATGATAATATTTTTGATATCTG